>JBBRBI010000201.1:0-1743 GCA_038206015.1 Bryobacterales bacterium | reverse complement strand
TCCCACTGCAATCCCCAGCATAGTGAGGACGGTGCGAATCCAGTTGCGCCTCATGGCGGCAAACGCCTCACGCAGAATTGTCTTTCCGTTCATCGCTGCGACACCTGTACCCTTGGCTTTCAATTGAAGTTTACAGCACGGGCCGGCCCATTCGAATGCTACTTGCTAGAATTCCAGAATTGTCCGATGAAGGCATGGCCACCAACTCAGCCCTGCAGCAATGGACCTCCCGCAGTTCCGCAGGCTACGCATCCAAAGCAACACCGGTTCGATCCTCCCGACGCCTTCTTCGCTGCGAAGGAACGCATCGCCCAAATCCGCTACAATCCACCTATGCCCGACGATCTTTCGCAGCCCGGCCCCACCATCAACATTGGGGACGAATTCGGCACGGCGAAACGCAACCTGCCTCCCCTTGGCATCCTCCTGATCGGTCTGGCGCTGGTCGGCATAGTCGCCGCCGTCATCTCTTTTCAACAGCGCGCCAAGCCGCAGGGCCACGGCGCCATCGTCCAAATCACGGATGTGGAAATTCCCAACCAGAACACCCTCATGGTGGCCATCACCGCCTCGCTGCAAAACTCCGCGGAGAAAACGCTCTACGTCCACACCGTGAAGGCCGTTTTGAAAACCAGCGACGGCAAGGAGTACACCGACGAAGGCGCGTCCGCTATTGATTTCGACCGCTTCTACCAGGCGTTTCCGGCTCTAAAAAAAGGCGCTGCACCCGCCGCCATTATTCCCGAGACCAAGCTGAAGAGCGGCGAAGCCATCCAGGGCACGATCATCGTTACATTTCCTGTCACCCACGATGCATTTCAGAATCGGAAATCCCTTAGCCTCATCATTCAGCCCTACGATCAAGTTCTGCCCATCGTCTTTACCCAATAGCCGAATCAGTGCAGGCGCGAGAAGCTGGACCCAGGCAGTCCAGACAGCACGTTTCAGCGCTGTGCCTACAGGCATCTGCCTTGACATCCGTCCCCCCTTGCGCCTAGTCTTCTTGCAACTCTCTTGGGGTTCTGTGGGTTTTCATTTAAGTTGGCTCACATCTCCAAGTGAGGCGAGCTGTCTCATTCCTCGCGATAAAATTGATCGGCGTCTCGACGCGCCTCTCATGCGAAGAACCTGACGGATCCGGTGTCCGCCGCTCTGACCACGGGGCAGTCTTGTACTGTCTCCGGACGATGGGCGGGAAAAGGAGTCGCATCGCTTGAAAGTTCATTTGGTCAACCCGAGCAGCGTGTCGTTCGGCACCGCAGTCATCACGCCACGCTGGCAATATGTTCTCGCCGCTGCCACCCCCAGAAGTTACGGCGATCCCATCCTGGTGGATGAGACGCTCGAACAGATCGACCCCTCCACCATTCACGCGGGCGACGCCGTCGGCATCGGCATCCACACCGCGAACGCGTTGCGAGGTTATGAGATTGGCAAGTTGGCGCGCGACCAGGGAGCCTATGTAATTTTCGGCGGCATTCACGCCACCCTTTATCCCGAAGAAGCCATGGAACTGGGTGGCGCGCACTGCGTCGTCAAAGGCGATGGCGATCTCGCCTGGGCCCGGGCCCTGGACGACTGCCGCAACGGCGTCCCCAAACCTCTCTATGTCGGCGGCCAGATCGAGGCCAGCGACTTTGTTGCCGCCCGCTGGGACCTCATCCCGCCCGGCCGCTACATGTGGGCTTCCGTGCAAACGGTCCGCGGCTGCCCCAAACATTGTTCTTTCTGCTCGGTCTGGCG
>JBBRBI010000200.1:0-2235 GCA_038206015.1 Bryobacterales bacterium | reverse complement strand
GTACGGGCGATGTGGTCACAGGCTGGCTCTGGTTTGCCTGCCGGAAGAGATTGTCCTGTTCGATGTAGGGAAGGATGTAGAACGACCAGCCCCATCCGGGGCTGGTATCGCCGCCTGGCCCGGCGATGGCCGTGAACCCCGGTGGGAAGACTTGGTTGGTGTCGTGGTAGCCGTGAAGGCCAAGCCCGATCTGCTTGAGGTTGTGGGTGCAACTCATCCTCGACGCTGCCTCCCGTACCTTCTGGACGGCGGGGAGCAGAAGGCCGATGAGGATGGCGATGATGGCGATGACAACGAGAAGCTCGATCAGCGTGAAGGCGAGACGCTGGGAGGAAGTCGGTTTCGGCATGAAGTAGTGTCCTCTACGGAGTCTCGGTGCGATACAGTGCGGTGAACGACACTCCACCCGCATCGCAACTGCCATGCCGTGCAGGAACCGCTGCGATTTCTGCTTGGAATGACTCTCAAGAAGACCTTGCTGGTCAAATCGTTGCCACCACCGCTCACAACTTGACCAGCCGCTTTGGGATGAGCTTCGCCGGGACGATCTCCTTCATCCTACGCACGGTCGGGTCGAACGGCTTGAACGTCCGGTATGCCCGCTCACTGGAACAGGCTCACATGGCGGCGGACTACTGGCGGGTGGAGTTGGTCGTTCGGCGGTAGAGGGCGAGCAGATGGATCGCAGGGATACCTATCTCATCTGGGCCACGTTGTTGATTGCGTGCGGCTTTTATTTGGCCGCGTGCGTTCTGCCCGCAACCAAGCATTGGGAACACGACGGCTCTCCACACGGAATAACCCAACACAACTATCGCTGCGTGACCTATCAGGGGTGGCCGCTCTTGGCAGTAGGCTGGACGGGTGTGCTTGGCGGCCAGTTGGCTTGGCTGGCGAACCCCGCAGCCTTGGCCAGCACCATTCTTCTGCTCTGTCGGCAATGGCTCGGGGCGGCTACTCTCGGCGCTGTGAGTGTCATTCTCGGGGCGTCTTACTTAATCTTCCCAACAGTCTCGAACAACCAGCCGGATGTGCCTCAAGTCGGGGCTGTGCTTTGGGTGTGCAGTTTCGTGGTGCTGACTGTCGCCGCCCTGATCCGCTGTACGTGGCGACGGCGAGAACGCGATGAACCACGCGTTGCAGCAGACGGTAAGGGCATTTCGGCTTCTCCAACTGTGTAGGTTCAATTTTCTGCGCCGCCGCAGCAGCAGCAAAGCGGCGAGCATGGGCACGATCATCCTCACGCGCATCCCCACAAACATTAGGTGTCATTGAACTTTTGGAAATACGCGTACACTTGACTTCGTTCTAGTCCATCTTCGAATCCAGCTTGAGATCAACCGTGGGATATCGTTCAGAAACTATTGCAGTAGCAATTAATCGGATGAACCGGCAATATTTTCTGCCTGCAATCCAACGAGAATTCGTTTGGAAGACTGAACAGATCATTCAGCTTTTCGACTCGATCATGCGCGGTTATCCGATTAGCTCATTCTTGTTTTGGGAATTGAAGCCCGAAAACAGAGACAAATGGCAAGTTTACGAATTCTTGGAAAAGGGCCAAGATGGCGGAATGCACAACCAGCTTGCTGGTACAGATGGAATCGCCAGTATGTCGCTTGTGCTCGACGGTCAGCAACGGTTGACCTCACTCATGATTGGGCTTAAGGGCAGCTACAACGCAAAGAAGAAGCACAAACGGAAGTCGAACCCTGATGCATGGACTCTGCAAAAGCTTCACCTCGATTTGCTTGCAGATCCACACCTTGACAACGACGACACTGAGACTGGAGTTTACTATAAGTTTGAATTCATGGATAAAACATCACTTCCGAACGAAAAGCACCACTGGTTTCGCGTCGGTAACATCCTTGATTTTGATGAAAGAAAGAAGCTCGACGCGTTTCTCGAAATTCAAGATGATCGAATGATAAATCTAGGATTGTCAAAAAGCGAAAGGCGAACCTTTGAAAAGAATCTGGCACGATTGTATAATGCAGTGCACGTTGAAGAAGTGATTGCGTACTACACAGAGACCGATCAGGACTACGATCGTGTTTTGGACATTTTCGTTCGCGCGAATGAAGGAGGTACTAAGGGCCTGTCTCGAAATAAGTGTTACAAGTTCGCGTGACGCTATAGCCGTCGTTCATGAGGAACGACACACGAGCCGAAGGGATTCGGCAGCGGCATGGCTCTTTATCGCCATCGCTGGATGAACGGCAACTCCGGCTT
>JBBRBI010000199.1:0-2338 GCA_038206015.1 Bryobacterales bacterium | reverse complement strand
TCCCACTATCAATGATCGCGACGCCTACTCCGGTCCCATCGTAACCATATTGCAGAGCGATGTTCGCCCCTGTGGTGGGCTCGGCAAACTCCAACTTCCCGAAAATCTTACGATCTGGCGAGGCATAGGCTACATCTGGGTTGTTGGCAAGCTCCGCGATCGCGTCTGGGGTCAGAGTAAAGACCGCCCCTTTCACGTGCGAGAACTGCTTTTTCAGGCTGCCTCCGCGTTTAAGAATGGCGACCGATAACGCGGCGATCGAAGATGTCACGTTTGGGCTGAACTGAACGATAACGTCGGTTGTCGAGGAGACGTTTTGCAGGTCTTTTGACAAACTGCCCGCAACACAGACCGCGGCGGGGCCGCACATCACTACGGTAAGTGCCACCTTGAGAATGCAAGTATTCATTAATTAAGCTCGGACAGCTCAGTGCATGTCCCATTCCAAGATTAGGCCTTCGAGAACAAAAGGATTCCAACGACATCGACCGCTTCAGAACCTCTCATTTTGGACAATTTGTCGACGCGTGAGACACATTGCTCCGTACGCGGACCGAATGTGACATTTTGTCTTTCTTAACGACGAGTTCTCCAGCGTTTCTATCGGATATAATTGGAACCCCGCGTGCGAATTCCGTTTGAAGTAACAGACCAGACTATGGGAACGACATCCAAGAAAGCGAGGATTCTCATCGCGTGCGTGCTGGTGCAGGGGGCAGCTATCCTTCTGTACGCCCTCGGGCACTGGCGCAGCGATGATCCAACTCGCTTCCTCTGCTATCTCGCCCTCACCCTGCTGTCCTCCGGGATGAAGGTGCGCTTGCCGGGGATTACCGGCTCGATGTCGGTGGCCTTCCTCTTTGCGCTGATCGGTATCCAACAGTTGAGCCTGTCCGAGAACCTACTCATGATCGTCGCGGCCACGGTCCTGCAATGCACGTGGCATGCCCAGCAGCGTCCCAAGGCCATTCAAGTCTTATTTAATGCGGGGAGTATCGCTACCTCCGTTTACTTGTGCACACTTCTCTATCACTCAGAACTATTTGCTGGTTTTCACTTCGCTAGCCAATTTCGGATGTTGGTGACGGCCGGGGCCTACTTCCTACTAAACACGCTGCCTGTCGCTGGGGTAATCGCGTTCACGGAGGATCAGCCTCTAGGAACAATCTGGAAAGCATGCTACATCTGGGCTCTTCCTTACTACTTGGTCGGAGCGGTAGTCGTTTGCGGATTGGAATCGGCGGACCAGGCATTTGGTTGGGGCGTCAGCGTGCTGTTGCTGCCGGTGATGTTTCTAATCCATCGATCGTATCGAGTCTACTTGGGTCGATTGGTGATCGAACAGCAGCACGCCGAAGATCAGAAAAAACATGCCGAGGACATTACCGCCCTGCACTTAAGAACGATTGAATCTTTGGCTCTGGCAATTGCGGCCAAGGACCATATCACTCACGATCACTTGCGCCGCGTGCAGGTCTACGCCCTCGAGATTGGAAAAGAAATGGGCTTGAGCGACATGGAATTGCAGGCGCTCCGCGCCGCCGCTCTGCTGCATGACATCGGCAAGCTCGCCGTGCCCGAACATATCATCTCGAAGCCGGGTAAGCTGACGCCCGAAGAGTTCGATAAGATGAAAATCCATCCTGTGGTCGGCGCGGAAATTCTTGAACGCGTGAAATTTCCCTATCCGGTGGTGCCGATCGTCCGCGCTCATCACGAGAAGTGGAACGGAAAAGGCTATCCGTACGGGCTCAGAGGCGAGGAGATCCCGCTGGGCGCCCGCATCCTCGCAGCAGTCGATTGTCTGGACGCGATTGCATCCGACCGGCAATACCGGCGGGCTTTGCCACTGGATGAAGCCTTGAGCGTGGTGCTGTCCGAGGCTGGCAAATCATATGATCCAGCTGTGGTCTATGTGCTACACAGTCGTTATCATGAGCTTGAACGGATGGCGCAGAACTATCCGGCCGTTGACACCAAGCTCTCCACCGATTTGAAGATCGATCTCGGCAGCGAGCCGGCGTGCGGCTTAGAGCTGAGCGGCATGCGGTTGCTTCCTACTCCCACACCGGCCCTCCCAGGGCAGAGGTTTGCTCTGAACGGCGTTCGAAACGGGGATTTTCTGCAGTCCATCGCCGCAGCGCGGCATGAAGTGCAGGTCTTGTTCGAGATGTCACAAGACTTGGGTAGCTCGCTCTCCTTGAACGAGACTCTGTCGGGGCTGGCCGTTAATTTCAAACCAATCATACCGCACGATTCCATTGCCATCTACATTCTTCGAGATGGCCAGTTGATACCCGAGTACGTAAGCGGCGATGGATTTCGTCTGTTCTCTTCA
>JBBRBI010000198.1:0-2462 GCA_038206015.1 Bryobacterales bacterium | reverse complement strand
CTGGCCCGCCGACTAACACATCCATCCATCCGCGAATTCTCCATAGCCAGTCGGCAACGTACCAACCATGGCCGCCTCCGACGCGACATACAGCACGAAAAACTGCTCGAGCAGGAGCGTCAATTGTAATTCTCCGCTCATCCCGGAAAATCTTCCCCCCCGCCCAATCCGGATCACCGGGAATACGCCCCGCCATCGACCAGTTCGTCTCAACGTGATGTTCAGCAATCTTGCACAGTGCGGCCTGAATCGCTTCACGGACGCTCATCAGATGTTGAGGAACTAATTTCGTAATGCGGTCTTCCCGGCAAACAACAGGATTCTTCAGCCCCTCTGATAAGGGTTTCGCGATGTAGTGGCTGAGAGGCGTTATTAAATGAATCCAATAAGAACTCAGCCGCGCGGTCAGGATCGGAATCGGGATCACCAAGCGCCGTTTGAGTCGCAGCTCCTCTTGCATGATCCTCATGATGTCGAGGTAACACAGGATTTCCGGCCCTCCAATGTCGAACACTCCCCCCGTTGTCTCCGCTTTGGCCAAAACGCCAGCGAGATATCCGATGACGTTTCGTACCGCTATCGGCTGGCAAGGCGTACTCACCCACTTCGGAGTGATCATCACAGGCAGCCGCTCCACCAGATAGCGCAAAATCTCGAACGAGGCTGAGCCCGACCCGATGATCATCGCTGCGCGTAGAACCGTGACCGGCACACCAGTTGACGCCAGCGCTTGTTCCACTTCGCGTCGGGAGGAAAGGTGCTCGCTGAGGTCAGTACCCGTTTCGCCGAGGCCACCTAGATATATGATTCTCCGCACACCCGCTCTTCGAGCCGCTTCAGCAAAGTTCAAGGCCAGCTTCCGGTCTTGATTCGCATACTGTGAACCCGCTGAGCTCATCGAGTGCACCAGGTAGAATGCCGTGTCGCAGTGTTCCAGGTTGCGCGCCACGTCGTCGGCGCTCTCCAGGTCCGTTTGAATCACTTCAACGTTGGGTTGGCCGGCCCAGTCGCGGTCCGCAATTTTCCCTGGAGTTCGGACAAGGCATCGAACTTGGTAGCCTTCTTCAATGAGTCGCGGAGCCAAACGGCCACCGATGTAACCGGTCGCCCCGGCTATGGCTACACGCTGAATTGGCTGATTCATATGCTGGCCGGCGTAGCCGCTAGACTCAATGTGTGCCCGTCGACAACGTACCTTTATCTGATGAGCGGCCGGATGCCCTTGTTCTATTGTCTCCAGCTTTTCCACCGGTGCGTAGGATCGCGCAAACCGGCGAAGGGATCGGGGAGATTGTGCGCGAATGACGCCGTCATGTCTCATTGTCGGCGCAGGAATGTCCGGTCTTACGGCAGCCACCGCGCTGCAAGAAAGGGGATGGGACGTTGTGTTGCTCGATAAGGGACGCGGATTAGGCGGGCGGATGGCTACGCGGAGATTTGCCGGAAGTTCTTTCGATCATGGAGCCCAGTTCTTTACCGTGCGTGACAGCCGCTTTCGTGAGGCGGTCGCACGATGGGAGTCTCACAACGTCGTGATGCCCTGGTTCACCGATGGCGGGCACGTACGCTACCGCGGCATCAGTGGCATGACCAGCCTCACCAAACATCTGGCGAAATCACTTGACGTGCGAAGTGAGACTAAAGTCCAGCGTGTGAAACCTGGCCACGAAGGCTGGTGTGTGGTCACCGAGACTGGCGAACGGTTCCATGCAGACGCACTCTTGCTGACGGCGCCAGCACCGCAATCGGCTGACATCCTTGCGGATTGTGCCGAACAGTTGCCACCCGAAATTCTCATCACATTGCGGAGCATTGATTTCGATCCGTGTTTTGCTCTGCTCGCCACCCTGGAAGCCGCCAGTTGCATCCCCGCACCTGGCTATTTGCGAATCGATAACGGACCCATCGAATGGATCGCAGATAACACCCGGAAGGGAATCTCAACCGGACCCGCAGCCCTAACAATCCATGCTAGTGCGGACTTCTCCCGCCGGCACCTGGAGTCGCCACAAGACGAGGTGGCAGCGCTTATGCTGGCAGCAGCCCGAATATGGTTGGGGGTGAATGTAGCTGCCTGGCAGTTGCACCTTTGGCGGCACAGTAAACCCCTAGTCGAGCCGCGGCCGCCTTTTTTGTTCACGAGCCAACCCGCACCTCTTGCGATTGCCGGCGATGCATTCGCCGGATCTCGTATCGAAGGGGCGTTCTTGTCTGGCTTGTCTGCCGCGGATAAGATCTCAACCGGTGTTCTCTAGGCTCTTTCGGACTTCATCCGCTTGGATCTGTATTTGAGTTTTCTTTTGAGGACTGAGCCGATCCACGTTGCGCATTTGCATCGTCATGCGCTGATTTGCCCGCAGGCGCTCCTCGTGCCGCATAAGGAAGTCCCAATATAGCGTCGTGAAGGGGCAAGCTTTTTCACCCGTGGATTCAGCTGGATCGTAGCGGCAACCAGCACAATA
>JBBRBI010000197.1:0-2600 GCA_038206015.1 Bryobacterales bacterium | reverse complement strand
CAGCATTCGTAAACGCTGCCCGACCACACGTTACCTTGCACATCCGTCGAAAAAAAAGCTCATAATAGTTCAGGCCGGATAGTGAGTAATCTAAGTGTCCACACGATATAGCGAGGATCGCACTATGAGAATCATGGCCGAGCCGCGAAGATGCACAACCTTCCCGCTCACGCGCATCGCAGCGCGGCCGAAACACACGAGAAGCAGGATCACAAAACCGGTCAAGAACGCTCTAAGCTTGCAATCGCGCACTCTCAAAAGATTCATGAGTACACTCAGGAGGCTCATCGGAACGCTGTGAATCAACATGGCATAGCGATCTTTGGGCATGACGAAATTGCGGCGCTGGCTCATGAATTATGGCAGGCTAGAGGCTGTCCGGACGGATCGGCGGAAGAAGACTTGTTTAACGCGGCTAAACAATTGCGGGTCGGCACGAGCAGGTGACGGCACCGACTTGCCCACTCGCATTAAATATTACTGCTTAATAGGCCTTCGGAGAGCGAAAAGATGCAAGGGTGTCGATCCAGTAGCGGCCGAGCTCTAGATCCACCCAGTGGATCTGATGACTCTGACACAGCGAAGCGGGGCCCGAAAGATAAGTCTTGACGGGTTCAGGGCGTTAGCGACACGGCGCAGGAGAAGCAAGAGAAATGTCGATTTGGGAGGTACTCCAGTCGATCAGCCTGAAAAAGAGGAGGACTATGCAACGAATCACGTGCCTTGGATTTGTACTTGGATTTGCTCTAGGTATGGCAGCTCAGGACAATCAGACCATCACTCCGCAAGTTGCGCGAGGGAAAGAATTGTTCGTGAACTCGCCAAAAGGGTCCGCTTGCGGAACTTGCCACTCGATGGCGGGGTTAGGAACGGCTGTCGGACCAGACCTTAAAAAGCTGTCGTCGGTGGTGGGCCCGCGGGGCTTGGTAATGACGATCCGAATGACCATGACCGCATACGTTCAGGAGGTCAACAGTTCGCAAGGAAAGTTCCCCGGTATCCTGAAGCAGAAGGAAAACGACGATATGGAGATCTGGGATCTGGGCAAGACTCCACCCGTCCTTCGCAAGCTGAAATCGAACCAGGTTGAATCGATGAAGCAGAACGAAAAATGGAAACATCCGCCGGCATCGGCAGGTTACACTCCCAAGGAATTGGCGGATATTATCGGATTTCTGAAATGGGCCTCCACGGGTTCGCAGAGGGAAGTGACCGTCGAGGACCTTGGTTTGAGTCAATAGCCAGCGGTGGAGGGCATCTGTCCAAGCACCCAGCCGTTGCTGCCTTGTGTTTTCCTTAACTTAATGTGGCGCGGCGAGTGGAAGAAGTCTTCGAAGGTTTTGAGCACTCACTCTGCAATTAACTGATCTTGTACGTGTACTGCGCAACGCGCAGCCTTCGGATGGTAGCCGACTTCTCGTTCCAAATCCGCGGAGAGGCTGGTTTAACTCAACAACAGGATTGACGGAATTGGCAAGACATGTTGACACAGAACTGTCGGCCGGGGATACCTAGGTCAAGATCGCTAAGGACACGTCCCTGAGTCCGAATCCACCTTGCCGTCCGCCACACAATCGTAAAAAGCCGCCAGCAGTACGCGACTGCATTGCGCTGAGGCGGAATGTAGTCGGCGAACCCATCTGCCGCAGGGGTGACTTACGGCGACTGGCTTCCAACGCTCCAGTTATCGTATGTCGATGGCTCGCACCGAGCCGTCTGGCGGCCATGGAATGCGCCGACAGAAACATCGGTGAGTTGCTGGAGAATCTCCACGGAGCATTCCACCGTTTGCGTAAGAGTAGCATCGACGAGGAACTATTCGACGTGCTCTCGGGTTTTGAAGCCCTCGTCGGGCCGCTACAGAAGTGGCGGTGTTGGAGTAGGCAAATTGGTTGGATGCTGCTCCGACTACTGCCATTAGCAATTGGCGGCGAGAAGCGAACGCTAGTCTCTATGCGGCAGCCGTTTTTCATTTACAACTCATAGCGATGTAGGCCTTACTGCCGGGCTGTTATTGGTGGGCCCGGGATTGGGATAGTAAGACAGTTTCCTTCCGGCCGCGCGACGCTGTCGGCGAAACCGTAGGTTCAGGGGACGGCTTTGTTCAGTGACGATGAGCGATTGGACGATCTCGGGTGTTGATGCGTATTCCGGGGCATGTGGATAATCATTCCGGGCTGATGTGAATAACGATTCCGGACGGATGTGAATAATGATTTCGGGGCAAAATGAATAAAAAAGATGCCCGGCCCGGAATCATTATTCACATGCCGGAATGATTTTCTGAAGAAAGCTTCATCGGTCGGCGACAGTGGCGCTGGACAACGGGGTAGGAAGAGTTCTCCATGGCAAGTGGAGGAAGCTTCGTGCCCCAGGAGAGTGTGTCCATGCGCAAGATCAAAGAGGTTCTACGCTTACGTTTCGGTCTGGGTCTCAGACAAGACCAGATCGCGCAAAGTTGCTCGGTCGGTCAAGCCACCGTTCATCGTTATTTAGAAAGAGCCACCGCCGCTGGCCTGAGTTGGCCACTGCCGGAGGATTGCGACGATTGCCGCCTGGAGCAGTTGCTCTTTCCTGCGCGCCCGAGTCAAACCGTTCCC
>JBBRBI010000196.1:0-2644 GCA_038206015.1 Bryobacterales bacterium | reverse complement strand
GGCAAGATACCTTGAAGGCCATGTTCCTCTGGTCTTACTATTCCCCAGGCATGATGCTGATCGGAAGTCTTGGCGGGGCCATGGTGCTGTGGTTCGGCACCGCTGAAGTGTTAGCGCATCGTCTTTCCGTGGGTGAGCTTGTCATGTTCATCTCATATCTTGCGCTGTTTTATGTGCCGATCAATCAGATTCACTCCGTCAATCACATGTTGCAGCATGCCTTGGCCGCAAGTGAACGGGTGTTCGAAGTGCTCGATCTCGTTCCGGAGGTCAGAGATCGTACGGACGCTCAGGTGCCGGCCTCGCGACTGCGAGGAGAGGTTGCCTTTCAGCACGTCGGGTTTCATTATCGAGTAGATACGCCGATCTTGACCGACATCACCTTAGCAGTCCATGCGGGCGAGCGCGTGGCGTTAGTGGGTCCGAGCGGAGCGGGCAAGAGCACAACGCTCAAGTTATTGATGCGGTTTTACGATGTGACGCAGGGAGCCATCACTGTCGATGGACACGATCTCCGCGATGTTTCCTTGGCCTTTCTCCGCAGTCAAATCGGACTGGTTCAGCAAGAGCCCTTCTTGTTCAATGGCACGGTGAGAGAGAATATTCTCTATGGCGACCTTAAGGCCGGGCAAGACGACATTGAGGCGGCGGCCAAGGTCGCCCGTGCACATGACTTCATCATAGCCCTTCCTGAGGGGTACGATACCTGGATCGGAGAGCGCGGGGTCAAGCTTTCCGTCGGGCAGCGGCAGCGCGTGTCGATCGCCCGCGTGATTCTGAAGGATCCTCCGATCGTGATGTTCGATGAGGCCACGTCCAATATCGACACGGAGACTGAGGTGAAGATTCGAGAGGCGCTGGACGATCTCACAAAAGGGCGGACGACGATCATCATTGCCCATCGCCTCTCCACCATCCATGGTGTCGATCGCATCATTGTCGTGGACCACGGCCGAGTCGTTGAGGACGGGACGCATGAGACATTGATCGGGCACGAAGGGGTGTATGCCAGGCTCTATGACGCCCAATTCCAGGTCTAACGGCAGGATGCTGAAAAAACCCGCCAGCTTTGTTCTCGCCTTGAAAGCATCCTCAACGTAGCCAAGAGGCTACGCCTCCGGTGCTTTCATCGGCTGCGGCCGCGCTGGACGGGCTTTTTGAGCATCCTGCAAGGTTGTGTCCTGGTAACCATACACGTGCGGGCCATTAAATCTCAGCGGTGTCGAGGTTGTTTTCGCACCGCCTACTCAGCAACAGAGCGCCTGGCCGTTGCGCATGGATCGCGTCCACCGGTATACTTCAATCCGCTTGAGGGAGAACATGCCGATGGTGCTGATATATGAGAGCGATCCGTTAGATGACGAAGACGCGCGCGGGCGGTTCTATCATGTCTGTCGTGGGCGAATCGATCGGACGGAAATCCAACTTCCGGCTGACGAGAAGGTCTATGAATGTGCCGTGTGCGGAATCGATCTCGAAGCGGAAGACTTTTGGCTGGCAAGGCAGAAAGGGGCGGTATAGGAGACGTTATGGCTGCGAGCATAGGAAGAAAAACAGTCGGCATATCGCGTGGGCTGATGATGCTCTGTGATACTTGTTATTCCCAAGTCATGGCCGATAAACTCACCGATGAGAAGAACTTTGTCGCGGATGCCGAGACCCTCTTCGATACCATCTGCTTCGGTTGCACCGACATCAATAGGCCCTTGATCGACGACATGGCGGGGAGCGGGGAGTGAGGATGTTGAAAAGGGAGCGGGAAGCGGCCAGGCGCCCTTCTTACTCGCAGAACAGAAGAGGGGATGGAGCCTGATGATCTTCTGTGTTCGCGCAACTCGCGGTCTCAGAATGACTCGAGGGAGCAGGCAGACCGTTCTTCTTGCTCGCAGAACGCGCACGATAAGAATGTGCTCGTCCGATGCGCGCAGTGAAGAACAATCTGCCTACTCCCTCTGGGGAAGTTGGGAAATCAGAAGGCCCTCGCTCAGGCTAGTGGCACGTCTTGGGCAATCGATTGTAAAGCAATCGGAGGGTCGGGCGGGTGAAAAATATTTGCCAGTGGGTGGGCGGGTGAGAAAGTTAAGCGCAATAAAGGGCGGTCGGCAGAGGGCTGGAACCACCTGGCTGCCCTCTTGCTAAATATTTGAGCAGAACTAGGGAGTTCCCTATTCCTAGTTCCCTAACCGAGTGGACTCGTCTATGAATAGACGGCGATATCTCCAAGCATCTCTTTATAGCAAGCCACGGGCACCTCGGTATTTGCCAGAGGAGGGAGGGTCTGGGCTCGTGCAGCGCATCCAATAGTGAGCCGACTTCCATCGACGATAGCATGTCGCTTGCATGGCTCCCGTGCAAATGGTCTAACTTCCAACCAAGGGAAAGGAGACTGAAGATGAAAGCTACTTTGATGGCAATGTTGATCACGGCCACGCTTCTGGCCTCGGCTAGCAGTTCCTTTGCGGAGTTGGCATCGTTCCTGCAGGCCTCGAATAACCAAGAGCAGCTCGCGAAGGACACCAATCCGAACGTCGTCACGATGAAGACGGACGCAGGCGGAGGCCTCACTAATAGGAACGGTGTCGTTACAATCCGTGCCGACGGGGCGTACTTCTTGATGGCGGCAGCGCAGGTCGGCGGAAAAGTT
>JBBRBI010000195.1:0-2670 GCA_038206015.1 Bryobacterales bacterium | reverse complement strand
GACGCAGGGATAGTGGAGGTTGGTGGGGGCGGGAAGGAGTTCGTGTATCCCGCCGTAGGTTAGATCAGGGCCGTTGAGCCGGGAGAGATCCATCGCACCGTCGGTGCCAATGATACGGAAATCGTCGCGAGAGATCTTGCTGTGCCAGCGGACATCAATGACGCCACGGGTGCCTTGTTCGTATTCGATCATCAGCGTGGCGGAGTCTTCGACATCGGCTGCCATGACGACGTTGGAGATTTGGCCGCAAACGCGCGCCGGAGTGCCGAACAGGAAATTGAAGGCATCAATGCGATGCGAGGCGATGTCGTAGAGCGGGCCACCGCCGGCGAGGGCGGGGTTGGTGAACCAGTTGCGATCGCCAGCATAGATTTCCTCGAAGTAACTGTGGCTGTTGGCTTCGGCGAGGACGGGGCGGCCGATTGCGCCCTGTTTGAGTAGCTCTGCGGCTCGGCGGAGCTTGGGATATATGCGGCGGTAGTAGGCTACGCCGAAAGTGCGGTTGGCGGCTTGTGCTGCCTGGACCATCGAGAGTGCTTGCGGGTAGTTCATCGCCGTCGGCTTTTCGCAAAGCACATGTTTGCCTGCGGCCAGGGCCGCCAGAGTTACCGGGGCGTGCAGGGCGACCGGGAGGCCGACGTAGACAGCGTCAATGTCTTTGTCGGCGAGGGCGGCGTCGAGATCGGTATACACTTTGGCGCCGGGATAGGCGGCAGCTTTGTGCGGGTGACGTGTCAGGACCGCGTGCAAGACGCTACGCGGCTCGGACAGGATCGCGGGGATGGAACGCTTTGTCGTGATGTCGCCGATGCCGGCGACGAGCCAATTGAGCATCTTTGGACTCTGGCTATTTCGGTTGGGGAATAATTCGCAGGTAGGGCTTGGGGGCCTTCCAGCCATTGGGGTACTTGAGCTTGGCTTCGTCGTCTGAGACAGCGGGCACGATGATGACATCTTCGCCGTTCTTCCAATTGACCGGAGTTGCGACCTTGTGGCGGGCAGTGAGCTGAATGGAATCGAGGACGCGCAAAACTTCGTCGAAGTTGCGGCCTGTGCTCATGGGGTAGATCAGCATCAACTTGATCTTCTTGTCTGGGCCCACGATGAAGACGGTGCGAACGGTGGCGTTGTTGGCGGCAGTGCGGCCCTCTGAGGAGGTGCCGGCATCTGCGGGCAACATGTCATAGAGCTTGGCGATGTGCAGTTCCGGGTCGCCAATCATCGGGAATTTGACGCGATGGCCTTGGGTTTCCTCGATATCTGCTGCCCACTTGCCGTGGCTGCTGACGGGGTCTACGCTGAGCCCGATGATCTTGCAGTCACGGGTAGCGAATTCCTGCTCGAGGCCGGCCATGTAGCCTAGCTCAGTGGTGCATACGGGAGTAAAGTCTTTGGGGTGCGAGAACAAAATTGCGTAGCCATCGCCGATCCATTCATGGAAATGAATCGGGCCTTGGGTGGTTTCGGCGGTAAAGTCCGGGGCTGTGTCGTTGATGCGTAGGGACATGAATTTCCTTTGAGAACCAGTGTATTGCACTGGTGCTAAGCGGCGCTAGAGACGCGATCTGCGCACGCGGATGCCGATGATGAATGAGATGCCGATGCCAAAGATCGAGAGCGTGGCGGGCTCTGGAACCGGGGCGTCGGTCACGCCGATGGCTGAGATGAGCTGGGTGAATTCAGAGTAAGAGAAGGCGCGATCGAGGATACGTTGGTCGTTGGGCATGCTGGTTGGGGCGGCTCCAGTGGCTAAGAGGCTGTACAGGGAAGCGCCGGGGTTGGCTAAGGCTGAGTTTGGGTGATCTAGAGAGAAGGTGTGGCCGATCTCATGAGAAATGGTGCCTGCTAGCAGGTTGAGGCGCTGGGCGTCGGTTGTAGCGAGGCTGGCAAGCTGGGTGGCAATGGTGTTGGAGATGATGGAGCCGACACGCGCGCCATTGGGTGCAAAAGTCGGCCCTCCCCGAATGCACCCCAGGCATGCCTGACCGAGAAAGCTATACGCGCCATTACCAATATCAATGTAGTAGAACTCGGGATCGAGGGATGCTGTGCCCGCGAGCAGGAAGTTGACGTTCAACTGCTTGCCGTTGGGGAGCGGGCTGAGCGCGTTGGTGCCGACGGTCGGGTAACCGAGGAAATCGTTGATCACGGCATCGAGGAGAGCGGACTTAATCTGAGCGTTGTTTAAAGAGCTGAAGCTGAACAGCGCTGCGAGGTCGGCCTGGGTCGTGGTTGCAGACGGAAGAAGAATGTCGGTTGTACTGCTGGTGACGAAATCAAGAAAGATGGTGGTGGCTCTGGCTTGGGGAACCAAGGCCAAAGAAAGGGCGAAAAGTAGCGCGAGCTGGCGAAGACGAGTCATTGATTCCCTCCGAAATCATCAGCGTGGAGGTCGATTCCAAAGTCTACGCTGAAGTTTTAGTTTAGCGCGGAAGGGCAAACGGGGATGATAGTCGATTTTTATGGACTACCGATCTTGCGAAGAATTGCATCGGAGGCGACCGGCATGATCCCGTAACTCGCGGAACGGCAGCCCCCCGAAGGGGACGTTCACCTCCGTCCCTAAAACTATTCCCGTGTGCAACCGTGTGAATCGGTGGCTAAAAAAATCCCCGATTTGACAGACATTTTTCACCTCAATCTCGAACCGTTGCAACAAGATCCTCAAAC
>JBBRBI010000194.1:0-2778 GCA_038206015.1 Bryobacterales bacterium | reverse complement strand
TACTACTGGGTCATAAATTGTAGAGCTGATTGAAGATCCCGCGCGTTCGTGGTTTATTGAGTGGAGATGAAGGTTGTCCAGGCGCAGATTCAAACCGTGGAGGAGATTTATCGGCTGGTCTGGGCGGCGGTGGCGAACAACAAACCTATCGAAGCCATCTATCAGGGGCGATCTCGACTGTTTTGTCCGCACAGGCTGGGTCAGAATCGGCAAGGGGAACTTCGCGTGCTCTGCTATCAATACGGCGGGGAAAGCCAGAGCGGACTCCAACCGGTGGGCTCGCATACAAACTGGCGTTGTGTCGCGCTGGAGAAACTCAGCGGGGTAAAGTTACTCGAAGACCCTTGGCGCACAGCCCCGAATCATTCGCGACCTGCTTCCTGTGTGGCAGAAGCCGATGTCGACGCGGAGGATTATCCCGAGCGGGATCCGCAAAAGGGGCAATGATGCAGTTGACGGAGTAACAGGCGTGCCAGCACAATGCGCAGCGTCACGATGGAGTGCGGGTTATGTCGCTCGGGACGTGCGCGACGACCCGCGTGGGCGGAAGTCCGGCGGCGGCCTGGGGACAGCGAATCCAAGATGACCGGCGCGGGCAGAGGGGGAAAAACGGTTCCGCTCGGCTATCAGGAACCCATAAGCTGCGATGCATAATGTTGCGTGGTGGTGGAAGCCGCGCCAGTTCCGGCCTTCAAAGTGTCCCAGTCCCAACTCTTGTTTCAACTCCTCATAATCCCGCTCAATGATCCAGCGGTGTTTGGCCATTTTGATCAAAGCTTTGAGCTTGGTGTTGGCCGGTAACGTCGATATCCAATATTTGGCGGGTTCCTTTTCGCCTCGCGGCCATTCGATCAGCAGCCACTCCTCCTCGTGCGGTTCCGCTTTTTCGTAATCCCGATGAGCCGCGCGTACGCGAACGGCGGCAAAGCGCGACTGCAACTTCCGGTCTGTGCCTTCACGCCAAGCGATCTCCTTGAATGTAGTAGATGGCAGACTCATCGCCAACTGCTTCACGGAGACGGGTTGATGGTCCGTGGACCGTTGCAACAACCGCGGAGGTCGTCCCATTCTTCCTCGTGGCTTGGCAGGCAAAGGCTGTTTGCCTGGCTCCCAGACGGTCATCGAACTCTGCACACCCATCACATATTGCAGGTTGAGTTCGGTGAGCCCGTCGCGAAATTCCGTGTTGATTCCGTAAGCCGCATCGGCCAGCACAACGCCACCGTCCAAGTTTGCCGCGACCGCCGCACGAATCTGTTCAAGTGCGATTGCCGGCTTGGTCTGAAACTCAACTTCTTCGGGCACTTCCGTCTTTTCTCGGCGCTCAGAATCTTCGGCCCATTCCTTTGGCAGATACAAGCGATAGGCAATCGGCAAACTGGAACTCCACGTTGCCACCGATAGGCTCACCGCGACGCGACAGTTATCTTGTTTACCTACTTGTCCGCAGTATTGGCGCGCGACGCCGACCGAATGCTTGCCCTTCTTGGGAAATCCAGTATCATCCACAATCCAAGCCACCACTGGTCCGTGCTTTTCCATTGCCGGTAATACATAATTGCGCACCTGTTCCAGCAGAACGTCATCACTCCACGGCGCCTTCGCCACCAGATGATGTAGGGATTGGCGCATAGCCTGGGTGTTCTTAGCGTCCAGGCGGGCAGCCATCGGCTCAATGCTCTTACGTTCCCCGGGCAACAGCAATCCCTTGCAGTAGTTCTTCAAAGGTGCTTGCCGGTCTTCGTGCCCCGCGGCGTTCGCCAGGCCCTCTATATATGCCGCGAAGCGTCTCTCTTGTGGGCCTGGCGCTGACAGGTCTGATCCCACAAAACAATTCTACATCCAAATGTTGCTTTTGTGACCCAGTAATAATAGAATAGTTGCCACAGCCCGTGATCCACGACGCCGGGCTACGGGCTCGCGGCGGTGTTCTACGCGGCGAGCAGTGTGAAGGCGAAGGCCGGCGGGCAGGAGAATCGAGATCCTCGACGAGACGCAGTATCCGTTCGACGACCCGTTCACGATTGCGGCGAAAGGGCGGCGCGGTTACCGCTTTGTTGCGTGCCCGGTTGGGCGAGTGCGCCGGGGTTGAAGATCAATGGCGAGAAGGTCCATGGGCCTGCGACGGCGCGCCGGGAATCGCGATTCGGTGTCGGTGTGTGCTAGCGTCCCTTATATACGTTGACAAGAATATGCTCTGTTGAGTATATTAAGAGCGTGGAATCCGTGTTCGAAGTCATTGCGGAGCCGAATCGCCGCGCGATCCTGAGCCTCCTGGTCTCGTCACAACAATCGGTGGGAGAGATCGAGCGTCAACTTCGCATGCCGCAGACCACCGTTTCGAAGCACCTTCGAGTCCTACGAGAGGCGGGCTTCGTGGAATCGACGGTGGACGCGCAGCGCCGTCTCTACCGGCTAAAATCTCAACCACTTCAGGAGGTCGATGCCTGGCTGGCTCCATTCCGTAGGTTGTGGTCCGCTCATGTAGACGCTCTCGAACGCCACCTCGACCAGATGGATCAATCCACGCCAACAAAGAGGAAGACAAGGAGAAGAAGGTAACCGCTCGCGAACGGCGGCTCAAAACTCGTGAAAGGGAGGACAAGTTCGTCATGAAAGAATCCACCAAACGTTCGATAGTTCGCTGGATTCACATCGTCTTTAGCATTCCGATACTCGGTTACATTTATAGTCCGTTTGAAGAACTTCCAAAGTACGCCGACCGGGTTCGTTTTGTCGTCGTTCCTCTAATGCTGCTTTCGGGACTTTGGAGGTGGA
>JBBRBI010000193.1:0-2834 GCA_038206015.1 Bryobacterales bacterium | reverse complement strand
CGGCGTCATCCTAATTCTATATTTCGCTCGCGCGGTCCTGATTCCTCTCGCTCTCGCCGTCACGCTCAACTTCCTGTTGACTCCAATGGTGGTGTGGTTCCAAAAGCTGCCCATGCGTCGCGTACCTGCGGTCGCGCTGGTGATGCTAATTTCGATCGTGGCCGTTGGAGGCATGGGCTGGGTGGTTGCCAATCAATTGTTGGAAGTCGCCAACGATCTTCCCAAGTATCGTCTGAATATCCACAATAAGATCGAAGCCCTACATGCCCGGCCGAACAGCTCATTCGGACGCGCAACCGAGAGCGTGGAGGAAATCGGCAACGAGATCTCGTCCTCGGAGAGCAGTCCCGCAAATCCCCCTGCCGATTTACCTGGACGCGCCCCTCAGGCCAAGACGGCCTTGCAGGCTGCGGGGCCGTTGCCGGTTCAAGTCGTCACGGTTCCAAAAAGTGGCTTTCAAAACGTTGCCGAGGCGCTGAGCCCAGTTCTCAAGCCGCTCGGTACAACGGGCATGGTCCTGATTTTCACGATATTCATCCTGATCAAGCAAGAGGACCTGCGCAACCGATTACTGCGGCTGGGCGGGTTGGCCCAGTTGCACGCCATGACGCTGGCTTTAGATGACGCGGCACGCCGCATCAGCCGTTATCTGGTAATGCAGTTTCTGGTAAATGCGTGCTATGGCGTTTGCTTCGGGGCCGGTCTTTTTTTGATCGGAATTCCGAATGCCACCCTTTGGGGGGTCATCGCAGGCCTGCTACGCATCGTGCCCTATGTGGGTGTGCTGACTGCTACCGCTTTTCCGTTCGCGCTGGCTCTGGCGGTATTCAATAGCTGGGGACCTCCGTTTCTGGTCGTTCTTCTATTCGCGGTCCTTGAATTGGTCGCTTCAAACGTTGTGGAGCCATGGCTGTACGGTGCGCAGACTGGGATATCGGCCCTCGCGCTGCTGGTAACCACCGTTTTCTGGACCATGCTGTGGGGATGGGCGGGACTCGTTTTGGCGATTCCGCTTACCGTTTGTGTGATCGTAGTGGGACGCTATGTTCCGCGCATGGAGTTCCTGCATGTACTGCTGGGCGATGAGACCGCCCTGTCAGTCGAGGCCCAGTTTTATCAGCGCCTGCTTGCGCTGGACCAGGAAGATGCTCGCTTGATAGCGACTACGTTTCTGAAAGCTCACACTCTGGTGGGCCTGTATGACGAAGTCCTGGTTCCCGCTCTTACCTTGGCAGAGCACGACCGGCACAAAGGGGCCCTGGGCGAAACCAGAGAGTCATTCCTTTTTCTAGGGGTGAGCGAAATTGTTTCGGAGTTGGCCGTCTACCGAACGGAGGAGGCGCCGTCAAAATCGAGAAAGATGAATGCACGATTGGCGTCCGCCTCGCAGCGCGAATCGCAGTCAAACAATGCGGGAGCAAGCGACGCGGAACCTGCTCGTTCTGCGATCCGCATTTTCTGTCTGGCAGCGAATGACCAGGCTGACGAGATTACTTCTTCCATGCTGTCCCAATTGCTTGAGCGTGCCGGACACGGCGTACTTTCGTTGCCTCTGGGCTCACCCTTCGAAGAAATCCTGACCCATCTGCCGCCCGAACCTCAGGACGTTATCTGCATCTCCGCGCTCCCCCCATTTGCGTTTGCGCAATCTCAGGCTTTGTGCCAGCGGGCCCGCATTCACTTGCCGGAGATTAAAATTCTTGCCGGCATTTGGGGATTTACCGGCGACCTCAATAAAGCGAGAGAGCGATTCGGAAGCACGCCGCCTGACAGAGTCGTGGCTTCACTCGCCCAGGCAGTCGAACAGATCGGCCAGTGGCATAACGCAACATTGACGGCAGGATCGATGACGACATCCGCTCTGGATCGCGCCCCGTCGGCGTAAATCGAAAATCAGGGCATCGGAGCTTGCATCCCGGCCTTGGAGAGCGCGATGACAGACTTCACGGCCGGGGAGCCCTCTTCGGATTTTCGCACTCATCATCAAGATGAACTAGCGGTTTTCGGACATGGGGTTTTGGAGTGTGGTTATACAAGACGGGGTCGTTCGCGGTGCTGGTCGCCACGGATTCCGTGATTGCGTAGAGCGTGAAAAATCTTGACAATCGTAGAATCCGCTATCATTCTGCTAACAGGAAGTACCTGATGCGCATTTGCTGGTCGTGGTTGGCCGACTCCTTTGTCCCCCTTACAAGTCTCGCTACATTGGCGATAAGTTTTGCGAGTTGCGGAAATGTTACAACTCGGTCGACTTCGTCCTTGAGCGCCGACCCCATGATGGTTCATCAGGGCGAGACAGCCATTCTCAGATGGTCTAGCACGAACGCTGCTTCTTGCAATGGTACTGGTTTCTTAACTAACGGGGAGGCCTATGGCCAAGTTTCACTTGCTCCTACGACGACCACCGCCTATACCGTGGTGTGCAGCGGTCCGAACGGTATGAGCGTTTCCTCGGCAACGATAACCGTAAATACCATCACGGCCGTGACACCTTCCTGCCGGCCCGCGCCTATTTTGTCGGGCCAGACGAGCAGCTGCGCGGCAGCGGTTTCCGGCGCTAATGATTTCTCCTCTGCCGTTACATGGAAGGTAAGTGACGGCGCCATCACCACGACTGGAGACTATAGTGCGCCGATCGTTCCTCAGGGGGAGCAAGTTATCGTGACGGCCACAGCGGTGCAAGATCCGACCAAGTCAGGCACATTTATTATGACGGTGGGCCCACCATTGTTGGTGGGCCTTACTGTGGAACCACCGATAGAGAATGTTAGTGTAACGCTTCTTTTGATCTGTGTCCGACGTAGCCGTCGGGGGTGTGGAGATGTGGGAAATGT
>JBBRBI010000192.1:0-2980 GCA_038206015.1 Bryobacterales bacterium | reverse complement strand
AAGTTCCCTGCCGTTTACGACGGTCGTCCACTTCGGGAGCGGGCGCGTCCAACGGAAACCTTTCTCAGTACGAAGAATATCGGCTTTCGTAAGGGCCTCGACTTTTTGACTTGGCACGATGAAGACGTTCTCCTTATTCATCATCATACACGAATTATTATTCATCACCAAACCAAGGCGACGATGAAATTCTTTCTTCCGATAATCCGGCATTATGTCGACTTGCACTAGAAGTCAGGCATCTCGGACAAACGGCGGAATTCCACCTGGCTGAGCGTCCTCCAAAGCAACACTCGAACGAAAAAATAAGCGCAATGCATCAGTTTGGCGGGAATTCCATAGACAACGTTGGTCGGTAATAGAGGACTTCCCCACTACGGTTAAGCACCTCATGCGCAGACAGTCTTTGGAGTGAACCCCCAAAGTGAGACACGTTAGATTAGGACAGTTCTCAGTGAAAGGAGAACTGGATGCGGAAACTGAAGGCACGGATTCACAGTTGGAGTTTCAAGAAGGCGGCAGTCACACGAATGAAGGCGGCCGGGAACATCTCACAATTGGCTCGTGAGATGAAAGTGACCCGATCCATGCTGTACACCTGGAAGACAGCTGTGGACGCGGGAAAAGCGTTTCAACCAGAGGAGCGAAGGCGCGCAGAGATATCGGCCGAATTAACAAAGCTCGATATGGGAGCGCGGGTGACGGAGTTGGAAAAACTAGTCGGTCAGCTGACCTTGGAGAACCGTTTTTTCAGCGGTGCCTTGCAGAAGATCGCGGAAGCTCGCCGGAGCAAGTCCGGCCCTGGCAACGCGGCATCTTTGCCCAGATTCAAGCAATGATGCATCGGCAAGGCGAACTGACGGTGGATCGCATGTGTTATCTGGCTCGAGTCAGCCGAGCCAGCTTTTATCGTTATCTTGGCCGGAAGTCGCCCGTGGAAGCAGACATGGAACTGCGGAGCCAGATGCAAAAACTGAGTGTTGAGAATCGGGTATACGGGTACCGTCGAATCAGCGCCGGATTGCGGCGCAAGGGGTTCGCGGTGAATCACAAGAAGGTACTCCGGTTGATGCGTGCCGATAATCTCCTGGTGGTGCGCAAACGTAAGTTCGTGGTGACAACGCAGTCGCGACACGCTCTGCCGGTTTACGGCAATCACGTTGCCGGTCTGGCCCTGAGCAGGCCGAATCAGTTGTGGGTCGCCGATATCACCTACATCCGCTTACAGAATGAGTTCGTGTACCTGGCGGTGGTACTGGATGTTTACACGCGTAAAGTGGTGGGGTGGGCACTGGGCCGTAGTCTGCAAACTTCGCTATGCATAACCGCTTTGGAGCGAGCAATCACTACTCGGAATCCCACTACTGGGTTGATCCATCATTCCGACCGCGGTGTTCAATATGCCAGTCAGGATTACATTCAGATGTTAGAAGTGACTGGGATGGTGGGCAGCATGAGTCGGCCCGGTTGTCCTTATGACAATGCCTTCTGCGAAAGCTTTATCAAGACTCTGAAGCAGGAAGAGATTTACTGCAGCGTTTACACCGGGCTAGAGGACTTGGAAGCGCATCTGGTCGAGTTCATCGACAATTACTACAATGTCCGACGCCTGCATTCTGCTCTGGGCTATCGCACGCCTGCCGAGTTCGAACGGGATGGCCGGGGGCAGCTTCTATCCGTGGTTTCCAAGAGATAGATATGAGTTTTTTGAGGCATGAGGAGATCTTTCAATCCGATGTATGGCAAGTCAAAATCAACCTCAGAGTTGGTACCAGGGCAATACTTGGGAGCGACAGGGCCGCTCCCAAGCCCATCGTCTTGATGAGTCTCCACCCGGCTATTCCTTGGCGGGTTGCTCTCCAGCAGAGCCCGCCTCCGCTTCGCCGGCTGGATTCATCGTGTCAGAAACACCGCCTTTCGTCGAGAATTTCTCAGCGAACGGCGAACTGTCCTTCCGAGATTTGTCTCACCCGAGGGGTTCAGTGTATAGACTGTCCGCGCTACAACACCTGTAGCAGATCAAACTCTCTTAGCCCCATTTCCGTAACCCGTCCGATCTTCACACTGATCAACTGATTGGCCGGGCGTGCCGACGCCAGTTCGACTTTCAGAAAGTTGCTGCTCAACGATCCCTTGTCCAGCGTGACCACGGACAATGAGCTTCCGATCATGCCCTGCCGGAACTCCAGGTTTTTGCGGGCCGCGAGCTCGCGCAGAACGCGATTGCGATCCTTTCTTAAACGCACGGGCATTTGCTCTGAGCTGGCCGCGGGTGTGCCCGGACGCTCTGAGTAAGTGAACACGTGCAGGTAAGTGAACGGTAACGCTTGGATAAGAGCAACGCTCTCGGCGAACTCAGTTTCGGATTCACCAGGGAAGCCGGTCATCACGTCAGCTCCAATCGCCGCATCCGGCATGGCCGCCCGCGCTTTTCGAATTCTGTCTTCGTAGTGCCGCGGCCGGTATTTTCGGTGCATGCGGCGTAATACGCTATCCGAACCGGATTGCAAGGGAGCGTGCACATGCTTCGCAATGCGCGGGGAGGAGGCGACCAGGTCCAGGAGCTCGTCGCTCCAGTCCATCGGCTCGATCGAACTCAGGCGCAGCCGCTCGATCTCTGTTTCATCGAGAAGCCGGCGTATCAATCCGGCTAGCCGCAGAGTGCTCCCCGCTTCCCGCCCCCAGCGTCCCAGGTTAATGCCGCTCAGGACCACTTCGCGATACTTGCGTGCAAGCGTCCTGACCTGTTCGATCACCTGATCGGCCGGCGAACTTCGGCTTCTTCCACGAACGAACGGAATGATGCAGAAGGAGCAACGGTTATTGCAGCCGTCCTGAATCTTTAAATTCGGCCGCGTGCGATCGCCCGAAGCGTCTTCCACTGGCGCAGAGAGGAAATCATGCTGGTCGAAGATGTTTCCAATGTGAATCTCTCCGTGATACGGAGTGGGTGACTCAACGATTTCCGGGATCTGCACCT
>JBBRBI010000191.1:0-3227 GCA_038206015.1 Bryobacterales bacterium | reverse complement strand
ACGACGATGGGCTGGCGAAAACCGAATTGCGTGATTGATGCGGCCACCGCATCGACGGCCTTGTCGTTGTTGCGCGGGTTCTTGTCGTACGGGAAGATCGCGGAGGGGGGCATTGCCACGATGGCAAGAGGTTCATTGAGAATCATGAGTTCTCCTTAACAGAGGTGTTCTGGTCAGTCAGATGAGCGTGAGCAGGAACGGACGGCGCGGCCTCTTCTCCGCGGTCGGTAAGGCAACGCTGGGGCACTTCTGTCTGCTCACGGATCTGAGCTTCCAGCGGAAGAAAGACAACGCGGTCAAGAAGGATGCCCGCGGCGAAGAAGAGCATGGCGTACGCGAAAAGGATGATTGAAAGGAACATGGATGGAACTTTCGGTGCTGAGCACCAAGAGAGACGTGAGAACAAAAACGATGAATACGAAAATGAGGGAACGGGGAGTGCGATGTTCTGATTGGTGGGCCGCGCTGGCGAGGTGTTGGGACACCCCCCGCCGCTGGGTACCGTGGCGAACCGTCGTGACGGTTGCCATCGCACCTCCAATTCCACATACCGAGATAATTCACTTCTTGCTCGCGATGCAATGGGAACCGTCGCGACGGTTCACAGCGGTACGCAGTCCGGGGGTGATCCAAATGCTCCTCCTTTCAGGCGAATATCCGAGTAATAGCTCTCGTGTGTGCCTCGCTTGACTTTCAAGTCGGGGATCACCGACCGCAAGTCCCGCCCGAAGGACGGCTTGTCTTTGGGCGGATCAAGCTCCATCTCGAGATGCCAGGCCTTCCAGCCTTCGAACAGATCGTCGATATTGACTTTAAAACCAACGCCCCGCTCGACACGGGCACGGACGAAAGCGGCGATCGGGGAACCCATATCCTCGAGCATGGTCGCTTCCTCCGCTGTGCTGGACGGTTCAACGAAACGGCCCCGTGCATGGAGCCGTTGCCAACCGGCGATCGCCCAGAGCAAAATGCCGGGCAACTCGGCCGTAAGTTTCCCGGTCAGATCGATCTGCTCACATCCCAAGAAGCTATTTTTAAGCCGAAGCAGCAGGAAACGACTGGCCAGCGCACCGCTCGCATCGGTAAACCTGGGTAATTCGTTTGTGAGCACAACAACCTTTGTCGGCAACTCCACCGTGATCGACGGCAGGAACTTGCGGTTGATGGTCAATGAATCCTGGCCTGAGAGGCAGAGCAGCACCTCCACGACCGTGGACATGCAGTTTCCAGAAAATCGCGCATCGCTGAAGACCGCCAGAGATTTGCCGATCAGAGGCTGGAGACCGAAGGAACCCCCGAGCCCTTGAACCGTCGGGCCGCAGGAGTTTTTCTCGCCGACGAGCTGTTTGAGGACTCTTCCGATCGTCCCCTTTCCGGAGCGGCGCGGGCCAACGATCAGCAGCATTTTCTGCTGGTCCGTATCGCCCGTCAGGCAATAGCCCATAAACTCCTGCAGCAAATCCTTGGATTGCTGGTCATCGCCGAGCGTTTCATCAAGGAATTGAAGCCACCGCGTGGGGAGCGGGGCATCCGGGTCAAAGTCAAACGCCAATGCGTTCTGCGTGAACAAGTCCGGCGTCGGTTCAAAGATCGATCGCGTAGGCAAGTGAACATTCAGCGACTGGCAGGCGAGGATTTCAGTTGCCGGTATCCGCACAAACTTGCCCCGCAACCACGAGGGCGATAGGGTGTCTCCGGGCAAATAGGCGTAGGTCTTGATGGACTCGACCGCGGAATTAATCGTGTGCGAGTTGGATTTAAACGGGACAAGCGTTGCCTCCTGACGTTTACCCGTGCGGGTCATGCACATGGCGGTGCGAAGCCAAGGCTGCAGGAGGTTCTTCATCCATCCCTCCTCGACAGCGAAGTAGTGATTGGTCGCCCACGACATAAACATGCCGCCGTACGAATGCAGCGTTCGAGTGCCGTCGGTCTGACAGAACTCGGTGATGAAAGATTCGGCGGTGGGAAGCGTGTCGCTCTCGGAAAGAATCAGGGCACCGGTGACGGGGTGGCGCTGGCCGATTTCAAGCTGGTGGCCATCGACAACGTCGAACCCGCCCTTCAGCCAACCAATGGGCGCGGAGCCGTCACCGTTGATCAACGTCGCCGACTGGTCACGCGTTGTTGGCGGATTTGGTGGGAAGGCCTTTGACCCGCTGCGGTAAGAAGGGTCATAACCGTTAGGGCATGATTCGATTGCTTTGCCCATAGTTCCTTCCCGATAACCCTGCCGTTCCCATTTATCACGCATCAGCTTTGAGCCGCGGAACATCCGGTCCATGCGGGCGGCATCGCGATTGGTCCACCACGCCAAGTGGTTGCAGAGCGCCTGGTCAGCGGCGCTGTCGTCGTTGTTATACTTTGAGATATCGCCGTCGTAAAGCCGCTTTATGTCCGCACCATGCTTAGATGCAAACATCTGCTCGAAGAGTGCTTGGTCATCTCCTGAAAAACCACCCGATGGTGCGCTCTGGGATCGCTGCACCGGCTTCGACTTGGCAAAGAGTCCTGTTGCCAGTTCGTCAACAACGGCTTGGGCATCGGCGATTACCGACGGCATGCCGCCCAGCGCGTCGCCCGTCACAGTGAAGAACCGCGATTTCTCGTAGACCTCCATCGCCCCGCCCCAAAGCGTAGCGTTCACCTTGCACGGCATGCCCTCAGGCTTTTTGGCCAGAACCCAGATTTTCAGTCCTGTTCTACTAGGAGAAATCTCCGTGTACGACCTGAATCGATTAACATAATCCGTCGCGGCCGGGTGTATCACGTGATTTTCATCGATACAGTCATCCAGATCGATGCCGCAGTACGGATCTGACTCATGAAGCACGAAGCCAAGCCCGATGCCGTTCTGCGCACTGGCCAACCGATACGCTTCATCGAACGAATACCAGTGGGCAGGTTTTGTAACATCCACTTCCCGTCCGCTGAATGGGTCGACCGGTGCTTTGGTCCATTTCCCGCCCTTGCACACATACTTCCAGCCCACCCACTGATCCATTGCCTTCAGCTCCGGCGCGATCCCCTGAACAATTGGAAGCTTCGCAACGCTTAGAACCGCTGCCGCAGCACCACGATCACCGTCTGGTAAAGACCCCATACAAAACCCCTTCTTGGTAACATCGAACCCCTACCGATCCACTCACCGCGTACTTACTTTCCGCAGCAACTCCTCGAACACATCCCGCTGCCGCGACCAGTCCATATGAATGGTTACTTCCCGC
>JBBRBI010000190.1:0-3248 GCA_038206015.1 Bryobacterales bacterium | reverse complement strand
GTAGCCGGGATCAGTGGGAACTGCTACTGGACTTGCCGGACGGCGAGAGGCGCATCTGGATGCGTCTGCTGCCGCCGGATGACGCGGTGGACCTAATTCAGGCGGCACCCGAATCGAAGCGCGCCTTGCTTTTCGATCTGCTCGATGAGGTTACGCATAGAGAGGTCTCCGCGCTGCTTGCTTATAAGCAGGATCAGGCGGGAGGGCTCATGAGCCCCCGCTTCGCGCGGCTACGCCCCGATATGACCATCGACGAAGCGATAGCCTATCTTCGCCACCAGTCTGCTCGACTTGAAACCATCTATTACTCGTATGCCGTCGATCAAGAACAGCACCTTCTCGGAGTGGTCAGTTTTCGAGATCTCTTTTCGGCCGACCGCGAAAAAACAGTGCGCGATGTCATGCGAACGAATTTCGTGTCGGCAAACGAGAAGATGGACCAAGAGGCAGTGGCGCGGCTCTTTGCTGAGCATCATCTCATGGCCATCCCCGTCCTTGATTTACAACAGCGCATTCAAGGCATCGTCACAGTAGACGACATAGTCGGCGTAGTCGAGCGCGAGGCTGGAGAAGACATCCAGAAGATTGGCGGCAGCGAGGCGCTAGACCAACCTTACCTTGAGATCACTTTCGCGAAAATGATCCAGAAGCGTGGCGGATGGTTGGCGGCACTGTTCCTGGGGGAGATGCTCACCGCTACTGCGATGGGCTTTTTTGAAGCGGAGATCGCCAAGGCAGTGGTGCTGGCACTGTTCATACCCCTCATCATCTCCAGCGGCGGAAATTCAGGGTCTCAGGCCACCACGCTGGTGATCAGGGCCATGGCGCTGGGGGAAGTGACTCTAGGGCACTGGTGGCGTGTTGTCCGCCGCGAATTCTTCGCTGGCTTAGTGCTGGGTTCGATGCTCGGACTGATTGGGCTAGTCCGCATCCTGCTATGGCAGGCGGCTGCCGGGTCATACGGCCAACACTACTTATTAGTTGCGCTTACCGTTGCATTCAGCCTGGTGGGAGTCGTCACTTTCGGGACCGTTGCCGGTTCGATGTTGCCGTTCATTCTCCGCCGTGTCGGAGTGGATCCGGCCAGCGCATCGGCGCCTTTTGTCGCGACACTGGTCGATGTGACGGGGCTAGTAATCTATTTCACCGTTGCGAGCATGATCATGAGAGGGACTTTGCTGTAAATTGCACGGGGGAATAACCTCAGTGGCCGGGAGGGCGTAGAGAGACTGCGCAGACCTTGATCCCGATGTCCAAACTGTACAATCACGTTATGTATTTGGCTCGCATGTGTCGCAGGTTTGATCGGTCGGAATGCAAATAACTGGCTCAATGCTCCCGTTCAGCCAGCGAGGAAGTATTTTGTGAAAGAAATTGTCATGAGACTGCCCATTCAAATCCTTGCGGTTGTGCTTGCGGCTGCCAATTTAGGGGCGCAACTCCCGCAGCTTATCGCAACCAAGGCCCTGACCATCGAAGAAGCCGTTCGGGAGGCGATTGACCGAAACCTGGATATTGTTGCCGAAAAGTTCAACCTGTCTGTTGCCGACGCCCGGATTATCACGGCCAAGCTTCGTCCCAACCCCGTAGTGAGCGTAGGCGCTGATCACCTGGACATCCTCGGCACCGGGTACGATACCGTGAATCAAGCGGGACCCACCGAATATAGTCTCAGGACTGATTTCCTTTTGGAACGCGGCCAGAAACGTGCCAGTCGGATCGCGGTTGCGGAAGGCGGCCGCGCCGTCGTGGAGCTCCAGCTTCTGAACTCCGTTCGAACATTGGTGCTCGATGTACAAAATGCCTACGTCGAAGCACTCCTTGCCACGGACAATCTGGCGCTTGCGCAGGAGAACCTTAAGGCCTTCGGTGATATAGTCGAGGTCAATCGAAAACGCGTCGTTGCTGGCGATTTGGCAGAAGTCGAGCTATTCCGGGTTGAATTAGCCCAGTTGCAGTTTGAGAGCGCAGTGCGCCAAGCGAGGCTGCGGATTCGGACCGCGCGAGTTAAGTTGCAACTGCTGTTGGGACGAACCAGTTACGGCCCTTTGGTCGAGGTGACTGGTAAGTTACGCAACGAGTCGCAGGCAATCGATCAAACGGAGTTGGTGCGTGCGGCACTCGAATCGCGCCCGGACCTTCGAGGCATACAGCGCGATCAAGCGAGATCTCTCGCGGATCTTCGCCTGCAACTGGCGCAAGGCAAGATCGATTACACAGTCGGAACGGAGTACCGTCGCCAGCAAGGTTTGGCCGGTCGCGGCAATTCGATGGGCGTTTTCTTGAGCACCAACATTCCCGTCTTTAACAGGAATCAAGGTGAGATCGAACGGGCCCGACAAGAGCAGCGGCAAATCGAGGCGCGAATCAAGGCCCTTAGCGCGACGATCCAAACCGACGTCGAGACAGCCTACATGCAATACACAAATGCGCTGACGGCATTGGAACGGTTAGAAGGCTCGATGCTGGCAAAGGCCCGCGATGTGCGGCAGATCACCGACTTTTCTTACCGGCGGGGCGAAGCAACTTTGGTGGAACTACTAGATGCCCAGCGGGCATACAACGAGACGATTCAAAGCTACAACGAGAGCCGCGCTGAACTTGCGCGAAGCCTGTACTTATTGGATTCAGCTTCGGGGAAAGCGGTGATTAGATGACGTGCAGGTGTGTGGCATTGGGTGCGTTGATTGTGTTGGTCGGATGCGGTGCAAAGCCGGATGCGACGAAGCCGGAGACGCCTGTCCGTCCAGGATCGCAGACCTCAGCAAACGGTGAAGTCCATTTGCTGGCCGGGTCGCCGCAACTACAAAGAATCAAGGTTGCGATAGTGCAAGCTACACGCGTGGCACTGGATGAAGTGATAGCGCCGGGGAAGATCGAATCGAACCCCAACCGGATTTCAAAGGTGCTGATGCCGGTAGCCGGACGAGTGACCCGCGTGATGGCCGCAGTGGGCGATGCAGTCACCGAGGGCCAGCCTTTGTTGAGCATCCAGAGTCCGGACGCCAGTATGGCGGTGTCCGCCTTCCAACAGACTTTAGCCCGCCTCGGCGAGACGAAGGCAACGCTCACAAAAGCAGAAGCGGACCTGAGCCGCGTGAAGGATCTTTATGCGGGTCGGGCGATCGCCCAAAAGGAAGTGGTGAGCGCGGAAGCGTCTTTCGCACAGGCAAAATCAGCAGTCGAGCAAGCCAAAGCAGCACAGGACGAGAGTCTGCGGCGGCTGGAAATCCTTGGAGTGAAGCCCG
>JBBRBI010000189.1:0-3562 GCA_038206015.1 Bryobacterales bacterium | reverse complement strand
GTGGGAGATTTGCTCTGCCACCAGATCGCTCCTGCGCCGTTGGTTCCTCCGAAACGAAGAGGGCGTCCACCTGGAAAAACAGGGGCCAGGGAAACGAAAGGAGGTATGGCCAGTGTCACCGTTTAATGCAGCACTACCGATGTTGTTGTAGTATGGTGGATCAGTAGAAATAACTTTGTCTGTCGAAATCGTTTGCGTTTGAGCGTCCGCTTGGCTTACCTTACCTGGAGACTGCACTCCAAGGTGGTCTAAGACTCGCATCATGTTAGAAAGCGACACCAAAAAGTCGCCCGCCATCCCGCCTAATGCGTTCGCCTCTGAGAAATCCCAAACCATCGGCAATGCTTGGCGTCCAAAGGTCGCTATCGATTGATCCATACTAGGTTTCCACCGACAAAGCGATGTCTGTGCATCTGCTACCTTGCTGACGGCCAACGCCAGATAAACGCTGACTGCTTCTGCATAGGCTGTAGAACCAAGTCCCTCAGCTTCCAAGCCTGTATCAATCGCAGGCATGCCGGCGGTAATAGAGTCCAATCGGATCCTTTCTCTCGCCTCAGCCACTAGGTCACTAAACGTCGCCAACGCTACTAGCTGACGAGGGGTGAAAAGCTCGTGCCAATACTTGAAACCATAACCACGCCCGCTGAGTAAGTCTTTGCTTTCTTGGTTCATCTCGACCTCGGGACGCCAAGTCGGCTCTGCAGACCGGGCAACGGCCTCCATCCCGCTTGTAGGCGGAAGATAGACCCTGCCCCGAACTCCTTCCGCTACGATCGCCATCAGCCGTTGCCCCGCGCGCTTTCCTACAAAAGCTTCCCGAATGTGTTTCTGGTCGATGGCAACGTTTGAAATCAAACATCTGAACTTGGCTCCTCGCCCTAATTTCGTTCCGTTCTCAGCCTCAAGAGGTGGCCTCCCCATTTTTACTGTGAACTTGTACTGATCCCCCTCGACAATCGGCTGAACATAAGACTCCTTGCCTTCTTTGCTAGAGAGGATGAAACTAGAAGCGAGCGGCACATCCACATGCGAGAACGCAGGATTAGGGCTTTTGACCGTCCGTGCCCAGAGCCAAGCAATTACTTTGAGCTTCTGGCCGACTAGCGAACTTAGGTCGGGGCGATCTTGCGCTATCTCCCTGGTGATTTCCACCAGCGGATAGAGGTGGCCGATGCGCTTCTGCGCTTCCTCGCGCATCCACGCGCCGTAGTAGCGCACGTCTTCCGCCAGACCAGTGGCTCCAGGCCATTCTCTTTCTAAACTCAGTTCTCTCTTCTTCGAGACTTGGCGACTGAGGCTGATGGGCGGCCTGCCCGCGAACTTGGGCGGGATCTCGATCACGGCCTTGTTGATGAGAACGGCCACGGGGTTGAGGTCGCTCGCATAAGCTTTTAGGCCCAAACGCTGTGCCTCCAAAGGTATGGAACCGCCGCCAGCAAAGGGATCGTGAAAGGCGGGTATCTTGTCAGGATTGAACATTTCGACAGCCAGTGGGTGGTCCTTATTCAGTTCGCAGACTTCACGCCAAGAGCGGCGTATCTCGGTACGAGCCCGCTCCAGCACTAATTCGTTGGTCGTATTCTCCCAAAGTACGAGATCCTCGATTATTTTGAACAGGCGTTCCCGCTCGATTGCAGCTTCCTTCTTGTTCATCCCATACTTGAAACCGCCGCCTTGCTGGTAGCCAGGATCATTGACCATCTGAGCAAATATAACTGCACGCGCGGCTGCCAGCGGTCGCCGCGCCCACCACAGATGCAGCGTGGACGGATGCCCATGGCGTATAGACTTTTCCTTTGCACAAGCAGCATTGATAGCGTCGAGCGGAAGTGCAACTTCAATGAGTTTTCGAGGTGATTTGATGAGATACGACATAGATCAGGCTCTTTCTGCGCGCTCAAGTAGTGCTTTGAGTTCGAAGTTGATGGAGCACACAGCCCAACCAGGCTCTTCCCTGAAGGGATGCGTTACATAGTGGGGGCCATCGATGGAGTCGTTCTCGCCGATGAGAACAATGGCGAGGTGGTACTTGGTGCCCTGGTTCCAGCTCTCAAAGATTTCGTTCTTGGTCACTGTCACTGTTGTCGATCCCTTCACCCGGCCTTTGACCTCGATGTGCCGAGCTTCGGGCAGTTTACCGTCGAGGGCAGGCGCGTATGAGGTGATGTCCCATCCACACTTCTGCGCCGAGACATCCACCACGCGACATCCATGCGCCTCCTCAACCTGGCGCACGGCATCCATGGCGAGAAGCTCGATACGCGACCGGGCTTCGGCATCTGCCGAAAACAAAGAACCGGTGGCTTCGGGTTCACCGCGCAACCGACGCAGCAAACCAGCCGGAACGACCAGCGCGCCGCTGAGCAAGACTGGGGTGCCGGAAGTCACATGACGCATGGACTGCAACTCTCTTTTGCGGCTCTCCAACCGGGCTTCGAGATCGCTGAGCGTGCGCCGGACATTCTCCAGGTTTAATCGGACGTCCTTACCGGCAGCTTTGTCGTCGGACAACTTCACGAAGCGGTCAGACAAGTAAGCGATCTCCTTAGTCAACCGCTCATGAACAGCAGCAAGGGTTTTGTCGACATGGGCGATCCGGCGTCCAGCGATCTCGTTAAAGTGCTCCGGTACCAACGTCGAGGCCGCAAGCGCCAGAGCACGCTGTTCAAGCCCTTGTGCGAGCCAGGGGGCCGCAAGCGTGTCGCCGAGCAGTGCGCGGTCAGCAGGCGCGAGCGGCTCCAGGTCCAGATGTGGCGCCCAACCTGCAAACGCCGCGCTGCCGTCAGGCTGAACACGGACGAATTGCAGACGCTTCGAAATGACCTGACCATCCCCTGATTTGATCTCATGCGTAAGCAGTAAGAGCAGCGAAGGCTCCTCCCCCTCATCCGAGGGATCCACCAGCATAGCGCCCTGACGCAGCAGATTGGCATGGCGTTCGAGCAGAACGTCACTGAGAGCAAGCATAAGCGGATGGCCAGGATGAATCATGCTGGCAAAGGTGAGGCCGGGCCGATCCACCGGACTAGCTGCCCCCTTGGTGAAGCAGACCCGGTCGTATCGGCGCAGTACAGGAGCCATGTCCCGCCGATTGCGCCCCGTAAGCAGGCGATCCCGTTCACGCAGCTCGCCAGGCACATGCGTAATCTCAAACCGTTCCGATTCACGCGCATAGATCGAGCCACCGAGAGACTCAAAGCCCTTCATAAAGAACGACTGCACGAAGTAGGGCTGCAGCCGGCGAGCCTCCGCCTTCTCCATCTCCTCCCGCACCGCAAACAAACGCTCCACACTTAAGCTCTCCTGCGCGAGCGCATCCCGGTCGAGCACACTCATCAGGTGCTCTCGATCCAGGGCGTTGTCGATCTTCTGACCGAGGCGCGCGCGCACCTCCGGCTGATCCCCATAGCGAATAGCCTCCAGCAGCATCGACTTCAGGCTATTGCCATCAAACACTTCCCCCAGAACGTTGAACACCTGCCCTTTGAGCGCTTCGCTCAACACCTGCAGCTTCTCCAGCAGCTTGAAATAGACGTCCCCTTCCCGCGTCTCCTTCGCT
>JBBRBI010000188.1:0-3694 GCA_038206015.1 Bryobacterales bacterium | reverse complement strand
TCCCAAGAATGCGATCTGTGTCTGACCCGCGATCAAGTCGGTTATGGCCAGCGACGTGCCTTTGTAGGGAACGTGGATCATCTTGGTCTGCGTGCGATACATAAGAAGCTCGCCCGCCATGTGCTGAGGCGATCCCATCCCGATTCCCGCAAACGCAAATTTTCCAGGACTCTCCTTCGCTAGCTGTACCAGATCTGCCACGGACTTCGCCGGGAAGTTAGCGGTTGCAAATAGCGCCATGGGCTGCGTAGCAATCGTGGAGATCGGGGCGATGTCAACGAGGGGGTTGTAGCCCAGATCAGCGTAGATGAGCGGGAACATTCCCGCAACAGTCGCATAGACCAAGAGGGTGTAACCGTCCGCCGGACGCGTCATCGCGTACTTCACGCCCAAGTTGCCACCGGCCCCTGGCTTATTCTCGATAACGAAAGGCTGATCCAGCCTCGTGGCAAGTTGCTGCGCGAAAATGCGCGCAACCACATCTACACCGCCGCCGGGAGAGAAGGGCACAACGATACGGACGGTCTTGGTTGGATAAGGCGCGGGCGGAGTATCGGCTGCATTACTCCAGATTGGCATCATCGCGAATGCCGCAAGCATCAATGAGCGAATAGCAAACATGTCTTGTCTCCTGTATTTTTGATATCAATTCAAGTGCCAGTGAAAACCGGTTTTCTTTTCTCCGCGAATGCCCGCCTACCCTCTTTTCTGTCGTTACTGTCTTTGATCACACCGAATACGAGTTCGGTGTAATCAATAGCCGCGCTAGTGGGGAGATTTTGTGTTTCGGTTGCGATGCGCTTTGTGAATGCAATTGAGAGCGGCGCGGATTCAGCGAGAGATTTCGCGAACGCGCGCGCGTTCGCGAGCAACTCCCCCGGCGCCCACAAGTCGCTGATCAACCCAATGCGCAATGCTTCGTCGGCATCAAATCTGGTTGCACCAAGAAGGATCTTCATCGCGTTTGCGGGAGACACGGCACGCATCAGCAAAACCGGGCCGCAGATGCCCGCTAGGCTTCCGATTTTGGGCTCGGTGAGGCCGAACGACGCATTCGTGGATGCAAATCGCAAATCGCATTGCAGAGCGATCTCCATACCGCCGCCGATGCAGTACCCATTGATGGCCGCGATGATGGGCTTCCATATGTTCAACTTGCCGATATTGAGCATGCGACTACGTGCCCCATTTTCGAAAGCTACGACATCGGGCGCACAAAAGCTCTGGGAGTACGACGTTTCTGTCGGTTGTGCGCTTTTCAGATCAGAGCCCGTGCAGAAGGACTTCTCTCCTGCGCCAGTGATCAGGATCGCTCGCACGGACGGGTCGTCGCGAGCATGCACCAAATGATCTCGAAACTCCAGAATTTCATCAGGGGTTAGCGCATTGAGTGCCTCTGGCCGGTTGAGGGTAATCTCCGCGAACCCGTCGCTTGTTTGGTATTTGACTGCCATTGAACCTCCTAAACACTTGTAGCCGCCAGACTGCGGCCTCCACACACGTAGAGCAGTTGCCCGGTCACATAGGAAGACGCAGGATCTGCGAAGAAAGTAACCGCGTTCCCAACGTCTTCAATGGTGCCGACACGCCCCATCGGCACGGACTTGGCCAATTGCTCTTGAACCTCCGGCTTGAGCGTCTGAAACAATGGCGTGTCGTGAATACCTGGGGCGATTGCGTTTACTGTGATGCCGCGCTTGGCAAATTCGAGTGCCAGGCAGCGAGTAAGGCTGACTACACCACCTTTAGAGACCGCATACGCGGTCTGACCGGCATTACCAAGCCAGGCGCGCGATGAAATATTCACGATTCTTCCAAAACCCTGGGCGACCATATGCGGCGTCACTGCCTTCGCGCAAAGCATCTGGGACTTCAGGTTGGTGTCGATCACCTTGTCCCAGAATTCGGCGCTCAGCTTGCGCAACGAGCTGTCGCCGCTGATCCCCGCGTTGTTGACGAGAATGTCAATCCGCCCCGATACCTGCATGAGTTCGGCAACCGCCTTGAGGATCGCCTCTTCATCACAGATGTTGACTCGGGCTACCTGCACAACCGTCCCTGATCGGGAGACTTCTTCAGATGCGCTCGCCAGGGCGGCTTCATCCACGTCCCAGAGCGCAACGCTTGCGCCTTTCGCCGCGAGTGCCTTGGAAATACCCAACCCAAGCCCTTTGCCGGCGCCCGTCACTATCGCTGTGAGGCCATTTAGCATCCTTGCTCCTGTTTTTAACTTTAGAAGAATTGATTCGTATCGATGACGATGAGCCAATTCTTCTTGATAATCTCCGGTTACACAAACGACTAATTTTTTCCGTAGACTTAATTAAACTAAAGTCAAAAATGCAACGTAAGAACCTTCCCCTAATCGCGTTGCGTAGTTTTGAGGCAGCGACGAGGCACCTGAGCATCAAAGATGCCGCAGCCGAATTGGGTGTAACGCCTGGCGCGGTGAGTCAGCAGGTAAAGGCCCTGGAGTTGCTTCTTTGTGTCCCGCTTTTTTCCCGTGGGCACAGGCAGCTTTCCCTGACAGGAGCAGGCACTTCACTGGCGCAGGCGCTTGGTCGGAACTTTGCGGAAATGGAGCAAGTACTCGAACAAATCTCCTCAGGTCCGATGTCCAAAAAGATACGTCTGAAACTGGTCCCGAGCCTGGCCATCCGCTGGCTTGTTCCACGGCTGGCGGATTTCTACGGAAAGCATAGTGGGTTTGACGTGGAGGTAGCCACTGGAATGGCCACCGTTAACGTGAGTCTCGATGACGTTGACTTCGCTTGCAGACTCGGAACGGGGCATTGGCCTGGACTACATGCCGCCCACCTTTTCGACGATGCCTTCGTCCCCGTCTGTGCGCCCACACTCGCTGCGAAACTGAGTGAGCCTTCAGATATTCTTGGCTATCCGATTCTCCATTCAATGATGCGTATGGAGGCTTGGAAAATCTGGTTCGAAGAAAGTTGCTCTGCCCCCTTCAAGCCTAAATCGGAGATGAGCTTCGCCAATGCTGCCTTGGCCTACAAAGCTGCGGAGGACGGCTTGGGAATCGCAATCGCACAACAGGCTTATGTAGAGGCCGACCTCGCGTCAGGCAGGCTCGTCGCACCGTTCCCGCAGAGGGTGAAGACTTCACTTGCCTACTACCTGGTATGTACGAATCAGAAGTCGCAACTGCACAAAAACCGGGTCTTCCTTGATTGGCTTGAAGATGCTGCCACGCCTTAGACACGGTCAGATAGTTTCGGTCAGCGTAGCCACCGATGAAGCAAATCAGCCCGGGCAATAGTGGATGCTAGCTTGCGACCAAGGTGCGCCACATCGTCACCTAAAATGTGTTGTGTGAACAAACAGAGGAGATCAAATTGACGGGCTCGTCAACCATCAAAATTTGCCGCGCCGACTATGCCAACCCGCGGCACGCTGCCGCACTGGTCAGTTTGATGGACGTTTATGCATGCGACCCCGCCGGGGGCGGCAAGGCGTTAAGTGAATTCACTAAAACGAATCTGGTCGCAGCACTGGCCGAGCTTCCGCAGGCCTTCAGCGTGCTGGCGTTTGATGGCGATGAAGCCATTGGCTTGATTAATTGCTTCGAAGGCTTTTCAACCTTTGCCTGCCTGCCACTCGTCAATGTTCATGACGTGGTGGTGCTGGCAGGCCACAGAGGCCTCAGGATCGGCGAGCAGATGCTGGCGCTGGT
>JBBRBI010000187.1:0-3695 GCA_038206015.1 Bryobacterales bacterium | reverse complement strand
GGCCACCGAAGCTGGCGCAGATACTCCCGACATGCGTCTTCACTGGCAAATCGGACCTCAAACTCGCTCAGGTTCCGAGGATAATCTTCCACTTCCCCACACTACATGTTGGGGCTACCTGAGTCAAGCACATACCCAGTCTGAACAATATAACCATCTCCGCCACCCGATCAAAATCAAGAGAGGAGAATTTTTTGAAAAACCATGCAGAGTTTTCCGCAGATGCGCAGACGCTTCCGAATCAACAGCTTAGCGCCCTCGCGAAAACGCCCCGCAACAGAGTTTGCGCTGCATCCTAGCCCGGAGCCCCCAACCGCACCGCCGGGCCAGACCTCGCCCAGCCTTCCATAGACAGATCCCTGGCCATCTCGTTATCCTGGAGCTTATACATGCGGTGGGCTCGCCCGCTCCTTCTCATCACGATCCTGGCCTTGGTGGCAGGCGTTGGCGCAACTTTTTATAACCGCCTCAAAGAGCAAACCGCTCACGCCCCCAACAAGCCTGCTCCCCTCCCTGCCGGAACTGCCTCTGCCGCTCAGGATTGGACGTATACTCAAACGGTCAATAGCAAGCCCGTCGTGTTTGTCCGCGCTAAGGATTATAAGGAGGTCGAAGGCAAGTATCTGCTGAACGGCCTGGAACTGCACATCTTTCACAAGGACGCCAAGGAATACGACCAGGTCAAGAGTGCCAAGGCCGAGTTCGACATGAACAAGGGCATCCTCTTTTCCGAGGGCGAGGTCGAGATCGTCATGGGTGTTCCAGTTGACGCCAAACCTGCCGGCCGTCTCATGACGATCAAAACATCCGGTGTTCATCTTGAGACCAAAACCGGGAAAGCAACCACCGATCGTCCTACCAGCTTCGGTTTCGATCAAGGCGAAGGCAAAGCCGTCGGCGCCATGTACGATCCCCAGGCTCATGAGCTGCACATGAACAGTCAGGTGGAGCTGAACTGGCGTGGCCGCGATCCCAAAGCGAAGCCCATGAAAGTCGAAGCGGGCGAATTGAATTACAAAGAAGCGGAAGGCAAGGTGTATCTGGCGCCTTGGTCGAAACTCACCCGCGATACGTTGGCACTGAACGCGGGACCTGCCATTGTCACACTAGCGAACGGGTTGATCCAGAAGGCGGACGCGCAAAATGCACAAGGAACGGATCAAAGGCCGAATCGCAATTTAACCTACGCAGCCGATCAACTGGGGATCGATTTCGATGATCAGGGGCAGATCAAGAAGATCGTCGGCGAGCGCAATGCCAAGTTGGTCTCCAGTTCCGATACAGCGCAAACCACTATCACCGGCGATCGTGTCGATCTCGATTTCGATACGGCTGATAAAGAGAGCGCGCTCCGCAATGCGCTGGCCACGGGCCACAGCGTGCTCGAATCGAAACCCATTCCTAAAACAGGTGTTCAAACTGCCGACACCCGGGTGCTGCGAAGTAACGTGATCGCAACCATTATGCGGCCCGGTGGCCAGGAAGTGGAGCACATTGAAACCAAATCTCCGGGCTCACTGGAGTTCCTGCCGAATCGACCCGATCAGCCGCATCGGTGGATGAACGGCGATAAGATGTGGATCGGCTTCGGGCCGAAAAATCAAATTGAGAGTTTCAAGTCTACTGCCGAGAGCTCTAACACTGCCGTCTCTACGCGGACTGAGAAGCCCAAAGCCCCCAATGCCAAGGAACCACCGCCGCCGGCTCTCACATGGAGCAAAGATATCAAGGCCGACTTCGATCCCAAGACCTCTCAGTTGGCGCATCTGGAACAGTGGAATGATTTTCGCTACGAAGAAGGCGCGCGCAAGGCGAAAGCAACCAGGGCCTTGATCTATCAGGCGCGCAACTCGATCGACCTGAGCGGCGCCGCGCGTGTATGGGATCCCACCGGCTCCACCGATGCCGACAAAATCCTGCTCGATCAAAAGAGCGGTGATTTTCAGGCCGAAGGGCATGTGAACACAACTCGCATACCGGATAAAAAGAAGGATGGCAAAACAGATGCGCAGTCTGGCGGAATGCTCGCTGGAGATGAGCCGCTGCATGCCAAGGCGAACAAGATGTCTTCTACCGAAAGCAATCTGCAGTTGCGCTATGAAGGCAATGTAGTAACTTGGCAAGGCACCAATCGCTTGCAGGGTGACATCATCGAAATCGATCGCGATAACCAGGTGTTGAAGGCTCACGGACACGTCATCAGTCAACTGCTGGACAAGCCTGCCGATTCGCAGTCTGAGAAAGGCTCTGGAACCGATTCTGCCAAGCCCGCGCTTCAGCAGGTGAAACCATCCACGCCCCCGGTTTTCACCATCGTGAAAGCCCCGGAACTTGTCTATAGCGATGAGGAGCGTCTGGCGCACTATAAGGGCGGCGTGGTTCTGGATCGCGGCGCGATGAAGATGAAGTCCCAGGAGCTGCGTGCATTCCTGCACGAGGAAAGCGACGACTCTTCGCTGGATCATGCTTTCGCGGACGGCAAGGTCGAGATTGTGCAGACTGCTCCTTCTCGCCGCACTCGAACCGGCACTTCTGAACATGCCGAGTACTACGTGGACGACGACAAGCTCATCCTGGAAGGCGGTCAGCCGCAAATGGTTGACAGCCGCAAGGGGACCACGCGCGGCTCAAAATTGACCTGGTTCTCCCAGGATGACAGGCTTCTGGTGGTTGGCGCTGAAGGCAAGCCTGCCAACAGCAAACTCCAGCGCAAGTAGCTGCGAATGCGAATCCTGAAGACTGCCGAAATTTCAAAAACGTATCGCGGCCGCAAGGTGGTCGACAACGTTTCGCTCTGGGTAAAGCAAGGCGAAGTAGTTGGTTTACTCGGACCCAATGGCGCTGGAAAAACGACCTCCTTTTATATGATCGTCGGCTTGATCAGCCCCGATTCGGGGCGAGTCACCGTGACCAATGACCAGGGCACCGAGGACATTACTCAGATGCCAATGTATCAGCGGGCACGACGTGGGATCAGCTATCTTCCGCAGGAGGCGTCCGTATTCCGCAAGCTCTCCGTCGAAGATAATCTGATGGCGATTCTGCAGACCCTGCCGATCAATGGACGCGAACGCCGCGAGCGCATGAATCAACTGATCCAGCAGTTGGGCCTCGAGACGGTTCGCCACAGCAAGGGCTACACTCTTTCTGGCGGCGAGCGCCGTCGCGTTGAAATTGCCCGTTCTCTGGTAATCGAGCCAAGCTTTCTATTGCTCGACGAGCCGTTCTCGGGCATCGATCCAATTCAGGTACTGGAACTTCAGCGCATCATCTTCGACCTGAAAAACTCCGGCATTGGAATTCTGGTCACGGACCACAACGTGCGCGAAACCCTCGCAGTGACGGATCGCGCCTACATCATCAACAACGGAAAGATATTCCGTTCCGGCAGTCCCGAGGCGCTCGGCAGCGATGCGGAAGTGCGCCGCGTCTATCTGGGCGAGAACTTCAAGCCGTGGGACACGCTCTAGCGATTGACGGTGGGACCGGCATTTGCGCCAGACACACGGCTTCGACATCTTTGTGGGGCAGGCATTCTTGCCTGCCGGACCGATGGCAGGCAAGAATGCCCAATGCCACTTAGTTTTCCGCCTTTTTGAACTTCAAGGGGCCACCGCGTCGCCATTGGAGGCGGGGGTAGGAGCGGCGTGTGCGACGCCTAGGGAGAGTGCATTGAGCGGCCAGATCCAGAACGC
>JBBRBI010000186.1:0-3718 GCA_038206015.1 Bryobacterales bacterium | reverse complement strand
ACTGTTTTTAGTTTTTTCGCTATGACGCAATTGACCCAGCCGGAAGTCGTGTACCTTGCGGCGGTCTCCGCTATCGTCCAAACAATGTGGAAGCCTAAGGTGAAACCGAAGGTCCTTCAGCTTGCATTCAATGCGAGTTCTGTCGCACTCGCGGCGTGGCTTGCCGACTGTGGCTTCCATGCCTGGCCGGAGCATGCTCCTCTGTTACTCAAACTATCAATGGTTTCTGCTTCGTATTTCATAGCGAACACGGGCAGTGTCTCAGGAATTCTGGCGCTTACAGAGCGTCGAGGACTCCTGGACATCTGGCGCACCTGTTACTTTTGGAGTTTTCCGTACTTTCTTCTGGCGGCCATGATGGCAGCCGTAATGCATTTTATTTCCCTAACCTACGGCTGGGAAGTGGGGATTGCTGTTATCCCTCTATTGCTGGTGATCTACCGGTCGTATCAGATGTACCTCGATCGACTCAGTTCTGAAAAAGATCACGCGGAAGGTCTGGCCGCTTTGCACATGCGAACGATTGAGGCACTGGCCTTGGCTATTGAAGCAAAGGATCAAACCACCGGGGACCATTTGCGGCGGGTTCAGGTGTACGCACGCGAAATGGCAAAGGAAATGGGTCTCTCTGAACTGGATCAACTGGCCCTGCAGGCGGCCGCGATTCTCCACGACATCGGCAAGCTGGCGGTACCCGACTACATCATCTCGAAGCCTGGCAAATTGACGGCGGAAGAGTTTGAGAAAATGAAGATCCATCCGATAGTAGGGGCCGAGATCCTGGAACGGATTCATTTTCCCTATCCCGTAGTACCGCTGGTCAGGGCCCACCACGAGAAGTGGGACGGGACGGGCTATCCATTTGGCCTGAAAGGAGAGGAGATTCCGATTGGGGCGCGTATTCTGACCGCAGTCGATTGCCTTGATGCGCTGGCCTCCGACCGGCAGTATCGTAGAGCGCTTCCTCTGGATCAGGCTATGGGCATTTTGGTCGAAGAGGCCGGCAAGAGTTTTGATCCAAAGGTGGTAGCGATATTGGAGAGACGCTATCTCGAGCTGGAGGAGCTTGCGCGTATCGAGCCTGTGGTGGAGACTATGAATCTCTCGACCGAGGCAAAGGTGCAAAATGGTGAATCCCCGGACGCCGGATTCGAGACGTCTGCACCCGCAGCATCGCCGGGGAAATCTGAAGGCGACTTCCTCAACGCCATCGCGTCGGCTCGACAAGAAGGTCAGATGTTGTTCGAATTCACACAGCACCTGGGCAATTCATTGAGCCTGAAGGAAACACTCTCCCTAGTCGCAACACGGATCGGAATGCTTGTCCCTTACGACGCGATCGCCATCTACATAAAAGAAGGCGATGTGCTGACGCCGGGTCTGGTGAGTGGCGATAATCAGAAGCTATTTGCATCGCTAAAGATTCCGATCGGCGCCGGACTCTGCGGCTGGGTCGTCGAGAATGTCAAGCCGATCCTGAATGGAAATCCTTCTGTCGAGCCGGGTTATCTTAGCGATGAGAGTAAGTTCAGCACCCTTCGGTCGGCACTCGCTGTGCCTCTTCAGACGGAGATGGGCGCAATCGGCGCGATCGGTCTATACCGGGCGGGTAAGGACGCTTTTTCTCGAGACGATCTCCGGATCGTTCTTGCGCTTGCCTCGAAGACCTCCATGGCAATACAGAACGCGCTCTCGTATCAAGACGCAAACACCAGAGCCCGCGTGGATGGTCTGACCGGACTGCCGAACGCCACCGCACTATTTCTTCACCTGGAAGCTGAACTGTCACGCTGTGCCCGTAGTGGCACCGGCCTGACCATCCTGGTATCAGACCTCAATGGCTTCAAGCAAGTAAACGACAATCAAGGGCATCTGGCAGGGAACCAAATACTGAAGAGGGTCAGTGAGGGATTCCGCGATTGCTGTCGCCCGTACGATTACGTGGGACGCATGGGCGGGGACGAGTTCGTGTTTGTTCTAGCCGGCTTTCCCACGGATGCTCTAGAGACCAGGATCGAAGTGATTGACGAGTTAGTCCGATTAGCTGGCGATGAAATCGGCGCCCATTTATCGATCAGCGTCGGGTCCGCGGTTTACCCGGAGGACGGCACTGAAGCGGAGACACTGCTCGCTGAGGCCGACCGGCGCATGTACGGCGTAAAGCGAAGACGTCGGGAAAGCAAGCATGGCGACCCCAGCCGTAGCCTGACGAATCTGAGCCTAAGGCTCGAATCCTCCGACGTGGCAGTGCCGGCTTGATTTGCACACGTACCTTTGCCGCCGACGGTTGGCGAACGTTGGCCAGTCGGCAAATTGTCTCAAGGACGCGACAACTTGTCCGATAAAGAAGTTGTGCCCTGGGTTAGTGCTTTACTTCAACATTTACGTCGAATCATCTGTCTTGCACTTGTGATAGGGTTTGCGGGAGCCACGTTGGTGCGTCTTGGCCCCGGTTTCGGCGTGGATGAACGCGAGATGGATAACCGCTTGGGACAGGCCAGCCGACACGCTATAGAGGCTGAAAGCGCTTCCGAGCGGAATATCCTGTCGTACTATGCCGGTTATTTGCGAGGGCTGCTGCATGGCGATTTGGGCTTCTCACGCTCGCTCAACAGGCCCGTCGCGGAATTGCTTGCGGAGCGCCTTCCGTTCACGCTGACGTCGCTCGGTTATGGTGTCGCCGGGGGGCTTTCTCTTGGATTCGGGCTCGCCGCATGTACTGTTGCCAGCAGGGTTGCCTTCATCGACCTTCTCACGGGAACTCTGGCGGGCCTGTGCGTATCAATCCCTGCCGCCGTGATGGCGGTTGCTCTACTGTGGTGGGGCGCCGCGGGGCAGTGGGCCATCGCTTTGGCGGTCTTCCCGCAAGTGTATCGATATTCACGCAATCTTCTCTCGTCGGCTTACCAGTCCGCACACGTCGTTACTGCTCTGGCGAAAGGGTTGAGCGGGTCTCGAATCTTTTCCATGCATGTACTGGTGCCCGTCATTCCCCAAATGATGGCGCTCGCCGGCATGTCGGTCACGCTGGCGTTTGCCGCATCTATCCCGATTGAAGCCATTTGCGATCTGCCCGGAATCGGCCAACTCGCCTGGAAAGCCGCCCTCAGCCGGGATTTGCCGCTGTTGGTCACCGTAACAATGCTGGTTGGTTTCATGACTTTGATCGTGCATGGTTTCGCCGATGTAGTGCTCGAAACCGGAGGACCACGGTGAGACCTTTAGCATGGGCGGCGGCGGCCTTTTTAATCCTGGTAACCGCAGTTTCTTTTTTGGCCGACGTCGTCGCACCTCGTTCCTATGCCGAGCAGTCCCGAGACGTACTTTCCGCGCCCCCATCAGCGCGGTTTTTGCTTGGGACGGACGAACTGGGCCGCGATCGCTTCTCACGGCTAGTGCATGGGACGCGTATCTCGATGATGTTGGCGCCGGCCGCGGCACTCTTATCGACCGCACTTGCCGCGCTGCTAGGTGGATCGGCGGTTATCTGGGTGGGCGTTGGGAGCGCTGCTTCGGTGCCATTACGGGCGTTTTCCTTTCATTGCCATGGCTGTTTCTCCTGCTGACCGTCCGAGCTTTGCTTCCGCTCAATCTAACCCCGGTTATTTCGGTTGGTGTGACTTTTCTGCTGCTCGGCTGCCTGGGCTGGGTCATGCCTGCCCGGATCATCCGGGCAGGTGCACGAACCCTAATGGATGCGGACTATCTGATTCAAGCG
>JBBRBI010000185.1:0-3735 GCA_038206015.1 Bryobacterales bacterium | reverse complement strand
CTGGCCCGCCGACTAACACATCCATCCATCCGCGAATTCTCCATAGCCAGTCGGCAACGTACCAACCATGGCCGCCTCCGACGCGACATACAGCACGAAAAACTGCTCGAGCAGGAGCGTCAATTGTAATTCTCCGCTCATTCCGGAAAATCTTCCCGCCCGCCCAATCCGGATCGCCGGGAATATTCCCCGCCATCGACCAGTTCGTCTCAACGCGATGTTCAGCAATCTTGCACAGTGCGGCCTGGATCGCTTCACGGACGCTCATCAGATGTTGAGGAACTAGTTTCGTAATGCGGTCTTCCCGGCAAACAACAGGATTCTTCAGCCCCTCCGATAAGGGTTTTGCGATGTAGTGGCTGAGAGGCGTTATTAAATGAATCCAATAAGAACTCAGCCGCGGAGTCAGGATCGGAATCGGGATCACCAGGCGCCGTTTGAGTCGCAACTCCTCTTGCATGATCCTCATGATGTCGAGGTAACAAAGGATTTCCGGTCCTCCAATGTCGAACACTCCCCCGGTTGTCTCAGGTTTGGCCAAAACGCCGGCGAGATATCCGATGACGTTTCGTACCGCTACCGGCTGGCAAGGCGTGCTCACCCACTTCGGAGTGATCATCACAGGCAGCCGCTCCACCAGATAGCGCAAAATCTCGAACGAGGCCGAGCCCGACCCAATGATCATCGCCGCGCGCAGAACCGTGACCGGCACACCAGTTGACGCCAGCGCTTGTTCCACTTCGCGGCGCGAAGAAAGGTGCTCGCTGAGGCCAGTACCCGTTTCGCCTAGACCACCTAGATATATGGTTCTCCGCACACCCGCTCTTCGAGCCGCTTCAGCAAAGTTCAAGGCCAGCTTCCGGTCTTGATTCGAATACTGTGGACCCGCTGAGCTCATCGAGTGCACCAAGTAGAATGCCGCGTCGCAGTGTTCCAGGTTGCGCGCTAAGTTGTCGGCGCTCTCCATGTCCGTTTGAATCACTTCAACGTGGCGTTGGCCGGCCCAGTCGCGGTCCGCAATTTTCCCTGGGGTCCGGACAAGGCAACGAACTTGGTAGCCCTCTTCAATGAGTCGCGGAGCCAAACGGCCACCGATGTAGCCAGTCGCCCCGGCAATAGCTACACGCTGAATTGGCTCATTCATATGCTGGCCGGCTTAGCCGCTAGACTCAAAGTGTGCCCGTTCTTGTAGAAAGTGTTCTTATCGACGCTCCCGTCGACGACGTGCTTCCATCTGATGAGCGGTCGGATGCTCTTGCGCTATTGTCTCCAGATTTTCCACCGGCTCGCAGGATCTCGCGCGCCGGCGAAGGGATCGGGGAGGTTGTTGGCGAATGACCCCGTCCTGTCTCATTGTCGGCGCAGGAATGTCTGGTCTCACGGCAGCCGTCGCGCTGCACGAAAGGGGGTGGGACGTTTTGTTGCTCGACAAGGGCCGCGGAGTAGGCGGGCGGATGGCAACGCGGAGATTTGCCGGAAGCTATTTCGATCATGGAGCCCAGTTCTTTACAGTGCGTGACAGCCGCTTTCGTGAGGCGGTCGCACGATGGGAGTTTCACAACGTCGTGATGCCTTGGTTCACCGATGGCTTGCACGTACGCTACCGCGGCATTGCTGGCATGACCAGCCTCACCAAACATCTAGCGAAATCACTTGACGTGCGAAGTGAGACTAAAGTCCAGAGTGTGAAATCTGGCAACCGGGGCTGGTGTGTGGTCACCGAGACTGGCGAACGGTTCCATGCAGACGCACTCTTGCTGACGGCGCCAGCACCGCAATCGGCTGCCATCCTTGCGGATTGTGCCGGACAGTTGCCAGCCGAAACTTTCAACACATTGCGGCGCATTGATTTCGATCCGTGTTTTGCTCTGCTCGCCACCCTGGAAGGTGCCAGTTGCATCCCCGCACCTGGCTATTTGCGAATCGATAAAGGGCCCATCGAATGGATCGCAGATAACACCCAGAAGGGAATCTCAACCGGACCCGCGGCCCTAACAATTCATGCTCGTGCGGACTTTTCACGCCAGCACCTAGAGTCGCCACAAGACGAAGTGGCAGCGCTTATGCTGGAAGCAGCCCGACTATTGTTGGGGGTAAATGTATCTGCCTGGCAGTTGCACCGTTGGCGGTACAGCAAACCCCTGGGAGAGCCTCGGCCGCCGTTTTTGTTCACGAGCAAGCCCGCACCTCTTGCGATTGCTGGCGATGCATTCGGCGAATCGCGTATCGAAGGCGCGTTCTTGTCTGGCTTGTCTGCCGCGGAAAAGATCTCAACCGGTGTTCTCTAAGCTCTTTCGGACTTCATCCGCTTGGATCTGAATCGCAGTTTTCTTTTGCGGACTGAGCCGATCCAGGTTGCGCATTTGCATCGTCATGCGCGGATTTGCCCGCAGGCGCTCCTCGTGCCGCATAAGGAAGTCCCAATATAGCGTCGTGAAGGGGCACGCTTTTTCACCTGTGGATTCAGCTGGATCGTAGCGGCAACCAGCACAGTAGTTGCTCATTCGCTGAATGTACTTGCCGGTTGCCACATAAGGCTTCGATGCCATGATGCCGCCATCGGCAAATTGCGACATGCCGAAAGTGTTCGGCAACTCCACCCATTCCACCGCATCGACGTACACGGCCAGGTACCACTCGTGAATCTGCCGGGGTTCGACACCCAGCATCAACGCAAACAGACCCGTCACCATCAGCCTTTGAATGTGATGCGCATAGCCGTAATCGAGAGTCTGTTCGATGGCGGCCCGGAGGCACTGCATGTCCGTCAGCCCAGTCCAGTAGAGTCGGGGTAACGAATGATGCGCATTGAGCTCATTCTTTTCTGCATAACCTGGCATGTAAAGCCAATAAATCCCACGCACGTATTCCCGCCAACCGAGAATCTGACGGATGAATCCCTCCGTTGAGGCGAGCGGCGCCTTGCCGCTACGAGAACGCTCCTCAGCCGCCGCGATGACTCGCCGTGGATTGATGAACTTCAGATTCAAGGCGATCGATAGACGCGAATGATACAGGAACGGCTGTCCGGTCCACATGGCATCCTGAGACTCCCCAAAACTTGGTAACCGATTGTCGAGGAAGTCTTGCAATGCTTCTTCGGCTTGGACCGGCGTGACCGGCCAATCGAAATGGTTCAGTTTTCCCGGATGGGAGGCGAACAACTCGTTCACCTGTGTCACGACCTGGCGGGTCAACCTGTCCGGCGCGAAGGACGCTGGTGTTGGAACGAGACCTGGTCCCCGCTTGCCGAAAGTTCCCCGGTTTTCTGACTCGTAGTTCCACTCCCCTCCCACGGGTGTGGCGCCGTCCATCAAAACTTGATAGCGGCGACGCATTTCCCGATAGAAGAACTCCATACGGAGTTGCTTCCTGCCCTCCGCATGATGGCGAAAATCTTCAATCGTAGAGAGAAAGTGGGTATCCGTAACCACGTCGATGCCGGGACACGCCCCGCGTAACGCTTGTGCCACGCGATAGTCACCCGGCTCGACAACTCGCACTCGTTGGGGCCGCAGGTGGTCAATTGTCTGATTTAGTTCCTTGGCAAGCGTGGTGAGCTGAGAATCGATCTCGCGATACTCCACGGTCCAGCCTCGAGAGCGGAGTTCGTCGCGGAAATGACGCATGGCGGCCAAAAAGACGGCGATGCGGGCCTTGTGACTCCAGACATGCTTTGACTCTTCAAGCACCTCTGCCATCCAGACCCGGTCGAGCCGGGAGTCAAAGCTCTCG
>JBBRBI010000184.1:0-3767 GCA_038206015.1 Bryobacterales bacterium | reverse complement strand
CGTCGGCGTTGTCGGCGTTGACGATCCAGATTCCGGTGACTTGACCGGCGTCAGCGGCGGGTTTTCGGTGGGACGCTGTTGCGCGTAGGCCGTCAACGCGCATGCGCTTATCAAGACGTAACAGAGCGTTTTCATTCGTCGAAGTTGATGACCGTTTCGGCTGAGACCGGAATGGATTGGCACGTCAAAATCTCCCTCTGCTCGACTTCCAGCGCGGTGATTGCCTCATGCAAACGCATCCGCACCCGTCCGGCTTTTAACGCTGCCTTGCAACTGGCGCAGACTCCCTGCTGGCAGGCAAACGGAGGCGTCAGCCCCGCGCGGAGCGCGGTATCGAGGACAGTTTCATTCGGGCGGCATTCCAGCTCGTGAGTCTGTCCCTTGAACGTAATGCGCATTTTTAGCGGTGTCGCTCTGGCCGCGCCCACCCGAGCGCCAATTTCGAGCGTCGTTTCCGTTTCGCGATCGGCTTCGGTCTCGTCAATCGGCACGCCCATCGTGAACGCCTCCAAGTGAATGCGTTCCGCCGAAACATTTCTCAACCGGAGAACTGCCTCGATCAGGTTCATGTACCCGGTCGGGCCGCAGACGTAATATTCAACGGGCAGCCCGGAAGCGTTGGCGCGTTCCAGATCGTCGAGCAGCACCGCCACCCTGGTTTCAGTGAGCCTTCCCCTCTGACCCGGCCAGTCCCCCGAAGGCCGGGAAAGCACATGCATGAGCGAGAATCGGCCAGAGGAGCGCACCTGCAATTCTGCTAACGCCGTCCCGAACATAATCGAGCCTTCATCGTGATTGGCATAGAGCAGCGCGACCGTGCTCCGCGGACTTTTCAGGAGAACGGTTTTCAGAATCGAATAAAGCGGCGTGATGCCGCTGCCCCCTGCCAACAGCACGTAGTGGTGTGGCCGCTTCAGCGACGTGATGAAAAAACTCCCTTGTGGCGGCAGCACGGCCAGGCGATCCCCTGCCCTCACCGTGTCGTTGAGGTGATTGGAAACCTGCCCCGCGCGTTTGATCGAAATCTGGACAGCCCCGTCCGCATCCGGCGAGCTGGAGAGTGAATAGGAACGCTTGACATACGCATCCCCAAGCCGCAGGCGCAACGTGATGAACTGCCCCGGTCGATAAGCGAAGCGGTTTTTCCATGCCGGAGGGATTTCAAGAGCGTAGGAGCAGGCCGCCGCCGTTTCCACAACAACACCCGCGACGGGAAGAACATGAAACGTCTCACTCCACCGTTTCTGACGCTCATGGCGCACGCGGAGCCAGGCCGCCCCAATAAACAGCACGAGGCCCAGTTCGCTGAGCACTTTTTCGGCGTCGATGAGATCCACGGGCTTGTCCTGCAACTTGGGGTCAACCAGCAGACCGTGGACGAGGAACAGCGGCGCGGCGGCATACGACGCGAAGTGAATCCATTTCCAGATGCGATTGGAAAATCGCTGACGCACCCCAGCCGTGGACGTGATGACGACGGTGAGAAAGCCATAAAAGGCCAAAGCGCCCAGGCAGTAGAAATACCGCTGATGCGGAGCCGTTAAAGGAAAGAGAAGATCCCGAACCCGAAAATGTTCCTGTTTGGCCAGCAGCAGCAGCGCCGGATGCAGCGCCGCAAGGCTCAAGCCGATGTAGGCCCCGTACTGGTGCAGGGTATAGACATCAACGCGCCGCAACCAAGGCGGCAATCGCTTCCAGACAAGTATCGTTTTGTACTTGGCAGATAGCAGAATGCCGAGCAGCAGATTGAGCGTGAGCACCGCCGTCGCGATCAGGCCAACGGTCGATGAAAGACCGACAAAATCGGTTCCGGTTTGATTGAGAGCAGGCATCCCGCAAAAGTCTCCATGGAACAAAAAGACAATGCCCCGGCTCGCCGTTGCGAACCGGTAATCCAAAGACAGCTAGAGGGGTGAGGTTTAGATGCGGAGCGAGAAGAGTGCCGAAACCGGGCCGGAATCCAACTCGAAAAGTCCCGGTTCTATGCGCCGCAGCAAGATGGCATTGAACCCGCCCAGCCGGGCGGTGAGCCGGTACAGAAACTTCAGTGCCGCGACAGTGCAACTTGTGATGATGAACAGGGAACCGAGACAGGTTGCCAACAATACCAGCGACAGGACGGTGTCATTCCCCGTCTGCGGGATGTTATCCCAGCGGTCGATCATCTCATAGCCCGGCCCGGCCAGCAGAATGATGCCGAGCACAAGCAAAATCGAGATGATAGCCGCACGGCGCACGATCAAAGTATAACGCGAGATTGCCGCCGCGCCGCTTAATCAGTTGTACGAAATAACGAAAGAACGAAAACGCGAGCGAGGTCGCACTCGCTTCCCTCAGCACGCGCCTGAGCACCTTCACACCTCACCCCGCAGTTCCTTTGCTACACTTTGGCAGCGTCGAATCCAAGATAGGCCCCCATCATGGGATCATTGCGGAATGCGCCGAGTTTTTCCACTGGCCCTAATTCTGTTACTTGGCGGTTGTGTTCGTCCATCAACAGTTGAACAAGATCTCGTGATTGCCGCTGCCGCCGACCTCCGCTATGCAATGGACGATATTGCGCGGCAATTCCAGCAAGACCATCTTGAGATCAAGGTAAAAACCACGTACGGATCATCTGGGCAGTTCGCAGCGCAGATTGCGAGTGGAGCGCCGTATGACGTGTTTTGCTCCGCTGACATGACCTATCCGCACGACCTGACTTCGCGTGGTTACGCTCTGCCAGATTCGGAGTTCCAATACGCTATAGGCCGGCTCGTAATTTGGGTGCCGAAAGCATCTCCAATCCCGATCGAGCAGCTTGGCATCCAGGCGTTACGTCATCCGTCCATTCGCCACATCACGATTGCTAATCCAGGTCACGCCCCATACGGAAAGGCCGCCGTGGCGGCCATGACATCGCTTGGTGTATACGATGTCATCAAGTACAAACTGGCCTACGGGGAAAATGTTTCACAGGCCTTGCAGTACATCCAGCTAGGATCGGCGGAGATTGGCGTCGTTGCGCTATCGCTGGCTGTCGCACCCACAGTTAGAGACACGGGCCGCTATTGGGAGATCCCCACGACTTCGTACCCGCGAATGGAACAGGGCTGCGTGATCCTTAAGGCTACCAAGCACGAAGCGCTTGCTCGTCAGTTCCGAGTCTTCTTGCTGGCAGATCATGGAAGAGAGATTTTGAAATCCTACGGGTTCTTTTTGCCTAAAGTTTTCAAATTGACCACCCACACACACAATTAGGACACTACCCAATCTTGCGGGGCGGATAGTGCAGTGACCACAAAATCTCACCTCGATCTCCCCTTGATTCTTAAACATACGCGAAACGACCTCGGTGCCCTCTCGACCCGACAGCTATACTCAAGCCGAAATCTAAACGCTCGGTCCACTCACGGAAACTTGTTCTAGTACGGAAGCGTCACCGCTCTTTGAAATCCGAATAACCTCCGCGATCCGGAGGTACCATCACTACACCCCTTGCAGCGCATCTTGTCGGAACATGCGCTGCAAATCGACCTCACGTCCTCCGATCTCTATCATTCCAAAGGCTCATCAAGAAAATCACAAACTGATGCGAATTTTGCGCAGATGCGCCTTTGGCCTTTTCTTCGCCTCTCCCTTTCCGATCAAACCCGCGCCTCTTCCTTGTTAAAGAACCGGTCCGGCAACAGCCAATAAGTCAGCCCCGCCGAGAGCGGATGCATCAGCCCCGCCAGCAGAAATACCGGCGCATATGAAAAGTTCATCACCAGGTAGCCCGTCCCAAG
>JBBRBI010000183.1:0-3902 GCA_038206015.1 Bryobacterales bacterium | reverse complement strand
CCAACGTTGCATTGCTCTGCTCGCAGACAGAAATCGCTATCTTCCCAATAAACAAAAAACCGTTCGTCGAGCAGGCCAATTTTAGTTAGCGCCACGCGGGTTACGCCCAGACAGCATCCGCTTGCAAATTCAACAAGGCGTTGGGGGCGGAGGTCGGGTGGATCGTCATATTCGTGAACATTGCGAAAAACCCAGTTTCGGTCAAAATGTCCGCCTGCATACCAGATTTTCCGATCTTCGCAGAGGATACGCGGCGAAAGGATTTCGGCCCCAAGGATTCGGCGGATGTCTAAAAATGCATGCAGAAAGCCGGTCTCGAATTTCGTATCGGGATTGATGATTATGAAGAGTTCTGGGTCGCCCTGCATTGCCAGTCGAAGGCCTTGGTTAATCGCGCGGGCGAATCCGACATTGGCGGTGTTTGCAATGGTAGTGATGCGTTGGTCGTTCTGGGCCAGGACGATGGCGCGAGATGCGTCGCTGGACGCATTGTCGATGCAGATCAAGGTCCATCTGGTGAAGGTCTGCGACAGCAGACTTTGGAAAAAGTCGGGCAGCTGGGCGGCGCTGTTGTAGGTTACACAGATAATCGAAACCTTTGATTCAGACATGGAGATCAAGGTGCTGTGTCCTGCGTGGACAGGAATAGGTTTTGGATATGCATCTCTACCTGCCCCACTTCGTAGTATGAGGCGGCCTTCGCTCGGGCGGCCGTGCCGAGCTGGATGCACTGGTAGTCGTCCTGCAACAGTCTAAGACAGGCATCCGCGAAATCTGAATCATTGTCGCGTAGCAAGATTTCCGTGCCGTCACCCAGGTCCAGTCCTTCTGCGCCGATTCTGGTGGAGACTATTGGGCGGCCATAGCTGGCGGCCTCGATCAGCTTTATCCTAGTACCGCCTCCAGTCGCGATTGGGCAAAGCACGATGCGTGTGCGGGCATAGAGTGCTGCAAGATCGTCGACGAAGCCAGTGAACTCCACACCTGCGGCATCAGCCGCCCCCGGTATCTGATCGCCGCCACGGCCCGCTATGATCAGCCGTGCTTGCGGCGCCTTCGCCCGCACCATGGGCCAAATACGGGTCAGTAGCCGATGAGCTGCGTCACGATTGGGCTGGTAGACGTAACTGCCTATGAACATTAGGGTTGGGGACGCGACGAGACCGGGTGGCTGCTCCGGCATTGGCAGGGCGTTAGGAACTACGGTAACGCTGCGGCCGAAGCCCAGCCGACGCAGATGGCGAGCGTCGTTATCTGAGCAGACAAACGTGGCACGGGACTGGTGCGCGGCCTGGAGTTCGGCGGCGAGAATGGCTGGGATGTGGGTACAATAAATGGCCTTACCCAACCAGAACGGCGGTGTCATGGCGGCCCGCAGGCGCATTTTATGTTCGATATCGTTGAGGTCAAAGAACATCTGCGCTGGGCGCTCTTTTGTACACAACAGGGCGACCATAGCGCTGAGACCAAAGACAAATACAACGTCTGGCTGTTTGCCCAGTTGTTGTGCGATTGCTCGTATCTGGGAATGCCCTGCGTAGTGATGATACCCAGGTTGTTTACTGATTGCGGTGATTCCGGCCCCGTAGTGTTGCCAAGCTGTTTCTTCGCGTTGTCGGACAGGAATCAGTGTTACGTTGACTTGGCAACCCCATTCCTGAGAAAGATTATGTCCCAGTTGGTTCGTATCGCAGCGAGCAATCTCGTCAGAAACAGCAAAGCATACGAGATCCATCGAGCTGCTGAGCATGCCGAGTGCTTTGGCAAACATATGCTGCCGCCGATGGCCGCCGGTTGCGGATTGCTGATCGCCAAAGGGCGGAACTGGTGTGATAAACAAACTCTTCACGCCCGTAGCTCCCGTAGGATGTCCATCAGCGAAGCCACGATGATATCTGGTTGGATTTCTGATCGAAGTGCATAGGTCCGCGATCTATCAGATACCGCGGCATGCAAGATTGAATTATCCCACAGTTGGGCAAGGGCTGCGAGCCATATCCCGACAGGAGCTTCGGCCTGTACTACCAGCCCGCCTGGGCCTATCGCCTGGGGTAGGCCTCCTCGATCGCTTCCGAGCACGGGAATGGCGTTGATATGAGCCTCACTGGCAATCCGACCCCACGTCTCCTCCCATTGTGAAGGCGCGAGAACAAGCCGGGCCCTGGCGTAAAGGGCGCGCATGTCCCGCGTTGGCGCATGCAGCGTGATGTTGCCGACGGATCGCGCCCGGCGTTCGAGAGCACCGACCTCTGCTGGAGTCAGGATCCAGCTGCGCACGAAGTCAAAGCCGATATCTGGCCGCGCCTCAGCCAGCGCGAATGCGATCTCCAGTCCCTTGCGGGGAACGGTATTGACAAAAAGAACTCTCTCCGGCCGGGTCTGGGTGACGTAGTGGGCGGGATCGATCAGCGGAAGAACCACATCGGCTTTGAGATTGCATCGTTCCCTCAGTCGGGTGGCCGTGAAGGGCGAATTGGCAAGAATATGGATTCCGCGTCCAACGAGTGTGGTGAGATGGTCGATCTCGGCCACTTCGTGAAAATAGGCTGCGAGCGGGATTCCCCGCCCAGCAAAAATATTGAGAAGAGACTCCGGCTTTGTCGACTGCACTACGACCACATCGGGGCGAAACGCGCTTAGGACCTCAGGTGCGCCCGAAAGATCCCAGCCTCGATAGGTGGCGTATCCGCAACCGTCGTCACGCGGGAACAGTTGGCGAGGCGGCAGTTTGCGCCGCAGACGGTTACGCCAAGAAAGCCAGCTGCGATCTGCGGACAGGCTCGACATAACTGCTGGCACAACGTTGTGGCGGAGCAGGGCCAGGCACAACTCGTGCGTATTCTGCTCACCGCCACCTCCGCCTTGCGGAAAATGGATGTGATCGGTCGCAAACAGCACTCGCAATGGGATGGGATTGCCGCGTTCTATCTGCGGTTCATCTGGCATAGCGGGGCTTCGATGTTCGGTTACGAAACAACAAGGACCCATAGGGCCGCACGCGTTGGAGCGCCTGTTTCCATCTGAGTTCTGCTGGAGGAATAGCGGCGAGAGTCTCGTAAGCTTCTTCGAATTGGCGCGCCATATGATCCACGGTGAACAAGGCCGCGACCCGAGCCTTGGCGGCTTGGCCCATGGAGGCGCGCAACGCTGGGTCTGCAATCAGCCGCGACAGCGCGGCGGTAAAACCGGGAACGTCATCGGGTGCCACTATAAGTCCGGTTTGCTCGCCCGCAATGACTTCGGGAATGCCGCCCACGCGCGTGGCGACCACAGGGCGTTCGAAATGCCCGGCCTCCGCTAACACCAGTCCGAAGGCGTCGCGGCGCGTGGCAAGAGCGAATATATCGGCGGCTTGGTAAACGTCGCTCATCGTCGAGCAGTGTCCCAGAAAGTGCACGCGATCTGCGATCCCAAGTGATCCTGCAAGCGCCTGAAGGCTGGATAGTTCCTCACCGTCCCCTCCGATGATGAGATGAGAAGTTACCGACCCAGGCAGCGAGTGGAAGGCGCGGATCAGCACATCGTGGCCTTTGCGCTGGACGAGCGAACCTGCCGTGGCGATCACTATTGCCTCGGCAGGAATACAGAGCGTTGCGCGAAGATCGACGGAGGAAGGTGGTAGACGGGAAAAATCGATGCCGTTGTAGATCACCTGCAGCCGCTCTGCCGCCATCCCGTCCTCGACGAACCCGTCCGTCACCTGACGTGAAACGCCGACGATGCGTGTGGCTTGGTGCAGCAGAAGCACGTAGCGACTGCGACGGAGGTAGTCGATATGCAGATGGGCCAGCACCGGAAGCCTCGCGCCAAATGCGGCCGGGACAAGCCATTGCACAGGGTTGGCGCTGTTGGCGTGCAGCACGCGGATGCCATGCGTGCGGCAGATTGCCCGGCATTGCGCG
>JBBRBI010000182.1:0-3904 GCA_038206015.1 Bryobacterales bacterium | reverse complement strand
AAGATTGCGCATGACCGTCAAGAGTACCTCAACGCTCTGACTCTCGTCCATGGAAACTGGCACCGTGCGAGCAGCTACACCCAACTCTTCGTTAGTTGCTTTAACGAGTGTTGTGGCACAAGTTCCGAATGCTTTTTTCTTTTCTGTATCCTCCTCTTTAACAAATGCACTCATAGCCAAACGGATGAATTGTGAGAGCTCAGCGCCGCGCGGCGGACGCGATGATTCGTACCGCACGACGGTGGATATCCCAAGTCCGAGCGCGTTTGCGAAGGACTGTTGAGTATGGCCGAGGCCTAAGCGCAGACTTTTAACCGCGTCTGCTACCTCCCGTTTTCGTTCCACTATATGAAATTTTCGCATATTCCACCTTGACTAATCCGACTGGAGCAGTTAGTATTGGACTAGATCCGGTTGGGATGCTCCAGTTGGATTATATAGCAAGAGATAGGTGATAGTCAATGGACAAGAAGACATCGGCAGGATTAACCGCAGACCAAGCCCACGCTCAGTTAGGCGGCAACGCCATTATCAGTCGCGCTGGATTCTACTCAGCTATTAAACGAAATGAAGTTCCTCACCTCCGTTTAGGTCGCAGGATCATCATTCCTCGGGCGGCGTTCGAGGAATGGTTAACAACAGTTACACCAATGAAACGTGGGTCGCAAGCGGCGGCCGGGACATGACAAGTCTCCCGACTATGAAGATTGATGCCGCCCCTCAGGTTGATCCTGGGGCTGCAACGAGACGAACAGGAAGGGTCCAGGTGGTCAACCATGCGTCGAATAGTAATGGCTTTCTTCCGCGCAAGGACGCCAACTATTATTTATTGACAGGGCGTGCCAAGTGGGTTGACGAGCAAAGCCAAACCCAGGTTCGCTTAATCGAGAACCATCCGAGGAACGTCGCCGCAAGGGAAAAAGCAGCAAAGGGCTACAACGAAGACGCAGCTGCGGCCAACTGGCGCGGTTCGCGACGCTCAAACTCCGGATTTTACGGACCCGGCGAAGTCCGCTCTTAAACTTTGAACCAAGTCTTAAACGAAAAAATGGCCGCCCCTGCAAAGGCGGCCATTTAAACAACAAAGGAGGAAACTACGTGTCCGATACTATTGTCCGTCAACAAGGCCGCGCTAGTCAACGACGGCCACGGCCAGCACAGCTTCATAAGCACGAGTTCGACGCTGGAAACTACAGCGCGGCGCTGATTGTCTCGCAGGATTCGGAGCGCTATGGCGGCGATCACGCGGGCCTGGTGAGATGGGCTCGCGCTTTTCTACGGCGAAGGGATCTAGATCGGACCGGCCAGGCGAGTTTGTTTCGGGAGGTGGCATGATGCCACGACGGCCGTATCGGGCATGCGAGGTCTATGGCCTTCGCTGCCATCTCTGCCAGGTCAACGTCGAAGTGCCGGTTCAATCAGTCAAAACCGGCGTGGGTCGTTGTCCCAAGTGCGATGCGAAGTTAACGATCAATTGGAGGGAGCCACAGTAAATGGCAGACGCCCCCAAGCTCCTGCCCGGCCAGCGATTCAACCCTTATCGCAAGGAATGCGGGTTCTATCCCCCTGATGTAGTGGGCAAGCAGCGCAAGCTCTTAGGTACGGACGATAAGACCGGTCAGACCCAGCAGAGGGATGTCACGGACGGGCAGAAGCGGCTGTATGAAAGGCTTGTGCGCCGTGCTGGCCAGCAAGGAAAGTGCTGGCCATCCCAGATCGGCTTGGCCGAGGAACTTGGCAAGAGCGACAGGCAGATCCGGTTCGATTTGGATGCTCTTGAATCGCTGCGACTGATCGACCGCGACCGAAAGAAGGGTATACACCGACACACCGTGTATTTCTTCTTATGGCATGCCATCTTCGATTCACTTGAACGGACACCCGCTTCCGTTCAAATAGACGCAGAAGGCGAGGATTCCCAAGACTTGAACGGACACCCCTTGCCGTTCAAACAAGATTTGAACGGCGACACACTTCCGCTCAAAAAGAGCAAGTCGAAAATTAGAACGGAAGTGCACAGTAATTTGAACGGAAGTACAGCGTATTTTGAACGGAAGCCCACTTCCGATGAATCTAGTAAGGAATTAAGTAAAGGAATTCAGTCATCCTCCTCCTCTGGTTCCGCAGCGACCGAAGTCGATGAAGATGAGGACGGTTCTCTTTCTAAGAAAAACGGAACGGAGACCGACACACCACCACGTGAGGTGGTATCACTCGCAGTAGTTGGGCACCCCGAAGATGACATCCGGGAATTCGGCGAGCGCATGCGGGATTCACTCGTTCCCGATGGATGTCCTACAGAGCAAGCAGCGGCACGTTACTCGAGGGAAGAAAGACCGGAGCCTCGGCCGCAGGTTGTCCTTGAGGTGCTGAGCTGTGCGCCCACATGGACTGCCTCTGAAATCTGGGAAGCACTAAAGACTAACTCCGAGGAGAAGCCGTCGAAACCCAAAACCTACTCGTGGTTCAAGACTACGGTCGCGGATGTTTACAAACGCTGGAATGGCGTTCCACCCAAGATCGCTCCACCCAAAGAGCCGAAAAGCCCATACAAGCTCATGGACGCGGCTTACAGCCCAATGCCAGCCTCTCCAGAGCCGGAATTGTCGTATGCCGCGAAGGTGGAGCGATGGCGTCGGGACCAGCAACACGAACGATGGAAAGAGATCTTCAAGCAGCATCGTGAGCGCGGACTTGCCGCCGAACTCGATTCAAGCAAAGCAGGCTCATGTTTCCACTGGGACGGCAATCTTGACGAACGTGATGCGATCCTCGATCAGCTCGAAGCCGGAGTGCCGTTCGACCAGGTCGTGGCTCCAGAGACTGCCGACACGCCTAAGACCGAACAGCGGGTGGCCTCATGAGCCCCGCGACGATTCAGGCTTTAAAGGCGCTGCTAAAGTGCGCGTTAAGGCGGTTTGGCTTTCGCTGTGTCGCGTGCCGACCGCTTGATGGAGACTCCGTTCAATTGGATTTAGTAAGAAATCAAAAACCGAAACACCAAAAGGAAAATTATGAATACACCAGCAATCAGCAGTGAAGTGAAACTCTACGCGCGACTTTGCCAATGCCCAAACGATCCATGCATTCTGTGCGGCCGGTGGCGGGAGCGAACCATCGGCCTTACGGAAACGTGGCTCTCTGGGACGGAAGATTGGGTCTGCGACGACTGCGCTTTCGGCATCGATCCAGATCTTGCACACTTCGCCTATGGCCATAGGGTCAAACCGGCAAAAGATCGGGTATTCGCCTTCGACCACTTCGGCACTTGTCCTGAGTGCGGCCACGCCAATAGCGTTCTCAATGTCGGCAAGACCCACTGGTTCTACTGTCCGCGTCACGGTTTGCGGTGGTGCGGTGGCTACAACATCATCGGCTCGTGGGAGCACGAGACGGAAGCAGACTGGTGTCGGAACGAACTGCAACTCCAAGCGATGAGCGAAGTCGAACCATATTTTCCCGGGCCACCTTCGCTACTATCTCGCGCCGTTCTTGGAATACGCCAGTTATGGGGCGTCGTGCGCCTGTCGCGCGCAACAACGGCAGTCAGTCATAGCTCGGATGACGCAATACCGTTCTGACGTTACCGGAGAACATCATTCCATCTTTGCTATTATCTCGTTTAGTTTCAATATCTTAGGTTCTTCGCGCCTGTAACAGCCGAGTGGGTAGCAATGGCCCCTCTTTTTTTCACCTATCACAACAAAACCTAGGTTACAGGAATGTAACCACAGTCCGGTTACAAAAATACTTGATGATTCCCGCAACTCAACAACCCGATCGCTTGGCAACACCGGCCGAACCAACGGTCTCACGCCCCCACGTTTGCGAGATGCTCGGGATCAGTGACCGGAGGCTTCGAACTTTGGTGAGTACGGGCCGACTTAGATCAGTTGGACACGGC
>JBBRBI010000181.1:0-3920 GCA_038206015.1 Bryobacterales bacterium | reverse complement strand
GGTGAAGACAATCAGTTCGTCGCCGCGGCCCACGCCGCGGGCCAGCTTGTCACGGCGGATGCGGGCGATCTGATGTACGCGACAAACCACTCCGGGAATACGAGCCCCCGGAAGCTGGGCGACGACTGGAAACCGATCTAATACAAGTAATAAAAGGGCCACAATGAAGAGACTTCTAATCGCGTTTGCGTTGGTGTTTACGCTCGCCTTCATACTGCCGCTGGCCCTGGCTCAGCGACCGCCCGCCGGTGGCCAGATTGTCGGGGTGTCGGGCAACGGGAATACTTCCGTCACCAGTACGGGCGCGCAGACGCCAGGAGCCTGCGTTGTTATCGACGCGAACGGTAACCATGTCGCCGGGCTGTGCAACGCCATAAGAAATCACCAGAGCCAACTGGCCGGCGTGTTGGCGAACGGGGCCGATCAAACCCTTTTTACGTACAGCGTCCCGGCGAATACGATGGGCGCGGCCGGGTGCATTCACGCGGAGTTTGCTTTCCAGCAATCGGCTGGCGGCGGAACTCCTAAGTTCTGGTTTGGATCGACCGCTGTCACGATTTACCCTGGCAGCGGCGACACAAACGTCTGGATCACAAGCGTTCGCATTTGCAATAACGGGGGTGCGACCGGAGCACAGCAGATCGTCGCAAACGTGGTCGCCTACGCCGGGGCCAACTTCGTTTCATGGAGCGGCGGCGTGTTCAACACTTCAGCGCAGGATACAACCGCCGCCGTGGTGATGAAGCTCACTGGCACGGGCGGAACTTCGAACACATTTACTCCGGTCGATTGGACGGTATGGTGAGCGGGTCACTCGGGTGGGTAATGAATTCCTGTCTAATTCCATGAATCTTTCCGTAATCATCCCGAGCAGAACTGCGGCGAACCTGATCCCATGCGTCGAGGCCGTGCGCAGGCACGAACCGGATGTGCGGATCATCGTCGTAGACGACAGTTCGAATCTGTCGCTTCAGCCGAAGCCCGGTTGGATGCCTGCGGTCGCGCTTGAAGGAGTGAAGCCCTTCATCTTCGCGCGCAACTGCAATCTCGGGATTCGGGCGGCTGGCTCGGACGACGTGATCCTGTTGAACGACGATGCACTGCTTGAAACCACTGGCGGATTCAGGGCGATGCAACGGGCTGCGGAAGGTAACCCGGAGTATGGCGTCATCGGCGCGGTAACGAATATCACGGGCCAGCCTCTCCAGCGGCCACACGGGATCGGCCTGCGCGAGGTCCCGCATTTCGCGTTCGTGTGCGTCCTGATTCCGCGTCGCACCATCGACTGGGTCGGTTTGCTGGACGAACGATACTGCCTGGACTATGGTGTCGAAGACCTGGACTACTGCGAAGCCACCCGGCGCGCCGGGCTCAAGGTCGGAGTCTTCGACCACTGTTACGTGGACCACGGAAGCCTGACGAGTTCATTCCGCGGCGATCCCGCGACTCCGCGGACCTTCGCCAGAAACAAGGAACTGTTTGATGTCAAATGGACTTAGCGACCCAGCGCGTCCGTCGATAACGGGGATATCGCCTCCGTTCGAATCACACCGACATGCGATTCGGCTTCACCGTGTTTGGGGGAATGCCATGCCACCGGGATGTACAATTGCGAGTTACGGACGAACCAAACCAACTCTCACGTTCTCAAGTATGGACTCAGCGACTCAAACGCAGTCTACCGAACCGACTCTTCCACTTCGGGATCTGGCAAGCCGGCATCGTGGGCTTACGCCGGCCGTCGCCGACTGCTATGTTGAAGCCGCGAGAGTGTGCCTCGACCGGCACCACAGTTCGCCGACAAGAATAGAAATTCGAAACGGAAAGACAGAGTCGGCAGCGGTATTGGATTGGGACTCGACAGATGATCGAACACGTACTGCTTGGGCCAATGAGACCGACGCGACCGCGTTCGGCGCGTATGCTTGCGTGATCGCTGCTGTCGAGCTTACGAACGGCCTATATGCAATCCGACGCGCAGAAACCCTAACTGGCGCAGATTATTACGTTGCACTGGCTGGTCAGGGCATGGATGACCTTGAGGATTGTTTGAGGCTTGAAGTTTCGGGTACAAATAGAGGGCTCACCGCAGCCTTGGAATACCGTTTGCGACAGAAAGTGCAGCAGACGAAGGACGGTGCCAGCAACCTGCCGGCACTCGCAGGTGTCGTTGGATTCCAAGCACTGAGCATACTGATTGAGCAAGTGAACGTCGATGACTTGGGCTGAACTCCACGAGCGGAGTGAACACTTAGCTACGGAAGCGGAAACGGCGGTCCGTGCCAACGCGCGGGATCGTGCCGAACTGCTGTACATAGAAGCTGCGCAACTTGAGTCTCAGGCGTTGGCAGCTATCGGCCATTCGAAGCCTCGAACACTAGGCATTACCGCAGTCAGCGCGGTTGCGCTTTGGTTCAGAGCACGGCAATTCAGCGAGGCCCAGAAACTGGCCTACCAAGTTCTGGCGACAGGGGACGTTCCGCCTTTTGCAGTGCATCAATTGCAAGGACTGTTGCAGGCACTTTGGAGTGAAGAGGTTCGTGAACGCGCAGGGTTTAACTTCTCGAAAGGCGAATTATTGGTATCCATTTCTGGCGGTCAGAGTGTTACGGGAGGGGCTCCGCTCGACCTCGTCGTCAGCAAGGTTGAGGGTATTCGGGCGCTGTTCTATAGGACTGTCGAGTTTCTTCAGAAGCTTCCTCACAGGAGGCGAGGCCCCGCGCCGATAGAGATTCAGAACGTCTGTCGCCCGTGGCTGTTTCAGGCTCCCGCGGGGAGCTATCAGTTTGCGGTCGCCATCGAAGAAATTGCACAGCGAAACCTTTTTGGACCTGAGCTTCCAACCACTGAAGAAATCAGGGAGACGTTTGTCACATTGTTGCGGGCCACTAGTGAGGACCCAGACAGTGCACTGGCTGTGCACGTAGACGATCCGGAGTACAGGGGCACGTTTCTGAAGCTTACGCGAGCGCTTGCGCCGACTGGCAAAGACTTCTCCGTGCTTACGATCAAGCGGAGTTCAACGGACATCGATCCAGTTTCATTAGACTCCGCGTCGCGCAAGGTAATTAATGATGTCATCCGCCGTCAGTTCACAAGGCCCCGAAGCGCAGAGGAAACGCTTGGCGAGTTGAGGGGTGTATTGAGGGCCGTTCACCTCGACCAGGATTGGCTGGAAGTAACGATAGATGGACAGCATGTCAAGGTCCACGGAGTTGTTGAAGCCGTTGACGATGTGGTTGGTCCACTTGTCAACAAGTCGGTAGTCGTCCAGATTGTCAAACAACCTAGCGGCCGAGTAGTCTTCCGCGACATCGAAGCCGCCGGATAGCAAAGCCCTCGATCTAGATCCCGAAAACGCCTGCCTTGTCGTCAGGCATGGTGCGCCTGTACCTACTGAATCGCCCACCCGAATCGCTTGCCGCTATTTGCAAGAGATACTGCCATCAAATTGGGAGCCATTGCATGATCATCGGACTTCTTCGTGTAAAGAGCGAAGCGCGCTGGATTGCGCGTGTTCTTCAATCGATTCAGCCGGTCTGTGATCGGATTCTGATCTTTGACGACCATTCGACGGATGGGACTCCAGAGATCTGCGAGTCTCTCGGATGCCAAGTCTGTCGGTCGCCTTTCGAGGGGATACACGAAGCGCGCGATAAGGATTACCTGCTCGAAAGAGCATGGGAGTCCGGTGCCCAGATCGGTGACTACTGTTTGATGGTCGATGGGGACGAGGCGCTCCACCCAGACGATGTTCCCGCGCTTTTGAATTCCGCGAGTTCCGGGGCAGTTTGCTGCTCGATGCACATCGTCTATCTGTGGGACCGCGAGGATCAGGTGCGAGTGGATCGCTGGTATCGGGAATTCCGTCGGCCTTCGCTGTTCCGGTTGACGGCGCGAAACCTGACGTTTCGGCGCAC
>JBBRBI010000180.1:0-3928 GCA_038206015.1 Bryobacterales bacterium | reverse complement strand
CGCAACCGAAACCCGCGCCTGGGAAAAAACTTCCGTTCCCCTGGAATCGCGCCCGCTCGAATCGTTGCAACTCCTGAACCTGCATCAGCCAAAAGCGATTGCGGGCTACAACGATGCATTGGGATCACCTCTTGCCGCAGGGGGGGCAACTGATACTGCTTCGAAAATTGACCCAGAAGCTAAGTCCCTTCTTACAAGTCACTCAGACGCACATTCCATTGAACGTCATGGGGGAGCGGTCACCGACGAGCAACTAGAGACACGTGCCCGGACAGGTGTCGCACCGGATGGAAGTGTTAAAACAAAGGCGAACGGAAATCCGATTGTTCCACCAAATTCGACGGCTTTCCATTCCGATGAAGCTCTTGTGAAGTCCGACCAAGCTGTTCGAGCTGGTTCTCTGAAAAAGGCGATAAGTGATGATCCTTCCAAGACAGTTATTAAACTTAACAACGTGGATGTTGGCTTCGATGCTGGACGAGGTTATAGTCGTATAGGGAGTTCCAGTCAGACCAATCTGCAAGGTCCTCTACTTAGGATTGACAAAATATCGAAAGTGACGGCCGTCTATGAGAAAAATGCGACGACAGGCAAATGGGAGACGATTACGATTTATCCGGAGCCGTAACCATGAACGATTTTCCAGAAATTAAATACGTATTAAGCGCTATATTCTCAATTCAGACTGGCCTCTCAGAAGATAGTGCAAAGGCTATGTTTCGCAGAGCCTTGGAAAATCGAGATTGGAGATTGCGACTGGAACGGGAATTGATCGACGCTTTTTCGTCGACTCACACTTCTTGGAAGATGCTGTTATGCAACGACCAATATGAAGTGTTTGAACCGGAATCGGATACTGAAGCGCGAAGTTATCTTGCGAGCATACTCTGGGAGCCAGTTTTTCCTGATACCCTAATTCCTTTGCCAAAATGACTTGTGGTAGAGAAAACATCTGATCTGATCGGGGAGGATGGGGAGTTCATCCACCAGTACGATGCCCAGGCGAACACCGATGCGCTGCTGGACAACGCCGGGGTGGTGGAAGCGCGGTACAAGTACACGGCGTTCGGCGAGGTGAACGCGGTGAGCATTGCGGGCGGTTCGTGGACGGCGGAGGACTGGACGAGCCTGCCGCTGGCGTTCACGACGCAGATGCTGGCCGGAGGCCGGAAGCAATACTTCCTGGACTCCGAGACGGGGTTGTATCTCCTGGGCAGCGGGAGCAATCCGGGAAGATACTACGACCCTTCGATGGGCCGTTTCCTCAGCGAGGACCCGACGCGGCAGGCGGGCAGCGAGACGAACCTGTTCGCCTATGTGACGAACAATCCGATCAACAAGCTGGACCCGAGCGGCCACGAGACGGATGCCGAGCGCGAGAAGCGGGAAGCGGAGTGGCAGTAGGCGAGTGAAGTAGGTTCTTCCGCACATTAGATGATTCGCTTCCGCGGTAGAACTGATCGATCGGATTTCGCTCGGCTACGGGCCGCTGCCGGTCACGCGGATTCGTAACAGGTCCAGCTTTGCCCGGCCGTACATTTTCCGCTTGATCAGCTTCAGCCGATTCACATGACCTTCCGTCCGTCCATTGCTATACGGCAACTCAATTGCCGCCTTCACCTCCGGCCAGGTTCGAATCAATCCTTCGGCAAAGCCATTCATGTCCTTGGGCGATGTTGCCTTTCTCGCCCGCTCGGTCCACACCGTAACGGCGTTCATGTCACGGGCTCGATCCCGAGATCATCGCACAATCGCCGGCCTGGTTCGCCACCACATTCCATGCCAACTGCAATAAGCGTTTCATCCAGACGCGGCGTCCCACGGGCACCCCGAGGTGCAAGTTCCGACAATTGCTCGGCAAAGATATGCCGCCGGCAGTCAGCGAAGTCGCAGAAGAATCGCCGCGTCAGAAAACGCAAGATCATCGGCGTCCCGCCCCAGGGCAGATCCCGCACGACACGGACGTAGCGACTGTGGACGCGGCGAGAAGGAGTCTGGCAGATCGGGCATGCTGCCGACGCGGCTTTGCATCGCAACTCGACCTCGATCCCTGTTGGCGTGATGCGCAATGAATCGACCACGACGCGGTCCGGGGCGGGAAGTAAGTCATTGAAGTGCAGTGCGTGAACTCCGTTCCACGAGTAACGGAGCAGCCTACGTCAATTGGCCCCCTGGCGCAAATGTTAAGCTGGGGGCTTCGTCGAGAGTGCGGAAGAACCCGGGTCAATTGTCGGCGCAAGTTGACAGCTCCGGCAGTGCCCAGGCAATTGCAACAGCGCTCGCACAAAATCGACCGACAGCAGAGTTCTGTCATTCAACCAGTTTGAATTAGCGGTCGCCACTTCTGTCGGAAACTGCCAGATTGTGGTGCGCCGCCAAGACCAGTTGATACATCTCCGATATGTTCCACAAGATCCCAAGCAGTCTTATAGATGTTTTGCTGCGCTTCGACTACCTCCCTAATAAGAAGATCACCAGGCAGGCGATAATGTTCAACCCCGTGCTGGAAAAGAAAATCTCTCAGTTCGGGAATGATGGACGACGGATAATACATCCCTTGGGTTCCACAAAAAGAACCCGCTGGATAGGCGACGAAATACTTCCCTCTGTGAAAGCACGGAGTCTGAGTCAGATCTGTTCGCGAGTGAACGGCCAGCACATACCTCGTTATGCCGTGAACATCTTCGATTTCATTGACGGAATCTAATAGGCACCGTAAGAATCTATCGCGGACGATTACGTCATCCTCCAATACCAGAAGTCCGCCTCGGACCGGCAAGCTGAGGCACCGCCAATAGCCATAGCAAAATCTTGAGCAAATATAACGTTGTTTCTGATCGGCTTCCTCGGTCGCGCTTAAATAGTGCAATTTAACGCCAGCCAAGTTCTGATACATTTCAAGATAGTTAATGTCGCTGGTGTCGACAATCAGATCGCAAGGTGGCACCTTGTAAATCTCAGCGCCAGAAGCAAAAATAGAACCCAAAGTTTTGTGTATGTAGCACGGTGTCCGAGGGACGGTTAATACCGCAATTCTTAGCCCGTCTAGAGTTAACATCTTCAATACCTCACTCTTCTAACGGTCATCGTACGGTGCGCGACCAACGGAAATCGCAGACAAATCCTAGAGCGTTTTACGCACTTTCTTTCCAATTTGCCAGTCGTGTGTCCAGCCCCCATTCTTGTCGCCACTTTGAACGAAAGAATTTTCAGCCTGCATTGAAACTGGATGGAGACTTTTTCATCGAGTGCCGTCGCGGGAACTTCCCTCGGCGGGCTTGTCGGGATATATCGTTGCTGTCCGCGCGGAGGATATGGCAATGCTAAGGAGCAACCAGAGCGCCGCGCGGATCGCTATACGGCAGAGGCTGATCACTTGCATGGTGGGCCTTTTTTGTTGCCACTTTGCGGGTTGCGTTCAATGCGCTAAACCTAACACGCATCCGTCGGCGTACTCGTCGTCCTCGCATTTTGTTTCCTCGCATTTTCTTTCTTCCATTTCGCCGCAAACTCATCAGGCGTTTGATAACCCAGACTGCTGTGCGGACGCTCCTGGTTGTACTCCTTTCTAAACAGTTTGCTGATGACACGCGCATGAGGCTCGCACCTCGGTGGAGCAAGCACCCGATGGGCAGTGGATCGCGGCCAGCGAGTGGCAGGTCCGGGACGTCTTTCAGCGTCTGACACGCGACTGTTACCAGGCGATGCTTCAGGCAAAAGCCGACGATCACGCAACCGCCTCGAAGGCGGCTTTTTCCCCCGGTGGACCCGTCGCCGAACAAGCCGTTTGATCTTCCCCACCAAATTCTGGCGCGCTCAGGTCCTGTGTCAGTTCTGTTTAGCCTCGAAAGCTTCCGGGCTCAGATAGCCCAGTGAGCTGTGCCTGCGTTTGCGATTGTACCATACTTCGATCCATTGGAAGATCGCG
>JBBRBI010000179.1:0-4273 GCA_038206015.1 Bryobacterales bacterium | reverse complement strand
AATCAGCCTGTTTGCCCGCTACTCCATTAGTCCATCTTCCTCGCAAGTCGGCTTCTCCCAAGTGAACCGCTCCGACTTTCGTCAGCAGAGCGTCACCGGAGGGGCAACGGCCGTTCTGGGATCGTCAGCGAGTAACGATCTCCGATTTAATTGGACTAGCGCCTCCGTCCGGTCGGAGTGGATCGGCACCAGCGCCGGAGGGGCGGCGGTCCTCGATCTAAGCAGTTGGGCTCCATGGGCAACCCCTACCTTCTCGGCCTTTTCGATTGGAGGGCTTGGCACAGTGGCGACGGGCGATGGCGGGCATAGCTCCCAGAACCAGATGAATGTCGTAGACACCTTCGCGGTGAAGCAAGGCTCTCACTATCTTCGTTTCGGCGTCGACTACCAGCAACTTAGACCGCGTCGCGAGGGGCCCATCTCAAGCTTAACCCTGGGCTTCGCAGCACTGTCCGATTTTTTATCAGGGAGGCCGGGCTGGTTGAACTATTCTGAGAGCCGTAGCGTCGCGACGAGGATTCAGACAGGTTCCTTGTTCGCCCAAGATACTTGGATGCTGGCTCCGCCGCTCACCATGACCTACGGGGTGCGCTGGGAGATCGCACCGGCACCGGTATCCCAGCGAGGTCATCCGCTATATTCCGGATCAAATTCCACAGCACCCACGCACACTCATTCTGGAGTACCAATTTGGAGCGCACGCTCCACCAATCTCGTGCCCCGCGTCAGCATCGCGTATCGGCTCACCTCAGATGGGCGGTCGGTTCTTCGAGCTGCCGTCGGAGCATTCCTCGACACAACCTACGCTGCTTCGATAGACGAACTCAACGGCGAGCCTTTCAATAGCTTGCAATTGACACCACCCTATTTCATCGCGCCCGTCAACTCGGGCCCACGTGTCCTATACGGTTTCGATGGCAACCTCAAGCTCCCCCGGTCCACGGAATGGAACGTCACGTGGCAGCATGGCTGGGGGAATTGGGCGGTAACATCGCTTTCGTACGTCGGAGCTCAAGGAAGAAATCTGCTCCGGCGTGAAGCGTCGCTGCGTCCCACTACGGAGATTGCGGAACTGGAACTGGTAACGAGTCACGGAACATCCTCCTATGGCGGGTTGCAAGCCGAGTATCGCCAGCGCCTGACGCGCGGATTTCAGGGCCTTGTGTCTTATAGCTGGTCCCACTCGATCGATACCGGCTCTTGGGATTCATCCGTGTTCCTGGTGCGGGCCGGTATCACCGCAGCCAATGATCGCGCGAGTTCCAATTTTGATGCTCGCCATGTTTTCACGGCGGCCCTCGCCTACGACGTCAAGCTCTCCAGAGGTCCACGCTTTCTCGCCTCTGGCTGGGGACTGAGCGGCGTGCTGCATGCACGCACAGGATTTCCTGTTGACCTTCTCGCGGCGGATACACTCAAGGGGTTTGCACTTGCGAACGTGGTGCGCCCCGACCTCATTTCGGGAGTGCAAGTGTGGATTCAAGATCCAAATGCACCGGGGGGCCGCCGCTTGAATCGGGCAGCTTTTTCCCTCCCGCCCAGCAACCTCCAAGGAAGCTTGGGAAGAAACGCAATCCGTGGATTCGGGATGTCACAGTTGGACATCGCGGCGCAGAAGACGCTATCGATCCAAGATCGGGCCACACTGGAGATTCGCGCCGAGGCGCTGAACATTCTGAACCACCCCAATTTCGCTGACCCGGAACGCTACCTGGTAAGCCCTCTCTTTGGGCAGCCCACTTCCATGCTTAACCTAATGCTCGGCAGCGGAACGCCTTATAGCGGCTTGAGCCCGGCACTTCAGATGGGGGCGGCCAGGGTGGTTCAACTCCGCGTAAAATTGCGTTTCTAAGTGCTGCGCGCCTTGTCTATAACTTCAGGGGATCGCAGATTTCGACGCATGCCTTGGCATCGAATTCCTTCTTCACGGCATCATTGAATGACATGCTGACGCAGTAGACCAATATTTCGTGCGCCTTGGTGATGAACTCTGCGCCGCGCTGTAGATTTCTTTGCGTATGCTGTGTGAGGTTGTTGATCTCAAGACCGTTCAGAGGGCGGTAGATTCGCGTTCCCTCGTATTCATCGCCCACAACCTGGGCAGTTTTCGCGTCTTCGTAATCGCGATAATAAGCGGCGTTCCAACAGAACATCCTTCCATCGAGAAATTGCTGGGCATGATCCGGGTTGTGGAAGTATTTGAACCTGTTGTGGCGACGAGGGGATGTCAGTGTAAATGCTCGCTTCCGTTTATACACAGCCCGTTCTCCGTGCTATAGGCACCCGCTATCGAGCTGCCCTTCAGAATGTCGAATACTGACGCCGGTGATTTAAGTCTGCGTAGCACGACTGCCTCACCGGCCGCTCGGTTCGAGGACCATCGCTTTGCTTTTGGCGTCAAGTTGTCGCCAGACCCTCGCGGCGTGCGTTTCCAGGCTCGGACGCTGTTCTGCGGCCTTGCCGAGCTGGATAAAGGGCGCAATCTTCTTGCGAATGAGGATCTGCGATATAGGTTCCCAACCTGGTTGTTGGAGGTGCCCGTTTAGCGCGCGGCATAGGGTGCTGGCGGCGATATCCGCGAGTTGCAGTCCGAGGTCGCTTTCGGAGTCCGCGAACGCGCGTTCTTCAGTCCAGATCCGCTTCGCATTGATGCAGCGTAGTTGTTCAGGCATGGTTTTCGAGGACGGGAGCGTGTCCCGCATCCATTGCAGATGGCGCTTCATCTTGTCGTCGGCTGTCGCTTCGTCGATTTCATATTTTGCGAAGTGGCTGTAATCGAACCCTTCAACCCTGGCGAACGGGTGCTGCGCGCTTCGTGGCTCGCCAAACGGCAAAATTGCGTGGACCAGAGCTGCTCCATTTCGGTAACGGTGCGGTCCTTCCGATCGATCGTCCATGCGAACCGTCCAAGCTCGCTCGGCCGCCGCTGAGCAAAATAATTGATAGCCACATCGAGTAGGTCGAGAATGAGTTCAATCGTCACGAATGCCTGCACGAAGAGAGGATTCGACAGCGCGCCGATCACCTGGGCGTCATCGTGCAGGCGCCGGGCGACGGCTTCGGCGTGCTGCGGGGTGAGGTTTGCGGTTAATGCTGCCGCCTGGCGCTCCTTGAATTCGTCGATGATCTCGTTCGGGTGCTGGGCCATGTCGATCGCATAATATTCGGCAATGACGTCATGCGCGGCCAGCGGCTCCGCCACTTGCGCGGTCTGGTCCTCGTGGAGCTTGCTCCCTTTGATCTCGATGGCCTGCTGCGGCCAACTGTCGCGCAGGCGCAAGAACTGATAGCAAAGCTGTGCTTCTGTAGCAGTAGGTACAACGAGCGCGAGCACGAGAGAATACCGGCGGTTGCCCCGCGGTGGGATGAACGCCCCGGCTTCGTCGATATAGATGTTCATGGCACGTCCGAGCTTTAAATCGCGATCCGCTCCCTGAGCGAACTCACTCCCCCTCATCGAGGGAAATCTCATCCTGGCGACGGCCACTTGACTCAGGTAGCTGCGGCCATTCGCAGGTAGTCGGAGACGGTAGCCTGGTTGTGCTGGCCTTCAGGCGTTCCTCATTGGCCGGTTTCAGGTGTCCCCCGAGGAGCGCGCCGTCGACAGACTCCCCCAAGTTGCCGTCGGACGCGCGTACGAAGCCGTGCGTTGTGTCTTCTCTGGTCCAGGGCACCGACGGGAACCTCTATGGGACAACTAACGCAGGCGGGGTCCACCCCTTTGACGGCACGGTCTACAATATCACCCCAACTGGCATATTGACGACTCTGCACAACTTCAACGGTACGGATGGCTAAAAGAAGCCCCCCCACCGCCCTGCAATGAGTCTTCTCGAGCCGGCGTACCCGGAACCGCGATATCCGAAAGGAGTGAACGTCGCATTCGGCCAAAGTCGCGACGAGTAAACATTGGTCGATTCTACCAGGAGTAGAAAAGAGTAGAAACCCATTTTAGACAACGATCTTAGCCACCAGCACGAACAATCGCACTTCGTTCCCCATTTCGTTCTGGAGCGTACCGAACTGCGAGTTCGTGACGTCCGAGGTGGGGTCGGGGTGTCCGCCCCAGGTCTGCGACATCCACGGGAAATTGCCGAGATTGTGCGCGTCGTAATGAAGCTGGAAGCGGACGTTCTCCCGAATCTTGAATTCCTTGTATACCGAAACGTCGGCCACGTTCAGCGGCTTGGTGCGCGCGTCCGGGAAATTCCGGAGCGTGTACGGGGCCTGCGCCTGCGTGGGGAAGATCGACGTGTTGAAGTAGACATCGTTG
>JBBRBI010000178.1:0-4835 GCA_038206015.1 Bryobacterales bacterium | reverse complement strand
GTGTGAGCTGTCGACGATGGTCGAGACCAGCGTTCGCTTGCCCTTTATCACCGCAGACCAGAACGGCCCCAAGCACCTCGAAGTCACCATCACCCGCAGCAAGTTCGAGTCGTTGTGCGCTGATTTGTTCGAGCGTCTGCGCGAGCCCTGCATGAACGCCCTTCGCGACGCGAAGATTGATGGCAGCAAGCTCGATGAAGTGGTCTTAGTCGGCGGCTCAACCCGCATGCCCAAGGCCCAGCAGATGGCAAAGGAGATCTTTGGTAAAGAGCCCAACAAGTCCGTCAACCCCGACGAAGTTGTGGCCGTTGGCGCCGCGATTCAGGGGGGCGTGCTGACCGGCCAGGTCAAGGATATTCTGCTGCTTGACGTCACCCCGTTGTCGCTGGGTGTTGAGACCATGGGCGGCGTGATGACCAAGCTCATCGAGCGCAACACCACAATCCCGGCCAGCCGCAAAGAGACATTCTCCACCGCCGCGGACAATCAGAGCAGCGTGACCATTCACGTGCTGCAGGGCGAGCGCGAGTTTGCTAAAGACAACCGCACGCTGGGCCAGTTTGAACTCAGCGGGATTGCCCCGGCTCCCCGCGGCGTGCCGCAAATTGAAGTGGAGTTCGCCCTCGACGCCAACGGCATTCTTACCGTGGTTGCCACCGAGAAGGCCAGCGGCAAGAAGGCCGACATCAAGATCACCAACTCAGGCGGCCTTGACAAGGCCGAGATCGACCGCATGAAGGCCGATGCCGAGAAGCACGCAGCCGAAGACAAAGCTCGCCGTGAAGTGGTGGATCTCAAGAACCGCGCTGATGCATCGCTCACCCAGGCCCGCAAGGACCTCGAAGAGCACGGCGGCAAGGTAAGCCCCGAAGTGCGCCAGCAAGTTGAGTCAGCGATCTCCGCCGTAGAGACCGCCATGAAGGGTGAAGAGAAGGACTCCATTGAGAAATCAATGAAGACCCTCGAAGCCGCCCGCAGCAAGATCGGTGAAGAGGTGTACAAGGCCGCCGGTGCCACAGACGCCCCGGGCGCAGCTGCGCCGGGCCCAGATGGAGCAACGGCCAATGCCGGTGCAGCCGCAGGCGGCAAGAAGGACGATGTGATTGATGCGGAGTTTGAGGTCAAGGACGAGAAGAAGTCGTAAGTCGCATCATTAATTTACGCTAGGGATCTAATCTAGGGATTGCATTATTTCCAGTTTGGTTATTGATAATAGGATTTTAGTATGGCTAGAAAAATTATGAATGATATTATATCGTACGATGAGCTCGGACCCGAGGGCTCTGCTCAGTTACATCGGAAGAATCACCCCGCAGCGATTCACGCTACAGGTGTAACAAGATGGTGGAATCATGGAAAAATTCATCGAGCACATGGCCCGGCCTTTACGGACAGCTCGGGAAAAATGGTCTGGATCATTGGTGGAAAGCCGGTTGCTGAAATGGATGCCGCGGGAACAATCACGTTCCCAATATCTACAGGACCTTGAACGCAACCAAGCACAGCAGGTAGGATTCTTATTGCGTGGAATACCAACTAGTTTGTGGTGCACTAGCTTATTCCGAAACGCTCTCCCGATAACACCTACGGGCTGAGACGTTGTGATCTTTGAGATAGATATTAATTACCTAAGATGTACCAGACGGTGAGAGCTTCAACTTAAGCAGTGGGGAGCTGGCCATCGATTGCCCGCGAAAGATTGCTGAAAGTTACTGGGTCGAGCGGCGTCAGAGCCCTGGTTAATCGTCGGGACCAAAAAGTCCAGGTTCCTGCGATGGCCCTGCAGCATGAAAGCCATACATGTTTGCCACTACCCAGACTTGGCCGCGTTTGTCTATCACCGCATCAAGGTCAACGGGACTATTGGCATCTTGCCACTTCAGAGCCTGACGATACTGCGGCGGCAGCAGCCGAAGCCTTACCAATCGCCAATTCGAACCAGCCTTGACCTCCAACGTGATTTCATGGCTCTGTTCGGAATCGGGTATTGGACGGTCCTTATGGAGATTGACGATATACCCACGAAGCAGCTCGCGCTCGAACTCTTCCGCCTTCCTGAGGCGATCCCTTACGGCCTGCGCACGGCTGTAAACAAATGGCCCAAGATCCAGAGTTTGCACCTCGGCTCTCGGCACCATTTCAGCGTTCTCGTCATCTCTTCGCGGTAGCTTCGCAAATCGCATTCCCACCTCCGTACTTAGCCCGAGCGTCAATCGCGGCTGTAGTCGGGCCACAGCATCTGCTACTTGGCGGTTTAGAGTCGGTGGCAGCGGTTCGGCCAAATCCTCCGACTTGGCGCTTGAAAGGAAGGCAAAATTCTCAAGTAACGCCCGTGTCGTTGCTCTTCCAAACGGTTCGCCAAGCAGGTCGGAATCGCTGAGCCCGATCGGCTTCGCTGGACAAAATACCTTTAAGACAAAGCTTCCGTACTCGGTCTGGCCGAATCGACATTGGTCAGCAAACCCTTTAGCTGACTCAGAAATTCCGCCGCGGTAATCCAGTTTCCTGCTGGATACGCCTGCCGCAGTGAATCTAAGCATTGTAAACAAAGCTTGCATCGCCTCCTGCGTATAGGAAAGCCTAAGTTGCCCCCAAACGCTCTCTGGCGTCTCGATGCGGTACCGAAAAATATCCGAGTTTGGCAGGACGACACTGGCGACGACATCGTCAAGGGTCATTGTCGAGTCAACGAAGACTTCAAGTAAATCTCGAAGCTTTCGTGTGTATCCGCGATCACGTTGGTCGGCTGGCAAGAGCAAAACCACGCCTGCTGCACTCTCATAAATCTCGGCGATTTCTGGTTTCGAGCCGACGAGCCCGTAGCCCTCACGAACGAGGAAACTACCCACGGATGCTGGATCGATCGCGGCGAGAACAGAGTCGATGTTGCCGAAGTCATTCATGGCGGCACCTCATCTGACGGACCGTCTGGCATGCATCCTCGAAGAGCGAAGCCAGTACTTCGGCGGTTAACCGGTTCGCCACCGGTACACGCACCGTCTTGCTGTGGTGCGGTTCCCCGTCGGTGCCGAGAGCGAGTGCTGGGCTGCCAGCCAAATTGAGATAGTGTGCAACATTGAACATCCTACAATGATCTGCGGCATAGGTGAGCCATTGTGCCTTCGATTCTGGGAGCGTATACAGGACAAGAAACTGAGAAGGTATAGTTGCGCGACGTAAATTGTCGTATGTTTTCGCGTTTAACGAGAACGCGATATGGTCGTCCTTAATCTCCCATGCTGCCGTCGCCTTCACCTGGATTGGAATTGCCAGATTGGGAAAACTTATGCCCTCGATCGGCTTGTTCGTTCCGACTTCCATGTCAATCCCATCATCCCAGTCCCAGCGACGTACGTTCAGACCGGCCTGCGCGGTGATTGCCTGCATGTACGCAAGGCTTAACCGCTCTTTTGCGTGCGTTTCGGGAATGGCTAAGGCAGGTTCGATTGTCTGCACCCTAAATAGTGTAATGGAGACCCGACACAGTCTATGCCTTTCCTCTTGGAAGCGAGCATGACCCATCCAAATCACCATAGTGAATCGTCGCGATGGCCAGCCCGACTCCGGTCGCAGCCACGGAGTCGGCAATTGGTGCCGTGACACCCTCGTCTTATTGCTAGATCCAACGTAGGAGCTACGGCCATTGGCTCTTTTCAGACTTGAGAGCTTTTTCAGCTCGCGACCGAGCCACCGCGCACCAAGGGTGTCAACGCTAAACCTCGTCCAGACCTCAGCGACTAACTATTTAGCCCTTCGGACTCTCGGAAATACGGCTTCACTCCGCCAGCGGATCCGGCTTAAACAACTTCGTGTCCAGCGCAAACTGCCGCTCCGTAAAGTTGCCGCCAAAGTCATTGCTTTCATCGCGGTCCGGCCTCGCCGCCGCCAGCGACATCGTCGCTTTGGCATCCAAGTTGTCCAGCACCGCCACCAAAATCGCCTCAGGGGTAGATGGCAATTTGGCCGCACCAAACTCCGGAACGCCGTGGTGCGAAATGATGATGTGCTGCAGCACCGTGTACACATTCTTTGGCAGCCGCACGCCGCCCACCCGCATCAGGGTTTGCACCTTGTCGTGCAGCATCACCGCGCCATCAACGATGTGCCCGATCAGTTCGCCCCGATCGGTGTACGCAAAGGTGCGGTCATACATCAGCTCGCGCGTCTTACCCAGGTCATGCAAAAACAGTCCGATCAGCACCAGATCACGATTCATCTTTGGGTACAGCGGGCACACCACATCCGCCAGCTTCATCAGTGACAGCGTGTGTTCTAGCAGTCCACCAATGTACGCGTGGTGAATGCTCTTCGCCGCCGGAGCGCGGCGGAACTGCGTCATCAAATTCTCATCGTCAAGATACGTCTGTCCCAGCGCCTGCATGGCCGGGTGCTTCAGCGTGCCAAGCAAGGCCACCACTTCCCCGAACATCGCATCAATGTTCTTGGTGGTCACAGGCAAAAGCTCCTGCAGCATTTGGTCATCAACCTGCACCGCCTCAACAGCCTTAAGAATCAGTTGCAGCTCGCCCTGAAATGGCTGAGTCTCCGCTTCAATGTACACAAACCCCTCACTCGGAAGCGTGCGGAAATAATCCGGATCAATCGTCCACATCCGCGCCGGCAACTCGCCCGTCTTGTCGCGAATCATGCACTTCAGATACGGCTTGTCGTTCTTGGTCCGGCCAAGCTGGGCATTGGAGATTGAAAACACACCCGTAATGTACTCCGAAGGCTGAAAAGAACTGATGTAGCGGCGGGGCGGTTTGGCGGCGTTCACGGTCGACATACGAGAAAAACCTTTCAGGGCTTACAGGGTTGAGATCTTAGGAGTTTAG
>JBBRBI010000177.1:0-4845 GCA_038206015.1 Bryobacterales bacterium | reverse complement strand
CCCGATCTAGCAGCCGTACTCACCGCACTGGGCGCGAAAAAACCGACAGCCAATGAGCAATTGACCCTCTTGTAATGGAGCGTTTTAAAAGTCGCTATAGATAAATCAACGACTTACGCTTCTAACTGTCGAACTCGGGTGAACAAGCTCTCCTGGAAGGCATCGGTTCCGCGCATGGACTTGGCAACTCTGCTGGTTGAACGTGTGGATGAAGTCTATGCTGGTGGGAGGTATTTCAGCAGCCTGCTAAAGGGACCACGGTGCTTCCGCCGGGGCTCGGTGGCTACTGATGAAGCGGCTGTCCGCGCTCGCGATCGCTCTGTTGGTGGTCGGGTGTGCCGGAACCGGGTCATCGGGCCAGCAGTTGATTTCTGCGGCGCATTCCGGCGACCAGAAGAAGGTTGAGAGCCTGTTGAAGGCGGGCGTCCCTATCGAGGTTCATGCCGTCGATGATTGGACGCCCTTGACCACAGCAGCCCGTGAGGGCCGGCTCAACGTGGTTCGCTACCTGCTTGATCAGGGTGCCGACGTGAATGCGCCGGAGGGCGGTGGTAATACCGCCTTATTCTGGGCGGCTTACAGCGGGCATCTGGAGGTCGCCAGGTTGCTTGTCAGCAAAGGTGCCGATTCGGATGCCAAGTGTGAGAAGTGCCTGACCCCAGCAGAGATCGCAGGACAGCGTGGACACTCCGACATCCGCGACTATCTTGAATCAATCAAGGGGCGTGCCCCGATACACTCCTAATCAATCCTTATCGCGGCTCATCGCAAGCTGGGATAGTTTGAGTGACTTCCCGTCGCGCATTTGGATGATGTGTTCAGGCTCCGACGCAAACCATGCGTAGGAACCCCACGCTAACTCGGGCACTGTCTTCTTGAACTGTGTCGAGGACCGATCCAGGTAGGCAGTTAGGAAAGCAAGGTGTCCGTCATCAAAGCCAGCTTCCAGCGCGAGTGTCGTCAACACCTGCTTGCGCTCGCGATTGACCGGCCCGTCACTAGCTACGACTTCCACGAACACCACCAGCATATCTGCGCCGCTATGCGCCTCTCCAATGTCCACCAAAATGATGTCCGGCAACGCCTTTGACGCGTCAATCGTCAAGCCGAGTTGGTTCGCCAAGGCTTCATCGCGCGCCACCACATGGTTGCCCGATTCCGATAACCACAACACGGCTGGCTGCTTCAAGAAAAGCGGCGCGAACACTTCGATCACCGCCTTGGCGATCACGCTGGAAGGTCCCGGCGCCAATCTGCGCGTCTCCCCGTTTGGGAACGCGACCGAGACAGAGCCATGACCGGCCTCAGTAGCACCATGTCGCACAAGGCGTTGGCGAGACAAGGCCGCTTTCGATAAGTGCGTGCCACGCCAAGCGGAAATGGCCGCGTCCAGCGCCTCACCCAAGAGCGCCGGATCGAACAAATGCGCAAACTCGGAGTCCAGAGCAAAGGTAGGTTTAGATGAAGTCGTTGGCACCCCCGCCTTCTGCACAACGGCTCTGCAAGGAACAAAACCCGAGCGCAGTGTTTCGTCCCGGACCGGTTCTCGCGTTGTGTCGGCGTACCAGCGTTCGCCTGCCGGCCTATATCCAGGCTTTAGCGAGCGCGGGTACCAGTCGATTCGTTCCTCCGCAACCGAAGTCGCTGCCTGCTCGTGAGTCATCAGGTAAACCTGGCTGGGGCGGATCCAACGATCGGCCCCCTCTACCGCACCCGCATACAACATAACGTAGACCGTGCGCGCCGCCATCTCACGTGTTACGTAATTCCGGTTCTCTGTTCCCTCGGGGAAGACAAGCTTAAGCCTTGCCTCGATTTCTTTGATGGTCGGGAGTGATGGCAAGAGCACGGTCATGAAACTCCGTAGAAGGCGGCGACGACTCGCTCCACCGTCGCCTTTGTCGCGCCACGCCTTAGCAGCCTTTCAAGCTCGAGGAGTTGGTCGATCGAAGGAAGCGGTAGGGCATTAAGCTCATAGGCGGACACCGCGACGCTGCCGCTGATGCAGCGGAAGACACGGTCTACTGCGCGCGTATTGAGGAGTGCCGCGACGGTCTCAGGAGCCACACTTTCGACCATCTTTGCCGGCGAGCAAAGGACGTTAATATGGTTCTCGACTACCACGCCCCCGTGTTCATCGATGAATTCCTGGGGCAACACGGCCGCCAACAACCGCCTGTCCTGCTCCTTGGATGTCGTCCGCTGCACCAACACGCTGGCGCTTCGCGTGATCAGGTGCGGCTGGTGGTCGCGAACTTTGATGTACGGCACGTGGTTGCGTCGATCCGCACTGAAATGGAATCCATCCGGAGTCACTGACTCCGCCCACACGAGTGGCAGGTGGTGCGCCCCGGCTTCGCTTTGGAGTTGGTCCCTGTGGCGATTCCAGACGAGTGGCCCAGTCGACACCGTGTATCCCAGACCCGCCAACCGTGTGGGCATCTGGATGATCGAGTCGAGGAAGGCAAGGTCCGCAGCACGGCGAGGAAGCAGCCAAGGATTGCCCTGCGTGTCCACGCGTACAGCCCCTAACTTTTCGACATGCGCCGCGTTCAATCCCTGGGGAACGACTGAAGATACGACGGCCGCCTTTCGCCTACGCGCCTTTACGTAGGTGGTCAGTAGGGTCTCCTGAAGCACGTCGTCGAACACACCATCGCGGTCGGAGACGAAGTCAAACGCAACCGGCGTCATTTCATCGGTGAGTAGCTGACGCAGGGCTTTGAAATACTGTCCGCCCAGAAACGAAGTGGGCGTAAGAAACGCAAGCACGCCATTGGGCTTGAGCAACCGCAGCCCCAGGTCGGTGAACAGGCCGTACAAATTGGCGTGCCCGTAAAGCGAGCGGGAATAGTGAGCTCGCATCGAAGGATCGAGCGTTACGCGTCCATAGGGCGGGTTGCCGATCGCCAAGTCGTACTGCCCAATGTCTCGGGGGCGCAAGGCATCCACCACGTCGACCACATCCGCCATGCGCCGTTTCGCCGCGATACACAGCGGAAGCACAGCAGCCTCGAGCAGCACACTTGTCATCCATGCAGCAAACGGGTCGAGTTCCAGTCCCTTGAGCTGCCTTCCGAGGCGGGCAAGCGTCCACTCGGGCGAGGCATCCACGCTCTTGGCCATCATCCGAAGGGCGAGCGGCGCCAAGAAGGCACCTCCTCCGCACGCGGGATCAATCGCCGTGTGATTAAGCGGATCGAACCCTGCGGCCTCGGCAAGATCCAGAAGACGCGCTACGAGTGGCGGGGGCGTGTAGTACGCGCCCATCTCCGCACGCAGGGATGCGGGGAGCATTGCGGTGTAGATAGACCCAATCAAGTAGCCGGCGTCCTCTAGCGGAAAGTCAGCCACCAACTGTCCGGTTGTCTGCGCAATTCCCCGAGCATCGACCGCGATGGTTGGAAGCGACAACGCCAAGGGTTTGATCTTGAGTTTGGTTTGGTGCCGCTCGCACGTGGCCACCCAAAACGCTTCGATGGCAATCTCGCAAAACGCGCGCGCGTGAGCCTCGCGTACCCGTTCGTTCTTTCGCGCATCGGCGTATCCGCGCGCCATCGCCTTGCACGCGTGATAACGCGTCATTGGGTCAGCTGCCGGATCCACCCACTGGGAAACTTTGACTGCGTTGCGCATCTGATCGGTCCTTGTTCAGAGTCCGGGGCACACTAAAATGGTCTTGTAATGCGACCATCCCCACCGATGGGTGGGTCGGCATAAATAGGCAGGAGGGGCCCTACTCGAAGTGTCCCTCCTCCAGCATTAGGCACAGGGTAGGAATGTAAGGGCCGTACTCGATAACGCGAGTGGTGTGCCGCCGGCGTGGCGCCGAAGGGACGGTATTAGATCGCATGAATTCGACAACCGGCGGTCCGCCATTGGCATCTGGAACGTTCTCGATGGTCGCACCGTCCTTGCGCGCCTTGCCGTCGTACAACATGCGCGCCCGGATCACTTCAAAGCTATAGCCCCGTCCCATGCGGTTCATATCCTTGGCCAACCGATTGACGGATTCAGTATACGCATTGGTGATCGGCTGATCGAAATAGCTGAAGACCTCCTCGTGCCAGTTCGACATGGCCGTGGTCAGGTCCTTGAAGTCCGGCCGCAACTCGGGGGTAAGGTTTCCCAACCACGCTTGGAAGGCCGCCTCCGCAGCCGGGCGGCTGCGTTGATCCCAGATCGCCAGGAAGCCTTCCTTGAGCGCATGAGCCTCTCCCAGCAGGGGGAACTGCTGAAACCAGCCCTGAAGCCGCTGCATCGCCTCCGTAGGCAGGTCGTGTTGGCGTTTGAGTAACAGAAAGCGTTCGTCCTTGAGCCGAAGACGCTGGCGCTCTGACAATGTTTTCCTGAATCGCTTGCGCATTTTCTCCACAACTTCATTGCCCATGCGCTGGATGTGGAACTTGTCCACGACGATGCGAGCCTGTGGCAGGGTTGCCCGAACGACCTGCCGATACACGTGATACATATCCATCGCGACCCACTCGATCGTGTCCTTGTCGCGCAGTGTGCTGAAATACGGCAGCAACGTCGTCTTGCTGCGGCTGTCGCGCATGTCGAACACCGTCTTGCGCTCGACGTTGGTGATCATTGCCCGGTAAGCACCGATGATTTTGAGCTCGTCGATACCCAGGAAGCGGGGCGTCACGAACCGAATCTTGGTCTCCAGCTCCTCCACGTAGTCATCGAAGACGTGGCGGATCGTCTTCTCGTCCATGTCCACCTGGCGAGCGATCGAGGCAAACGTCTCGCGGAAACAGTGCGCGCGAACATGGCCAATCAGTCGCGTCGTCGCCAGCCGCTTACTGTCCAGGTCTGGAATCGGATCGAACAAGGTCTTGC
>JBBRBI010000176.1:0-4888 GCA_038206015.1 Bryobacterales bacterium | reverse complement strand
CTACGACGGTGCGACAATTCTTGTGGGCACTTCGCAACCCCCGGTCAACGTGGTCGGCTTTGCGCAGTTATTTTTGGAAGACGCGGATAGCAGTGGCAAGATCACAGCCACTGTGCTCAATGTCTCCGGTTGCATCATGGGAGCTGTCAGCCTCAACCCACCCATTATTGGCGGCGGCGTGTCGTCGGTCCCTGTGCGCCTGATTACCCACTGAAAGCATTGCTCCCCGTTCGGTTCCTTCTGGCGGCCTGCCTCGTTTGAGCAGGGTTGACCAAGCGGCGTTTCAGTTACAATTCCCTTTGCAACCTGAGCCCATTCTGCGCATCCAAAAAAGCCAGGATAAAGCTGACCAACCCGAAACCAAAAATAGTCCCACTTGACGGCGCATTCACACTACGGAGAGAACGAATGGCGGTAAGCGATCAGGCGGTTCCCACCAGCGCACAACTCGATAGTCTCTGCATCAACACCATCCGCACTCTTTCCATGGATGCCGTCCAAAAGGCCAACTCTGGTCATCCCGGCACTCCCATGGCGCTGGCCCCGATGGCCTACTGCTTGTGGCGCGAATTTCTCCGCTACGATCCGGATGACCCGATCTGGCCCAATCGTGATCGCTTCGTGCTTTCCAACGGCCACGCTTCCATGCTGCTGTATTCCCTGCTGCATCTGGCCGGAGTTCGGGCGGTCAACGCTAAGTACGAACGGCTGGGCGAACTGGCCGTCACCCTCGAAGAGATTCGCAATTTCCGCCAGCTTGACAGCAAGACTCCCGGCCATCCCGAGTATCACTGGACCTCTGGCGTTGAGACTACTACCGGTCCTCTCGGCCAGGGCGTTGCGACCAGCGTAGGTATGGCAATCGCCGAACGTTGGCTGGCCGCGCACTTCAACCGTCCCGGCTTTGAAATGTTCAATTACAAAGTGTGGGTGGTGTGCGGGGACGGCGACATGATGGAAGGCATTTCCTCAGAAGCTGCATCCTTGGCCGGCCACCTTAAGCTCTCCAACCTTTGCTGGATCTACGACAACAACCACATCACCATCGAAGGCAACACCAGCCTGGCATTCAACGAGGACGTGGAAGCCCGCTTCAAAGCCTATGGATGGAACGTTACGCATGTCCACGATGCCAACGACCTGACGGCAATTTCCGCAGCCTACAACATTTTCCTGAATACAAACGACCGGCCCACGCTCATCATCCTCGACAGCCACATCGGCTTCGGCGCTCCCCATCGGCAAGACACCAAGGAAGCGCACGGTGAGCCCTTGGGTGAGGATGAGGTCCGACTCGCCAAGCAATCCTATGGATGGCCCGAAGATGCCAAGTTCCTGGTGCCGGAAGGCGTCCGCGAACACTTCCGCGAAGGCATTGCAACTCGCGGACACGCCTTGCGCGAAGCCTGGATGAAGCAATTTGAAGCCTATGAAGTTGCCCATCCCGACCTCGCCCGCCAATACAACAGCATGCAGCACCGCGAAGGTCCGGAGGGCTACGAACAATACCTGCCCAGTTTTCCCGCCGATGCCAAAGGCCTGGCCACCCGCGATTCTTCTTCAAAGGTACTCAATGCGATGGCGCCGCATTTTCCCTGGCTCATCGGCGGTTCCGCGGATCTTTACCCCTCCACCAAAACCCGTCTGACCTTCGACGGCGCTGGCGAATTTGAGCCAGGTAATTACGCGGGACGCAATTTACACTTCGGCATTCGCGAACACGCCATGGGCGCAGCCTGCAGTGGCATGGCTCTGAGCAAGCTCCGCGTCTACGGCTCCACCTTCTTCATCTTCTCCGACTATATGAAACCAGCAATGCGGCTGGCGGCGATTATGGAAATTCCTGTGATCTTCATCTTCACTCACGACTCCATTGGAGTCGGCGAAGATGGGACCACCCACCAACCCATCGAACAACTACCCGGCTTGCGCGCCATGCCCGGCCTCACCGTCATTCGCCCGGGGGACGCAAACGAAGTGGTTGAGGCGTGGCGGACCATTTTGAAATTACGCCACGAACCGGTGGCGCTGCTGTTGACTCGTCAGACCTTGCCCACTCTCGACCGCACCAAATATGCTTCTGCGTCGGGCTTAGCCAAAGGCGCTTACATTTTGGCCGACGCTCCTGGAGCCAAGCCTAAGGTGATCTTGATTGCCACCGGCAGCGAAATTTACTTATGCGTGGAAGCTTATGAAAAGCTGATGGCCGAGGGGATTCCCACCCGCGTCGTCAGCATGCCGTCGTGGGACATCTTCGAGCACCAGGACGCCGACTATCGCGAAGAAGTTTTGCCCCCCGACGTCACTGCCCGTATCGCCGTCGAACAGGCGTCAGCCTTCGGATGGGAGCGCTATGTCGGCATGGCAGGACGCATCATCGGCATGACCACGTTCGGCGCTTCTGCTCCGCTTAAAGACCTGCAGAAGAAATTCGGCTTTACTGCAGACAACATTGTGAAAGTTGCCCGGGACCTTGTCGCGCGGGTTAAATAGCCCCTGCCAGATCGGCCTACGGAGAAGAATCATGAATCCAGTGCAAACTGTCGAGACCACGAAAACCACCAACCCGTGCCGCGAATTGCTGAACTACGGGCAATCCATCTGGCTGGATTACATCCGGCGCGAACTCATCACCAGCGGCAAACTGCAGCACTTGATTGACGACGACGGCCTGCGCGGGATGACGTCTAACCCCGCGATTTTCGAGAAAGCCGTGACCGGCAGCAAAGACTACCAGGACTTTCTGGCCACGCTCGACGCCCGCACCGACCTTGACGCCAAAGCCCGCTTTGAGATGCTGGCCATCCGCGACATTCAGGACGCTGCCGACAAGCTACAGCGCGTGTATCAGGACAGTCAGCGTCACGACGGCTATGTCAGCCTGGAAGTGTCCCCATACCTCGCGCTCAATACAGAAGGCACGATCGCCGAGGCCATCCGTCTGTGGAAGGCCGTCGAGCGTAAGAATGTGATGATCAAGGTTCCGGGAACGACCGAGGGCATTCCTGCCATTCGCGAACTTATCGGACAAGGCATCAACATCAACGTGACCTTGCTGTTCGCGCAAGACGTATACGAGGAGGTTGCCGAGGCCTACATCGCGGGACTGGAAAAATTAGCCGCAACCAGTTCAGACTTGGGTCAGGTAGCCAGCGTCGCTAGTTTCTTCATCAGCCGCATTGATTCACTGGTCGACTCCCTGCTGGACGAGCGTCTGAAGGCAACGTCTGACCCGAAGCACCAAGCGTTGCTGCAGTCGATCCTGGGCAAAGTTGCAATCGCCAATGGCAAGCTCACCTACCAGAGTTATCTGAAGATTTTTTCGTCTCCGCGCTGGAAAGCGTTGGCGGCGAAAGGCGCCCAAACTCAGCGCGTGCTGTGGGCTAGTACCAGCACCAAAAATCCGGCTTTCCGCGACGTGCTGTATATAGAAGAGTTAATTGGCGCTGACACGGTAAACACCATCCCGCCGGCGACCCTCGATGCTTTCCGCGACCACGGCAAACTGCGAAACAGTTTGACCGAAGACATCCCCGGCGCTCAGCAAACCATGGATTCGCTCGCCCAAGCCGGCATCTCTATAAAGCAAGTCACCGATAAGCTGACAACCGACGCGGTCAAGCTGTTCTCCGATCCCTTTGACAAGCTGCTCGAGGCGGTGGAGCAGAACACCAAGTTTAGCCCAATCTCCGTGGGCGCGATGACCTACCAATTGCCGGAGGACCTGGCTGCTGCCGTGCAAATCAACATTAGCGAATGGCGAGCCAATGGAAAAGTTCGCCGTCTGTGGGAGAACGATGCCTCACTTTGGACCAATACCGACGAAGTCAGTTGGCTGGGATGGCTCGGCGTAACTGCTCAAGAGATTGCCAGCAAGCCTGCACTCGAAAGCGTTGCGGCCGATGCGAAAAGTGGAGGCTTCGAACACATTCTGCTGCTCGGCATGGGCGGCTCGAGCTTGTGTCCTGAAGTTCTGGAGCTGACCTTTGGCCGCACTCCCGGTTTTCCTCAACTCCACGTGCTCGATTCGACCGACCCCGCCCAGGTGAAGGCTTTTGAAAACAAGATCGCCCTCGACAAGACGCTCTTCATCGTCTCCAGCAAGTCGGGAAGCACTCTCGAGCCCAACATCTTCAAACAATATTTCTTCGAGCGTGTCAGCCAGATCATCGGCGCGGACAAGGCAGGCAGCCGTTTCATTACCATCACCGATCCCAATTCCAAAATGCAGCAGGTAGCCGAAGGCGACCACTTCCGTCATATCTTTTACGGCCTGCCGTCGATCGGCGGCCGCTACTCCGCGCTCTCCAACTTCGGCATGGTCCCGGCCGCAGTCATGGGCCTTGACACCACCAAACTCCTCGACCGCACCAGCCAGATGGTCGCCGCCTGTCAGCCCATCATTCCGGTCCAGCTAAATCCAGGAGTGGCTCTCGGCATCGTGATCGGAACCGCTGCGGTCCGTGGCCGCGATAAGATCACCTTCCACCCCGCGCCCGCTTTCCATGATCTTGGCGCATGGCTCGAACAACTGATCGCCGAATCGACGGGCAAGCAAGGCAAGGGCATTATCCCTGTCGATCGAGAGGCTCTGGCTGCACCCGACGCGTATGGCAGCGATCGGCTCTTTGTCTACATCGGACCCGGCCCAGACCCCGCTACGGAAATGAAACTCGCGGCTCTACAGCAAGCGGGACATCCTATAATTCGCATCGCGCTCTCTGACCCCTACGATCTTGGCCAGGAGTTCTTCCGCTGGGAGATTGCTACCGCGGTGGCCGGCTCCATTCTCGGCATCAACGCTTTTAATCAGCCCGATGTCGAGGCCAGCAAGATCGAAACCAAAAAGCTGACCACCGAGTATGAGGCGAAAGGCTCCCTCCCCGAT
>JBBRBI010000175.1:0-5143 GCA_038206015.1 Bryobacterales bacterium | reverse complement strand
GTTGGCAGCAACCGGTAGCGCATTTTGATGTAGTCGCGCGTGATCGATTCAGCCTCGGGCCCAAACGCCCACGGATGACGATCTTGCCCCAGCGTGCAGTGCACGCGCATGATGGGCGCGAAGGCGCCGTATTCGATGAACCGGACGTAAAGTTCTGTTGTTGGCTTTGTGGTGTGTCCGCCGAGATCCTCGTTTACGTACGGGAGCAGCGAAATGACGCCGGAATCAACACCATTCGCGATGCCCTTCTGCAAGAACGCCCAGGTTCCGCCGGTGTCGCCCGTCCATGTGATCGGATATCGGTGCCCGGCTGGATGGGGCGGCCCTTTGCGATCGCCATTGTCGATCCCTTCGACGTTACTCATCATGAGCGGCCGCTGATTTGGGCGGGCGCGCTGGATGATGTCGTGAAACAGGGTCTGCCCCCAAACCTCCTTCGCAATTCCCGGCATCGGCTCATGCAGGCTGGTGCTCCAGTTGCGGTCGTACCACCACACGTCCGCGCCGATGTTCAGCAGGCTGGTGAGGCCTTGCCATCTGAATTCGAGTTCTTTGGGATCGAGCGCGGTGGGGGCGGCTGGCTCGGGGTGGTCGTTGTACATGAGGTGGACGCTCTTGGCATGCGCCTCGCGAATGAACCGCTCCATGTCGGGGAAATCCTTCTTCTCAACCTGATAGCCCGACGAGCCGCTTACACGCCAATCGGTGTCGACGACAAACCCGTCGAGGGGAATTTGCCGCTGTCGATATTCGTCGATTGAAGACAACGCGTTTTGTTCCGTGTAGGGAAACCAGCGGCTGTCCCAGAATCCAAGTGCCCATTTGGGGACCATCGGAGTTCGGCCCGTCAGATCCAAGAAGTCCTTTCGAAGGGTTTTGTATCCACCTTTGCCGGGGATGAAGATGTAGAGGTCTGGCGCGTCGTTCGTGGTATCCCAGCCGGAGGTTTGGGGAAAGTAGGTGTTGTCGGGCGGCGCGGGCGTGGCACCCCAGGCGGGTGGGATGAGGCGCGGGCTGTCGGCGACGGCGTAGGCCGCGATGTTTTCTGAAGGGCTTGGGAGGAAGCTTTGCTTGGGGAGGTTCTTGGTGATTTCGAAGAGTGTTTCGTGGGTGTGAGAGCGGATTTTGACGCCAGCTAGTGCGCTATTGAGGCCAGCGGGGATGACGACTTCGAAGTTCTTGTATGTGAGGGTTGTTTGGCCTTCTGCGTGTGCGATTTTGGGCTTTTCGCTGCTTTTGGGGCGGTTGACCACGGTGAACGTCTTGCGGTCTTCAAATCCTTTGGGTCCTTTGAGTTCAATGCGGACGAGGGTTGGTGAGAGGGCTTGAATTCGGACGTTGCCGATGACGTTGTCGGTTTGTCCCGGGCTGGGGAGCAGGAGTATGAGAATTGCGAGTAGCGGCATTACGGATCCTCCGGGAGCGAGGTTAGTTCTACCCTTCTTTGGGCGCGCGGATTTGGCCGCGCTTTAGCTATTTATGGCGAGCAGAAGCCTGGCGACAGGTCGCTGGGTTATGGCTTGCCTGCGTGGGTCAAGGCGTCGCCTGGTCGGCGCAGTCCAAATGGCTATTTCCTATGCAAGATGGGGATTCCGGAACGGCGGCACTACCCATCCCCCGCCTACATGCTGCCGATCACCACGGCTCTCCACCTAGTGCGCGACTTGCCAGCTTGGGTCAAAGCGCCGCATGGTCGGCGCAGTCAAAAGGAATCGCCGACACTAAAGGCTAGGCCGTCACCCCGGTCATGAGGCGCAGGAGGCTCTCTTCCGTCGCATCCGCCGCGGCTACTTCGCCAGCTACTTGGCCGCTCTTTATCGCTAGGATTCTGGTTGAAATCGTGATGACTTCCTGAAGTTCGCTGGAGATCACGAGGATTGCCTTGCCTTGACGGGCTAGGTCTCGGATTAGGGCGTAGATATCGGCTTTTGCGCCGACGTCTACGCCGCGCGTCGGTTCATCAAGGATCAGCACGTCGCAATGTGCGGCGAGCCATTTGGCAAGCACTAGCTTCTGTTGGTTGCCTCCGGAAAGGCCAAGTGTGCCCGACTCTGGGCTCGGCGCTCGCACGCTGAGCAGGTCGAAGTACTTCTTTGAAATATCTCTCTCCGCTTTGAAATTGACGAGGCCCGCCGTCGCCCGATCGCTCATGGTGGGCAGCGAGATGTTTTCCCGCGCATTCATCATCAGCACCAGTCCTAAGCGCTTACGATCTTCGGGCACTAGTCCGACCCCGGCATGCATCATTTGCGACGGGTTCTCTGGTTTGAGGGTCTTCCCTTTCACCTTGATCGAGCCGGTTGCGGCATGGCCAATCCCGAAGAGTGCTTCTGCAATCTCTGTTCGGCCGCTACCGACAAGGCCCGCCAGCCCAACGATCTCGCCCGAGCGAACTGTGAGGCTCACGCCATGGAACTTGCCGGGGCTCGATAGGTTCTCGAGCTCAAGCCAGGTATCGCCGGGAGTAAACGCCTCCTCCGAGGACGGTGGGATATCCCGCCCGACCATGAGCCGGACCAATCCAGGCCGGTCTATCTCCTCGATGCGCATCGTCGCCACGTGCTTGCCGTCGCGTAGCACGCTCACCGCATCGCATAAATGGAATATCTCCTCCATCCGGTGCGACACATAGACGCAGGTGACGCCCTCGGCCTTGAGCTGGGCGATCTGCTTGAAGAGTTCTTCGGATTCGGGTTGGGTGAGGCTGCTGGTGGGCTCGTCGAAGATGACGATCTTTGCGCCGAGACCCAGTGCTCCCGCTATTTGGACGAGCTGCTGTTTGCCTAGGGGCAGGGTGCCGATGATGGCCGCGGGGTCGACATCGGCGTTTACGCGTTGAAGCCAGGCTGTGGCCTTTTCACGCATTTTGCCACGGTCAAGGAACGGCCCGTTTGAAGGCAATGAGCCGAGGAGCAGGTTCTCCTCAACCGAGAGGTTGTCGCAGAAGACGAGCTCTTGGTGGACGATGCTGACACCTGCCGCGGAAGCAGCAAGCGGGCCGGAGAACTTGACCTCATTTCCGTTCAATAAGATGGTGCCCGAATCGGGGTGAATGAGGCCGGAAAGCACCTTGCCAAGCGTGCTCTTGCCTGCGCCGTTTTCGCCTACCAATGCGTGGCAGTCGCCGGGTTGGATCTGGAGCGAAACGTCGTTCAGTGCGACTACGCCGGGGTAGGACTTGGTAATGTTGCGAACTTCGACGGCGGGTTGCATGGCTGGTCAAAAGTCAAGTGTCAAAGGTCAAATAGGGGATGGTGCTCCCCCTTTGACATTTGACCTAATGGGCTACTTCTTCGCGCCCAACGTCAGGAATTTTTCTTCCGACGAGTCGAAAGTGAATCCCCATTCCTTGAGTTGGCGTGCCCAGTCGCCCAGGTTGTCCTTGGTGACCTTAACAAGGTCCATCTTGGTGACCGCAGGAATATCCTTCCCGTTGATGACCTTGTCCACGATCATCCCGACCGAGACATAGCCCCACTTGTAGGTTGGCTGGGCGAGCAGGACGGGCGCCATGCCCTTGTCGACATAAGCTAACTCGGCCGGCAAGGCATCGACGGCGACGATCTTCACGTTGGCAAGGCTGGAATCGTCAAGCAACGTGCGGGTGAATAGCGGCCAACCGCCTATCATCGCCCAGCCATTGATCTGCGGGTTTGCCTTCATGTCTTTGATGACTTCGGCAGCGGCGTCCTGCGGCGTTTCGGCGTGGTAGAACGTGCCGATGATTTTGATTCCGGGGGTCTTTGCTGCCTCATCGACAACACCCTTTACGCGCTTTTGAAGGTTCGGCGCGTTCTGGTTTCCGGCGAGAATCGCGATATTGCCTTTGCTGCCGAGTTGAGCTGAAAGCTCATCCATGACCTGCTTTCCGGCATCGGCGTCATCGGCGCCGTAGAAGGCAAATCGCTTGGAATCGGGTGCGTCGCTGTCAAAGGTCATGACCGGGATGTCCTTAGCCACAGCGTCGTTGATTGCGCCGTTGACTTTGTTATCCGAGCAGGAAATGAGAATGGCGTCCGTTCCGCCGTTGACCGCTTCGGCGATTTTGTCTGCCTGAAGCTGTCCGCCTTCGGTTGGAGGGGTTTGCCAGTCGATGGTGATGTTCACGCCGGTTGACTTGGAGAGCTCTTTCGCGGCGTTTTCGGCGCCGGTTCTCGCTGAGAGGAAGACCGGGTTGGTCGAGCTCTTTGCGATCATCGTGATCTTCATGTCTTTCTTGGTGAACTTCTTAGGGGTTGCGCCTGTATCCGCGCCTTTGGCGGGCGCCGGTGTGTCCTTCGCCGTATCTGCCCCGCCGCTGCATCCAGCGATTCCACCCAGGATCGCCGCCATTCCCAAAGCAAACAATGTTGTTCTTAGTTTCATATCCCTCAACTCCCTGATTTTGCCAGCCGCTTTGCTCCCAGCGTGCCGCTTATTCGGTCCAACACCACCGCAATGATGATGGCGCTTCCTATGATGATCCATTCGTAGTTGGAATCGAAATGCAGTTGCCTGATGGACTGTCGCATCAATACGATAAGCAGCGCCCCGAGCATGGCCCCGAACGCGCTTCCCTTTCCGCCGGTGAGGCTCACGCCCCCAACTACGGCGGAGGCTATCACATAGAGTTCATACCCTTGGGCGTCCGCGCAACTTGCCGAGCCGTAGTAGCTGCTCCCGAAGAAGGCGGCGACCCCGGCGGTGAGTCCGCAAATGGTGTAGACGCCAAGCAGAACTCGGTTTACTTTCACGCCGGAGTACAGGCTGGCCAAAGGATTGCCGCCTACGGCAAAGACTTTCCGTCCAGGCACCGTTTTGGCCAAATAGATCCAGCCTACGATGGTGACTGTGACCATGATCAGCGCAGGCATTGGATGCAGGCCGTGAGGCAGGCCCAGCCCGGTTTTGGCGACATCGGTAAGCGATTGCGGCACGAGGATGCTTTCCGCTTTGCTTGAGACAAAGGCTACGCCCCTGAAAATCCACATGGTTCCAAGCGTGATGATGAACGGGTGGACCTTGAGGTAGTTGACCATCGCCCCGTTAAGCAGTCCGCAGACGATGCCGATGCCGGTGCAGACTGTGAGACCGGCGAGCACGGCTGCGGTTCCGTCCAGTCCCTTGGCCCTCAACATCATGGCCATGGCAACTCCGCACAGAG
>JBBRBI010000174.1:0-5441 GCA_038206015.1 Bryobacterales bacterium | reverse complement strand
GGGGTCTCATCTAAATGGGGTTGTGGGCAAATCACTTGTTTATCGCACTAAGCTATTAATTCTTTAACTGCGGAGACAAAAACGACTGCCTGTGTCCCATTATGCCCGCGGTTTCCTCGGAATCTCCAAAAACGACCCCATATTCGGGACTGATTAAGAGTGCCGAGAACTCAATCGTTTGATGACACGGTCAGACTCGTTCGCCGTTCCTCAGAAACCGCACCGCCGCTCGCCTCAAGAATCGAACGGGCGAGTCATCGTGTCAATGGGATCAGTTGTCATCACGCGACTCAGTAACATCTGAAATGGGGCTGCGCGTGATCTCCGCTTTATTATTTTCCGCAGCAGGATTTTGCAAGCCAAGCACAATCCAGCCATCGCAGAGGGCGAGGTCTAGCAGCGATCCGGACTCGGACGGCGGAATCAATAGCGCCGCCAGGATCTCGAGTCGTGAGGTGGCGGGCAGCGCGGTCTTGTTTTCAACAAGCGTTAACAGCTTGGTCACCGGCGCACTAAGAATCGCTGAGTGAACCCAGATCTCGATAGGGGCTACGAGTTCGCGGCGAGGCGGGATCACCGTTAGTTGTGCGGGACATCCTTCCTTGCCGATGCCAATATGAATGCAGTCCGTGGACGAACGGGCGGCAAGCTGCACAGCAGGCCCTTCGCCCACGAATAGTTTTTTGTATAAGACGATATTCAGTTTCCGATTCATCTCGGCCAATTGGGTATTCACCTGTTTATCGAACCCCGCTAGCAACTCCTTCTCATTATCCCGTGCTGCGATTCGTTGCGCCTCTTCTCGGGACTCGTCGGCGCGTCGCTCAGCCACGCCACTAATGAGGCGGCGACCAAGGGCGCCGCGAGACGATCCAAAACCGTCATAGCTGAGCTTGGTGCGGGCAACAATTTTAGTGGGCCCGGCCACGAATCCTTGCGTTGGGTCGAATGAGATCGGCCGAGTGCAGACGAAGCCAGTATCAGTGTGACTGTAGATCAAGGCTGGTCCGTTGGCACCCACCGTCCTCGTATGAGTTTTGCCTGTGAACTTAAGGTCAAAGGATGCTTCATCGCGGTCGGGGATCAAAAGCGTGGAAATCGCCCCGTGCGTAGAGCTTTCTTCTACGGCATGCGTCCCTAGTACCATCTTGTCAACACGGCCCCGCTGATTGATTTCCTTGGCCGTCAAGGGCTCAAGCGCTGTCTGGTCGATGCGAATTACCAGCGTGTAAGCCGGACGCTCAGTTTTGGATGCTGTCGGCGACTCTGATTCTGGCTGAACGAAGGGAAGCTCCGCCCCAGCAGCGAAAGCAAATGAGATCAGAATTGTGAAACACAGCAGCCTCAGTAAATGGCTGGATACGGGCATGTTGACACCTCTCCGGTTGGCTCTTGGCCTAGGGCGTTTGTTCGGCGACAACTATTCGTTCTCTTGAGCGACAATTAGAATTCCCTTCGTAAGACCAGAGGCCCCACGCCTCACGCCGCCGATGGTCCCCTCCCTCCATCATGCCGCCGCATCGGGAGGCTTGGCCTGCTTGGCTGCCTCTAGTCGGTAGCTGGCAATGTTCAACTCCAAGATCACGCTGTGATGCACCAGACGGTCGATCGCTGCCGCCGTGGTCATTGGATCCTTGAAGATCGCTTCCCATTTGGAAAAAGGAAGGTTGCTAGTCAACATCACCGTTCCCCGCTCGTATCGCTCTGCCAAGAGCGTGAAGAGAACTTCCATCTCCTCCCGACTCTGCTGCACGTAACCAATGTCATCGATCACCAAGACTTCAAAGCTCGAAAGCCGTTTCAAAACTCGGCTGAGCTTTAGATCCCGCTTGGCCACCAGCAGTTCCTGCACCAGCAGGCTGCACGGTGAGAACATCACTTTGCGGCCCGAGCGGACTAACTCCTGAGAGATCGCCGATAGCAGATGCGTCTTGCCCGTTCCGGTCTTGCCGAATAACAGCAAGTTTTCACGGCGGTCCACGAACGAGCCGTCCATGAGCGTTCGCACTTGCCGGGCGACTTTCGTGGGAAGCCGTCCCAAGTCGAAGCTCGCCAAGTCCTTCTCCGATGGCAATCGTGATTGACGCAACAACCGCTCCGTTCGCTTGGCCCAGCGGACCTGGCACTCCCGTTCGGCCAACTCTAGCAAGTACTGTTCATAGCTGGCCGTCTCCTGCGCCGCCCGTCGGGCTAGCTCCTCAAAGCATTCCCGAATCGTGGGCAAGTGCAGTTCCCGCAAGTAGGCCGTTAACCGCTCGTTCACATCTCCCTTCGAATCCATCCCACACCTCCTTGTGCAAGAACAAGTCATCGAAATCTAACAGGTTCACGTCTGCGACGGTCACGTCGGTGACCGCCGGAATCTTGTCTGCTCGCTGAATCAACTCCTCAACCGCCGAGCGGCTCACACTCTGGTCACTTGCCAGCAGCGTTCGCAAAGCGTCGTCCACCGCCGTCTCGCTCTGGCGAGCCGCTAGAAAGAGAATCCCCAAATACTCTTTATGACCCTGCTTCGGTTGCTCATCACGCAGGGCGTCGTAAGCCATGCGAAAACGACTGGTGGGAAACAGGTCTGCTCGGTAGCGATAGTCTTCAAACGCCCCTGGCTTCCGCACCAGCCAGTCGATGATGTGCCGATAGTTGACGGCATGCTTCTTCCGCCCACGCAAGCGTGGGAATCGCTCCACTTCCTGTTGGGCGTACCAAACCTCGATGTGTTCCACGTGCAGCCGCACCTCGACTTTCTCGCCCACCAGCCGACTGGGAACCGAATAGACGTTCCGGTCCACGTGGATCAGGCTGCCCGAATCCACTCGCACCGGCAGCCGCTTGCAACTCTCCCGTCGTCGCTCAGGCAGGCGCCGTAAATGTGGCAACTCTTCATCCAGCCGTTTCTGGCGGCCCGCATTCCGGCTTGCCACCAGTTCATGCAAGAATCGCTGGTAGGCCTCTCGGCAGGAAAAGTCACGGCTGCCACGCAGCAACAAGGATTGCTCGACCGCCTCCTTGAACCGGCGGTGCGATTGCTCGGCGTCGCCGTTCTCGTGCGGTTCCTCCGGCTGGATCTTTTCCATCTCCATCCCGCAGTAGCTCAACAGTCCGGTGTACCGTTCGGTAAACTCCTTCTCGTTCGAGGCGTTGTTCACCGCCAGGCTCATGCGATCCGTGCGGTGCCGTTGAGGTACGCCACCCAATTCCCACACGGCGTTTTGCAGGCCTTCGCTGAGGCTTTCAAAACTCTCCGAAAAACAAATCGTCACCGACTCCCAGTTCGAATACGTCAGCACCCAGTGATAGACCAGGTGGTCAAACGCCTGGCCGCCGATCGCCACGCCCAAGCTGTTCATGTGGGTGAAGTCCGAGGCGCACAACCGCCCCGGATGATGCACCTGGCCGAAGAACACTTCCTTCGCCGGCCCCGCCGTCGCTCGCCAGCGTTTCACGCCCCGCTGAAAACTGCGCAACTGCGAGTCGTCGAACTTGCCCGGATACTTCCGCTGCAGCCACCCGAAAAGCGTCTTGGCCTCCAAGCCCGGGGCTTCTTGCAACTGCTGGAAAACCTCCGGCCAGAACTCGACAAACTGGTCTTGCCGGGTACGCCACGTCCGCTGCGGAGCGACCTCGCTAGGTAGTTGTCCGAGTTGCCGATACTTCCTGGCCGTCTTCTCGTCCATGTTCGCCAAGTCCGCCGCTTGCTCCAACGACTTCCTCGACGCCAACGCCCGCCACAACCGCTTCACCTGACGATCCGTGACCATCACAAGTCCCCCTCCTACGGAGACTTGCGATAATCTACCGGCCCGCCGTTCACAGACCCTTCATCCGGGAATTCTAATTGTCGTCAGACCGGAAAAGTAATTGTCGCTATACAGTTCGAAGGCGACGTTTACGGCTTCCGCGTGGCAAGCATCCCCGAGCCCTCCAGCCTCGCCCTCGCCGCGTTCGGTCTCGTCAGTCTGGCTGCTTGGGCCTGGCGACGGCGGAAGGTGTAGCGGGCCCTCCTACAATGCCGTCATGAGCGAGCAGCAGCACAATCCGGACACCAACGTCAACGCCGCGCGGATCGTAGGCGAGCTATCCGGTGCTTCTCATGACCATTCGGCTGTACTGGAAGCTGCTTGGCTTGAATGGTCGTCTCAAATCCAAAACGTCGATGAACGCGGCATGACCATACTTAAGGCGGCGTTCGAGTCGGCTTTTGAGGCCGGAGTTCGCGACAGACGGCAAAGTAACTAGCATTTGCTCTGAGGCATTGCTTGCAGAATGACCGCCCCTAAGCGCCGCTGGTTTCAGTTCCGTCGGCCAGGGAAGCGATTTGTGGCACTGGTGATAGTGCTCCTGGTGGTGGCGATGGTGTGGGCATTGTGGGGACAGTTGAACCAATGGGAGTTTCGTCGCGCGCTTCCCTCGAACGCCGAAGACGTCCATGAATGGTTTAGGGAAGACGGCTTTCTCCCCGACTATCGCTACAAGCTCAAGGCGAAAATAAGCGATGAGCAGTTTCACCGGTACATTGAACGGTTCGAGCTGACACCGCACTCTCCCCAACGTCGATATTCGGACAGCCCTGAGACTTGGCTGCGTTGGCAGGACCATAGGCGACAAACTGAGTGGTGGGACCCGTCCGAGTCATTGGACGAGACATTTGTCAGACAAGTCGGCGATACCTGGACGTACGCCAAACGGGAGCGGGAATATCTCTATCTCCAGTCGATCAACCATTGACCGACGACAAGGTAGCAGCGAAGAAACCGGTCTGTACCCGCAATCCTGGGTTTCCCGCCCTGAAAATCTATCAACACACTGGTCCTACACCACCAACCATAAATGGCATTTCGCCATATTTGGACTATGATGCTTGGGAATAACGTCGACCATCACCTCGATTTATCTGGCCAGTAGACCTGGAGATCGCTCATGCATTCCACCACATTTCGATCGCTTTGGCGCCTTTGTGCGGCTCTCTCAATCTCCCTTCTTTACGCCTTTCAATCTGCATCTGCGGCCCCAACGTTCTTGATCAATCCTGGCGTATATACGGCCACGCCCAGCAGTACATTCAACAACCCGCCCCTGACTTTCCCCGTAGCAAATCTCTTTGATGGCATCAACAGCACTGAAAGTGTATGGGCCATTCAAGGCTTCGCCGGCGGCAATTCGCAAGGGCGGGACGAGGGGTGGGTTTCCGTTCAATTGGATCAGACCTATTTGATTACCGATCTAAGCTTTGCACCCCGCAAGCCGTCCGGCAATACCGATGGGATTAATGCAGCCTACATCTGGGTTAGCCCAACTCCTTTCAGTGTAAACGTCACTAGCGGGGCCTCTACCAACGCCTTCCTGGCCACTCCGACTGGGGCATTGCCGAATCTGTCGATCGGACCCTTCGCGAACGCCAACGATGTTGACTATTCGTTTGGATCAAGCCTGGCGGGGAAGTA
>JBBRBI010000173.1:0-5447 GCA_038206015.1 Bryobacterales bacterium | reverse complement strand
ACGCCGTTCATTCACCCTCTCCCGCTTGCTGATCAAGACCGCTAGCGGTTTGCCTCGCATCCAATCCACGGCGGTAATTGCCAATTGCAGGAGTCGCTTGCCTTCCACGTCCGCCGGATTTCCCCAATTGGCTCTGAGATGCGTGTCGATAAATCCGAAAATGGCTTCATACCGAGCGACTGCATCTTCACTTTCTGGGAGCACGGGAGCCAGTTGAACCAATTCTGGGGGCGACATCTTCTGAAATTCAGTGAGCAAAGTCGCGAGTGCGTGCGGCAAAATTCCAGGGTGTCGGAAAATCAAATCCGAAGGCAAAGGTAACGTTTCCAGTTCCGCCTTCAGAACCACCTGGAGTAGTTCGCGAGTCTCCGCTGGAACGTCTTTTGCGGAGGGCAAACCCGAAAGTTCTTCGCCGCGAAGAAGCGAGTGAAAGAGAAACGTCAGCGTGTAGTCATATTCAGCGTAGTCCAGCCCACCCTCGACCCGATAGCCACTGGCGATGTAAGCGAGCAGAGCGTCCGCGCTGCTCAAGGTTTGCTCCGTCGCCGCTAAAATGCGCTGCCGAACGCGTTTTCTTGGCGGTGGCTCCTTCCACACATCTTTGGAATTTGGGTCGATACAGACAATTGTTCCGTGAAACTCCGTGCCCCATCTTCCTGCCCTGCCTGCGAGGTTCCAAAAATCCACGGGTTCCATCGGGTTTCCCCTGCCTTTTGTTGGTCCTCGCAAGAAGATCACTTTGCATGGAAGATTTATGCCCTCGATCAGGGTTGCAGTGCATACCAAGAAGTGAAGCACGTTTTCACGAAACAACGCTTCGATCTCGGTTCTGATCAGCAGAGGCATATTGCCGTAGTGGAAGGCAACCCCATGCTTGAGCGTGTGAACAAGAAGGTAATTTTTATGAATCGTCTTCCGAACGAGTTTGATGAGTTCCGCAATACGCGGCTCATTCTCTAGGGACGCGATTCCCTGATCACGGAAGCCTTCGCTAAGGTGCTGGGCGAACTTTTCTGCGTCCATCGCACCGTTTGCATAGACGAGATTCCCTCCGCTTGGACTTCGCAGGGCAAACGCCACGGTGCTTAGCCGTTTGGCTGAGCTTGTTGCCCGAAATGGCAGTTCCACGCTACCCACTGCAATTTCCTTTTCACCTGCGACAAACGACACATTCCAAACGTCCGGCGCACCACGCTTCTGAGACGCAAAAAGCAGGTTTTGTGTGACCGTAGTCACCTCCCGCTCGACCGAGCGCGCCCGTTGGTTCTCCGGTGCCCCGCGGTTGAGGTAGGCCGGGTTCTCCACAAAGGGCGAAGCGAAGACTACCTGCGTTTCCGTCGAACGGCGCATGCATTCAGCAATCACCTGCTCCAGTAAAATTCCACGGCATCCGTCGCCTACCTTTTGAGCTTCATCCACAACGAGCAAAGTGAAGGCGAGGTCTTTCCGACGGCTAAGGAGGATGTGCAGTCGTTCCTGCGTAAAGACGAACAAGTGTCCCATGTCGGCGGCGAACTCTTCCTCAATTGGAAGCGAATGAAGGGTGACATTCTTCAGAACACCATTGGCAACGTCTTGGCTGAACCCGTCTGAGAACTCTTGGATCAGGGCACGAGTGGGGACGATGAACGCAACCAAAGCCGCTTTATTCTTCCGAAACACCTCCGCGACCCACAGCCGAAGCAGAAATGATTTCCCGGCAGAGGTTGGGGCTGACGCACTGATCCACTGGTTGGTATTCAGGGCGTTCCAGAAATCCACTTGAAACCGGTTTGCCGGATGCCGCTGGTCATCCGAGGAATGAATCCGATCCTGTGACGATCGCTTCAGAAAGTCGGCACGCAGGGGAATTGGCAGTGACTCTTCAAATCCACGCGGTATCAACTCACGATTCTGCGCAAGCGCTACCGACCGCTTGTTTGCCATCGTATCGAGGATGATTGCCGCAGCCGCACGCTCCTCTTCGCTCGTCGATTTTAGTTTCAGACAAGTGTCCGCAATTCGGAGAGCAATTCGCTGCTCGTCGGCGATCTCCGATCTGGCAAGCGCGCTGCCGCAAAGGAGCAATTTCGGCCAATTATGTTCTTTGACTTCATTCGCCGGGACTATCGCCGGAAACTCGTCGAGAACGCCCGCGCGGATTACCTCGTCCATCCGCGTCACGAATGACGGCTGCTCCAATAGCCAACGACGAAGTGTGCTTAACGACATACGATCATCCGAGGCGTTTCAAAAAAGCACCTCTGAATGCTTGGACAGAGGGGAATGGCATACAGAACACGTCTATCGTGATTCCGACCAGTTCATGCTCTTCCAGTGCGGACTTAATCTTAGCGGTCCAATCTTCAATCCGAGCCGAGATCGCAGTGACCTCCCTCTTGGCCACCTCGTTGGTGAGCGCATTGTAGTCAGCTAGATCAAATCCAATAAGTGCCAAACCACAGTAGCGGACTTTTTTCGACAGCGCTTCGTCGGGGTCCAGGTAAGACCGGAAAGCGGTCTCAAGGCTCTGATCGTTGAGTTCACTGAAATCACGCAGCAGTTCAACATCTCGCCGTTTGGTCTTCTTGGCGCCGGGTGGCTCCAAAATCAGTTCACTCAGCGAAGAAAAACAGTCCTCCACAGCTGCTCCTAGCTTTTGGTAGAGCTTTGCTTCGCCCCAATGGAGGCGAAGGTGACCCGAGACCGGATCGACGGAGGCATGAACTCCATCGGCACCGTGGGCGTGAACACTCGGGTTTGTTTTGAGCCGGAACTTACACAGCACCTGAGGATACTTGAGCAAGTGTTCAGCCAGGAAGTAGAGCATCAACTCACCAACTTCGCCTGTTGTTGTGCTAGTCGTAAACAGACGGCGGGCTTTCTCTTGCAATGCGGCAAACGATTGCGTTGAGCCGGACTTCGCAAGGGCGATAATCGCGTCATCCCGCTCCTTTCTCGTACAGGCAAAATCGATTAGAAGGAGAATGAGCTTATCGATCAGCTTTTCCGTGTCAGGCTGCCCGAGCGTGGCGTCGTGGCCGATGCGGTGCCAACGAATCACGGTTTGAGTGCTCGCGACTGACGTTTCCACTTCAATGCTATCCAGATAAGCGTGCGGATCCTTTCCGCCGTCCCGCACAAGATGAGCGAGCGTAAGTGTAGCGGCGTCTGGTGTTGCTGTCGTGGCAGGTGGCATGTTTCGTTGCTCTCGATTGGATTAGCTTCTCGGTTTTCGTGGCGATGGGTCGGAGAGGCGGTTCGCCGCGTTCATCGAATGCGCGGTGGTGGCGGTGGGATCGAAAGGATCTCAGTCCTGCGGTCCTCAACCAATCCGCCGCCTGCAACTCGCTCGGCAAGCAATCGGGCAGAGAGACGGTTTGTGTCCAAGTTGTAGCTGATAAGGTTCAGGGACATGTAGGGGCGCTTGTCGATGGTATCGACCTTCCCAACGGAACTTCCGCAGCCGTAAATTGGAACGCCTGCTTTGCTTTGTCCGATGTGAGGAATGTGTTTATGCCCGTGAATCACACAGCCGAAACCTCGGTTCTCTACAAACGCCAAGAAGTCGTCTGCGTCTTCGAGTGAGTCGGTCTTTTCGAACGCCCCACCAAGCCACTTCTCGTAAAATGGTCGAGCATACCAGTCGGGCACAGCAACGGGCACAGGATGGTGATGGACCATTCCGATGAATCGGGTGTCTTTTAACTTTTTAGTGCGGTCCAACTCGTTGGCAATATCCGCCATCTGCTGCTCGCCGACGTAACCCGTGGCAAGCTTCCCTTTGACCACTGAATTGAAGCTCACGACACCAAATCTGTCATTGCAGAATGTCCGCACCGCTCCGCCAGCAGACGGAAGTCGCATCGCCATCTTGAGGTCCTCGGCTAGGTAACCGTCTTTGCGAACGTCATGATTGCCAAGGCATGTGATCAATGCCTCGTCTGTGAGGTTGGCCAAGCCGTCAAGGAACAGACGGACTTCGTTCAGGTTTCGCTCATCGGGGTTGTCCATCAAGTCACCACTAACGGCGATGACGAACGCTTTGTTTTCTCCTACCTCCTCAATGACATTGCGAACAAGTTGGGTCAGGCGCGGCAATCGCAAGCTGGCCTGCTTACTGCCGATGTGAAGGTCGCTCAGGTGGATGACCGTAACTTCATTGACGCGGGGTTTGTGGCTTGTGAACTGGTTGTGGTAAAGAGCACCGAGCTGCTCAAGGTCCACCTGTCGAGACGCAGCCAAGTGCGAGAATAGCCAATGCAGTTGCTCATGGAACAGTGGCGACTCATCAATTGGGAAGAATCGTGCATCGCCTGAGTTTTGCCAAAGCAACACTCCCGGCCATTCGCTGATCGATGCCAGAGCGGTCCTGAACGCGGGAAATAGATCGTTGAGCAGCAGCGTATCGCTGGGCGGCTCTTGTAACTGGAGGATGAGTCCCGGGTCATCAGGCCGAATGTGAACAATTTCTCTCAATAAACGTTCATCACAAAGACGCCTGTCGAAGTCTGTCGCGCTGGTGGATGGGAGAATCAGTGCTGTCCAAGGACGGTCGCTCAAGAAGTATCTGATTCGCTCGATGGCCCTAGCCAAAGCAGTCGCGTTATCGTCTCCTGCTTGGCTCACTGTTTGAGCCAAGTGCGAGACTTCCTCATGCCACATTCGCTCGTGCCCGCGCCCAGAATAGAAGGACTGGTCTAGCTGGCGCACAAATTGATTCAAGACCTCTCCCCGTTGCCATGCTCGTTCAACTTCGAGAACGGGAACAGCTCCGGATGGTTTAAGAATGTGTGCCAGCCAGCTGGCGTGCTGAATATTGATTCGGAGGCCCATATGCGTCGTGGATTACCTGGTTGGCGTTAGTTTTGCGTGCTGTAGAAGAGCTAGCCGGGGAGGGCGACCATGCAGTCCACGAGGTCGGCCTCGATGAGTTTTTGCCGGATGTCGCGTTCCCCGGATTGGTTGGACGACATGCTGCCATTGGCGAGGACGAAGCCGCCCGTGCCCTGCGGCGCGAGGTGGTGGATGAAGTGCTGCACCCAGGCGAAGTTGGCGTTGCCCTTGGGCGGAACGCCGAATTGATGAACGCCCCCGCGTTCACCCTGCGGGTTGCCTTTGGCAATCTGTCTCGCTCCGGCTGCCAGCGCAGGTCGTCGTCTTTGCGGAAGTTGTCCTTTGCTTCGCTCACGACCTGAGGGATGGCTTCGATTTGAAGGAAAGCGCTGCCGCGCATGGCAGTGTCGGAGTCGTTGAAGGGCGGGTTGGCGAGGACGTAGTCGGCGCGGAGGTCGGGGTGAAGGTCGCGGCGGAACGTGTCGGCGTTTTCGGGGCCGAAGTCGGCCTCGATGCCGCGCAGGGCCAGGTTCATGATGGCGAGGCGGCGCGTGGTGGGGTTGCTCTCCTGGCCGTAGATGCTGATGTCGCCGAGCTGGCCGCCGTGGGATTCGACGAATTTCTCCGACTGC
>JBBRBI010000172.1:0-5510 GCA_038206015.1 Bryobacterales bacterium | reverse complement strand
TTGCTGATTATCTGTGATCACGATCCAGCACCCATCCGTCTGATCGTTCTTGGCCGAGCCGGTGATAGGCGTAATGTGGGCGCCTGATTCATCCACCTCGTAGGACGACACCCCGGCATTGTTGAAGACAGGAAGCCCGGATTCAACTACCAACAACCGGCCATCCTTACGAAATGCTTCCGCGAAGGGGCGTGGGCCAAAGGATTGATTCGCGATCGGATCGCTCGGAAGCCCATCAGCGCCGACATGGAAGACATCAATTGTCGGCCCAATCGTGCTGTCTACCTTCTGAGTTACTACAAGCAATTTGCCATCGGGGCTGAACCCAACTTCCCCCGGGACCGCAATCGGCGAGCTCAACATCTTCGTCGAGTTGGGCAACGGCGCCAACGTGCCTCTGTAACCAATTCTGAAACCGGTAATTTGATTGCCTGCCACTGAGCCATCCAACACGTAAAGCAAATTTCCGGAGATGGTCAGACTTAATGGCTCGTCTCCGGCGTAGATCTTCTGGACCAGTTCCAGCTCACTACCCTCCACTTCGAACACGCTCACGTTGTCGCTGCCTGGATTGCAGGCGTAAAGATAGCGATGGTCGGCGCTGAGCCGGAGACCGCCTTGGGCGTCAAAATCGACTCCGATGCCATGGCCGCCAGTCGAGTAATGGCCTGTCTCAGTCAGAGAACCATTAGCAGCACGTCTGAATGCGATTACTTCATTGTTCCCGGCTCGGTTGGTCATGGCAAAAACAGCGCCGGGGGCGGCCCTTTGACTAATCGCTGGAACCGCGCCAGCCACAAGTAGCAAAGACGGTAGGACGATACGTGAAGTGAATCCCATGTTGTTCTCCCATTCCACATTGATAGGGTCAGGTCGAACGCAATCCGTCCGGCTCTTTATCCCGTCTCCACCATAAGCGAGCCGTGCAGGAATTTTACGTTCGCGTACGAACCTCACTTTCCAGGGGCTGCCTCTGCAAATTCGTCAGCTTTTCAACTAGCCCGCTGTGCCTACGAGTAGCTCAGCCAAGAGACTTGGCCGTGATACGGGGAACCATTCCTTACGTCCTGCCCTGACCGTCTACAGTAATGACTAAAGACTTTCACAGGAAAGCCTAAAATCGTCCGCCACTTAGAAGGTGGCTCTGTATTCTCGCTGACGCTCTCGGGCGTTTGGGTGTTGGTTTAGGTCTAGACTGGCGAGCTTTCTTGGCTGGACTCTGTGTAAGCTCCCGTGCTTCGGCCACAACCGGTTGGCCCTTATGGCGTAGTGTCCTGTCAGTTCTCGATGTCGTCGCTGCGAACGCGGCTGATCGTGCTGCCAACTGTGCCGATCATTGAGCGGTTGTGCGCCGAAACCGCAATGCGGGGAGTTGCTTACGGCCGTTGAGTCACACTCTCATAGGCAGGAACCCGTTCTGAGAGCCGCCGATCGCTTCCACCAAGACTGTGGAAGCTCATGCAACGCGGAGATGCGATCCACGGTGCACCTCGGCGCCAGGGACCGATTCGCGCCGGTTCACGGCATCCCTGATCGCATCGGCGTTAGGCCGTTTCTCTGAGCAGATCGGACTGATTAATGCGGCGGAATCGATGGCTGCAATAGTCCTTCCGCCCGGATTTCCATTGCACACAAAAGCAGAAGTTGACCCTTCCACGTTTAGCACTCTGGGTTTTGTCCTGGGAAAGACATCGCCGCCGGAATAGTTTCACCAGTGTGACAACCTTCTGGCGTAGAAGGTCTTTTCTTAACCGGGCATGATGCCGGCTAACTGCCCGCAGGTCGATACTGCTCTTCGCCTCCATTGTTCCCCGGACTAAGTTCCATATCCCCATACTTCATCATCTGGAGCTTTTCGGCGTCTGTCCAAGAAACGGTCAACAAAGATGCGCACTCCTCCAGAGCCTCTACCTCATGTTTGATCGATGCGCCTAGCGTCAACACATTGCCGGCCACAGATTACGCGTTCACCCTGCCAAGGAATCTGTGAGCTCTCCATTTTGGTCATAGTCCCAATAAATTTATAATTGGCATTCTGCTTTTCCAAGGATTGCAACCCATTCAGAAACGGAGCGTCTTCTGGACGGTTGTTGGAGAAGACGAAAAAGATGTGTTGAGGCAGCTTCCTGTTGGTGGCATCTAATAGCATGCTATGGAATGGCGTAATTCCAATGCCACCTGCTAAAAATACTGCTGCCCGCTTTACATCATTGTGAAGCCTCAGATTGCCAAAAGGACCTTCAATCTTCACTTCGGTCTCCAACGGCATAGCTTTCAAGACACGCTTAAATGCTGTATCGCGGAGCCGGGTCGTCACCATGATCGTATCTTGGTATGGCGCACTGGAGACGGAGAAGCCTCGCGTATTCCCCTCCGCATCCGTTTCGGAGGGACTGAGCAGATCAATATCAATGAACTGACCGGCTGTAAAGACAAAGCTGGCGGGCTTCTCAAAATGAAATGCCATGGCATAGTCATGCACCATTGCGACCTCCGCCTGCGGGACACCCAGCGCGACCAGCTTGGCCTTGATGTCTGTGAATATATTGACCTTGCCGTCCGAGGTTGCTCAGAGGTCGATCGGTTCTCGCCAGGGCGTCATTCGCTCGAAAAGATGTTGGATCTCCCTCTCAATCCAATGCTCAGTGCCCCAAGCGACGATCACCAGAACGCTGAGTAAGACGGCAACACAAACGATATTAGCCGCGATCTCGTGATACGAGATCCTAGGCCCGGCAGTTCCGGCGCCGCAGTATGGGCATGAGCGCAAGTCACCTTCAACATCAGCGCTTTGCGGCTCGCTCCAGTTCTTCCATCTCGCTACGACACAGCCTTTCCAATTGCGCATCGTCCTGGTCCTCCGATTCTTCAACATCCGATTCTTCTGTGTCTGGCTCGTCAGCAACTGTCTGTGCTTGCGATTCTGCGACGGCAAACGCGGCGCGCTCGCGCTTATCGCGGCGAACATCTAGAAGCTGCTTTCCAACTGTGTGCTTCGGGGAGAAGCAGTACTGGACGTAGGCCTCGAACAACGACTGGTTCCGCATGCCACGTCGTAACAGATCGGCGTGATGCTGCCTGTAGAACTGAGCCAGCGCTTCCGGTGTAATGATGTAAAGGTTCCGCTTGCCCCGGCATTCCACGGTGGCCTCTAGCCAATGCTGCTCAATCCAGTACAGAACTTCTGTTTTACGGACGTGGAGCGCACACGCCAAGCTTTCCACGGAAAAGAGATCGCATCGGATCTCGCGAATACTCAGGTGATTGCGCCGGAGCACATTGCGGACTGCTTTCGGACTTCTATTGAGCCTCTTGGCAACATCTTCGACCGACCGCTTCAACAGTTCTTCCCGGACGAGATCAATCTCGGACTCCGTCCAGCGCCGATGCTCAACTCGTGCTTTCAGACCGTGCTGGATGATGAATCGCCAGCACGCTTCCTTTGATCGCCCAGAGTACCGCTGCAGGCGGACCACCAGTTGTTCGAGCTTGTTACCTGACAAAACTTTCGCCTGGGCCACCATCGCGACGGCTTCGGCGGACCACTGCGGAGGGATTCCCGATTTGTGCTGAGCGGACTTCATAATGCATCGCTAACGCGTCTCCCGGCAGGTGAACCCGCCTTTCTTTGTCGATACAATCCGCCCGCAATAGCCTCATAGTCCAATTCATTGTTGATGTTTCATCATTCGGAAAACGATTGTTCTTTCCGAGGTGGTGCAAACGCCAGAATCGAGCGCCATTCGTCCAACATTGCGTCCGTCGATGGAAATGCCCGTCCGAACGGGAAGAACCGGTCTTGCCCAGCCAGAATCGGTACGGTTTCCGAGCCTGAGCAAGACCCCTCCTCACGTGGGCCGTGCAATCGTGATCGTCTCCTTTCCATCTCCGTAATGCTGAGCGGTACCGGAGTTGGGCTATGGCGCGCAATGAGACAAGACACATGGAGGCTGTCACCGCTCTCTCGGAAGAGCTGAACTTCACACTCGCGGCCCAAAAACTGCATATCAGCCAACCGACAGTCACTCGCACGATAGCCGAGGTCGAGTCGATCGTGGGTGCACGGCTCTTCGATAGAGATCGCAAATCAGTACGCCTTAACGCTGCGGGACGTGCTTATCTCGAACCCGCTCGTTTAGCACTGCTCCAGGCTGAAAGAGCAGTCGAAGCCGCCCGAACGGCTGCGCAGGACTTCGAGTCCGTGCTTCACATCGGCAAGTCGCCATACGTCGACCCATTCTTCGTTTCAACACTGCTCGCGTTGCGTCTCTCGCGCTTTCCGAGGTTGCGAATCGAGTTATCGAGTCAGTTTTCCTTCGCTCTCTCACACGACTTGATCTCAGGCAGCCTTGACATGGCACTCGCAAACGAGCCTCCTCAGTCGCCTCTGCTGACGAGGGTGAAGCTAGGAGAAGCTCCCTTCTATATCGCAATGTCCGAGGAGGACGATCTTGCTCAGGACATTGCTGTCCGATTGGAGAACCTGGATGGCCGGGACTGGCTTGCCCCCGAGCGGCGTCTGCACCCGCCTCTCTATGACCGTCTCATGCAGCTTGCCGACGAGAGACACGTGAGACCGCGAAGCTTAAATCACATGATTGATCCCGAAGAGGCATTCCCATTTCTGACGGGTAGTCATTACATCGCATTTGTCTCGAAAGCGGGAGCATTACGCATCTGTCGCAACGGCATCACGGTCCGTCCTTTGGCGGAGCCCTCGTTCCTGATCGGGACGTATCTGATGTCGCGGGCAGACAATGATTCGCCTGTGGCGAGCGCCGTTGTAAGGGGATTCATGGCGCGCCTGTCGGAAGCCAGGAACAAGCATCCATCGACTATGCCTGCCGCCTAAGTAGAGGAAAATGAATGGAATCGTACAACTATGCCCGTTCCGAAACAAAGATTGCTTCAATGTGTGCACATTTGCCCGGAATGCGGTCAGCCCGTGATCCTGGCCGAGATGGACTTCAAGTCCGTCACCACCGGAATTGCCACATGCAAACATTGTGGAGGGTCGGGGCAGATCGAAATCCAAGTCATCGAAGTGGGTAAGCCAGCCTGACGGATGAGGACGACCCTTCATTCAGCCGCCTGGTCGTTTCGGCGTTTCTCTCTGCTGCCGACTGATAGTTCCTCGTCCGAGCGCCCTCAGACGGCGGAACCTGCGACTACGTTCCGGAGCTGCGACTGACACATTGACTGGAGTAGTCACGCAAGATGCGTGGCTCACCTCCCTCGTCATGGATGTGCTTTGCCTCAATCGAAACGTTTGTTCTCATGCAAGCGCAGAAGGAAGTGCCATCAGTAAACGCGATATGTACCTCGGGACCGTATGCGCCATCCTCGAAGATGGTCAGTTGGCGCACGACTTTGCTGGCGAGTTCATCACATGTGATCATTGTTTACCCGGTCCTTGATAGGAAAACACGGAATCGTGTCGCGCTCCCGATTCTCTTTGAGGCTTTCTCGGTTCTGAACATTGCCGGACGGGATTCTTGAGGAAAGATTCT
>JBBRBI010000171.1:0-5518 GCA_038206015.1 Bryobacterales bacterium | reverse complement strand
TGGGCGAAATGGTCAACACGCTGTTGAAGCGCGAGATCCAAATCATCGAATCGGGGAAATAAACCAAAGCCTTCTATCGACTTCGCCATTTTGCGGGTTCCATCCCTGACCCTGTAGAGTGGAACAAGATTGAGTAAGCCGATGCAGCGGCAATTTCGCAATCCGCAAACGAGGGAAATTCAAGGCTAAGTCGGGTCATTGCAAAACACCTTTTTTACCGTCACCTGGTGCGGCTGGATCGCCAGCACCAGTACTGCGGACCCTATGCGACTTCCCACGACCTATCCGCACGGCGGCACTTTGGCATCACGTCAACTGAACGTCAACGCATTCGCTCAACACTGCGCCGCTACAACTAAGCTAATCACAAACGAGACCCCAATGCGCGACACTAAGCGCATGCACGCATCCGTCACGCGAGATCCCGAGCTAATGCGCGGTGCCCCAGTGTTTCGCGGCACGCGAGTGCCCGTCAAGACGCTGTTCGACTACTTGGAAATCGGGGAATCCATAGACGACTTTCTAGAGGGCTTCCCCACCGTCAGCCGCCAACTCGCTATCCAAGTCCTTGAAGAGTCGAAGCAACTTCGCCCGGCCAGCATCTGATGAGAATCTTGATTGACCAGTGTGTTGACCAAAGGCTTCGGCTATCCTTCGGTAGGCACGACCATTAAGCTCCTGCCTACGCCGGATTGTCGACGATCCAGGCCACGCCTTGTACTTGGTCCCTGGGTTACAGCACGGCTTCCCCCCTGACGGCCAATCAAAACAAGCCCGCCCCCGCAAACCGCCACCGCCATCTCCGCCCCAAGCACCTCACCCCGGCAGGCTATGCTGTTAGCCATGCCGATAACCCGCCGCATATTCTTCGCCTCCGGTGCTCTGGCCGCAGCCGCTCACGGTGCAAACGATTCCATACGTCTTGGACTGATCGGGTGCGGAGGACGCGGGCGCTCCCTCCTGAAATTCTTTCAAAAGGACCCGTCCTGCCGCATCGTCGCCATCTGCGACGTCGATCAAGGCCGCCTTGCCGAGACACGGGCGTCGCTCTCTCCACAGCCGGACACCCATTCAGACTTTCGGCGTCTGCTCGATCGGAAGGACATCGACGCCGTGATCGTTGCCACTCCAGATCACTGGCACGCAATTCCTGCGATTCAAGCGATGCGCGCTGGCAAAGACGTGTACCTCGAAAAACCGATCGGGCACACCGTCGAAGAGGGTGCCTCGCTCGTCGCCGCAGCCAGCCGTAGCGACCGCATTCTCGAAGTAGGTCTGCAACAGCGCAGCGGGACCTTGTTTGCCGACGCCGCACGCCTCATTCAGAATGGGACGCTCGGAAAGATCAGCATGGTCCACTGCATCAACGTCTGGAACCAGAGCGATTCCGGCAATCTCGATTACACGATTCGCCGCGCCGCCAATTCGCGCACTCATGGTCTCGGACGTCCACCGGACACCGATCCACCTCCCGGGGTCGATTACGACTTCTGGCTCGGCCCCGCGCCCAAACGCCGCTTCAATCCCAACCGCTTTCATTGGAACTATCTCTACTTCTGGGACTATTCCGGCGGCATGGTGATTACTTGGGGCATCCACATGTTAGACAGCGTTCGACACTTACTCGGCCTGGGCTGGCCCAAAGCCGTATCCAGCTCCGGCGGTCGCTACGTCCTCGACGATATGCGCGAAACTCCCGACACACTGGTCTCTGTCTTCGATTACCCAAACCTGACGCTCACCTGCTCGGTACAACATGCGAATGCCTTCCCTTGGGGCAACCCGAAAACGGACCACGGCATTCAGATCCTGGGCACCAAGGGGACCATGTTACTTACTCGTGAGGGTTACCGCATCATACCCGAAGGCGACAACACAAATACCATCGAGAGCCCTGCGGGCCTCCACGCTGGCGATGGCCCGCATCAACTCCGCTTTCTCGAATCCCTGCGATCCCGCAAGGGCCCTGTTTGCGGCATCCAGGAGGCGCATATTTCCACCGCTTCCCTGCAGTTAGCAAACATCAGCTACCGTACGGGCCGCAAAGTGTTTTGGGATTCGGCGCGCCAGCAGATAACTGGCGATAGCGATGCTTCGCGTTATCTCACCAAGGAGTACCGCCAACCATGGTCAATCACCAGCTAAGCCGTCGTGCGGTGCTGGCGGCCACCGCTTCCGCCCACCTCGCGGGCGCGGCTGCGCCCGCCCGTCTGCTGGTCGTAACTGGCGGCCATAACTTCGACGCGAGCTTTTGGGACATTTTCAAAAACCGAAGCGAATGGAAAATGGAACATCGTGCTCACGAGCCAGCCGACACTTGTACCGTCTATGACCGTCCAATCGCGCAGGACTTCGATGTCGTGCTGCTCTATGACATGCCTCGAAATATTACTGAGGCGCAACAGCGAAATTTCCTGGCTCTTTTCCAACAGGGCGTGGGCGTTGTCATTCTGCATCACGCTCTGGCCGGACTCCAGCATTGGAGCACCTTTGAGGACATCACCGGGCTGCGCATGCGCGAGAAAGGTGAAGGCGGTCTGCCCTCCTACACCTACAAACACGATGTAACTTTTGACCTTCAGCGCGTGGATCTGAAGCACCCGGTTCTGGAGGGTGTTCCTTCCTTCTCAGTTACTGATGAGACCTATGGGCGAATGTACTACCATCCAGAAATCCAGCCGCTGATGGTTACGAATCATCCGGCCAGCATACCCGTGGTCGCGTGGACGCGCACCTACAAGAACTCCCGCCTGGTGATGATCCAGCCCGGCCACGGGCCCCAGATCTTCGCTAACCCGGATTTCCGAAGACTAATTACCAATTCCATCAAATGGGTGGGCCGCCGCGAGTAATCAGGTGCGACGCGGTGCTCTTCAGCCCGCCACGTCATCGTCTTAGAGTGGCAACAAGATCTTCCAATCGACCGCGCAACCCTACAATCGATGGCGATCAAACGAGACCAAGCTGACCGGGTTTTAACATGGGCCCTTCCATTCCAAGTAGTTTGAAGGCCATCAACAGGCCTTCGTGATGACCGAAACCCATCCAGGACACCGCTCGCGTTACGCGCCCATGAAGTAACGTCGGCGAAGCTCCTTGCGCCCCTTTTTGAAGTTCTGCGGCACCCAGTCCTTGGCATTCTCCTTGAGGAAACCCGCATTAGGACTGCCCGTACCGGCCTCTTGCATCTTACGTACAATGTAACGGGCATACAAATGATCAAACACCCGCATGAACTCACCGAAGTAAATGTCAGCGACCCGAGTATTGCCGCGAATCACCAACATGTTCTCATCATTGGCAAACTGTGAAGCGCCGCTGAAATTTGCCGATCCCGTGGCAACAGCAGGATCGTCACCAAGAGGATCCACCAGCATGAACTTGTCGTGGATGTACAGGTTGCGATTGAAGCCGGTCAGGGTCTCGCGAGTAAAGTTTTTAAGATCGCCAGCTGCCAGTTTTGCGCCTACCGCAATAACTGTATTTCCGCTCGGATCGATCTGCGCCTCGACATCGCTCGTCGGATCCTTGTCGAAAACGGCAAAGCGCAGCGTCTTGCCGGGCTGCTCCAGAACTTGACTAAAGACATCATCCAAATTGAAGGCAAAAGTCATGCAGAGAATCTGCTGTGCCGAGGCCATCAGGTCCGCATACCAGTGCAAGGTCTCTAGACTGTTCTTGTCGTCACGCGGAGAAAACAGGGTGAGGATGCGATCAGCAGGCGGAGCGGACTTCGCCTCTGGTGTCGGCTCGACAGCGAGATTGGCTTCGACAAGCGGCGCACGCGTTACGTCGGCGGCGGCGAGGCGCTCCCAATAATCTAGAAAGCGCTGGGCGATGTCCTTATCCCAAACGGCATGACCGACATTCGAATGACCGAAGATGCCTCCAGCGGAGATATTAGTGGATCCGGTCCAGACCGCGACCGGCTCGTCATTGTGGATGAGCACAATGAATTTGTTGTGTCGGATCCCAGCGCGCGATTTCTGCGGCTTGCAAATGCCCTTGATGCCCGCCTTGGCGATCATCGCCTCGTTATCATCCTTGTAAGTCTGGGCTTCATAGCGGATGGCGACATCAGCGCCGGACTTACGCGCGGCCTTGAAAGCCTGGCCCACCGGAAGATAGCGGAACTCGTATAACACTGCGCGCAATTTGTATTCGGTACCGGCAGCGCGGGCGATAAATGAGGTTAGCGCCTCAAACAGCCCGCGCGAGAGCCATTTCATTTGCTCGGATTCGGGGTCGGCTTCATCGGGCTTGGCGTCGCCGAATTTGCGCGCATAAGCTTGCGAGCCCGCAGCACCGCGATTGAAGTAAATATCGTGCGCGGGCTGGCCGTCTGCGCCTGCCTGGCCCTGTTCAGCTTCTGTGGTGATCTCAACAGTCGTCGACGAGGCGTCATCCAGCTCGATCAGCTTGGGCTGGCCATAGACGGGCACGACACGGTAGCGGTAAGTCGTATCCGGCTTAGCGGTGTAGTCGCCCCACTGAAACGACTGGATGGGGTGCTCGGCTGTGGACATCGGCGTGCCGGGAGCCACACCTTCGTCTTTAGCCTTGAAACGCTTGATGCCACGCAGAAAATAGCGCTCGATCACAGCGCTGTCTTTAAACTCGGTACGCTCGACAGCGAACCCCAGCAAACCGTCGCGTTTGGCTTCCTGCCCGTCAACAAAATCCCAGGCAATCGTGACAACGTGAAGCCCCGCAATGGCGCGAACGGCTAGAACATCACCTTTCTGCAGTTTCCGCATGAATGTGCTCCTTCATCCCCCGGCGTCGTCTCACTATGATATATGCAGACTGGAGGAAGAAAGGGACATCAGAATTTCCAGCCTAAGCCAAAATCTCGCAAATCACCCGCCCGCCAATGTCCGTCAGCTTCTTATACCGTCCCGCGCTCAAGTAAGTAAGTCGATTCTGGTCCAGGCCCATCGCATGCAAAATCGTCGCATGCACGTTTCACACCAGCACCTCCTCCGCTGTCGCCCACACCACCAACGTCGAATCGAGCAATCCCTGCGCCTTCAAATCCTTCAACAAACCCGCCTCCGGCTGATCGACTTCATTGCAATGAACCGGCATCAGATCCCCACTCGCCCCGTGGTCATCCCAGCGATCTGCTCCCGCTCCGCGCAAACCTTTCACAAATCCTGACTCACTAAAATCGCTCTCGGGGAAGCCACATCCCGGCACCACCGAACTTTCTTGCAACGTCACTCGGAGCGGCTCCATGGGCAGCACCAATTCTCCGGACCGTCAGCAACTCCCCACGATCTATCGGCACGACGGCACTCCGCCGACCACACACCCAAGTCGATAACTTCCCGTATGCCGACTCTACGTCCAATTTCGTAGTTTCCAGGTTGCCCAGGAGCATTTTCTCATTGAAGGATGAGCCTGAAGGTTAGGGGGTGGTGTCTGGGTCCTTTCTTTTGGTATGGATAGCGACATCGTCGTTGGGGCTGTGGGAATGTGGGAATCGCGAAGCGATTTCCAAGGGCGGTGGGAAGGG
>JBBRBI010000170.1:0-5575 GCA_038206015.1 Bryobacterales bacterium | reverse complement strand
AAAGCTTCGTGCAGCGTATTACCTGAAGAAGAAGCAGGTTGGAGATATGCATGTGCGCGCCGGAGTGGATGTTGTCCTGAAGGATTTGCCGGTGCAGGTTGGACAAAGGGTGACGCTGGGAACTGTATTGGCCAAGGTGAGTCAGCCCTGGCGCTTGAAGACGGAGTTGAAGATTCCTGAGACGCAGATGAATGAGATTCGAATTGGCATGGTTGCAGACGTGGACACACGTAACGGAATCATCAAAGGGGAAGTATCCCGTATTGACCCGGCAGCGGTGAACGGAACCGTTACGGTTGACATTCGCCTCATTGGAGATCTGCCCCAGGGTGCCCGCCCCGATTTGAGCGTCGATGGCACGATCGAGATCGAGAAATTGACGGATGTGCTCTATGTCGAGCGGCCTGTAATTGGACAGGCGAATGCCACGGTGGGGCTGTTTCGGGTGAACCCGGACGGCAAGGAAGCCGAGCGCGTGCAGGTAAAGTTTGGCCGCAGTTCGGTGAACACGATCGAAGTGACGAGTGGTTTGAAGCTGGGCGATAAGGTAGTGCTGTCAGACATGAGTCAATGGGACGCGCACAACCGGGTAAGGCTGAATTAGTTAGAAGAGGGACGAGAGGAAAGAAAAATTTATGAGCGAGACACAAACAGACCTGTTGATTATGGACGGTGTGACTAAGTTGTTTCTTACCGATGAGGTGGAGACGCACGCACTGAGTGGCATTCACCTGAGTATCAAAAAGGGCGAGTATGTGTCGATCTCGGGCCCGTCGGGCTGTGGCAAGTCGACGCTGCTGGCGATTCTTGGCTTACTCGACTCACCCTCGAACGGGACTTACATCTTGAACGGGCGACCGGTGCAGAGCCTGAAGATGAGCGAGCGGGCGCGGATCCGCAATCGCGAGATCGGGTTCATCTTTCAGGCCTTCAATTTGATTGGCGATTTGACGGTTTATGAGAATGTTGAGTTGCCGCTGACTTATCGCGGTATGTCGGGGGCGGAGCGAAAGAAGCGAGTGCACGATGCGCTGGAGCGTGTGGGCATGGGGCATCGCGTGAAGCATTATCCGTCGCAGTTGTCCGGCGGCCAACAGCAGAGAGTGGCTGTGGCGCGGGCTTTGGCGGGGGACCCGGCGATTCTGTTGGCGGACGAGCCGACGGGTAACCTCGACTCGGCCAACGGTGAAGCGGTGATGGATTTGTTGCGGGAATTGCACCGGGGCGGGGCGACGATCTGCATCGTGACCCATGATGCGCGTTATGCCAAGTATGCAGACCGCACGATCAAGCTGTTTGACGGGCGCATAGTTGAAGAATCAAATGAAGCGGCAGCGGTGGAGACCGCCGGGGTATGAGGGAGCAATTGGACCGGTACTTTGAGTTAGTGCCGGTGTTAGTGATTGCGTTGCTGGTGTTGTTGGGCGAACAGGGTTTGGTAGTTCCGATTTCGTTGGGAATGAATCGCTCGGGGCTGGAAGTCTCTGCGCCGCAGTTGCAACTCGAAGCGCCGCGGCTGATCTTTCGTTAGGCTTGACGCCGGGCGTGCTGCATGATTGAAAAGAATGATTGAATTACGCAACGTCGAGAAGTTTTACCAGCAGGGGCCGTCGAAGAGCTTTGTGCTGCGCCGCGTGGATGTGACGATCAAAGAAGGCGAGTTTGTTTCGATCATGGGGCCGAGCGGGGCGGGGAAGAGCACGCTGCTCTATGTGATCGGCATGCACGACAGCGACTGGACCGGCGAGTACAACCTGATGGGCGTGCCGGTGCACAAGATGAATCGAAAAGAGCGCAATGAAGTTTACAAACAGAACTTCGGGTTTGTGTTTCAAAGCTATCATCTGTTGGATAACCTGACGGTGGCCGAGAATATCGAGATGCCACTGACCTATCGCAACATCAAGAAAGGCGAGCGGGAGGCGATCGTGGCCGATATTCTTGATCGTTTTCAGATGGTGGGAAAGAAGGATTTGTTTCCGAATCAACTTTCTGGTGGGCAGCAGCAGCTTGTGGGAATTGCGCGTGCGATGGTGGCCAGCCCGAAGGTGATTCTGGCAGACGAGCCGACGGGTAACCTGCATACGAGCCAGGGTAAAGAAATCATGGAGATGTTCAAGAAGGTGAACGAAGCGGGCACGACGGTGATTCAGGTTACGCACTCGGACCTTTGTGCCAGCTATGGGAATCGGGTGATCGAAATTCGTGACGGGTGGATTGAGAAGTGAAGCAGGCCATCAAGTCGCGAATTCTGATTGCCGATGACCAGATCGATGTACTTGAGGCGCTGCGGCTGTTGTTGAAGCCCGATGGCTACGAGATTGAAACGGTTTCCAGCCCGGCGGATGTGATCCGGGCACTGGAGAAGCGGGAATACGACGTGTTGTTGATGGACTTGAACTACACGCGCGATACGACTTCGGGTGAGGAAGGCCTGGACCTGTTGAATCGGGTGGAGGAGATCGACGCGTTGCTGCCGGTGATCGTGATGACGGCCTGGGGCAGTGTGAAGCTCGCGGTGGAGGCGATGAGGCGGGGGGCGCGGGATTTTGTCACCAAGCCCTGGGAAAACGAGCGGCTGGTGTCGATTGTGCGGACGCAGCTTGATTTGAGCAAAGCGCTGAAGCGACAACAGCGGCTTGAGGCCGAGAACATGCTTTTGCGCGACGAGGCGGGGCCGGTGATGATCGCGAAGTCGGCAGCGATGGAGCCGGTGATTGAATTGATCGCGCGGGTGGGGCCGAGCGATGCGAATGTGCTGGTAACGGGTGAGCCCGGGGTGGGCAAAGAAGTTGTGGCGCGAAAGCTGCATGCGATCTCAGCGCGGGCATCGAAGCCCATGGTGAGCGTCAATGCCGGGGGGCTGGCCGAAGGGCTCTTTGAGAGCGAGTTATTTGGTCATGTGAAGGGTGCGTTTACCGATGCCAAGACGGACCGGGTGGGGCGTTTTGAGCTTGCGGACGGGGGCACGCTGTTTCTGGACGAGATCGCGAATGTATCGATGAATTTGCAGACCAAGTTGCTGCGGGTTTTGGAGACGGGCGAGATGGAACGGGTGGGATCGTCACGCACCAAGAAGGTGGATGTGCGAGTGATCAGTGCGACGAACGCGGACTTGCATCGTGAGGTGGAAGAGGGGCGATTCCGGCAGGATTTACTGTTTCGCCTGAACACGATTGAGATCCACATTCCGCCGCTGCGGGAGCGGCGTGAGGACACATTGGCGTTGGCGACCTTCTTCTTAGACCGGCATGCGCAGCGGTATCGGCGGGCGTTGTCGGGCTTTGACGCTGGGGCGGTGCAGGCGATGACGGAGCACCGTTGGCCGGGCAATGTGCGCGAGTTGAACCATGTCATTGAGCGCGCGGTGCTGATGGCTGGAGGGACGCAGATTCGGGCAACTGACATGGCGTTGCGCTCGAGCGCAGGGTCGGCCCAAAAGTTAGAAGATATGAGCCTGGAGGATGTGGAGGCGCATCTCGTCAAAAAAGCTCTTGATCGCTTCGGGGGGAACGTGAGCGCTGCGGCTGGAGCCTTGGGCTTGAGCCGCAGCGCTCTTTATCGCAGGCTACAGCGATACAATCTGCATCGATACGCGTCATGAAGCTGGCGCACGAGCGACGCATTCAGTTGGCGGCAATGGCGGCAGGGTTGCCGGCGATGATTGTGGCTGGGTGGGTCTTGTGGACTGGGGATTTCTCGTCGAAGGTGCAATGGACAGTGGCTTCGGTGATGCTACTGAGCTGGGTTGGATTTGCAAGCTGGGTGCGGGAGCAGGTGGCTTCGCCCTTGCGAACGGTGGCCAATTTGTTGGAGGCGATTCGTGAGGGGGACTTCTCGATTCGCGGACGGACAACGATGCTCGATGACTCCCTTGGAGCGGTATTGGCGCAGGTGAACGCGATGGGCGCAACGTTGCAGCAGCAGCGGCTGGGGGCGCTGGAGGCGAACGCCTTGTTGCGCAAAGTGATGGAGGAGATTAACGTCGCGATTTTTGCCTTTGATGGGGAGAGCAAGCTGCGACTCGTGAATAAGGGGGCTCAAGCGCTGTTTGGTCGCCCGATGGAAGGGTTACTCGGGGAGACGGCGGAGAGCTTGGGATTGGAGGATTGCCTGCGCGGTGACATGAGGACGATGACGCGTAGTTTCCCTGGCGGTAGCGGGCGGTGGGGAGTGGGTTGCAGCACTTTTCGTGAGGGCGGCGTGCCGCATCAGTTATTAGTGTTGACCGACTTGACTCGGCCGTTGCGCGAGGAGGAGTTACAGGCTTGGCAGCGGTTGGTAAGAGTGCTGGGGCATGAGTTGAATAACTCGCTGGCACCGATTAAGTCGATCGCGGGGAGTCTGGCGAACATCGTCGAACGCGAGCCGCTGCCTGAGGATTGGAAGGAGGATATGGCGTATGGGTTGGGGATTATCGCGTCACGCTCGGAGAGCTTGCAGCGGTTTTTGAGCGCCTATACGAGGCTGGCCAGATTGCCACGGCCGAGCACAGCGTCGGTGAGAATCGAAGCCTTGGTGCGCCGGGCGGTGGCGATGGAATTGCGGCTCAAGGTGGAGGTGGTGGGCGGCGCTGATGTGATGGTGGAGGCGGATGCCGACCAGATAGAACAGGTGTTGATCAATCTGATCAAGAATGCGGTGGAGGCGGCGGAGGTGACGGGAGGGGGCGTGCGAGTGGGGTGGAGCACGACACTGGTACTGGCGGGGCCGCGACTCGTTCTGTGGATCGAGGACGATGGTCCGGGACTGGCGAATACCGCGAATCTGTTTGTGCCGTTCTTTACGACGAAGCCGGGGGGCAGCGGGATCGGGTTGGTGCTGTGTCGGCAGATTGCTGAAGCGCATGGGGGGAGTTTGGAGTTGAAAAATAACGAGGGGGGCATGGGGTGCACGGCGCGGTTGTTGTTGCCGGTGGCTGAGTTGAATGTTCAGATCGTGGGACCACTATCAGCACGAGGTTAATCTTGCGACGCAGGTGCTTTGTAGCGCTCAAGCATAGCGGCTGAGATCTCGACGCTTGAGGGCCATTGGCCACGTCGGGCGGGGGCGTGGGTTGGACTACCTTGCCTTGGCTGAGGAAGAGGAGGCCCGCCTTTGCGATGGGCATCGGAGCGATGAGGGACTCTGCTCCTTCGAGGAGTTGTCGGAGGCGGATCATGGTGGCACTTGGATCGATTGGGGGATCACTTGGGATGCTCAGAAAATCTTCTGCGATGTGCCGGGAGTTCCGGCGAATCTCGCCGACGATGTCTTCGGGCGTGAAACCAACGGCTTTCCGAACAGCAGCCCAGATGACGGCACCCAAAGGCAGAATACGATCATGGACGGTGAGTAGGTCGACAATACTGCGGGGTTCGCGCCGACCGAAGGCCGCAGAGACTTTGTTGGTCGTGAGATCCACTGGGTGGAGGACGTAGCCGAAGTCGGGCTATCGAGGGTGTAAAAAGGTTTGTGTAAGGGCAGTTCTCCTAGCATGAAAGAGGAGAAGGAATGGACATAAAACCAGAGGTACTGGATGAGTTGTTGAAGGGGATCAGGACGCAGGACGATTTGGCTGGGCCAAACGGCTTGT
>JBBRBI010000169.1:0-5872 GCA_038206015.1 Bryobacterales bacterium | reverse complement strand
TTCAAGAGTCTGCGGAGCAGTTAGACGAGGGGCCGCCGTGGGGTAAAGTGCTGCGTAGGATCTTCCAGGATTTCGGCGGCTTTCGCTTCGCTTCAGACCCGCCCAATACCGCATTTGCCGCCGTCAACTGCCGGATTTAGGGTGATGCGTTACAGGGTGAAATACATAGCTGATTCCCTTGGGCGATTTCTCAATCGCTGGCATCGACTGCTTCTATTCATACTGCTCAGCGCCTGGCTATATTCCAGTTGTATGAACGGCCAGTCTGGTCCGATGAACTGGCTACTTTTCACGTGTTCAGGACTTTTGCGTTTCTAGATCTGCCCCACATTCTCACTAATAGTGGGTCGGCGCAGCTACCGCTTTACCAACTTTTAACCTACCCGTTTTTGTGGCTCTTTGGCTTACACCCACTTTCTCTGCGATGGATGTCGCTACTGGCAGGTGCCTGGGGATTGATTGCCTTGGAAGCATGGATCCGGCGAATGATTTCTCCTCTCGCCTCGCTTGCCTCGACCGCGTTTCTTTGCGGAACCTGATTTTCCTTTTACGCCACCGAGGGCCGCGCCTATGCCCTGTGGTTTTGCTTCCTCGCACTTGGAGTGACCAGCCAGTGACTCTCGGTTCGGGTCCTATTTCTTGGGCTTAGTGGCTGCGTCCATTTCTTTGGCCTCGCCGCTGCACTTCCTCTAGCTCTCGTTGAAAGCACCTGGCTGCGGCGTTTGTCCTATCTGGCAATCGTCCCCGTTGGCGTTTTCAGTATTCTGATCGGCTCTTCGCCTGGTCACATCGAGTTGATCCCATTTAGTTTGACGGTCATGATGGACCTGCCTCACATCCTCGCGACACTGTGTGGCCCGATTCTATTGCTTCTGGTTATAGCTATCGCGCTGGTGAAGGCCCCCCAATCTCAGCCTGGCCGGTACTGCGGGTGGCCCTGCTAATTGGGGTTGGATGCCTTGGGATCTTGCTGCTGTTTACAAAAATGGCACACGAATTCTATGCTCGGCACATCTTTGTACTGCTCATCTCAATGGCGCTTACTCTGGCATGGTCCACAGCAAATTTGCGGTTTCCAGCTATCCTTGCGTCATTGGTCTTCACGTTCGCCATCGTGCTGATTCCAGCCCGCGCTCACAAACCCATCGCTTCCCCGGATGCCGAATTCGCGGCTTGGTTGAATTCATTCTTCACAAAAGTCCCGACCCCAATGCTGACAGATAGCTTCTACTCTCTAGGTCTGTTCTGGCACCTGCAGGATCCCTCTCGGGCGCGACTCCAATTCGTCTACGATCAGCCCGAGCGCCTGAGAGTGAATGACCCTCGAATTACCAAGATGGCCTTATGGGCCGCAGTGCAAGAAGGACCCGCCCACCACGTCACGCTCAATGAGGTCCTTGATCGCGGACAGCCGCTTATTTATCTTCGGCATAGCAGCCAAGAGTCAGCCGTGGATCTGCGGCTGCGTCAACTTGGGCTGCGTCAACTTGGTCTGAGAAGAATCGCCGTAGCGTCCTTTGACGGACACAGCCTCGACCTGATCGAACCGGGCCAAAGACTGACCCATTAGCGTCGAAGGCCACTTCGGGCAGCTACCCCGCGAGGGAAAGTTTCGCTCCAACCGCTTTTGTTCGTCTAACGCCAACGACCGGTTTTCCAGGAATGTCGAATCTGAAGCTCTGCTGCCGCGCCTCCGACAACGCGCATTCCTGAATCGCGTCCCGTTTCGCGCGCCAGTCGGCCACCTGCAGTGCGCTGGTTTCGAGAATTGCCATGCCAGGGTAGTTCCGGCGCTTGCCCACCCACTGGGGCATCGCCCGAGCCAGAATGCAATAGCCAGCAAGGGCCTTAGCAAACCCCGTAGCCCCACCATCGATCAATTGCCAGTCCACTCTGAGCAGCCCCTCGCCCATCCCTTCCACGCCAGGGGCAATCCGCTCCCAGCTCCCTCGAACGCCTTCACCCTCTAGCTCGATCGAAATTCCTCGCGGTTCGGTCACTGACAACAGTTTTTCCCATTCTCCGCTTACACCGGCATTGGGGGTCACGAGCACGGTTTGGGTGTGAATTGTGACCTGTTCCTCTACTGTTCTTGCCGTCAAGCTCATCGTGTCGGGGTCCAAATCTGCAAATACCGGTTCCATGCCTCTCCAGGCGATGCTCGCTACGGCCTCTGCAGAGGCCAGTACCGAGACGATTGCCTCGGCTTGGTTGCCAAACTTTTGATGTGCTTTCAAGCCGTACCATTCCACCACACCACTATCGGCACTGTCACGCAGATTCTTGAATTCGGATCAGTTCCTTTATTTCCACCACTTTGCGGGGGATGCCTATGCTAAACTTGCTAATTGTCATGCGTGTCCCCGAAATAATTCAGCGTAAGCGAGACGGCGAAGAACTAGACCAGGAAGAGTTGGCTTTTCTTGTCGAAGGCTACAACCGGGGTGAAATTCCCGATTACCAAATGGCCGCTTTTTTGATGGCCGTCTATTTTAAAGGATTGACCGAACCGGAAACCGATAATCTTACCGCTCTCATGGTTGCTTCTGGCGAGAAACTCGATCTCTCCGACATCCCCGGTATCAAGGTGGACAAACACTCCACCGGTGGCGTTGGCGACAAGACCAGCCTCATCGCGGCTCCCCTGGCTGCCGCAGCCGGTGTCGTTGTGCCGATGATCAGTGGTCGTTCTCTAGGTCACACCGGCGGTACCCTCGATAAGCTTGAGTCGATCCCCGGTTTCAACGTCAATCTGACGGTCGAACAGTTCAAGGCGCAACTCCTCGAACACAAGCTGGCTTTTATCGGGCAGACGCCCGAGATCGCCCCGGTTGACGGCAAGATGTACAGTCTGCGCGATGTCACCGCAACGGTAGAATCCATTCCGCTCATTGCCAGTTCCATCATGTCCAAGAAATTGGCTGTTGGTCTGGATGCCTTGATTCTCGACGTCAAGGTGGGTGCTGGTGCCTTTATGAAGAAGCAGGTGGACGCCCGTCGCCTTGCTCAATTGATGGTCGGCATTGGTCGCCGCCTCGACAAAAAGGTCCAGGCTCTCATCACCGACATGAATCAGCCCCTTGGCTTCGCCATCGGCAATGCGCTTGAAGTGATGGAAGTCTCTCAGACCCTGCAGAACTCTGGTCCCATCGATCTAACCCGTCTCAGCCTGGAACTCGCCGCCCGGATGATCTTCCTCGGCAAGATTACACCCACGCTCGAAGCCGCTCGAGAATTGGCACAGACCAAGTTACTCGATGGCTCTGGTTACCGCAAGTTCAAGGCCGTCATCCTTGCCCAGGGCGGAGATGCTCAGGTCCTGGATCGCTTTGACCTTTTGCCCAATGCAACCGGCATGCGTGAAATCGTCACTCCTCGCAGTGGCTACGTCAGCGCAATCGATGCCGAAGGCGTCGGTAAGGCTGTCGTCATGATTGGCGGCGGACGTAACAAAATTGACGACGTCATCGACCACGCCGTAGGCATCATTCTCGAAGTGAAAGTCGGCCAAAAGGTCGATGCGGGCGCAGTTCTCTGTCGCCTTTATCACACCAGCGAAAACAATCTTGAAGAGGCAGCTGAAATGGTCGAGGATTCCTTCCGCATCTCTAATACGGCACCGGAGTTGCGCGAGATCGTTCTCGAAGTTGTAGGCTAGTACCCATGATCGGCCTGCTTGGCCTTGTGCTCATCGTCGCTCTCTGCTACCTGCTGTCTTCAGACCGCAAAGCAATCAAACCGAGGCTCCTCTTTTGGGGCCTCGGTTTGCAGTTTGGCTTCGCTGTAATTGTATTGAAGACCCCGGTTGGCCGTGTATTTCAGATGGCATCGGGCGCAGTAAACGCGCTGCTGAAATACTCCGAAGACGGCGCCAGCTTTCTGTTTGGCGACAAACTCGGGAAAGCATCTCCAGAGTTCGGCGTGCTGTTCGCTTTTCAAGTGCTGCCGATCGTCATCTTCATCGCCAGTCTATTCTCCGTGCTCTATTACTTGGGCGTGATGCAGGTTGTCATTCGCGTCATGGCGCAGGTGATGCGGCGCACAATGGGCGGTTCGGGCGCAGAATCGACGAATGTCGCCGCTTCGATCTTTATGGGCCAGACAGAGGCGCCGCTGACGATCCGGCCCTTTTTGGCAAAGCTCACCGAGAGTGAGCTCTTTACGATTATGACCAGTGGCATGGCCCACGTGTCGGGGGCGGTCATGGCTGCCTATGTGAAATTTGCCGGCGTCTCGATTGAACACCTTCTCACTGCCGTCATCATGACCGCCCCCGCAACTATCATGCTGGCCAAAATGCTCGTGCCCGAGACTGGTCATCCGGAAACGGCTGGCGATGTGCAAATGGTGGTCGAAAAGCCTGGTGTCAACGTCATCGACGCGGCTGCCCGTGGTGCTGGCGATGGATTGCAGCTGGCGCTAAACATTGGCGCAATGCTCATCGCTTTTCTGAGTCTGATCGCGCTGCTCAACGGATGCCTGAACGGGATTGGCTTACCCACTCTGCAGCAAATCCTCGGCTACGCCTTCGCCCCGATCGCCTGGCTTTTGGGCGTTGCATGGAACGACTGCCAGACCATTGGTCAGTTTCTCGGCACCCGCCTGGTGCTCAACGAATTTGTTGCTTTCATTGAACTGGGCAAGGTCAAAGCTCAGCTCGATCCGCGCTCCTTCACCATCGCCACCTTTGCCCTTTGTGGCTTTGCTAACTTGAGCTCAATCGCGATTCAGGTGGGCGGCATGGGTGCTTTGATGCCCACTCGCAAATCCGATATCGCAAGGCTCGGCCTGAAGGCCGTGATGGCAGGCACGCTTGCCAATTTCATGTCCGCCTGCATAGCTGGAATCTTGTTATGACCGAACCGCTTGCTTATCTCCAGTCCCGAATCACAACGCCCCCTGAAGTCGCCATCGTTCTCGGCTCTGGCCTTGGTCCCTTTGCTGACGAGGTAGAAAATCCACTGGTCATTCCCTACGATGAGATTCCTGGCTGGCCTCGCTCCACCGCCGTCGGTCACGCCGGTAAGCTGATCTTCGGTCAAGTCTCCGGTCGGCAAGTCGCCGTCATGTCCGGGCGCGCCCACCTCTATGAAGGCCACCCAATCGACAAGGTTGTTTTGGGTGTCCGTGTCCTGGCTAAGCTGGGCGCCCCTAAGTTCATCCTCACCAATGCCGCTGGAGGCATCAATCTCACTTACTCACGCGGCGCGCTGGTTCTGATTCGCGATCACATTAACCTGCAAGGCACCAATCCACTGCTTGGCCCCAATGACGATTCGCTCGGGCCTCGTTTCCCCGACATGACCTTTGCCTATGCGCCAGCTCTCCGAGAGCATACCCTTACTCAAGCCAGGAAGCTGATGATCCCGTTGCACGAAGGCGTGTACGCTGCTCTCTCCGGGCCCACCTACGAGACGCCTGCCGAAATCCGTTACCTGCGCATCATCGGCGCGGATCTTGTGGGTATGTCTACCGCTCCAGAAACGATTGCGCTCAACCACATGGGCTTGCAGGTGCTGGGCATCTCCTGTGTCACAAACATGGCCGCAGGCGTGACGAGCGAACGCATCAACCACGCCGAAGTCCTCGAAACTGGAATTGAAGTACGTGACCGTTTTGTGCAACTGATCAAAGCAGTGCTCCCCGGCTTATGAGCCTCATCGAACAAGCTCGCGCTGCCCAACTGGCTGCCTACGCCCCGTATTCTCACTACAGAGTTGGCTGTGCTCTTGAGACTGCCGACGGCACCGTCTATACGGGCTGCAACATTGAAAACGCAAGCTACGGCGCAACCTTATGTGCCGAGCGTGTAGCTATTTTTAAGGCCGTTTCAGACGGCCATCGCCACTTTCGCCGCATCGTCATCGCGACT
>JBBRBI010000168.1:0-5905 GCA_038206015.1 Bryobacterales bacterium | reverse complement strand
GTATCCGTTAGAGCAAGTGCACCTGGACTTTTGCTTGAGGGCTAAATTCGAGGTTTATCGACTGGCTGACCAAGCTGCGGGCGTAAGCCGTTTCACCTGCTGAACAGGTAGATCAGCCAAGCCAGGCAGAACCGAGGCGAGATAGTCGCGCAGCGGCAGTTTGAGCCGGCGGCAACTTTCGACAACTGAGAGAATGGCCGCTACCTTTGGCCCGGCTTGCTGACTGCCGATGTGGATCCAGTTCTTTCGTCCCATCACTAGCGGTCGCATGGAGTTTTCCGCCAGATTGTTGCTCAGCTCGAGTTCTGGATGATCGAGAAATCGCGTGAGCTTTGGCCAGAGCGTGAGTGTATAACTCGCACCCTTGCCCAGTGCGCTGGCTGGCAACGCACCATCTCTCGCCGCTTCGACCTGTTTGCGAATTTGGTCGAGTAATGGCCGAGCCCGTTGTCTCCTCAGTGTGTGACGAGCGGCGTGGTCCAGGTTCTGGGCACGCGCCTCCGCATCGATGGCGAACAAATCGTTCATCTGCGCCACGATGCGTGCGGCCACCCGGTCCCCAGGATTGAGTTTGACAGCGTCGAAGAACTTGCGTCTCGAATGCGCCCAGCACGAGGCATGCACCATCTTCGGGCCGCCCACCTGTTCATAGGCGGCGTAGCCATCGCTTTGTAAAATACCGTCGAACTGACCGAGAAACCGCTTCGGGCCTTCGCGATTGCGCCCCATTCGGAAGTCGAACACCACACTGCCTCCGGGTCGGCCATACTGCCACAGATATGCTTGATGGTTCTTGCCTCGGTTGTCATGCGTTTGCACATCGACCGGTGTTTCATCCGCCTGGATATAACTCCCGGCGAGTAACTCCCGGATTATGCCACTCACGATTGGAAGCAGTAACTCCCCCACTCGCATGACCCAGCCATCCATCGTCGCCCGGCTAATCTCGATCCCGGTCTCGCGCGCCAGAATCACACTTTGCCGATAGAGCGGTTGATAATCGCTGTACTTTGCGATCACCGTGTTGATGATGACCCGGTCGCTCACCAGGCTCTTGTCGATGATTCGTGCCGGCAACGGCGCGGTGATCACACCGGCGTCTTCACAAGACCGGCAAACACGCTTCTCGCGCTTGGTCACCAGCACGAAGTACTCGGCCGGCTTAACATCCAGTTGCTCGCTTTGCTCGTATGCGATGACCACCGTCTCGCGACCGCAAGCCTGGCAGGAGCATTGCTCGGCAGCACTGGTTATGACTCGTTCCACTCGCGGTAACTCAGGCGGCAGGGTTTGACGACCGGGGTGCTTCTTGCGGTTGTTCCCAGACTCAACAGCGGGCAGCGGTTCGCGTTTGCTCTCCGCCTCTACCTCTTCGCGGCTCACTCCTGGCTCTAACTCCAGAAGCTCTAACTGAGCACTGTTCAATTTCTCGCTGCCAGGCCCGTACTTCGCAATCCGCTCCAGCCGCAATTGCTCTTCCAGTGCTTGAATCCTGAGCTCAGCCCACCGCAGTTGCTTTTGCAGTTGCTCCACTCGCTCGGAGTCTGATCGTGGGGAAGGTGCTGAACTCACAGTAGGTAAAACTTATTTTACCGTTCGATCCCAGTGAATGCCACACTTACTTTCCACTTATTCGTTTATGTTACGCGGACGTTTCTTCCACTCCGCTTTCTACTCGATGCCACCGTCGCCGACGCGTTTGTTTCAGATCAATTCCACCCAACAACAACGCTAACTCCTCGTGAGTGAGTCTCACTTTCGATTCTCCGCCCTCTGCTTCCGGCCACCGGAATCGCCCCTTCTCCAATCGCTTCGCACAAACCCAGAGCCCCGTTCCGTCATAGAAAATCAGCTTCAAACGATTGCGCCCCGCATTGGCGAATGCGAAAATGTGTCCGCTCAATGGTTCGCACAGCAAGCGATCGCGCACCAAACCATAGAGCCCTTCAAATCCCTTGCGCATGTCCGTTGCTCCCGCCGCCAGATAGATGCGCGTCGCTGGCCCTACACCAAACACGAGTTACGCGCGCTCCAGGATGCGCACTACCTGCTCCAACAGTCCCACGTCGAAGCCGCCACTCACTTCGATTCGTCGACCATTTGTCAGCGCCACCGTTAACTTCGGCCCCACACCCGCAGCGGGTTGTCTTGCTAACACCTCCACCGACACCCATCGGCTCTTCGTCGCCGCTTTGGCTTCTGCTCGCCATCGGAAGTACCGGCCCAGTGTCGTGATACCCATCCCACGTTGCGCACAGAAGACCTCCCGACTCAATCCGCTGGCTTCATACTCAGTCAATAGCTTGGCTGCTTCCGCACGGCTTAATCTCGGTGCTCGCTCTTTGTTCTTACCTTCACTCATCCTTCGACTTCAGCATCTTCTCCAATGCCCGCATAGATGGGTTGCTCACACGCTTACCTTCGAGTGGCTCTCGTCGCTGGTTACCGCGCCGTCCACAAGCTGAAGTACCCGGTCCACCTCACCAATCATGCGTTCGTCGTGAGTTACGACCAGGATCGCGGTGCCGTGGTCCGTGCTCACTTTCCGTAACATGCGCATCACGCTAAGACCACGGTCGGTATCGAGCGAGGCGGTCGGTTCATCGGCCAGAATCATAGCCGGACTGTGTGCCAGAGCTCGTGCAATCGCGACGCGCTGCCTTTCGCCGCCGGATAGCTTTTCGGGAAGCTGACCGGCTCGGTCCGTTACTTCCAGATAATCGAGCAACTCGGCGGCGCGTGCATGCGCCTTTCCCCCGGACGTGCCAACCAGATCCATCGGAAGAGTAATGTTCTCCTCCGCCGTAAGAAACGGAATCAGGTTGGAAAACTGAAAGATGAAGCCGATCTTTTCACGGCGAAGACGCTGGAAATCACGCTTGCCCCCTTTGTAAATATTGTCGCCAGCCAGGATCAACTCTCCCGCCGTCGGCACGGTAACAAGTCCCAGGATCATCAAAAGGGTAGTCTTACCAGATCCGCTAGGCCCCATGATGGCAAGCAACTCTCCCTTCCTTACGGCAAGGTCGATTCCCTTTAGCGCTTCGACTTTTGCCCGCCCTTGCCCATAGGTCATCACCAGCTTTTTTGTTTCGATAGCTTGTTCCATGTTGGTCTTCCCTTTATGTGCCTAAGACAAGCCGCGGGTCGACCTGCATCGCACGCCGGACGGCAACGAGGCTGGCAAGGATCGAAACGATTGTTATGATGACGAGCATTTGCCCCATGTCGCCGAGCGTCGCTGAAACTCTCCTGGGGAAGTAGGGTTCGGTGGCAAATTCCATCATGGCTCCCATAACCGTGCCCAACAGGCCCATAAGCACGGCTTGCTGAATGATCATGCTATAAATGCGCGACGTCTGTGTGCCGAGCAGCTTCAGCACGGCGATGTCCTTGATTTTGTCCAGCGTGAAGGTGTATGTAATCAGTCCGATAATCACTCCGGCGATGATGAGCAAAAGAAGCCGGAACAGTGAGAGCTGCATGAGGATGAGACGGTTGGCCCCCATCAGTTGTATGTTGACCTGCCGCGCGGAAGTATACACTTCGAGGTGTTTCCAATGTCTGATTTCTGCTGCCACTTCCTCCATGGAAACTCCAGGTTCCACCCGGACCGCGATGGCGTTGATCATGTGAAGGTTCTCCGATAACGCAGAGGCTCTTCGCATCCCAGGTTCAGTTAGCCGCGGGGCTACGACTTCGGCGCCGCCCAACTGCGCCCCGGCACGCCTGCGAATGTTGCGCAACAGATCGGGATCTGGCTCGAAAAGGATATTCTGAGCGTCCTCGAGCCTGGCGTAGATGACGGGATCGGCATTGAATCCAACAATGTTTTTCGTCAGCCCCACTACTTGGTAGTCGAAGCCGCGCATCCGTATGGTCTCACCGACATGTAAGCCGGTCTTTACATCCGCAACAATTTCATAGTGGCTGGCCTCGATTCCTCGCCCAGCAATGATCATTGGCGGACCACCGATGTGATCCGCCTCATAGCCGATCAGGAGGAACCTCAATTCACGCACCATGTCGATCCAATGCGGCTCGACCATTGTCTTCGTGCCGATCTGCGCGTTCCGATACATGAACATCATCAGACCTGAAGAGGCCGGAGGATGGTTGATGTGATCCCAAGCCATAACGAGCGGGCTGGCCTCGGCCACGCCATGCATGGACTGAATCGCGTGGTAATAGTCTTCGGGAAGTCTCGAGGCCTCAACGAACGGACCAAGCCAGTCTTTCTGAACAACCCAAAGATCGGCATTGGTCGCTTCCACAACAGTGGAGGAGTCGAGGATTACGCCGCGAATAATACCGCCGAGAACAAATACAACCATGAGGAGGAGACTGACACCGATGGTCGAGCTGATGAACTTGAAAACGTGGTAGCGGGCATCTTTGAGTGCGAGGTTCATGGGGTGCCCGCTACATTTTCATGACTGGACTGGTCCCCATTGCGGGGCCGGCCGCCTTCGAAGTAGCCTTTGGATTCCGATCGGGGCGCACCTTCTCTCCAGGCTTGATTCCCATAGGTTCTGTCAGGACCCAGTCGCCTGCCTTGAGATCTCCCTTGACCGCCATCACCGGGGATCGCGGACTACTGGCAACGGATTCGATCTTGACTTGGCGCACCTTATTGTCGGTGTCAGCCACTAAGACAAAAGGATCGTCACCCATCGCCACGACCGCCGTCTTCGGCACGACCAACGCGTTTTTCGTCTCGCTCACTGCGACATAAACGTCTGCCCATTGACCGATTTGCAGCTCGGCCGGGGGCAGTGGAAAAGAGATCTCAACGGTCATCTCCTCGGCTGCTGGATCGGCCTGTGGGCGGACTCGATATACGCGCCCGGGAATCGATTCTTTTGCCCGTCCACGCAGGGTCACGGTTGCTGTTTGGCCTGTCCTGACATTGCCGGCAAAGCGCTGGTCAAGGTAGGCTTCCACGAGGATCACTTTGGGATCTGCAACGTTGAGAACTGTTTCGCCGGAAACAATCGAATCGCCGGAACGCCGGGGCCGATCCGTGACGATCCCACTGACGTAGGTAAAGATCTTAGTCTGCGAAAGATTGAACTGCCGCAACCGGACCTCGGCTTCCGTAGCTGCTATTTCGGAATGCGCGGACTGTACTTTTGCGCCCGCCGCTTCAACCTGGGCATGGGCCGCTCCGATTTCGGCCTGTGCCGCTCGCACCGCGCTTTCCGCAGTCCGCTGGCGTTCCTGGTACTCGTCGGCCTCTTCCTGGCTAACAGCTCCTGTCGCTACAAGATGTTGCTCCCGCTCCCAGGCGCGTCCTGCCTGATACTCCGTTGCGCGGCGTTGCTCTTCCGTGGCACGAGCCGAGACTTCAGTCGCAAGTGCCGACTGCTCCATCGCCCGCGCTGCATGTTCTGTCATGCGGGCTGCTTCCACGCGGGCCTGAGAGCTTTGCAGCAACTGCCGCATATCGGTGTCTTCCAATTTGGCGACGACTTGCCCGGGGTGCACAACGTCGCCCTCGTCCACCAGCATCCGCTCGATGCGGCCAGGAATCTTTGCCCCCACAGACGCCAGCACGTCAACGTTGATAGTGCCGGTGCCCTGTAACTCGCCCGTGTAATCCTGATGCACTACCTGGGCAACCGCAACCTTCGCCGGTGTGAAGAATTTGTACTTCACAAACGCGAGTGCGGCCGCGGCGAGCAGCACATAGATCAGGATTTTGCCGGCCTTTCTGACGCCGCTGTATTTGTCACTGACCTCCGCTTTCTCAGGCTCGTCGTTTTTCTTTGCCTGCTCTTTCGACGCTTGGTCCGGCTTCTCGTTCCCTTTCGGTGGCGCGGGTTTGTCGCTCACCTCCAGGTTCTTTGGCTGTTCAATCGCTTCCGGTTGACTTGCAGTTTCAGGCATTTTTACTCTCTAGATC
>JBBRBI010000167.1:0-6039 GCA_038206015.1 Bryobacterales bacterium | reverse complement strand
TGCTCTCGCGAATCGGCGAGCATTCGATTCAGAAGCTTGACGAACTATTGCCCCATCGCTGGGCCGCCGCCCGCGTTCAGTAAAGCCTTGCCCTCGCGCGCTCCCCTGGGTTCGGGCTTGCGGTGTTCATGTGATGATTACGCGGAACTTACTTGAGGACTCTGATTCAGTCGCACCTTCGAACTTGACTAGCGCGTCGACAAGGTCCGTGACCACCGGCATGAGAGCGCTCTGCGTCGCCGCGCTTTCGTCCGCGAAACGTTTGCGCTGCTCTTGGATCAGATCAAATCCACTCTTGAATAATGGCGCGATGGGAGCCGTGTTGGGCTCGCCATTAAGCACCGGCTGGTTAACGACTTTTTGGAGCGCCTCGCGATTCTCTTCACCGCGCATCACGCCACTGGTCTCCGCTACTGCCGTAAGCAAACGTGCCTCGTAGTCCGCAAGCTGACGGACGTAGTATGCGTCGTCGTCGGCACCGGATTCAGGCCGGATTGGAAGTGCTCCTGCGGCCATCCTGAAGACGCTACTGGCTGCCTTGCGCAGTGCCTCAAAAACCCTGGTGCCAAAATACCCGGGCGGGAGCAGCAGTGTCACTTGAGCGGCATCAGTGCTTCCTAGGCGGTGGACGCGGCCGGCGATCTGTTCGATGCGTCCAGGCGAAACTGGAACATCCAAGAGCACGATCCTGTTGGATCGTTGTAGATTTATGCCTTCAGCCCCGGCATCTGACATGCATACAATGTTCAACTTGCCCTTGCTGAAATCATCTTTGATTTCGTCTCGCTTGTAGTTGGGTGTGTCCCCGATGATTATTCCGACAAGCGGCTTGCCACCTTCACTGCCATATCGCAGTTGAAGGCGAACTGCGGTATCTACTACGCTGTGGATGTAACGGGCATGAACCACCCACGGCTGCTTCAGGTTGAGCTCGCTATGTTCACTGGCCAAAGAGGCGCGAAGACGGTCACCGTCACGTTCCTCTACTCCCCAGCCGAATCGATCTTCGTCGGCCATCGAGGGGTATTTTTTAGGCCACAATCTCAGCGATGCCATTCCCTCAAGCAGCGCGACAAGCATCGAAAATCGAACTTTACTGTCGTCGTCGAGCAAGGTTGGTTCTAAATACTCGTCCGCCAGGCGTTTTGCCTTTTTGGCAGACGCCATCATCTCGTCCACAGTGTCAAAGGAACCAGTCAACTCCCCTGCGGTTTCTTCGTCTTCGTCGGGCACATCCCCTATGGCCGTCTCTGATGCGTCGATGATCGCCCTCTTGGTTCCCTTTGCGAGAGAGTCGTAAGCAGTCGCGACCCAGCCCACCTTGGTAAACAGCAACTGTTTTTCTTCGTTGCCATTGTCGTCGCGCGCGGCCTTCCATGTCAGGTTCTCAAGACGAGGGTCTTTCAACTTGTCCTCGTAAACACGAGACGCCTCAAGAGCCGTCCTTAGCGCCCGCCATCGAATCTGGTCGTCGCCAGACGTTAGTCCTATCTGGTCGTCGGCTAATTTGACCACCCTGTCTCCAAGCGGAATCTCATCGCCAAGCTTCTTTCTCGCTTCGCTGTCCTTAACGAGCTGCTTGATTTCCCCCCAGTCACGCGCAGATCGCAAGATCCGCCGAATCAACGAAACCAGCTTGGCGCCGTGCGAGGCCTCACTCGCAATATATTGATCGATCGCCATCAATACGTCCTTGTTTGTCTTCGTTATGTCGTCGGGTGGCTGACTGTCACTCCGTTCCTCGGAGCCGATCCACTTCTGGAAAGGAAATACCATTCGCTTCGGGAAGATTGGTAAACCATCCGGCTTGCCGTCGAGCGTGATACCGTCTTTCCTTCGGATTACAGCGCGTTCTCTGACTGCTTCGAGAATGTCACGCGTCGGGGGAGTCCGAACGTTATCGTAGTATGAGGGCTTATGAGGAGTTCGTGTCGGGTCGAGATCCAGTAAACCCAAACGCGACGCTGTCTCTGACTCGTTTGGGTGCACGGGCGTGCCCGTCATATAGACCACAAGCCCGCCGGGGGAACGCAAGATCGCGGGCTTCCCCGCGTAGTCGCGCGGTCCCCAAATCAGATCGGCAATAGCTGATCGGCGCTGGGTAGTGCGACCCAAGCCATGAGATTCGTCCACTATGAACAGCGGGACTAAAGAGGACTGTTCTATTTTGTCGAAGACGTGAGTGATAGGGTTCTCAGGGTTTCTTAGCGTGTCAATTGACACAAATGTATAGACGCTATCTGTCAGCCTTGTGATAGCGGATATGTTGATCTGCTCGTGTAGTTTTCTTGCAGCCAAGGCACTGAGCCACTCAAGTTTATTCTTGAAAAAGGCCTGAGGACGTACCCGGTAGCGCCCCTCCTTGAGAAGTCCCGCGACGTGGTGGTCTTTATTTCTTTTGCGACCTCCTTCATCCGCCACCATATCCCAGCAGACAGTGCCAGCGTGAAAGATGCTGAAGTTGGGGCGGAGGTCATTTGCTCGCTGAGGAGGGGACGCGGTAGTTTGCAGAAGCTCGTCCACCCCGAGTACGTCCACGAACGCCGAGATGGCATCAATGATTAGTGAGGGCTTGGTGATATAGATCAGGCGGGCCTTTTCTCCATACAGATGTTGGTGCCGCATCCATATTAGAGCCGCAGTAAAAGTCTTACCCAGCCCGACCTCGTCGCCCAACAGATAGGCCCCTCCGTCAGGCCGAATCCATTCCACCGCCTGGAGCTGGTGTGGATAGGCGACGACGCCATTGCCGTTAAGGGCCCAGGCTCCCCATTTGCCGAGCCAATGGCCAAGAAGTGTTTGTGGTCCAGAGTTCATCCTGTTCTCCTTTGGGTAACTATGCGAATTGTGTACGATGTGCCTAACTGTGGATGCCGTCGAATCTTCCAGTGAATCGTCAATGGGCCAGCCGACGTCCCACATTGATGACCACCAATTGGAGAGCTCAATGAGCGCCGGCCCATTGACCTCCAGTAGCAGTTCGTGCTGATCCTCGCCTGTCATGCCCTGTGAAGTGAAATTGGCGCTTCCGACCAGGGCAGCCGTGTTTCCCAGAGATAGAGCTTCAAGTGCATTAGGCCGCTACGGCGGCCAGGCGGCGCGACACGGACCTTAGCGCCAGCGCGCTGCCATCCTGCGATCCGCCGCAACACCCTAAGCACATTGTCTCGCTGCTCAGACTCGGATCGCTCCAGCAGCTTCTGCCAGCGCTCTCTTGCGGGGGCGCCGGACAGATCCGATACGAGCGAGGCATCAATTTGGCTGACGCCGATGAGCAATTGAAGGTGAACATTCTGCGGCAGGTAGTAGCCGAAGTACTCGTACGAGGAGAGCCCATAGCTGGCGATGCGCAGTCCTTCCTTTCCATGCTGTTCCAGCCATGCGTTGAGGTGCCGCTTGGGAAGCCCACACCGGAACAACCCCAGGCATTGGCTCATGAAGCTCGTTCATCAGGTCGAAGTTTATCAGTAGAGTGGACCCATTTCGGGTCATACGCATGCGACCATGCGACTTGACTGCAGCTCTAGGCACGGGATTCCTGTTGCGAAATCCCCTTCCCACCATTTAAAGGCTTGTCGACCCCGTTAGAACCTCTCCATTAAGATTCTGACGATTCCGGCAGGAAATCGAAAGTCAGGCTACCTGAGTAGCAGCAGGGGCGGGGATGATCACGAGCTCGCGCAGCTTGAGTACTGTGGCGACGACTTCTTTGCCGAAAGTGGTGGCGTAGTACTTGTATGTGTGGCCGACTTTCTTGATGAGGCCGTGGGTGCGAAGCCGTTTGAGGAGGCGCGACACCTGGCTGCTGTTCAGTTCGGGCAGATGGCGGCGCAGGGTTTTGTTCTGTACGCCGCTGATGTTAAATTCGCCGCGAAGGATGGAGCAAAGCAACAATTCGTCGTTGGCATCGAACAGATTGAAGCCGGTATAGCGTCGGCCTTCCTGTTCAACGGTTTGTGAGAGTTTGTCGAGCTTCGTCTCCCGGCGCGGGGATCTTCAACTGCCGAGAGAAACTCCAGGTAGCGGCGGTTGGCCGCTTCCAGCAGTTCGCGCAGAGCGGGCAGACTGTAAATGGTTTTCTGCATGGATGCTTATTTGGTTTCGTTCGTGCCGTCGCGATGTTCTACCTCTCGGTAGTGCTTGAAAAAAGTCAGATCGTTGACCGTGGCCTCCATCCTCAGGATGAGGCCGAACTTGTCGTAGAGCTTGATCGACACCGGCCCCATCGTGTGTTTAATCCGCGGGCCTTCGATGCGGATGTTGAATCGGTTTTCCATCTCGCCTTCGTACTGAGGGCTGAGCTTGCACCCCAGGAAAGTAGCGATGTTGTCCGGTTTGACCGTGTGCATCGCCGTGCGCGCCAGGTTTTCGTAAATGGCCCGGAGATTGGCCTGTTTGCGGAACACGATGTCGGTGGCGTACTCGCACTGATCCACGCTCCAGTGTTAACCGGTCGCGAAGTCCCGCAAGATGGGACAGTAACGGCGTGCGAACTCATCCAGCCGAGCGTGGATCCGCTTCGCTTTCCAGCCATTGGAGATGCGCTGTGCCCGCTGCCAGTCCGCGATGTGGGAGAAGGCGTTGTCGGCCATTCGATAGTCGATGCCGAGTTTGCGCAGTTGACTGGCCAGCCAGTTGTGATCGTTGAGGCAAACCTGCAGACGGCAGGGCAGCCACGTCGGAACCCGCACATGGCACAAACCCAGATCCTCGTCATGAAGTAGAAGTAATAGTGCAGACACTTGCCGTCGTCCGAAACCAGATAAGTCTTGCCTGTCTGCTTGTTGTGCCATGGCTTGTAGGTCGAGCATGGTTCCATCGCCGAGAAAATGCAGACCAGACCGGCCGCGTGCGCGGTGCGCTTCGCCAGAATCTCTTTTACGCGGTCTTCTTTGCGGAAGTTCCGCTTGCGGATGAATTCGATCTGAATGCCCGCTTCCGCCGCCAGTTGCTCCGCATTCTCGCGAATCCTGTTACGGAACGGTTCGGCGAACTTCGGGTAGTCGAACACCCGGATGTTTCTCGCGTACAGTACGATGTCATTCCTCCGGCAAAACAGATCCCCGGCAACGTCCCGAAGATCAGCATCCGGTCCCAGCAACCCAATACGCCGGCAATCTGCGCGGCGTGACGTTCTGTCCGTAGCTCGACGCCCATTCCGGCATCGTAACCGATTTCCCCGTTTGGTTCCGGCTACGCCGGGTTAGGAGAGGTCTGCCGGCTCTGTCCAAATTACGCGCCACTCGGAGAAAGCGGAGGCTGAGCGCCCAGAACGGGATTAGGAACGACAAACACCCTACCTTCACCAATCCAACCGTTCGCCTTTCCGAACTCGTCGCCCCGATCGAATGAACTCTCGCCCCCCTACTTCGCAGCCTTATGCGCCAACCGGCTGCAAGCATCCCCCGCTCCCAAAATATCCATGGCTGCCGCGCCCTGCTCCATGAACTCGATCTTCCCTTGTTTATCGATCACGAAAGTGACCCGATTAGCCATACCCATTTTCGGAATCATAATGCCGTAGGCTTCGCCCACTTTCCGGTCTTTGAAATCGCTCAACAGCGGGAAACTCAAGGTCAACTTCTCGGCGAAAGCCTTCAGAGAATAGACATTGTCGGTGCTAACGCCAAATACCTGGGTGTCCGCGCCTTCGAATTTTTGGCTACCTAACTGGTAAGCCTGCATTTCCTTCGTTCAACCACCGCTGAACGCGGCCGGAAAGAAGGCCAGTACCACATTCTTCTTGCCTCGGAAACTGGAAAGCGTCACGGCCTCCTTGCCTTGTGTGGAAGGCAGCGTAAAATCGGGCGCCATATCGCCCACCTTCAAGGTGGTGGACATCGGCGCGGTTGCCGGCGCCTGGGCAAAAGCGCACGCAACGAGCAGTGCCGATGCGATTACCGGTAGTGTTCTCATGTCTATTCCTCTCTCAAATGCAGTTTGCCACAATTGGCCGGAACGAAACGGCCCCGATTCGCGTTATTAATGCCGATGAGAACCAATGCCTCGTTCGTCGAGGCTATTTCTGTTGCCGCGGGC
>JBBRBI010000166.1:0-6086 GCA_038206015.1 Bryobacterales bacterium | reverse complement strand
GCGGTAGACGAAGATCTGCTGCCGCAGCAGCGCCACCAGATTTGACAGGCTCCAGGCGAAGCTGCTCTTGAGTTGCAGGTACTTGATGAGTAGCAGGGCAATCAAGGCGGTGTAGATCTGCGTCAGGATCGCGTTGGCGCTGATGCCGATGAAAGTCTTGATCCGCGTGGATTGCTTGAGCGCTTTGAAGAATAGTTCGATCTGCCAGCGTTCTTTATAAATCGCGGCAATGTCGGCGGCTGGCAAGCTTAGATGGTTGGTGACAAAGACCAGATTGTCCTTGCCTTCGACTGCCATCTCGATGCGGCGCAGGAGCGCCTCCGGTCCGGCGTTGCGTTGCTTGTCGAGGAAGATCACCTCGTCGGCCAGCAGGGATGGCTGGTCTTGAGGAAGCGTGCGTGTTTCAGCGATGGTGTAGGCGGCGCTGTCTTTGAGCCGGGTGACAAAGCGGATCTTACGCTTGGTCAAGCGCAGCCACCAGTTGTAATCCGTGTAACCGCGGTCGAACACGATGATGGAACCCGGCGGGAAATCCATCTCGCGACCCACGCTGAGATCGGACTCCCGTTCCTCAGTTACTACGGCGTAATGCGGAAGATAGCCGTCGTGGTCCAGCACCAAATGTAACTTGCCCGCCCCTTTGGCGCGTGTCCAATGATCTTTATCCAGCATTTTGACCCACAGCGGAATGACGCTTGCGTCGATGCTGAGTAACTTGGCACCGTAGCGGAGCTTCGCCGGTTGGCAGTTGTTCTGGGCGCGGAAGTGGCTGGCCAGGGCGTGAAACAGCTCCTGGTAGATGCGCCAATCGCGATGTTCGTTGGCGTAAGCCAGCGTGGAACGCTTGGGCGCACTGGTGATGCCGAGATGCCGCAGCTTGCCTTCGGCGGCGGCCATGCCGCCTGTGATTTCGCGCAGGCTTTTGGCTCCGCCCAGGTGGCAAAACAACAACGACACAAATTGTGTCCAGCAGTTGAAGCCCCGCGCGTGCCGTTCGCCTTGCCACTTATCGACGATGTTGGCGAAGAGCTGGCGCGGCACCATCCCCACGATCTGGCTGAAAATGCTCGATACTCGATTCATGCGGTGACCTCGCTGGATTGGTTGCTCGTTCTTGCCGGAACTCAGCTTCCAACCTAGCGCAGTGTCACCGCTTTCGCCCTACCTCCACTCGCCCTCTCGCTCCCCCGCGCCGTCACCACCCTTCAATCGCTAATTTGGACAAGAGTGGCGCAAACGCTATCACGAATATCTGTAAATCGCAAACGTAGTTTTCCTGCGTTGCAAGAAATAATCAGGAAGTTGCACCAAGCGCAACGAACAGATTCACGGAATCGGCATTCCAACGCGTGAAGAATTAGAGTCTAAGCTGGTCGTCGCACCAACCTTCCTGAAACCAACAGCGCAACGTCGATCCATGGTGCGGGAAGGACTACTCTCCGGGCTTCGCTCTTGGCGCGCTAGAATTCGCGACCGAGGGCGGCGCTATCTATCTCCAAGGCCGCCGCCAAAGCTCGATCCAATTCGCCCAACTTAACCTGGGATAAATGTCCGACGTAGCGCGTGAGTAGAGCCTTGGGCAAACTCACAAGCTCGTCGCAGTGGATACTGCTTGGATGTTTAAGTCCCTCGTCAACACCAACGGAAACTTGACTCTGAATATCGTGGTGCTTCGAGAAGACGGGTGCGCAAATGGCCGTCGCAAAATTCGATTGCAATAGTACCTTGCGGCTAACCACCACGAATACCCGTTGTTTACGAGGGTCCGCATTGCCGGGCCTGCTGACAAGATAGAGATCCCCTTGTTCCATTTAGAAAGGCAGTTCCTGAAATTCGAGGAATTCTTCCGCTTCCCGATTCAGTTGGTCGGCGCATCGATTGATAATTTCCAAATCTCTCGCATCGCGTTTTGCTTTGGTGATCTTCTCTAATTGAGCCATAGCCGCGCGCTCCAGGAACGCTGATCGATTTGTGTCGAGCTTGTCGATCTCCGCCAGGAGGGCACTTGGCAGCGTTACAGACGTCTTGACTCGCATACCCCTAATATACCCCCGTCTGCGGTATATTAGCCGCCAAAGGACTTGAGGATCCTGCTGGCTTCAGCTTCTGCTGAGGCCAGTCTGTCTTTGGCCGTCGCGTAGTTGCGCTGCTCGATCAGGCGCTTGGAATCCTCGTGCTTTAACTTCATACGAGTCAAGCTGGCGATAATCTCTGGACGCAGAGACAACCCCTGGTCGGCCATCGAGCGGCGCATCGACTCCGCCGTCTGCTCGGCGGAAGCCACTGCAGCGGAGACGCTGATGTAGCGCTCCATGATCTCGTCGAATGCCTTCTGAGCGGCGGCGTCGAGGCTGGGCCAGTCGAGCTTAGGCAAGCTGGGGAGCTGGGCCTCGACTACTGCAACGCTTTGACGAAGTTGCCGCATTTCGCCTTGCACTTGTGGATCGTTTGCATAAGGCGTGATGACGATGTAGGCATTGCGGTAGTTGAGCCAGGCGTCCTGAGGGTTGTTCTGCATGCCACCAATCTGGCGGTAAACACCTGACATTGCGAGGCCCAGGTTGCGGTTGTGGCCGCCGTAGCTGCGAAGGCTATTGAGATAGTTGGCCGCCCGGTTGGAATTGTACGGTTGGAGTTTGCCAGACAGCGAGGCGACGTTGCGCTGGAGCTGATCGGGCGTGGTTTGGCCAGCGGCGAGCTGGCGCTCGTACTGCGTCAGCATCGAATTGACGTTGATCGGCTGTGCCGCCAAGAGAGCCGTGGTCAACAACAGGGCGCTACATGATTTTCTTAGCAACATAACCGACCTTGGGAATTGAGGATCCATTGAATACCGCGATTGAGATTTTGTCGCGAACTTCGATTACCATGATCTCGCCGACGCGCTCGGTTTGAAGGTCGAGAACTTCGCCAGTGGATGGGTCCTTGATCTCTTTGATGATGCGGGAGACTTCGAAATGATCACAATTCTGGACGCCGTCGTTGGTGCCAGCGGCCAGGTAGATTTTCTTGCCGACTACCTCGGCGATTTTCGTTTCCACCTCCGAGGTGCGCGTCCCGATGCGCTGGTCTTTGGAATTAGCGATGGCGGCCAACTTGTTGATGCAATCAACAGTAGCTTCTCCGATGATCGTCTCCTGGAAGTTGGAACTACTCATGTTGGCACCGACATTGCCGCCGTTGCCATTGCCATAGCCAGCGATTCCGAAGCCACTAGACTTGCGTTTAGACTCACCGCGTGCTTCGCCAACCGCGATGACTTCGCTCGATTCGGCGTCGACGAGGCGATAGCTGATCTCGACGATCGCTTTGTCTGATCGGGTGCCGACATTGACGCTGCCGAGTACGCCGCCGAGGCGTCCGTTGGTGACCGCACCGGTGTTGACGCCGTTTTTGCGGGTGTCCTGGCCGAAGACAGTGATCGTGCCCATAAGAATTGCATCAGCCCCCTGTACGCGCCCGATCTTGGCGTTGGTGCCCTGCTTGACCCGATTGGAGGCACCGAAATCTTGTTCAGTGAGTACCTTCTGAATATTCTTGCGCTCAACAATGCGGTACTTGCCGTCTTCTGCGAGGCGCTTGGTGAGCAGGGCCAGGATGCCTTTGCCGACGTCGACGTTTGTGCCGAAAATAGCAGCGACTGCACTGCGGACAGTGCCGAAATCAAACTCGTCGATGGCCAGGACGCGACGGGAACTGGCAGTGGGTTTGCTGCAGGAAATAGTGGCGAAGTCGGTGTTGAAGTTTCCGTCGACTGGGGCGGGGATGCGTGCCGGGCCAGGAGCGGCGACGGGGGCGGGCGAGGCAGTTGGGGTTCCACCGCTTAGGGCGACGAGCACGTTGTCCGTAGCGCCTGCCTTCTTGAGCCGAATGAAATCGTCGGAGCTAAGCTTGAGTGGTCCAGCGTTCTGGATAGCGCTGAGTACGGCGGCCTCGGGAAGTTTCATTTCGACCATCTGGATAATTTTGGCCAAGGGACTCTGCACGGGGGCAGTCTTTTTGGGTGGCAGGGGTGTCTGCGCGGTTAATGGCAAAAGGCTTAGCGCCAGAATCAGCGCAATTTTAGAACGCATCGAAATCTCCTAATCAATTACTACTATCGACCATATTCTTTGCTGACGCGAGCGGCTTGAGCATCGGCGGCGATGAGGTTTTTGAGTACCCCCGGAACATTGCCACGATCAAGGTCCGATTTCGCCTGCTCCAGGTTCAGCTTCATCGAAATCACCCGCGAGAGAACGTCGGCGCGAATCGACAGGCCTTTGGCTTCAAGATCTGCTTTCGTCTTGTTGAAGAGTTGTTCAACGCTTGCGACGCGACCGGCAACGCTGGCGTATTTTTCGCGGGCCTCCTCAAGGCCTTCTGGCGGTAGGGGTGGGGCCTGTGGGCTTTGCGCGACTCGATCAGTAGGCGCGCTGGCTGGCTTGTCCGCTTTGACGGGATTCGGGTGCACCGATTCTGGTCTGGTTGCCTGCACCTTTGGAGGCGCTTGGGTGGGCGGCTCGGGTTTGGTTTGCTCCTTCGCAAGCGGCGACGGGTTAAGAATTTCTGTCGGCTTGGCAGGGAGGTAGGGCGACTGCAGCTGTGGATTCGAAGGGGCGAGGTGGACTGGCTTGGTGAGGTTCAAATAGTAGTAGGCAGCTCCAGCAGCAACCAGCAGCAATGCCGCGATGGAACCGGCGATCAGGAATGTCCTGCCGCGGCCTGAGTTGCCGCCGGCGAGGACGGGTTGGCCGTTGAGGAAGCGCTCAAGGTCTTCAGTCATTTCCAACACCGATGCGTAGCGCAGGCGCGACTCGCGATTCATAGATTTGAGGACAACCTTGTCGAGATCACCCAGCATCCGCTTTTTCAACTGCTTGGTGGTCTCCGAGCTGCGCTGTAAATCTTCACGCACGCTCTCGCTTGGCGGCTTGACGGTGGCCTGGTCGGGCAGTCGGCCGGTAAGGATCAAATAGAGGATTACGCCGAGAGTATAGATATCGCTGCGAGCATCAGCCCGGCCCGTGAACTGCTCGGGGCTGGCGTAAGCAGGGGTGAGCGGCGTGCCGTCTGCCGTTGTCAGTTCGACGCTGGCCGGGCCGAGTTGCTTGGCGATGCCAAAATCGAGAAGCTTGACGACTCCTTCATTGGAGACAAGGATGTTGGCGGGTTTCAGATCGCGATGAATGACCTGATTCTGGTGGAGATACTGGACAGCCCCGCAGAGCTTTTGGAACAGACGAAGGCGATCATTGAGTGCAAGCTTTTCCTCATCGCAATAGCGATCAAGAGGGCGGCCCTCGACGTACTCCATGACGTAGTAGGGCATGGAGTCGGTGGTGTCGCCACCGTCGAGAATGCGGGCTATGTTGGGGTGGTCGAAGTTGGCGAGAACCTGGCGCTCATTTCGGAAGCGCTCGACGAATTCAGCGGTGACCGCGTCGCCGCGCAGGAGTTTGATGGCGACGTTCTTGCGGAAGGCCCCGTCGTCGCGCACCGCGAGATACACGACACCCATGCCCCCTTTGCCCAATTCGCGCAGGACGCGATAGGGGCCGATGGTTTGTGTGCTGCGCGCCGGGGCCATCGTCTTTGTGGCGGATTGCCCGGTCTTCAGCATTTGCAGAGCGATGTCAATCAGATCCTCACGCCCGGCGCACGCTTGGCGCACCGCGTCCTCGCGCTGTTCATGCGGAATCTGGTTACTGTAAGCCAGAAGTTGATTGAGCCATTCCTGTGTTTGAGGGTCCATGCGGCGATAGGTCTATTGTTCCACCGTCTGGGAAGCGGCGCGAGCGGGCGGATTGGGTCAGAAATCTTTATTCGGCACTTATACGGCGAAGAGCAGCATGAAGTCATGGAACTGATCGGATTGTTTCTCTCGATTGGGTTGCTGATCTATTTACTGGTCGCCCTGATCCAACCAGAGAGGTTTTCATGAGTACGAATGCCTGGACGCAGATTGCTCTCTTTCTATTGCTCTTATTGGCGGCAGTGAAGCCATTGGGCACCTACATGGCTGCCGTGTACGAAGGTCGCCTTCGCTGGCTGGGTTGGTTGGAGGATTGGACTCTCAAGATTTGTGGCGTGGATGCCAGCCGCGA
>JBBRBI010000165.1:0-6122 GCA_038206015.1 Bryobacterales bacterium | reverse complement strand
TCACATTGGCACGAGTACTCCAACGTGGGTGTGTGGCTGCCAAGTCTTCGTCATATTGGAGCGCTCACATATTGATTCCGGCTCGGAAATACTGGGGCTGCTTCCTGTTTAAATGGCCCTGAGGATCAAGCCTTATCGCGCACAAGCAATCATTTCATCGTTAAGCGTTTGTAATCATGTTACGAAGATTGTTTGGAACGTATTTCGGCAGATCCACCGAAGATTACCAAATGAATGGCTTTATCGTTCGCTTTGATGCAGCCTCGGCGGACAATAACTTTTGTTGCAGCATGGGCAATTGGTAACTCGTGGGGATTCAGTTTTCAGTTCCATCGCGCACCTATTTTCCCAGTGGCCAAAAGGTCAGAAAGCACACTCGGTGGAATCGCGGCGCGAAGGGCGTTTAGGACCGCGAGTACGTCAATCACTTCCTGGCTAATGGCGCCTTGAACGGGCGTCAGGCAGCCTATTGCGGCCAGAATCATCCCCACGACGCTCAGGACCATGCCGCCGACGGCGCTCTGAAGCACAATCGTACGCATACGTCGGCTGATGTGCATGAACTCATCGACCTTCTTCAGCGAGTTCTCCATGACGACGACACCTGCGGCTTCAGTCGTAACTTCGCTGTTCTGTCCGATGGCCATGCCGACTGTGGCAGCCATCATCGCGGGAGCGTCATTGATGCCATCGCCAACATAGAGAGTTTTGGCTTTTGCCGTTTCGCTCCGAACAATGGCAAGCTTTTCCTCTGGTGTTTTCTGCGCGTAAATCTCGCTGATTCCGACTTGGCTGGCGAGGTAGCGGACCTCGGATTCGCGGTCTCCGGACACGATCATCACGTGGTCGAAATGGTGCTTTGGACCCAAATGCGCGACAAATGAACGACTCTCCGCTCTGGGAGCGTCGCGAAATCGGAAGACCGCAGCATATCGATGGTCGATCAGCACAACGCATTCGAGCCCCTCTTCGGATTGTGGGAGTTGTTCGGCACCGGGGACTGAACCGTTATGGACCTTCTTGCGGCTGGTGACTTCTACATCACGACCCACGACAATTCCACGCAACCCCTGGCCCGGCGGCTCCGATACTTCACTCGCATCCGGAACTTCAATTTTGCAGTCCCTGGCCGCCGCAAGAATCGCACGCGCCAGCGGATGCCGGGAATAGCGCTCTAGCCCCGCCGCGAGCGTCAGAACTTCCTGCTGATTAAAGCCCGACGCAACGATTTGCGCGACGAGCGCGGGCTCTCCATAAGTTAGCGTCCCGGTCTTGTCGAAAATTGCGGTACGGCATTCAGCAATTTTCTCAAGCACCACGGGACTTTTCACAATGATGGCGCGGCGGGCGCAAAGCGAGATCGAACCGATGATCGCAACTGGAATTGCAATGAGCAGCGGACACGGAGTCGCAATGACCAAAACCGCCAGGAATCGGACCGCATCGCCACTGAACGCCCAGGCCCCTATGGCGACTGCTACGGCAAGCGGCGTGTAATAGGCTCCCAGTTGATCACCCAGCCGTCGTAATTGCGGGCGAGTTGCCTCGGATTCCTTCATGACCACCATGATCTTTGCGTAGCGTGAGTCAGCGGCGAGTTTGTTTGCGCGGATGGTCAACGCCGATTCTCCATTGATGGCTCCGGATATGACGGCAGACCCGGAAGTCTTCGTTATCTTGAACGGTTCGCCGGTCAGAAACGATTCGTCCATCGTGCCGTGTCCGTCAATAACTGAGCCGTCCACAGGACAAATGTCGTGCGGGTAGACGACCAGTTCGTCGCCAATCTTAACTTCTTGTAAGCCCACATCTGAAATCTCAGCGCCGAGCTTGCGGTGAGCGACGGATGGCATGCGTTTGGCCAGCGCGGCGAGCACCGAAGAAGCGCTTCTCAACGCGTAGTTCTCAAGCGCCTTGCCACCGGACAACATCAACACCACGATTGTGCCGGCAAGGTGCTCGCCCAGCAGGACCGATGTGACGATCGAAATTCCGGCCAATAGATCGGATCCGAACTGTCTTCGCCATGCTTTCTGCAACAGCTCAATGACCAGCGGAATGCCGCCAATTGCAAGCACGACGAAAAGTGGGATCTGTGAAATATTTGAGTCTGCTCGAAAGGCCAAACGAAGCAGGAGATGACACGCTATAGCCGTCGCTGCGATAACAGCGACGATGCTATTCTTATGCCGCAAGAGACCATCTATCGGCAGATGCAATGATGGTCGAGGTGGTGGTGCTTTGATTGCCGTTGATAACACAGCACATTCTCCAATCCAAGGCCGGCAACTTCACGATTTGGCGGCCTTGAGAATCACTTTCAGCACGCGTTCCTTCGCGGCGTTGCCGAAGGTGTCGTATGCCTTCATGATCTCTGATAACTCAAACCTGTGGCTGATGAGCTTCTTTGCGTTAAGGCGGCCAGACAGAACAGTCTGAAGCAACATCGGGGTTGTGATCGTGTCTACAAGGCGCGTCGTCAGTGTGATGTTATGGGACCACAGCCGTTCCAGGTGAAGCTCGACGGATTTTCCATGAACTCCCACGTTGGCAAGGCGCCCGCCGGGGGCGATGATCGACTGGCAGATGTCGAACGTCGCGGGAACGCCGACGGCCTCAATCGCCACGTCTACGCCGGCGGAATTCGTCAGCGCCATGACCCGTTCAATCGCTTTTCCGTCCGAGCTATTCACGGCTTGAGTCGCACCAAAGGCGCGCGCGACCTCCAGGCGGTTGTCATCCAAATCGACCATCACGATTTCGGCGGGTGAGTAGAGTTGCGCCGTAAGCAGGGCTGCGAGACCGACCGGTCCGGCCCCAACGATCGCCACGATATCTCCAGGCTTCACCTGCCCGTTCAGAACACCACACTCCAAACCCGTCGGAAAAATGTCACTCAGCATTACGACCGCTTCGTCATCGACGGCCTTCGGTAGGGCATAAAGGCTTGTATCGGCGTATGGAATTCTGACGAACTCCGCCTGCGTGCCGTCAATAACATTGCCCAGAATCCAGCCGCCGGTGCGACAATGGGAATACATCCCCTTCCTGCAAAAACTGCATCTACCGCAGGAAGTGATGCATGAGATCAGCACGTTATCGCCCTTGCGGAAACCCAGTACGTTCGACCCGGTTTCCTCGACGATACCCACACCCTCGTGACCGAGAATTCGGCCATCGGCAATCGCGGGAAGATCGCCTTTGAGAATATGAAGATCAGTTCCGCAGATTGTCGTCGTCGTGATTCGTACAATCGCGTCCGTGGCGTCGATAACTGCGGGTTTGGGCCGATCCTCCCACGCCCACTTGCCTCGCCCATGGTAAACAAGCGCCTTCATAATTTTCTCCTCGAAGAGTCAATTCAATACACCAATTGTTACAGTTTAATGCGACGCAACCGAAGCGCGTTCGCAATGACTGATACGGAACTGAATGTCATTGCAGCGCTGGCGATCATGGGGCTCAGCAGCAGGCCGAAAAATGGGTAAAGAACACCCGCCGCGATGGGCACCCCGAGCAAGTTGTAGACAAATGCAAAGAACAGGTTCTGTCGGATGTTTCGCATCGTGAGATGACTCAATATCCGCGCCCGCGCAATGCCACGCAGATCGCCTTTTACCAACGTCACCCCGGCGCTCTCCATGGCCACGTCAGTGCCCGTGCCCATAGCAATGCCAACTTGGGCCTGCGCCAATGCCGGCGCATCGTTGACACCGTCGCCCGCCATTGCGACTACATGCCCTTCGCTCTGGAGACGCTTTATCACTTCGGCCTTGTCTTGGGGCAGCACTTCGGCGTGAACCTTGTCGATGCCCAGTTTTTTTGCAACGGTTTCCGCCGTTGTCCGGTTGTCGCCGGTCAGCATCACCAGTTGGATACCTTCTCGATGTAACAGGTCTATGGCCTCGAGCGTTGACGTTTTGATCGGGTCGGCCACTCCCAGTAATCCTGCCGGACGACCATCGATGACAACAAACATTACGGTTTGGCCTTCGCTCTGAAGTGCTTTGGCGCGGTCGCCGAAAGATGCTTCATTCAGCGATAAGTCTTCGAGAAATTTAAGATTTCCCACGGCCACCGTCCGGCCCTCGACGGAACCCGTGACGCCCTTGCCGGTCGTTGAACGAAAGTCCTTCGTGCTTACCGGAACAATGTTTTTGACCTTGGCGCCCGCAACAATGGCAGCCGCCAATGGATGTTCGCTCGCCTGTTCAAGGCTTGCGGCCAAACGCAGCATCGTGCTTTCTGGCTCGCCCGAGAGAGCGAGCACGGTCATCAGCTTGGGCTTTCCCTCCGTCAGCGTGCCTGTCTTATCCACGACCAGGGTGTCTACTTTTTCCAGAGTTTCGAGCGCTTCAGCATTTCGGATCAGTACGCCGATCTGCGCACCGCGACCCGTGCCGACCATGATGGACATTGGAGTTGCCAGGCCCAACGCACAGGGACATGCAATGATCAACACCGCCACTGCATTGACTAACGCATGCGCAAGACGCGGTTCCGGTCCCCAGAGCGCCCATCCAACGAAAGTCATCAGCGCTACCAGAAGAACGGCCGGCACGAAATAGGACGACACCACGTCGGCCAGGCGTTGGATCGGCGCGCGTGTCCGCTGAGCTTCGCTAACGAGATGGACAATCTGGCTCAGCAAAGTCTCGGCGCCAACGCGTTCGGCGCGCATGATGAAACTACCCGTGGCATTGATTGTTCCTCCCGTGACTTTTGCACCGGGCATTTTCTCGGTTGGCAATGGCTCGCCGGTCACCATCGATTCATCGACGCTGCTGGACCCCTCCACGACCACACCATCCACCGGAATTTTCTCTCCGGGACGTACGCGCAAAGCATTGCCGGCCACAACGCGTTCCAAAGCGATATCTTCTTCTTTGCCGTCCGACTGGACCAGACGCGCTGTCTTCGGCGCTAGTCCGAGGAGTGCCTTGAGCGCGCTGCTCGTCTGGCTGCGGGCGCGCAGTTCCAGGACCTGTCCGAGCAGAATCAGGGTGACAATCGCGGCAGCGGGTTCAAAGTAAACCTGCAGCTCGCCGCCCATGCCTCGAAACGAGGCCGGGATCAGGTCTGGAAACGCGAGGGCAAAAACACTGTAGGCATAACTTGCGCCGGTGCCAAGGGCGACAAGTGTAAACATGTTCAGATGACGATTGATCACAGATGCCCAGCCCCGGACGAAGAATGGCCACCCGCCCCAGAGGACCACGGGAGTGGCCAATCCAAATTGAAGCCAGAGCATCGGGCCCGCACCAAGCAAATGCTTTAGCGGATCGCTGGGAACTATTTCGGAAACCATCAAGCTCAGAACTGGAAGTGTCAGAACGAGACTGATCCAAAACCGTCGCGACATATCGACGAGTTCCGGATTCTCGTTGCCAGCGGCGACATGGCGCGGTTCGAGCGACATTCCGCAGATCGGACATGCTCCGGGCGATTTGCGCACAATTTCCGGGTGCATGGGGCAGGTATACTCAACTGCTTCGTGCTTTTCTGGCGACGCTTCTTTCATAGACGCGCTGGGCAGCGGTGATTCGCTTGAGATTGGAACGGAGGCCGATTTGGCGACGACGGACTCCAGTGCCATTCCGCACTTTGGACATGCTCCCGGTTTATATTCCCGAATTTCAGGGTGCATCGGGCACGTGTAAACGTCGGTGCCCGACCTATGCGGTTCGTCCACGGCGGTCCTCATTTATTTCTCCCAGTCATATAAATATTCTAACGTCGAAATCGGTCAGGCCATCAACGAATAGATCCAGGTGTCGATGGATAATTGACGGCAAGCGTTATCGGGCCAAGGCCTCCTCCGGTTGGTTCACGACCTTGCCGTCCTGGAGATGGATTATCCGATCCATTTCGCCGATCATCCGGGTGTCATGAGTCACAACCAGGATAGCGGTGCCGTGCTCATCCGCGATCTTACGCATCACCCGCATGACACTGAGGCCGCGTTCTGCATCCAGACTGGCGGTCGGCTCGTCCGCGAGGATCATCTTCGGCTTGTTTGCCAGCGCCCGCGCGATCATCACCCGCTGCTTCTCGCCGCCGGACATGTGTTCGGGCAAATCTTCCGCCCGTTCGGCCACGCCAAGGTATTCCAGCAACTCCCC
>JBBRBI010000164.1:0-6182 GCA_038206015.1 Bryobacterales bacterium | reverse complement strand
CTATTCTTCCCATCCGCGTGAATCAGCGTGAATCAGTGGCTAATACCCTAGTCCCACTTCCCAGAAAAATCCCGTCACAGAAAAAGTAATAAATTCTTCGCCCCTAACTCACACATTCCAGGACACTTACAGAATCGCCCCTCCGCCCCCGCCCAAAGTCCCCCACCTCCCTCAGGAAAATAGTCACCAGTGGACCCTCCACGCTGCAACATACCTATGAAATGAGAGACTCGACATGGACAACCTACAGCCCCCTGAAGTCACCGTCGTAAAATCGAAAACGCCCAGCCTCAACCGCCAGCGCGCCGCCTCGGCCAACGGCAAGCTCTGCGCTGGGCGCAAAACCCCCGAAGGCCTCGCCGCCTCCGCCCAAAATGCCACCACGCACGGCCTCACCGCCAAATCCTTCAACCTCCTCGCCGCTGAACATCCTGAGGCTTTCGCTCTCGGCGAATACCGACAAATGGCCACCTTCAAGCCCCGCGACTATCACGAGTTCCTCCTCGTCAAAAAACTGGTCAACGCTCGTTGGGCCATCGAGCGCGCCGATCACCTGCAGATCGCCGCCCTCAACGACAAATTCGAAACCCTCCGCCGCGATGTCCCCGCCAATGCCAATATTGAGCTCCTCTACGTCAAGGCACTCGACACTCTCACCGGCCCCAATAATGCCTTCGCCGTCCTCCAGCGCTATCTCGCCCACTACCATCGCCTCGCCCGCCAGGCCCAGGCCGATCTCATCGCGTACCGCAAGTTCAACCCCTCAAATCCCCCCAACAGACCCCACTTCGACTGGGCATCCTTCGTCACATCGCCCGACGAACTCTCCTTCCCGTACGACGAGAACCCTGACGAACCTGAATTACCAAACGAAGCTAAACTTCGATCTCATTTCGTTTCAACTACTTACGCAGAGCCCCTCAAGGTCGCTCACGCCGGCGTCACCCCCGGCGCAACCCCTTTTGACACACACTGCAATCACGCGCTAGACTGGTGAGGTTGACTATTTTTAGAGGGAGACCCGAAACGTCATGAAAACTCACGTTCCCTCCGGAAAAGACGTAAGTCGCAAATGGCACATCATCGATGCGGAAGGCGCCACCCTTGGCCGCCTGGCTACCAAAGCCGCTCGCATCCTGATGGGCAAGCATAAAACGACCTACACCCCTTATCTGGATATGGGCGATCATGTGATCGTCATTAACGCTGCTAAAGTGCGCCTGACCGGTAACAAAGCCGAGCAGAAGATTTACTACTACCACACTGGTTATCCCGGTGGGTTGAAGGCAACCGGCGCGCGCGATATGCAGAATAACAAACCCGCTCGTATGATTGAACTCGCTGTCAAAGGCATGCTGCCCAAAAACACGCTAGGCAAACACATGGGCACGAAACTCAAAGTATACGCAAACGACCGCCATCCTCATCAGGCTCAGAAGCCCGAGTCGATTGCAGCCGTTTCCGAGAAGATTTAAGAAAGGTATTTCAGTGGCTAGTTTGAATCAGTTTATTGGAACCGGACGCCGCAAGACCTCAACGGCTCGCGTTTTCTTGCGTCCAGGTAAGGGCGACATCACCGTCAATCACCGCGCCCTCGAGCATTATTTCCACACGGAAACGGCCCGCGCCATCGTGCGGCAACCATTGCTCGCCACCGAGACGGCCGACAAGTTTGACGCTCTCATTCTTGCCGACGGCGGTGGCTTTACGGGTCAAGCAGAAGCCTGTCGGTTGGGCGTTGCGCGTGCATTGCTGGAGTTCAATATTGAACTCCGTCCCAAGCTCAAAGAGCTGGGCATGCTCACGCGCGATCCCCGCGCCAGCGAGCGTAAGAAGTACGGACAAAAGGGCGCGCGTAAGCGATTCCAGTTCTCCAAGCGTTAATCCGCTGGTTTACACCGTACATATTTAGAGATCGTCTTAACCAAGCAAAGGACTTGTCATGCCTTCGATTTCAATGAAAGAACTGCTCGAAGCCGGCGTGCACTTCGGGCACCAGACCAAGCGCTGGAACCCAAAGATGAAAGAGTACATCTTTGGTGAACGCAACGGAATTTATATCATCGACCTCCAGAAGACGCTCAAGCTCTTCAAGGACGCCATGCGCTACGTCGGCGAAATGGCTGCTCAGGGCAAAAATGTCCTGTTCGTCGGAACCAAACGTCAGGCTCAGGAAGCCATCGCTGAAGAAGCTGGCCGTTGTGGGATGTACTACATCAACAACCGCTGGCTCGGTGGCCTGCTCACCAACTTTCTGACCGTCAAGGGATCGATCAAGCGCTTGCGCGAACTCGAAACCATGTCGACAGAAGGCACCTGGGGCAGCCGTTCGAAGAAGGAAATTTCCCGACTCGAGCGCGAGCGCAAGCACCTCTCCCAGAACCTCGCCGGGATCAAGGATATGCCGGGTCTGCCTGACGTCATCTTTGTAGTCGATTCTTCCAAGGAATCGATTGCCGTCAAGGAAGCACGCCGCTTGAACATCCCCGTAGTCGGTGTCGTTGACACCAATTGCGATCCGGATGAAGTGGACTACGTCATCCCGGGCAACGACGATGCGCTGCGTGCCATCAAGCTGTTTACCTCCAAGATCGCTGATGCCGTCATCGAGGGCCGTGCCCTCGCCACCGAGCATGACTTCCAGACCGCTGCGCAGAATATCGTGACCGAAGAGGAAAGCATTTCCTCCATCGACATGAGCAGCTATGCGCAATACGTCGATCCGAAGTACTCCGAAGAGTTGATGAGCGAAACGCTGATCAATGACCTGGATCTTCCGTCGATGTCGCTGCCCAAGAAGGCCCCGGAGAGCGAAGAAGCCGCTCCTGTGGCCGCTGAAGCCGCCAAAGCTGAATAAGCTCCAACGGCCAACAGTACTGTATTAAAACGCGAAAGCTAGAGGTGTAACTATATGGCGGAAGTAACCGCTCAACTCGTCAAACTACTGCGGGAGCGAACCGGCGCCGGCATGATGGATTGCCGCAACGCCCTCGTTGAGGCCAATGGCAATCTGGACGACGGCGAAGTTGTACTGCGCAAGCGCGGTGCGGCTGCTGCCGCCAAAAAGGCCACCCGCTCTGCCAAACAGGGTCTAGTCGTTGTCGACATCGCCGCAGACGCCAAGTCTGCGGTCATCGTCGAGATCAATTGTGAATCCGATTTCGTGGCCCGCACCGATGACTTCCAGTCCTTCGCTGCGGCCATAGCTTCGCACATCTCTTCGTCCAAGGCTGCAACCTCAGAAGTTCTTTACGCAGAGGCACTGGCTTCTGATCCCTCCATCACGGTCAGCGATTTTGTTAAGTCCAAGATCGCCAAGCTGGGTGAGAACATCGTGGTTGCCCGCTTTGAGCGGATTGCGGTCGGCGAAGGTGCTGTTGCCAGCTATATCCACCCAGGTAGCCAGTTGGCCGTCGCCATTGCAATGACCACGTCGGGCGACGCAGCGCATGAGGAATTCTCGGCTCTTGGCCGTGATCTCGCCATGCAGGTTGCTGCTGCCGACCCTCGCTACGTTCGACGGGAACAGGTCGATTCAGCTCACCTCGCCAAGGAAGCTGAAATCGCCCGCGACCGCGCTCGCAACGAAGGCAAGCCGGACAAGATCCTCGACAAAATTGTCGAAGGCCGACTCGCCAAGTTCTACGAGGAAGTCTGTCTCACCGAGCAGCCCTTCATCAAAGACAACTCGCTCTCCGTAACTGAGCTCGTCAAGCAAAAGGGCGGTGTAGTTGGCGGTCCCATTGAGGTCCTTCACTTCGTCCGCTTCAAGGTCGGCGAAACCCAAGGCCCCGAAGAAGCGGCAGCGGAATAATTAAGATGCCAAGCTACCGGCGCATTGTCTTAAAGCTCTCGGGCGAAGTCATGGCCGGCCCGCAAGGCTTCGGTATCGACAACGATACCGTCAATGCTTTTGCTAAGGAGATCTCCGAGGTCCATAAGCAAGGCATTGAAATCGGATTAGTGGTTGGCGGCGGAAACATCTTTCGAGGTGTGGACGCCGCCGCCAAATCCATGGACCGTGTCTCTGCTGATCACATGGGCATGCTTGCCACCGTGATCAATGGCTTGGCCCTCCAGGACGCCCTCGAGCGAGCCGGTTCACCTACCCGCCTGATGACTGCCATCCAAATGGCTGCCGTAGCTGAACCCTACATCCGCCGCCGCGCCGTCCGCCACCTCGAAAAAGGGCGCATCGTTCTGTTCGCTGCAGGCACCTCCAACCCCTTCTTCTCTACCGACTCGGCCGCCGCCCTCCGCGCCCTCGAAATCAAAGCGCAGATTCTGGCCAAGGCAACCAAGGTCGATGGCGTCTACGACAAAGACCCGATGAAGCACAGCGACGCCGTTCGCTACGAAACTATTTCCTACACTGAGGTCCTCTCAAAAGGCCTCCGCATCCTCGACGCCTCGGCCGTCGCCATGTGTCGCGATAATAATTTGCCAATCTCGGTCTTCAACTCGAACATCCGAGGCAATATAATGCGAATGGCTCTTGGAGAGCAAATCGGAACTCTGATTCACGAAGTCAAATGAGCGAAACATTTACCACTACCAAACAAGTTGAGACCAGCGCGAAGTCGCGCATGGAGAAGGCGATTGCCGATTTGGCGCACGCTATGTCTGCGGTTCGCACTGGCCGCGCCAACGCCAGCATGCTTGAGAACGTTCGGGTCGATTACTTTGGCACGCTCACACCAGTCAACCAGGTTGGCACGGTGAGCGCCCCGGAGGCCGGCCTGCTTACGATCTCTCCCTGGGACGCCTCGCTGATCCCGGCAATCGAGAAGGCCATCCGCACGGCTGAACTGGGCCTGAATCCGTCCAACGACGGCAAGCTCATCCGCCTCCCGATTCCGATGCTCAACGAAGAGCGCCGCAAAGAACTGGCCAAGAAGCTGCACGTCATGGCAGAGGACCACCGCGTCTCCCTGCGCAACATCCGCCGTGACGCCAATGAACAGGTCAAGAAGCTGATGAAGGACAAGGCAATCAGCGAAGACGACGAAAAGCGGTCGCTCGAAGAGATCCAGAAACTGACCGACGGCTTCGCCAAGAAGCTGGACGACGCAGCCAAAGCCAAAGAAAAAGACATTATGGAGATTCGTTAGCGCGCGCTGTAGTTCTGCGCGTAGTAGTCGCGATAGGCACCGCTCTTGACGCTGGCCACCCAATCGCGATTGGACGTGTACCAGTCGATAGTTGACTTGAGGCCTAGATCAAAGTCCATCTCCGCCCGCCAGCCCGTGGCCTGTTCGAGCTTCTCGCTCGTGATCGCATAGCGCCGGTCATGCCCCGGTCGGTCCTTGACGGTCTTCAGCAGCGATGTGGGCTTGCCAGTCAGCGCGAGGATGCGGTGGACGACGTCGAGGTTGGCCAGGGCCTTGCTGCCGCCAATGTTGTAGACCTCGCCCGGTTGGCCTTTGGCCAGGACGGCATGAATGGCCCGGCAATGGTCGTCGACATAGAGCCAATCCCGAACCTGCTGCCCGTCTCCGTAGATCGGAAGCGGCTGGTTTTCGAGGGCATTGGAGATCATCAGCGGAATCAGCTTCTCAGGAAACTGGTTCGGCCCGTAGTTATTCGAGGCGCGCGTGACCATCACCGGCATGCCAAAGGTCTTGAAGTAACTCAGGGCGAGTAGGTCGCTGGCCGCCTTCGAGGCGGAGTAAGGGCTGGAAGCGCTGATCGGATACTGCTCGTCAGCGTCCAACGGCTCGGGGATACTGCCGTAGACCTCGTCGGTGGACACGTGTACGAAGCGCGCAACGCTATGTCTCTTGGCTGCTTCGAGGATCTGGAAAGTGCCCATGAAGTTGGTCGAAACCACCGGCTCAGGCGAGAGGATGCTGCGGTCTACGTGACTCTCAGCGGCGAAGTGTACGACGGCGTCCGGCTTGTGATGGGCAAAGGCCTGTTCGACTGCCGCTGCATCCCGGATATCTGCCCGAACGAAGGAGTAACCGGGGAGTTTCTCGACAGAACTTACATTTTCTAAGTTGCCCGCATAAGTCAGGCTATCGAGATTGACAAGGCGCTGCTGTGGGTTGGCCCCAAACGTTAAGCGGACAAAGGCCGAGCCGATGAAGCCTGCCCCTCCAGTTACGAGGATCTTCATTTGTGCTGGGTTTCCCAGTCGTAGGCGATGGCTGGGTGGTTGTATGGGATTCGGCCCTCATCAG
>JBBRBI010000163.1:0-6756 GCA_038206015.1 Bryobacterales bacterium | reverse complement strand
AAGACGCCCGACATCCTCACTCAAGCCGCGCTCGATAATGCGATGGCCGTCTTTGCTGCCTTCGGTGGCTCCACCAACGTCATCATGCACCTCTCCGCCGTCGCGTATCACGCTGGTCTCAAGCGACCCACGCCTGCGGATTGGACCCACATCCACCGCCAGATTCCCCGCATGGTCGACGCTCTGCCCAATGGCCCGCGCAACCATCCCACGGTCCAGGTTTTCCTCGCTGGCGCAGTGCCAGAAGTCATGCTCCACTTGCGGGCCCAGGGCCTCCTCAAGCTCGATGCGCTTACCGTCACCGGCCACACTCTCGGCGACTGTCTCGATTGGTGGGAGTCGAGCGAACGCCGACACCATTTGCGCAAGCTGCTCAAAGAGCGCGATGGCGTCGATCCCGAAGACGTCATCATGTCGCCCGAAAGCGCTCGCTCGCGCGGCCTCACTGCCACGGTCTGCTTCCCGATGGGCAACCTCGCCCCCGGCGGCTCCGTCATCAAGAGCACCTCAATTGACCCCAGCGTCGTCGATGCCGACAACGTCTATCGCAAGCGCGGCCGCGCTCGTGTCTTCCACTCAGAGCCCGCCGCCATCCACGCCATCAAGTCGCATGGCGAAGATCGAATCCACGCTGGCGACATTCTTGTCCTCAACTGCCGCGGCCCCCTGGGCAGCGGCATGGAAGAGACTTACCAGCTCACAAGCGCTCTCAAGTTTCTCGATTTCGGCAAGCACGTGGCCGTCATTACCGACGCCCGCTTCAGCGGCGTCTCCACCGGGGCCTGCATCGGCCACGTCACGCCAGAGGCCCTCTCTGGCGGCCCCATCGGCAAGATTGAGGACGGCGATCTGATCGAGATCATCGTTGATCGCAATGACCTCACCGGCACGGTCAACCTGATCACCGAAGATGGCGGCGTAGAAGGTGGCAACCAACTCCTCGCCTCCCGCCCCATGCCTCCATCTCTAGCCCCAGACCCTCTGCTGCCCGCAGACACCCGCCTCTGGGCCGCTCTCCAGGACGTCTCCGGCGGCACCTGGGCGGGTGCAGTTTACGACGTCGATCGCATCCTCGAAGTGCTGGCAGCAGGCAAAAAAGCCCTATCCCTTTAACAGCCGCAGAGCGTTGAAAATCACCAGTAACGATACGCCCATGTCCGCCGCAATCGCGGCCCACAGCGACGCATGGCCCGAAATGGTCAACACCACAAACACGGCCTTAACGGCCAGTGACAACACGATGTTTGCGCGAATGATCCCCAACATCCGCCGAGAGTGCCGGATCAGCCACACGATCTTCGACAGGTCGTCGGACATCAGCGCAATGTCTGCCGCCTCCATCGCCGTATCGCTCCCCGCCGCTCCCATCGCGATGCCCAGTGTCGCCCTGCTCAATGCGGGCGCATCGTTGATGCCGTCGCCCACCATCGCCACCGCCCCATAGCGATCCACCAGTTCGCCCACAGTCGCCAGCTTATCTGCAGGCAACAGTTCCCCGCGACTCTCATCCATCCCCGCCTGCCGCCCAATGATATCGGCCGTCCCCTGGTTGTCACCAGAGAGCATCACGACATGTTCAATTCCCATCCCCCGCAACTCGGCAACCACCGCCCTCGCCTCCGGTCGAATCGTATCGCTGAGCGCAATGAAACCACAGACATGAGCCTCCGTGCCCACCACCACAACCGTGTGCCCCATCGCCGACAACGCCTCAAGTTGTTCGTGCACCTCGGGCGTCTCCTGCCCACGCTCCTCAAGAAAACGGTGCGACCCAAGCCAATACTCTTTGCCCTTCCACTTCGCCGTCGCGCCCTTGCCGGGGATGATGGAGAACTCATCGGCAGGCAAAGGCCGCACGCCCATCGCCTCGCCATAGGCCACGATTGCCAGCGCCAGTGGATGGTCGCTATGAGACTCCATGGCCACCGCCCGCGCCAGTAGCTCAGCTTCTGTGTGCCCATTCATCGCCACAGCTTGCACCACTTGCGGACGGCCTTCACTCAGCGTCCCTGTCTTGTCAAACGCGATTGCCTTCAGCCCCGCCGGCGTTTCCAGATGAGCTCCCCCCTTCACCAATACACCGTTGCGCGCCGCCGCCGCCAACGCCGCCACAACGCTCACCGGCGTTGAGATCACCAGCGCGCAGGGGCAAGCTATCACCAGCAGCACCAGGGCCTGATAAATCCAGGGTGCAAACGCTTGTCCAAAGACAAGCGTTGGAATCAGCAACACCGCCAGCGAAACGATCAGAACTGCGGGCGTATAGCGCCGCGCAAACTTGTCCACCCATTGCTCAGAAGGCGCTCGATTCCGTTGCGCTTCGCCAACCAGTCGGATGATATTGGCCAGCGTCGTATCATCACTCGTTCGTGTCGACCGCACCTCCAGCATCCCCGCGCCGTTAACCGTGCCCGCAAAGACACCCGCCCCCGCCTCCTTCAACACCGCAAGGCTCTCGCCCGTGATCGGCGCATGGTTCACATCGCTGACGCCGCTCACCACCACGCCATCCAGCGCGATCCGCTCTCCCGGCCGCACCTGAAACACAGCACCGATGTCCACACTCGCTGGCGCAAGCTCCCGCACCGTCCCATTGCCGTCAACCACCCGAACAACCGTCGGCGCAAGATCCAATAGCTTTTCGATGGCGCGCCGCGCGCGGTGTACACTCCACGATTCCAGCGTCAAAGACAGCGCAAACAGAAAGGCAACCGTCGCCCCCTCAAACCACTCGCCAATTGCCACCGCGCCGCAAACTGCGATGGTCATCAGCAGGTTCATATCCGGGCGTAAGCGGCGCAAAGAGTAGAGTGCCTTGGGCAACACCAGATACAGCCCCGCAACAATGGCCAGCGCATCCAGAACACGCACCATCAGAGGCACAACGCGCACAACGCCAAAGCCCTCGCTCCCCAAGGCCTCCGCCCAACTGCCAGTCATCGCCCAATGCACCAGCAATCCGACAAGCGCCAAAACTCCACTCGCGATCGTAAGTGTCAATCGCCCATTCAGGCTCCACCAACTCCGCGCCTCATCGGGAGCCGAGAGCAGGCGCGCACTCATCCCGGTTTTGCGCACCGCCTCAACCAGCGCACCCACGCTCACCGCCGCGCCCCCCGCCAACACCGTCATCTCACCCTTGATCACATCAAAGGAAAGCTGTTCTGCGCCTCCCACCAGCGGCCCAATCTCCCGCTTGAGAATCGTTACTTCTTCAACGCAATCCAGTCCCTGAATCTTCAGTACCGTGTGTTGGCTTTGGCGGCTGATGGTCGCCTCCTTCAGGCTGCGGGCTTCAATTCAATGCGCTTGTAAATGTCTTTGGTCTGCTCCAAAGTCGGGTAGCTGATCCCGGGCAACATTGCAGAAGCCGTCCCCGCCGCAACGCCCCAGCGCAGCGCTTCCGGGAATGTCTTCCCTTTTCCCATGGCCCAGGTAAACGCTGCGGCCATCGCGTCTCCCGCCCCAATCGGACACACAGCGTCGACACGCGGCGGTATCGCCTCAAAGACGCCCTCCTCGGTACAGCCAACCGCTCCTCGTGCTCCCAGTGACAACACGACGTTCTCCGCGCCCATGTCGCGAATCCGTTTCGCCGCGTCAACAAAATGGCTGCGTGTGAGTAGAGCCCGGCCCAACAGTCGCTCTGCCTCCGATTGATTTGGAGTCACGACGCTTGGCCCCGCCTCGACACTCAACGTCAGCGGGTCACTATCGGTGTCAAGCAACGTCTTCACGCCCTCGGCTTTGGCCGCCACAATCAGCTTCGAATAGAAGTCGTTGGGCACCCCTGGCGGCAGGCTCCCGCAAAGCATCAGCCACTTGGCTTTCGGCAACCGCTCCACAATGGCCTTCTCGATTGCCTTCACTTCGGCTGCATAGAGTTCCGGCCCGCGCTCATTGAGCTTCACGCTCAGTCCTTGCTTGTCGGTGATGGCCAAATTATGACGGACCGCATTCTTCATGGGGACAAACTCTGCCGGAAAACCGTAGCTCTTCAGCAGTTGTTCAAATTGCTTGCCGCTGGCACCGCCAGAGAAGGCAATCGCCAGCGTTTTGGCCCCAAAAGAATGGATGACCCGCGACGCATTGATGCCCCGGCCGCCGGCGCTTTCGTAGCTGTCGAGTATGTAGGCTCGATTGTCGAACACTAGTTGATCCGCAGAGATGTTCTGGTCGATCGCCGGATTCAATGTAACGGTAATGATCAAGTTCCGATTGTACTTGCTCTGGCTCACACTACACCTGCCTGATAGCATTACCGACAGCCCACTATGAGAACTCTTTTCCTCTCGATCCTCCTCGCCTCGCTATCTCACGCCGCCGACTCCTACACCGTTGAGTCCAACCTCACCTACGGTATGTACTCTGGCTCAGCTTTACTGCTCGATGTCTACAAGCCCGTTCGCCCCAATGGCTACGGCATCGTCTTTGTCTCCGGCAGCGGTTGGACCATGCCTCTGGCTTACGGTGCGCCGGAATTGAAAAGCAATGGCCAGTCCAAGCTCTACGCCAATGTTCTGGCCACTGCTGGCTACACCGTCTTCACCCTCAACCACCGCGCCGTGCCTCGCTTCCGCTATCCAGCGCAGGTAGACGATGTCCAGCGCGCAGTGCGCTTTGTCCGCCACAACGCCGCCCGCTTCGGCATTCTCGCTGATCGCATCGGTGCCTCAGGTGGCTCCTCTGGCGGCCATCTCGTCAGCATGCTAGGCACTCTCGATGGCACGGGCAAGCCCACGGACCCAGATCCCGTCGAACGCGAAAGCGCCAAGGTTCAATGCGTCGTCGCCCGCGCCGCGCCCATTGATTTCCTCACCGGCAACAATGGCGTCAACATCATGGGCATGGCCAGACCCTTAAAAGGCACAGAGAACACAGAAGAATACAAAACCTTCCAGGCTGCCTCTCCGGTGACTCATATCACCGCCGACGATCCGCCCTTCCTGCTGATGCACGGGGACAAGGACGAACAGGTCGACTATGCCCAATCGATCGAAATGGAGGGCAAGCTCAAGGCCGCTGGCATCACAGTCAAGCTGCTCCGCATCCCCGGCGGCGCCCACGGCCCTACCTTCCCCGGTGCGATCAATCCGCCCGACTACATGGGAGAAATGGTCCGCTGGTTCAACACCTACCTCATCAAAAAGTGACGAGCATGACCAGGGTCGCATGGCAACTCGCGATCACGGTCCTGGTTTACGATCAAAGCATGCCTGTCTCCGTCAACATACAGACCGTTCACCCCCGTCAGTTGGCCGCAGTGCGATGTGCGGTCGCGCCCGGCGGGGTTGGCTCGGCATGGGGTCCGGCCTTAGGCAAGGTCTGGCCATTCATTCGCAGTCAGCCGGGCCTGTGGACTAACGGCCACAATGTCTTTCTCTACCACCACCCGACACAGTCAGGCGCGCCAATCCTGTGCGACTTCGGTGTCGAGGTCACGGGCACATTTGAAACTTCGGGCGACGTCTACGCAACCCAAACTCCTGGAGGCGAAGCTGCCGTTGCCATCCACCGTGGTCCGTACAACCGCATGAACGAGGCGCACGACGCAATCCGCAAATGGATGGCGGCAAATCAGCGGGAGTCCGCGGGGCCATCCTGGGAGATTTACGGCGATCCGACGCCCGATCCCGTCGACACTGAGACGACGGTCGTCTACCTCCTGAAGTAGCGTTCGGTTGTTAACAGTCGCCGACCCACCAACGTCCTCCCCTCAGAAATCTTGTCCCCCGGACGAGAACTCAACAAAGCTAAGAGGAGAACTTGAAAATGAAACGAATCTGTCTTCTGTCGATGATCGCCGTTCTGGCGGCTTATGCGGGAGGATTTTACCTGACCGTAGACGCCGCTGGAAAATCCACCGACCCAAAGGCCAAGGGCGCATTTCTTACGGCCCGATTGACCGGTTGCCATGAGGCTGAAAAGGGCACCATCTCAGCCTCAGCTGAAGGTATCGTTCAAGGTAAGCGGCAATCGATCCCGCTCAAACTCGTGAAACTTGATGTACCCGGTACCTTCGCTGTCGCCCGCCAATGGCCGGAACAGGGCAATTGGGTCGTGGTCCTCACTGCCACCCACCCGGCCTTTGAAAAGCCCACCGTGACCGCTGTCCCAGTGCACGATAATACTATCGAGTCCACCCGGGTTAAGCATTCAAATATAGCCCCGCTGACCATCGCCGACGTCGACCAGTTGTTGCGCTAATCAAATACTTGAGGGAGCCCAGCATCAGTATCGTGCCAGAAGACGGCCGTGCCGCCGAGGTCCTTGCCGCGCAGGCAGGCGACCGGGCTGCGTTCGGCCGTCTCTATGAAAAGTATTCCCGGATGGTGCACGGCATCCTGCTGGCGCACGTACCGTACCAGGAAGCCGACGATCTGATGCAGAATGTCTTCGCCACGGCTCTCCAAAAACTATCCACTTTGCGCGATACAGAAGCGGTCGGCGGCTGGTTTGCCACCCTAGCCAGAAACGCAACCGTCGATTTCTACCGGCGATCCCGCCCCAACGTGGAACTGCTGGAACGCCATTCCACCACGCGCAACGTCCGTGTCGAAGCCTTCGCGATTCTCGACGAGATTCAGAAGCTCCCGGAGGCCTACCGTGAGACCTTGGTCCTCCGCCTGGTCGAGGGCATGACTGGACCAGAAATCGCTGGACGCACCGGGCTTACGCCCGACTCGGTTCGCGTCAATCTGAGCCGGGGAATGAAGCAATTGAGGGAGAGGTTGTCGATATGAATGACGATGAATA
>JBBRBI010000162.1:0-6819 GCA_038206015.1 Bryobacterales bacterium | reverse complement strand
TCGGCGGGAATCAATAACTTATCGAAAGCATAGACCGGCTCAACAATGTGTCCATGAATGGGCTCACCCACAGCTTTTACGCGAACTTCGTGGTCAAGCACTACCTGCAGCGCCGATCCCTTGGGAACGGTCAGATCAATGTTTTCCTTAACAATCGGTTTGGGAGTTTCTGCAGACTCGATTGGTCTGTGTTTCAGAACCGGAGTGGCGTTCGCATCCGTGGCGGGGCTCTTCCTCGGATCCGAGTCTTGCGCTAACGTCCAGCCGCCGCAACTGCAAGCCAGGCAGATGGTGCCAATTAATCGCTTCATTTTCACGACGGTCGTCCCTCCATCGTCGCGGTTTGAATCAAAATATATACTCTTTTGAGACCCCGTCGAGATGCGGCTGCTTGCTAGCTTTCTCATAAGTGGATGCCACATCCCATACCTAACGTTGTAGCACGGGTTGATGTGAATACTTCGTCCCGATTCGGGCCGCCACGCGTGGTAGGCACCGGATTGTCGGCAATCCGGAAGCGATCGCAGCAACGGCCTAGCGCGAGCCTTATTTCTGGATTGTCCGTCATCCACCAAGTAACTTCCTAGATCCCGACTTCGGGCCCGGAATGAGTTCAGCTAGCCCGTTACACGGAGAAAATGTTGTCAATTGGCAGCGGCGAATTTCCGAGAAACCGAATTTCGGATCCGGGTTCCCTGCATCCAGCCCGGTTGCGCCCGGGCAATTTTGCTGTTGGGTGCTCCACAGATCGCAACGGCATTCTAGGAGTCGTCTAACAGTTGTTTCATGTCCGGCCTATAGAGTATGGTGTCCCGTTCACTCAACAAGGAGCAGTACTCATGGTTCGGTTTTCGTTCCTGATTGTGCTCGGCCTTCTTACTAGTTGCCTCGTGGGAATCGCGACGGCATTCCCAGCTGAAGTCAACGACTTCCCCAGAGTGCTGCTTGGCGAGAATTGGTTCATCCAGTCTTCGGCCGATGTGCACGCGGATGGGGCAGCGGTCTCGACGGTTGGTTTTCCCACGAGCGGTTGGTATCCCGCGACCCTGCCCTCTACGATAGTGAGCGCACTGGTTGAGGACAAGGTATACGCCGATCCCTACACCGGCATGAACCTGCGTTCGCTCCCCGGCACGACGTATCCGATATTTGAGGACTTCTCGAATATCCTCATGCCGCCGACTAGCCCTTTCCGGCCATCATGGTGGTATCGCACTGAATTCTCGCTTCCGTCGGAATACAGCGGAAGAACCGTTTGGCTGGGTTTCGACGGTATCAACTACCGGGCCAACGTGTGGATGAACGGCGTGCAGATCGCCTCCTCGGAAACTCTGGCTGGCACTTGGCGGCTGTTCCAGTTCGATGTGACGGCTAACGCAAAGCCTGGCCAAACCAATTCCCTTGCCGTCGAGATATTTCCGCCTCAGCCGCACGACTTGGCCATTACCCTGGTCGACTGGGCCCCGATGCCGCCAGATAAAGAGATGGGAATCTGGCGCGACGTCCACATCGTCGCAACCGGTCCCATCGCTCTACGTTTTCCGGCTGTGCTGACCAAGCTCAACCTGCCTTCCGCCGACCGTGCCAGGTTGACGGTGCGGGCGGAACTGAGCAATGCCGCCGATCATCCAGTCGAAGCCGTGGTGAAGGGACATATCGAAAGCCTCGCCTTCGAGCAGCCAGTTCACCTCGGTCCTAGGGAGACCCAAGTCGTCCGCTTCACCGCGGACAAGTTCCCGCAACTAGATCTCCGCAACCCCCGCCTATGGTGGCCGACCCAAGTTGGGAAACAGGACCTTTACCCACTGGACCTGACGGTGGAGGTACAGGGGCAAGTCTCGGACTCGGCTCACATCCGATTCGGAGTCCGCCAGGTCACATCGAACATTGACGACAAGGGCCACCGGCTCTTCCAAATCAACGGAAAGAACATCCTCATTCGAGGGGCAGGTTACAGCTTCGACATGCTGCTGCGGTCGTCTCCGGAAAGGCAGCAGGCCGAGCTCAACTATGTACGCGATCTCAACCTCAACGCGGTTCGACTGGAAGGCAAGCTCGAGAACGACCACTTCTTCGACCTCGCGGACCAGATGGGCATTCTCGTAATGGCGGGCTGGTGTTGTTGTGACCAGTGGGAAAACTGGCCCGCATGGGACAAGGACAACGAACTCATCGCCGGGGCGTCGCTCCGCGATCAGATCCGCCGACTGGAACGCCATCCCTCCGTGATTGCATGGTTGTACGGCAGCGACTTCGCGCCTCCGCCCAGGATCGAGAAAATGTACCTGGGAATTTTGCAGGAGTTGGAATGGCCCAACCCCTCGGTCTCATCCGCAGCAGGGAGGACTACTACGGTCGGCCCCAGCGGCGTGAAGATGACTGGACCTTATGAGTACGTAGCGCCATCGTTCTGGTATCTGGATACGCGCCACGGCGGCGCCTTCGGTTTCAACACCGAGACCAGTCCGGGCCCCGCCATCCCGCCCATCGAGAGCCTCCGTCGCATGCTGCCGCCAGACCACCTCTGGCCGATTGATTCTGTCTGGCAATACCACGGCGGCGGCATGTCTCATACCTTGAACGTGTTCACCGAGGCTCTCGACAAACGGTACGGGCAGTCGAATTCAGTTGAGGAGTTCGCTGGCAAAGCTCAAGCGCAGGCCTATGAGTCCCATCGCGCCATGATGGAAGCGTATGGCCGTAACAAGTACACCTCCACAGGAATCATTCAGTGGATGTTAAATAACGCCTGGCCCGGGATGATCTGGCATATGTACGACTGGTATCTGCGCCCGGGAGGGTCCTATTTCGGTGTAAAGAAAGCATGTGAACCGCTGCACGTGCAGTACTCCTACGACGATCATTCCATCGTCGTTGTGAACTCGTACTACCAGCCGTTTGCCAACCTCAAAGTCACCGCCAAGGTCTACAACCTCGACATGACCGAGAAGTTCTCGAAAGAGGCCGAGGTCAGCGTGGGTGCGGACAGCAGTACGCGAGTGCTCACATTGCCTTCCGTCCCGGACCTCAGCCCGACCTACTTCGTCAGCCTCACTCTTGCATCGTCGGGCCAAATGAAGAGCAGAAATTTCTACTGGCTTTCAACCCGGGAGGAAACCATTGACTGGGGCCGGCAAGAGGAGGATCCCACCGGGGAATACGACATTTCGACATGGAGCCCCACAAAATCTTTCGCAGACTATACCGCGCTGAACACGCTATCGCGAGTCGATCTGGATGCCACCGCCCAGTACAAAAAAGATGGCCAGGAAGGCTCAACCACGGTTACCGTGCACAATCCAACCTCCACCCTCGCTTTCGCCGTGCATCTGAAGGTCAACAAAGCATCCGACCACCGCGTAAGCCGTGAAGGCGAAGCGGACGATGAAATTTTGCCCGTGCTATGGCAGGACAATTACTTCGCTGTGCTGCCCGGGGAAACGCGCCAAGTGACAGCCACATATCTCATTGGCGATAAGAGCACCGCGATCCCGAGCGTCGAAATTGAAGGATGGAACGTCAATCACAAGATTGCCAGCGTCCAGCAATAATGCAGTTGTGAATGAAAAAGATCTCAGAACGCACAACTAGGGACCAATTCTATGAATGCTCGACCGCCTTTCGACGCGCACCGTCAGGATCTGGATAAGGTCCTGCGCATCCTCCAGGAAAGCCCCGCCATTGACCGCCAGTACATGGCGCCGCGGGAAGAATTTCAAGAGCGCGTTCGCCGGACGAATCAGGTGCTGCAGCAGCATGGGCACACCGTTGGCTTTGTCTTTTCTGACGAGCACTATGCCGGCGACGTTCCTTACCTTGGTGGAAACACAAATATTTCCATTGAGCAGGTGGCCGGAATTATCGGGCCGAATGGATTCCACGTCGTGGCGGGCCTGGAGGGCGGCTATGTTGCCGAGCAACTCGCGGACCGTGCTGGGGCTACCGTGCACAAGGTTGAATTGCTGCAGTTGGCCGACGAAAAATATCCCATCCGCGCGGAGCGCCTGGAGGACGTCATCCAGGCCGCGGCTGGCAAGGATGTGGACCACATCGCCCTGCTTACTCCACGTCAAGTTGTACCTGCTGGTATCGTCGAAACCCTGCAGAAAGTCTATGGCCCGAATGGCGTTGTGGATGCCCAGGAGCTTTACTACCGCGTGAAGTACGAGAAGAGCGCGATCGAGATGCGGCTCATCGCGGATGCGTGCGTCATTGGAGATGCGATGTTGCGCGCGATGCTCGCGGTCCTTCGCCCCGGACGTCTCGAAACTGAAGTTGCGGCCTGGGGTGCCTGGGTAGGACGCATGCTGGGTTCTGAACGGGACGGCTTTCAAATCATGGTGGGCGCCAACACGGCAAACCGTACCCTCATCGGTCCGGCACTCAACCGGCGAATCAACGAGGGCGATTGGGTCCACTTGGGCGTTGCGCCGAAACGGGACGGTTTGACAGCGTGCATTCGCCGCTCCGTCATTGCCGTTGACTCACCGAACAAGGTCACGCCGGAGCAGAAGTACTGGTTCGATCTGGTCGAGGAAGGATACAAGGTGGGTGAGCGGTCGTATCGCGAAGTAGCCAGCAAGCAGTTGCCGGCGCGACTGCAGGAGCAGTCCCTTGTGCACTTTTTCACGGAGCGGTCGCAGGAGATCTCGCAGCGCATTGGCCGGAAGATCGATCTCGCCGCCCAGAAGCCGTACACGGGCACGCATAACTCAGGCTACACGGAATGCCAAGAGTTCTTTGGCGCCATCACGCTGGACAGCCATGAACCATTGGGAAATCAGATTGTCACCATGCTGGATGTGGCGCTGCGCGGAATTGGAGACCACTGGAATGACGTCGTAATACCAGGATTCGACTTCTGCGTCGTGGAGAACACTTTGGGGAAGTACGGGCCGCGTGTTGAGACTCTGACCAAAGTGCCGATCCAAGCACAGGAACTGGTCGGTTCGTAGTTGCTCGGGCAATTGATTGAGCACATCGGAGGGCAGGAATCAACTACGAGGTACAGAAACGGCGTTGTGGGAAGTAGCAGACTGGGTTTCGGACGGTCAGCCAGGTTTTGCAATGAATCTGAACGGCTAATCGATAGACTACGTGGATGAGGGCAGCATCATTAGCACGAATGTGCTTGCAGGAAGCAAACTTCCTCAATTCAGTTCGACTGACAAATATGTTTGATCGCTGAGATCACCACATCTGGCTTATCGGAGTGAACATAGTGGCGCGATTCCGGTACCAGAATATGTTTGATGTGGGGATTGGCAACGATAAGTTGGCGGTGCAACTCGACCTTGGCTTTTTGCTCGACAACATTACCCGGGAATTCAGGATTGAGTAGGGTCCCGGTGAACAGGACGATGGGAATATCTGGCAACCTGCGGATCTTTGCGACCTCATCACCTGTGGCTCCCCCTGCATCCATTTCGCGTTGCTGTTGAGGTGAGAGCTTCACATATTGCGAGATAGCGGCTTCGCGCCGATCCCATTCGTCCTTGCTGAGCCGCTTTTTGACTTGATCAATCAAGCGGCCATCTTCTGGATCGATCAAGATCAAGGCTTTCATCTCAGACTTAAATAAATGGGCAAAAATCTGCGCAACTGCGCCGCCAAGTGAATGGCCCACGATAATATACGGCGGCCGCAACGTTATTGTATGGAGAAGTTCATGTAACTCGCGGGCAACCGTTTCGCCGTCGCGGGCGTCGGTAGTTGGCTCGGAAAGACCCAGACCCGGCCGGTCATAAGCGAGTGTTGTCCAAGCCGTTAGTTGCTTCTGGATGGGGGTCCACGTCTCGAAGTCTTCGCCCATGCCTGAGATGAAAATGATTGCGGGTGCCGATCCTCGTGTTTCCACGTAATGAATCTTGTGCCCGCGCAACGTAGTGAATGCAGACTCCTGGGCAGCAACCGGTACGGAAACCATGACTGAACAGATCAATAGCGCAAAGGAGCTTGTTGGCCTTGAAAGAGCTTGTGGAATTTTCATACCGGTTAGTACGGGCGAGCTTGGCGATTTGTTCTGAGGAGTTGCGGAGCGATACAAAAAATGAGGTGGATGGAGTCTATTTTAGATCGCGGGGGGACGGAAGTTCTTGTTTAGGCAGAATTAAGAAACGCGAAACGCCAAGTATCTGGCGCTATTCCAGCCCTTGCGAAGAAGGTGTTTATGGCCTGGCGATAAGCTCCCATGTTCGCGTGATTCACAAATGTCAACAGCCGCACAACGCCATTCTTAAAGTGCGGCGGATCACCGTGCAATTCCACCTCGAGGTTTTGCGTTGCCCTAAGTTCGCGTCTGGAGGTTGAAGTAGATGGCCGCGAGAAAAATGGATCTAAGGGGATGGCTAATCTGGAGGAGATAAACTTTTCGTGTCGCAAAACGCAAAAGCGGCTCGAGCCTTGTGGGGGAATCTCCCGAGAACTCAGATCAAGGTTCTGCGTTGTCCTCGCGTCGGTTCCGATGTGATGAAAGCGATCGCCTCTCCCATCGTGGGCGGATCACCGCTGCCTCGATCTCCTCGTGACGCATAGGGACACCGGATTTTGAGCCGGTGGTCCAAGGTTTCGTGGAGGTACATGACCATTACGACACGAGTTTCAACGCAATGCCGAACAAGCCGAAACTGTTATGCAATCAAGCGGATTCCAGTTTCAGTTGGCGCAGTTACCAGGGACTAGGTTTTATGGTGCGTTTCATTGGGCCGCGTAGAGCTTCACCAGCCGGTATAGGAACGTTCGCCCCTCATACACTGAAAGTACGCGGATCCGCTCGTTCAAGCCGTGGATGTTCCCCCCATCAGCGTCAGTAAACAGGCC
>JBBRBI010000161.1:0-7466 GCA_038206015.1 Bryobacterales bacterium | reverse complement strand
AAGCCTTGGATGTCCTGGGGCGTGATGCCGCCCTGGATGCGGGGGCCTTCCGGGAGGCCGGTGATGCCGAAGAGTTCGCGCATGGAGGGACCGCCGACAGCGGCGGGCAGGCGGTCAAAGCCGAGGCGAGTGACGGAGAAGCGGTATTCGAGCACCTCGGTTGGGGATTTAGTCCAAGTGAGGCCGGCGATGCCTTGTTGATTGAAGGTATCGAGATTACCAAGGTTGTTGCCACCCGCGAAGCCAGTGATGAGGCCAGGAGCGATGATGTTCTGACGGCGCTGAGCGAAGCGGAAGAAGCTGTTGAGATTGTTTGAGATCTGATGATCGATTTTGATGGCGCCTTTGTTGTCGGTGAGTTTGTTGCTATCGAAGCCGCCAAAATTGGTGCCGATGCCGATGAGGCCACTTCCCGCGCGGTTGGCCTGGGGAAGCTCAGCGAGCACGCGGCGGGCAAAGGGCGTCATGGGGATAACGGTGCCAGCAGGGAAGACGGTGCCGGCGGCGATGGTGCGGCCGGTGTCATCAGTGAAAGTGACGGGGGCGCGGACGTCTAACGGGAGGATGCCCTTGCGCTGGTCGGTCGTGGGCACCGAGGTGAGCGAGAAGGGAGCGATCGACCAGCGAGAGCCTTCGTAATCGGCGAAGAAGAAGGTGCGGTCCTTAATGATCGGACCACCGATGGCTGCACCGAACTGATTGCGCTTATTGACGGGCTTTTGGTTGAGGCTGGGCTTGAAGAAGCCGGTGGCGTTCAACTTTTCGTTCTGGAGGAATTCCCAAACTGCGCCGTGGATCTTGTTGGTGCCGGACCGGGAGGCGACGTTCATGACAGCGCCACCGCTGCGGCCAAATTCAGCCGAGTAAGCGTTGACGATGAGGCGGAATTCGGCGACCGAGTCTGGAGAGGGCTGAGTCGCCTGGTTGGAAAAACCCTGGTTGGTGGTGCCGTAAAAGTTGTTGTCGATGCCGTCGAGCAGGAAGTTGTTCCAGACGCTGCGGAGACCGTTGACATTGTAGGAACCTTCGCGACGGAAGGCTATAGAGCCCTGATTGCCGGAGGCGGACTGGCGGACGCCCGGCGAGAGGAGAGCGAGGTTGGCATAGTTGCGCCCTTGCAGCGGGAGCTCGATCACTTGCTTGGTGGTGATGACCTGGCCCTTGGAGGAACTGTCGGATTCCAGCAGCGGTGTGGTGGCTTCGACGCTCACCATCTCACTCACCTGGCCGACGCGTAGAATGAGATCGACCCGCTGGCGGGCGTTAACCGTGACGCTGACCTGGTCGGCGGTCGCGCTGGTGAAGCCCTGCATCTCTGCCGTGACTTTGTAGCTGCCGATGCGGACACTGGAAAAAATGAATTCGCCGGTTTCGGCCGCCGTTGTGTTCTGCGTCAGACCGGTATCGATATTCCGTAGAACAACGTTGGCACCCGACAGCGAGCCTCCCTTCTCGTCGCGGACAGATCCAACGACGGCGGCCGAATCGAATTGAGCGCTGAGCGAAAACGTGGTCAGAGCGAGTATCAAGTAAGAACGAAGCACAACCAGAGTGTGTCAAATTAAGATGCCAATCCGGTAACTCTCTTGTGAATAATTAATGAATCGATTGCCGTAGACCCCTCAAATCTGGTGTACTGCCAGAGGTAACTAAAAGTGGAATTATTTGGGGAACCAGTCGCAGTGCCGATGGCCATTCTGTTTTTGCTGGCGCTGGCACTAGCTTTGACCTTTGAAGTTGTGAACGGATTTCACGATACTGCCAACGCGGTTGCCACAGTAATTTACACCAACACCTTGCCGCCGACTGTAGCGGTGGTCTGGTCTGGTATTTGGAATCTGATCGGTGTGCTGCTGTCTTCAGGCACTGTCGCCTTTGGCGTGGTTGCGCTGCTTCCGGTCGAACTTGTTTTGAACGTCGGATCGGCAGCCGGAATGGCCATGGTCTTCTCGCTGCTCGTATCGGCCATCTTATGGAACTTGGGCACTTGGTACCTAGGGCTTCCAGCGTCCAGCTCCCACACGTTGATTGGCTCAATCCTCGGCGTAGGTCTCGCCCACTCCGTAATGAACGCCGAAGTATTTGGCGAGGGTGTCAATTGGGGAAAGGCGCAGGAGGTTTTTGGCAGCCTCTTGTTGTCGCCACTGATTGGCTTTGGTTGTGCGGCACTGCTATTGCTGCTCTGCAAGATCTTGATCTCCAATCCAGCCCTGTACAAAGCACCCAAACAGGACCAGCCACCTCCGCTTTGGATTCGTTTGATTCTCATATTTACCTGCACCGGCGTGAGCTTTGCGCATGGCTCCAACGATGGTCAAAAGGGCATGGGCCTGGTGATGTTGATTCTCATTGGTGCCCTGCCGGCCAGCTTTGCTCTAAACGTAGGCACGACCCAGGCTGAGGTTGAACGCTTGCTTCAAGACTCCAAACAAGTTTCAATGCTGCTAGAGCAGCGCTTTGATCGCGAACCGATTGGAGCCGAAGAAGCTACGCTCGAGCTTTCAAACTACCTGAAGCCGAACGTCTCGCCCAATCGGCACACTGCTTCTTCCATTTCTGAACTCAACCGCGAAGTCGGCCGCCGCCTGGCTGGCAAGCGGACTCTCGCCGATCTGCCCCGCGCCGAGCGAACGAAGCTCCGCACCGATTTCTACCTGATCGATGAATCCTTGGGGAAACTGCTGAAGCAAGGTCGTGGCGTCGACGCTGATCTGCGCAGCGCAGTCGAGCGGTATCGCAAAGACCTCGCACTGAGTACGCGTTTCATTCCGGTCTGGGTAAAGATTGCGGTTGCCTTGGCCCTTGGCCTCGGCACAATGGTTGGCTGGAAGCGAATTGTGGTTACCGTGGGCGAGAAAATTGGCAACGATCACCTGACCTACGCTCAAGGTGCCTGCGCTGAATTAGTCGCGATGTTGACGATTGGCGCGGCCGACCAGTTGGGGCTGCCGGTTAGTACGACGCACGTGCTCACCAGTGGCGTGGCGGGAACGATGGCCGCAAACAAAAGCGGCGTCCAGCTCAATACCGTCCGCAATATGCTTCTGGCCTGGGTCTTGACCCTCCCGGCCTGTGTTTTCATGGGCGCAGCCCTGTTCGGGGCGGGGATCTACGCGATTTCCCGATTGGGCTTCTAACAAACCCTTGCAATGTTGTTCTATCCGGGTATAATTAGTTATATCCGGGTAATATTAACATGTACACAGTTTTTCAAGACCTCCGCCAGATTGGTGCAGGGGATTCACACGCCGCTTCCGTTGCCGCAAACGAAGCCAATGCCGCAGGCTTGGCGAAAGTTCTGATCTTTGAAGACGGTACCGGCCAAACCATTGAGCCAGAGCAACTTACGCAGCTTCGAGGACCAGGTCGTCCGAAGCTTGGTGTGGTTGCGCGAGAGGTGACTCTGTTGCCAAGGCATTGGGAGTGGCTGGGTGCCCAGCCCGGCGGGGCGTCCGTGGCGCTGCGCAAGCTGGTTGAGCAAGCACGACGCAGTAGTGGCGGCGAGGATCGGATTCGACTCTCACGTGAGGCGGCATACCGCTTCCTGATGGCCGTTGCCGGAAATTTGAGCTGTTTTGAGGAGGCGATTCGGGCACTGTTTGCTGGCCAGCGGGCCCGCTTTGCATTGGAGACGGCTGCATGGCCTGGTGCTGTCCGAGATTACGCGCTAGGTCTGGCAGACGGTTCCTGGGTCGAGCCTGCGGCCTGAGCTAGGGCTGAGGGGTGCATTCGGACGGCGTATCCAGACTCGACGACAAGGCGCGTCAACTGGGGTGTGAGAGGGCGCACAATCGTTTCACCCTGCATGGCAAACAGTCCTGAATATCCCAAATGCGACCACTCACGAACACCCTCCTCCTGCTTGAGATACGCTTGGCCGCCCTGCTCAAATAGCGCGCCTGTGGGCAGCCTGGACATTTCGATTGCTGGCTGCAATTTCGTCCTCTCGGCGTGGAGCACCGCATCGAGGGCCTTTGCCGACGCACACCCCGACAGCTTCAGAAAGAGCTTGTAGGCGTCCCGTCGGCACAGTCCACAGGATCGATGTCCCGCCGCAAACGCCGTCGCTTCATCCAGAAAGAATAGTTCAGTCCAGCGATTGGGCAGCATCAATTTACGCTGCCAGCCGTTATATTCCAGCTCGCAAATGATCCAGGCTTTGTGCCGCCAACGCGTCGTCACCAGCTCTTGCCGATCATTGTGCAAAATGCCGCGATTGCCCGTAAAACTGCCGCGCGCCGGGCTGCGTTCGATCTCCGAGAAAGGCGTTACTCGATTTTGCAGGGGCATCTCACGCTCACTTTTTAGTTTAGGGCGAGCTTCAGCGTCGTCGCTGCGGCCCTTTCCGATTCATTCACTGCCGTTGATACCGCCAAATTCACAGCCTCGCGTGCCTTGTCGATCTCATCGGTGTCGCGATAGGCAAGCGCCAATGCATGCCACCAGGTGCTATTGGAAGGACGAAGTCGGCATGCCTCAGCCAACAGCGGCACGGCCCGCCGGGCGTCGCCTTCGTCGGCCAGCCTCAGCCCGTCGATAAACATTTCCTGCGCCTGCTGCGCCGCCTTGCCACCTCCACTCAAAGCCGCCACCAGTCTTTCGTTTAGGCCCGCCTGCGCAAATTCCACTTCGAATTCAGCAAGCTCTGCCGGCGAAACTGCGAGCAAATTCACTGCCGGTCGACGCAATTCGAGGGTCTGAGTGCGAATCACAAAGTTGCTGATCGGGATCGAGTTAGGAAGCGATTTAGCCCCGGAAAAATCTGGCCACAGCCAATAAGCTGCGCCCCATGCTCGTGCATATCTTTCGCTGTCCAATGCGCTCCCAAGCATCGACGCAACGTCAATCTCTTTCAAGCCGCGAAGCGATGCCAGCCGATTCCCCGGCGGTCGTCCCGAACTGACCTTCGCCCGGTTGCCCCTGTAGCTCAATTCCAGAGTCGAATAGTACTCGCAAATTCCCTCAATAAGCCACGTCGGAAGATTCGGTCGCACATGATCGAGCACCGCATGTACATATTCGTGGCTGACAACCTCGATGAAGTTCGGAGCTTCCGGATTGACGATAATCCAGTCTTTTCGTATTCCTGAGCGATAAACTCCCTGCTCTGAATCAGATGCAGCAATGCGCTGCCAATCTTGCACCGTGGCAGGGATCCAGATTTGGAGCGGCTTGCCCACAATCCAGCCCGCACCCTGTAGTGCAGGTAAAACGACACGCAGTTCCTCCAGTCTTTCGATGGCTCTTTCGCCTTTGCGCACTGCTTTCGGACTGCTGTAGAGGCTAAAATGTGCCGTCTTGAGCAGGGTTTGAGCCATGCTAGAAGGCGCGCAAACCAGTGCACAGGCCAAAGCGATGCATCGGACCGATAAAAAGAATGAATTGTCTAATGACACAAGACTGCCTAGCATGAATGAATGGGCCTCACTGATATGAACGAACCACAAACTTCTCAAGTCGCGCTGCTGCACAGAATTTCCAGTATCGTCAGTTCGCAGCGAACACTGGACGAAATGTTGGGCGAGATCATCGGCCTCACTGTTCAGGTTACAGACTGCGACGCCGCGCTGGTTTACCTGATCGAAAAAGAAACCAATGAGATTGTCCTGCGCGCCTCCCAGGTGCCCCACGGGCAGGATTTGGGCCTGCTCAAGATGAAAGTCGGTGAAGGCGTCACCGGCTGGGTTGCGGAACACAAAAGCGTCGTCGCGCTAGCCGCAAACTCCGCGCTCGATCATCGCTTCAAGCGCTTTCAGGGTCTCGTCGAAGACACCTACGAAGCCTTCCTGTCGGTGCCGCTCATCAATCAGGGCGAAATTATCGGCGTCATCAACGTGCACCACAAAGAGCCCCACGCTCATACGGCAGAGGAGATCACCCTGCTCACCTTCATCGGCGAGCAAATGGGTGTAGCAATCTCGAAGGGAATGCTCAGCGACGAAAATCTGCGTCTTGTTTCAGAATCTGAGGAGATGAAGCGACAGTTGGAGACGCGAAAGCTTGTCGAGCGCGCCAAGGGTATCCTGCAGCACCGCTTCAGCCTCACCGAAGAGGAAGCCTACCTGCGATTGCGCAATGAGAGCCGTCGGCATCGCAAGCCGATGAAGGAACTGGCAGAGGCGATCATCCTCACCGAAGAGCTTTCGCGACGCAGCGAAGACGACGACAAGGCCTAAGCGTCCTAAACTAGAAAGTTGACCGAGTTTCCAGCGCTGTTCTCTAACGGGGACCTCACCACCATCGCCGCCAATTTCTGGCCGCGCAATCTCGATGAAATCCGCTTCCCCGGAGTGCGAGAGTTGCATCGCACCAGTGCCGATGTGCAGGTGCTCGCCGTCCGGCATCAGCCCCAGCGGACTGTGCGCGGCGAACTGATTGTCCTGCATGGACTGGAAGGTTCACACGAGTCGGGATACATGCAAAGCATGGCCCAGGCAGCGCTATTGCGCGGCTTGCGTGTGCATCGGCTCAACATGCGCACCTGTGGCGGAACCGAGAGCCTGGCGCCCACTCTTTACCACGCCGGTCTCACTTACGATCTACAATCGATTGTCGAAAAGTTGGCGGCCGACGGCTCTGGCCCCATCTTCCTGGTGGGCTATTCGCTTGGCGGCAACGTCATCCTGAAGCTAGTCGGCGAACTTGGCGACAAGGCGCGCACGCTCGGCATCGCCGGAGTCGTCACGGTCTCGACGCCGCTCGATCTGATGGCCTGCTGCCAAAGGATGCAGGAGCCACGCAATTTCATCTATTCGCGCAAGTTCATCGAGCGGCTCAAGGCGCGCTATCGCCGTCGTGCTGCGGCGTTTCCAGATCGCTTCCCGCTCGATGGCCTTGATGCTGTCCAAAGCGTGCTCGAGTTCGATGACAGATTCACCGCCAAGGCCTTTGGTTTTGGCGACGCAGCCAACTACTACGGGACGCAGTCCAGTCAAGCTTTTCTGAAGTCCATCGCGATCCCCGGCCTACTCATCCAATCAGCCGACGATCCTTTGATTCCCTCCTCGGTCTACGAGCGTGCGGCACCTGAAAAGAACCCCAATCTGAAGCTGATCCTCACCCGCCATGGCGGCCATGTCGGTTTCCTGGCTCGTCGCGGTCCTCGCTTCTGGTCCGAAGAAGTTGCCGCAAATTGGATTGACCAGAAAATTAGCGGAACATAGGGCCCCGCTGCGGCGTATTGATCGCTAAGTGACTACCAAGCGAAGCAGCGCATTTTTTGAGGCCGTTCGCGTCGCCCTGGGCAGTCTGCGGGCTAGCAAGCTGCGAAGCTTCCTCACTCTTTTGGGCATTATCCTGGCCACCACAACGCTCATCGCAGTGATGAGCCTGATCCACGGCATGGACGTCTACATTGCAGAGAAAGTGAGCAACATGGGGGCCGACGGATTTCGCGTCGTGCGTATGGCCTTCATCGGCAATTGGGACCCCAAGAAATTTCTCGAATACCAACGCAAGAACCCCGA
>JBBRBI010000160.1:0-7808 GCA_038206015.1 Bryobacterales bacterium | reverse complement strand
TAGTGCCCCCCCATGACAGCAGCACCTGCGCGTCGGACGAGGTGTAGGGTCGGCCGAGCGCCACCCAGTGCTCCGGGGGAAGCTCGCCCTTGGCGATGCCGATCAAACTGGCCAGCCGCGCCTCGCTGGCCAGCAAGTCATAGTGGTTGTCGTCCTGCTGCACGGAGTCCAGCGAGAGCCCGATCCGCAGCAACTTTGTTTCCGCGTTGTAGAGACAGCGGAAGTCCGTCTCGGCGAAAAGTTTCTCGATTGCGGCGATACAGCCGACGGCCAGGCATTGGGTGGCAACAGCAGCCTCGTGTGCGCGCGCTCGCTCTGCCGCTATCTCCTTAAGCCAAACATGCGCTTGTTTAGGAATCTCGTTGCTATCGAGAGCCAAGAGCGCTTGAAGCGCCAGCGACACTCCGGCCAGTTCGTCGATTGACGGCACGGTCGCCGCAGCAGCTTTGCGCAGAGCCACAGCCTCTTTGCCGATTTGAGCGACGAAGCTGTCTGGAGGCGCAAGCAGCAACTCTCGCCAGCGCAGATACTGGTCGCATTCCCTGTTCCAGCTTTCCGTCTGCGCTTGAATCTGTGCAATCCAGTAGCCGCGCCGGTCGTCGGCGTCGACATTCCAGCGAGCGCTTTCCCGCAGTTGGGCCACCGGGGCCTTGGCAATCTTCCAGTAGGTTGTGTAATTACGACTGGCCAACCCGGATCGGACAATCCGCGTCAAAGCCCGCAGCAATCCCATCGACACGCTGTCCGCAGGTGACAACTCGCGCAGAATGTTGATGTGGTCGCCCAACGCGCGTAAGCTTTGTGGTCCCACAATGGGTAGATGCATCAAGCGCTTCAGGCCCGCTCCGGCCGTGATTAGCGTTGCGGCAAAGTTGCCGCTATCGGCGGCAGAGACGTAGCGCGGCTGCAGCGGTGCCGTGGTCCTGGTGTCGTACCAATTCAACAGGTGGCCGCGAAACTTCTCCAGCTTGGCGATGGTATCCAGCGTCGACTTCATCCGCTGCAACGCCGTGTCGTGCGTGATGTAGCCCATATCGGAGGCGGTCAGCAGCGTCGTCATCCAGAGCCCGATATTGGTCGGAGAGCTTCGGTGGGCGATCTGTTCATCCGGTGCTTCCTGAAAATTATCAGGGGGCAACCAGTGGTCGTCCGGACCAACGAGGTCGTCGAAGAAGCGCCAGGTGGTTCTCGCCATCAGCCTCAGAAAAGTATGATCCGCATGGTTCAACCGCAATCCACCGTCCGAGGGCGCGGATTGGCCCAGGTAGCGGATCGCCTCCCGCGTGGTCAACCAAAGTACAAGAATGGGGGCCAGCCACACCGCCCGCTGCGTCGCCAAAACGGCAAACAAGAGCGCCGTCGCACCCGCCGTGATCAAGGCACCCTGCGCTAGTGAGCGATTGATTTGCAATGCCGGGTCAGCCTGCGTCGTCTCGGCCGTTTCCCATTCGAGCAATCGCTTCTTTGACATGTGCCGCCGGTGGATGGATCGGGTGATCGCATCCGCGCAGATCAGCGCTTGATGGGGCAATAGAATCAAGTTGAAGAAGATGCGTGTCACCTCGATGCGCAGCCGCTTCCACGAGGCGTACTCGATCTGAAAGCCCGTTGGAAATTGCAGAAACAGGCCGATCAAGAACGGCGTGCTGAGGTAGCTGAGAATCACCAGGAGTGCTACCTCCGTACCCGTGCCGAAAATCCACGCCATCCCAACCAGCATCACGGCTGCGGGTGCCACCAAGCTCCGCCGGAGGTTGTCGAAAATCTTCCATCGCGAGATCGATGCGAGCGGATTTCCAACGACATCGCCCGCCGGGCCCGGCACCTCGTGACGAATCCACGCCGCAATCTGCCAATCCCCGCGAATCCATCGGTGCTGCCGTTTGCAATAGGACGGATAGTCCGCCGGGAAGCTTTCAAAAATTTCGATGTCGCTAGCCAGCCCGACTCGGACGTGTTCTCCCTCTAACAAGTCATGGCTGAGAATCGTGTCTACTGGAAAGCGTCCTCCGGCCAGCTGGTGGAATGACGCCACGTTGTAGATCGCCTTGCCGTGGAAAATCCCGTGCCCGAATAAATCCTGGTAGGCGTCAGACACTGGGCGCGTGTAGGGGTCAGAGCCAGAGATGTCGCTAAACAACCGTGTGAAGCGAGTCGCGATCGCCTCTGGCAAGGCGATGCTGGCGCGCGGCTGTATGATCGAGAAACCACGCACGGCCACCATCCGCTCGACGTCGATCTGCGCCTCGTTCAATGGGTGCGCGATCGTCGCAATCAGCGCAATCGCCGACCCAACAGGAAGGATCGTGTCCGCATCCAGGGTAATTACAAAGCGCACAGGCCGTGGGATCGCACCGTGAATTTCCATCGTGTGTTCTGGCAACGAGGCCGAAGTCAGCCAAGCGTTCAGTTCCTCCAACTTGCCCCGTTTGCGCTCCCATCCAATCCAATTGTCCTCAGATTTCGAGAAAAGACGACGGCGGTGGAACACAGCGAAGCGGCGCGTGTCGTAGCGGCGGTTTAAGTCATCGACACCCGCAAACGCCGCATCCAGAAGCGCCTTATCCAGCGTTTCGCTCGACTGCGCCGCATCCGTAAAATCCCCCACAAGCGCGTAATATAGATTCGTCTCCCGATTCGCCAGGTACCTGACTTCCAGCTTCCTTAGTTCGCGTTCAATCGTGGCCTCGCTTTGAAACATCATGGGCACGGCCACCAGCGTCGTCATCTCGACGGGAATCCCGTCAGCCAAGGACAGGCGCGGCAAACGGGTCGCAGGCAGGAACGACACAATCAATGCATGAGCCACCTGCGTCGCCATCTCGCTTACGGGAAGCGCCAGGAGAACCGCAAACGTGAGCAGGATGATAGGCGACTCGATCGCGCTGACTGACATCTCCAGCGAGAAAAATGCGCAAAGCATTACCCCACCGGCCATTGCCAAAGCCGAAAGATACGATCGGGTAGGATGCGCGCGGACGTGACGGGTAATGCGCTCGCGCCAGGTGGCCCTGTAGTTAACCGCACGTTGCAATGCCAGTTGTCCGTCGTCCAGAAGATAGTAGCCGGCATTCGCCTCTACACTCCCCGACGGATGCTCTCCGGCAAGTTTCAGTGTCGCCTCCGCTACTGCGGTTTCGTCACAGTTCCGGGCACCCCGCGCCAGTTGCTCCACCGCTTTCCGGTAAGCGTCCTTCGTAGCGGAATTACACTGGCCGTAAACACCCGATGGGTCGAGATTGAGCAGCGCTTCCACGCTGCTGACCCGGTTGAATATCCGCGAGAAATCCACTGCCGGCAGGCGCCTCAGCGAGCCGACAATGTTCGAGACCGAAATCGTCTGTTGCGCCTGCAGGCGGTGGTAAAGCACCAGATCCTCGGCCACCGAGTGGTCGTGCGCCGCCAGCAACCACTGGTGGAGCACGCCAAGGCAATTGTCTTCATCGTGAAGCAGATTCGCCAATAGCCCGAACGACATGAGCTCCCCACCCATTTGGTCCAGGTATAGCTGCAATAACCCAGGGACGGCATCCGGATCCCGCTTGTTCGCGCTGACTATGCGATCCACGAAAAAATAGGCCAATTCCTGCCGTTGCTGCCCAATCGCCACCTCGAGGCTCAACCCCCTCAGTCGGCAGATCAGCACCAGCCGCAGGAACTGGGGAAAGGACCAGATCTCGGCGATATTCAGGTGCTGCCCCACACTCGCTTCCACCAGGCTCGCCTCAATATTTTCAGGCGAGATCACGGCATCAGTCGCCTGGATGAGTCGCTGTGCAGCCTGCTGAATTCGTATCCCCAATCCCTTTCGCGGTAACTCCGCCACCATCGCTTTGGACAAACCCCGGCGCACTTCCCCGATTTCGCCCCGCATCAGATTCGCGTTGTCCAGCAGCCACACAGCCGCCGGCGAAATGCTGTATTCCAAACTCAGCGCCGCATTCAGTACTTCTTCGCTGTCGTCAAGCGCCACCTCGGCTTGAGCCAGTCGATCGCTAATCCGGCTTGCGTTGCGGGTATCTTCAGGGATCTGGCGTGGCCAGGTGCCGTCGGGAACGACAAAGATCGCCGGCGGGTCGGAGCTTCGCAACGCTCCTGTTAGATCCTGAAACCGCTCCGGGGAGACCGATACAGCAATGAGTGTTTCATTGGCTAGGATCGTCCGGCCATAGCGGCCCATCACCGCCTCGGTGAGGCGGGCATATTGAGCCGCCCGGATCAGATACGCCGCTGCCAGGCCGCCAATCAGACTACCCATAGCGAGCCAGGCTGAATACCCAACAAGGTAAGTACCCGCGCTCACACCAATTGCGCCGACAAGTGCATACGCACTAAGCTTTGTAAAACCGAGGGAGTAACTTAGCTTATTCCCGAGAGCACTGCGCTCCACCAGCAGCGCATTATAAGCACTTTTGCGGAGTATCTGTACGGCCTCAAGGGCCTGCTCTCGGCTGGCAAAATAGGCCAGCACCAGCCGTTTCGAAACGTGCATTGATTCCTTGCTACTGAGATCATCCCGTAGCCTCCGGCGGAAGCGCCGCATTCAAAGATGAGACTGTTGTAGACGGAGGACTGTTTCCTAAACCAGCAGACTAGTGCGGTCATCATCCAGCCACCCGATGGTACCAAGAGCGCAAAGTAATCTACTTCAACAAGCGGAAGGTGTCGAAGTCTTTACCCGCGTTCCTTGCCCGTCGCTGACATTTGCTTCAAGCGATGCGCCCTGCGCTTGATCTCGACCACAATTAACGAAGGCAGGGATCAGGCGCTGCCCTCGACCCCGAAGGTCTTAGCACTGTGCCGGGGCTTCTTAAGTGAGTCACGTCCAGCCCAAGGTTCGCGTCGGAAGACTCGCTTTACCTCGGTTACTTCTGATGGCGTAGGACGCAGGTACAAGCTAAGCCGGTTGAAGCTCAGCGCCACGACATGCCTTAAGGCATTCTGAACATGCGGCCGCTATCACTAGGGTTGGAACGCCACTCACTTCATCGCACGCCTTGGGAGGCTGATGCGATGAAGTGAGTGGCGCATGACGACGATGCCTGGTAAGCCTACGACACCCATATGCACTGCACGCCATCAAAGAACCTGGCTTAGGGGAGCTACAATTAGCCATGATCAAGCGACGACGGCTGTTGATGGGCACTGGCGCGATGTGGGGAGCAACGAGCTCGGGGGCAACGGTGCTTTACGACAATCGCATAATTGCGCTCGTGGCAAGCCGCGTCGATAAGGGCGACTTGTGGGCTCCGTTTGCGGAATTGCCCAAGATCAACGAGTTTGTTGTGAAGCCGCAGGGCGCTTGCCGGGCGGATGTGTGCATCCCTCTGGGCAAGGAATTGAAGCAGAACGGATGGCTGAATCTAAGTGGTTTTGCTCGCAAACTGAAGCAGGCGGTCGTGAATGAAGGGTCCGTCTGGAGCTTTGGGGAGATTCCGGCGATGCGCGGTGGGTTCCTCGAGTCGCGTGTCGCTCCGGATTTTGCGGTGCGGGATCGTAAGGGTGGGACGGTGCGACTGAGTGATTTTCGCGGACGAAAGATTCTGCTGCTCACGTGGGCCAGCTGGTGAGGATGCCGTCTTGATCTGCCGGTCTGGCAGACAATCTATTCTGAGTTGAAGGGGCAGGGCTTTGAGTTAGTTGCAGCGGCGCAAGACACAGGCGGCGAAGCGGCTGCAGGTAAGTTTTACGATGCGGCGAAGGCGACTTATACGACGCTCATTGACACAGGGCATGCGGTCAGTTCTGCTTACCAGTTAGTGAATGTCCCGTCGGGAATCTGGATTGATGAGCGGGGGCGGATTGTTAGACCGGCCGAGACTGCGGCGCCCAAGAGTCAGGAATTGAAGGTTGGCGGCAAGGTGATTCGTACCGAGGGCGATGCTTACGTGGCGGCGCTGCGGGAATGGGTTGCCAAGGGCGAGGCCAGTGAGTTTGTTGTGAGCGATGCGGAGTATCATCGCCGGGTGAAGGAGCGCAGCCCGCAAGAGCAGGAGGCTGATGCGTGTTTCAAGTTAGCTGTCGCGCTGCATGAAGCGAGGCAGGATGACGTGGCCCAGAAATGGTGGTTGCGTGCGCAGGCATTGAATCCGGAGAGCTGGAACTATCACCGCCAGGACTGGAGTTTCTCAGCAGAGGCCGGGAAAAAGTGGATGGAGAAATTTCAAAAGTCGACGACCGATTACTACCCGAAATTGGAGTTGAAAGAAAAGCCCTAAGCACTTAGTCTTCGGTCCTGTGTGCGGCCTCTGCCTCGAGCGCGTGGCGATCCTGCAGCCAGCGTGCGGTGACCCAGCACAGGACTGCCCAAACGGCACCAGCTGTCCAGCCAGCGAGTACATCAGTAGGCCAGTGGACGCCGAGATAGACGCGACTGAGGCCTACCAGCAAGGCAAGCATCGCTGCCGTCAACATGGCAAATGCCTTGAGGCGTTTCCGTTCCTGTGATCGGGCAAGCAGTGCGCCGATTGTGAGGTAGGTTAGTGCGGACATCATCGAATGGCCACTGGGAAAGCTGGAAGTAGACACCGTGACAAGATGGGGCACGATGTCCGGCCTCGGGCGATTGATGGCTGTTTTCAGAGTTGTACTCAGGAGGAGCCCGCTGGCGATGGAGCCGACGACGAAGAGGGCCATGCGCTTCTTGCCGTCCAGCAGCAAGTAGATGCCTACGGCGAGGGTTAGAAAGCCTAGCACTGCGGTTCCGCCCAATGCGGTGATGTCACGCGCGGCCTCTTGCACTGCCTGCGGACCCCTCGGAGATAAATCGCCCGAGTGCCGCATCGACAAGAGCACCCGGCGATCAAATGCCTGAGTGTCTCCCTCGATGACTTCACTTGAAATTGCACCAAAAGCCCATATGCCCGCTGCGGCCCCGGCGATTGCGAGTAGCATCCGAGTTCGTGAGTGCCAAGAGCGGAAAACAAATTCTGTTTCAAGCTAGAAGTTTACGCGCAATGGGTTAACGAAGGCTTTACAGTGGGCACTTGCAAAAGTCGCCCGCCCGCAAGTGACTGAGATTGCTGGACTAAGTGAGAAAGTTTGGAGATGAGGCCAGAGATGCTTCATGATTTAGTCGCTAAATAAAAACTCAGAAAGCAAAGTGGCTTTACATGCAGAATAGCTCCCGGAATTTTCTATCGCAATTCTCACAACTCTGCCACTTGGCTCTTTTCCCGATACTGAGAGAGCAAACCGGCCCGCTCACGCCATAGAACAAGCTGCTCGCCGAGGTCCTCGCCAAGTCGATCCACAATCCGGCCACCACCCGCCAGCTGATCGACCGTCTGAAGGTCGACCCGCAACTGCGCGAAAGCTGCGGTTGGCTCAACGCCAAAGCGATCCCCAGCGAGAGCACTTTCTCTCGCGCCTTTGCTGATTTCGCCCGCCGCAAACGCCCTGAACGCATCCACGGAGCCCTGATCCGGATGACGCAGCAGGATCGCATCGTCGGCCATATCGCCCGCGACTCAAACGCCATTGAAGCCCGCGAACGCTACCCCGAAACCAGACTACAGAACTGTGATAACCAGCGGAAATAGACCAACAAAAAGCCCCTTCCCAAACACAGTCTTAGAATCTCGGCATCAAGGCCATCCAGACTGGGGCCAACGTGCACGACGCCAAAGTCGCAATCCCGTTGATGACCCTCACTTCCGAGCCTTTCTATTGCCTCTATGAGCTGGTGGACTCAGCCTACGACGCACAGGCGATACTGGCGCACTCGCGCTCGCTCGGACATGTCCCGGTGGTCGATCCCCACGGACGGCGCGCCACCCGAAGCATCTCCGAATTGCCGAAGATCTTCC
>JBBRBI010000159.1:0-7894 GCA_038206015.1 Bryobacterales bacterium | reverse complement strand
ATACTTCGTCAGGCCGGAAAAGCGGCAGTGGCACGGGTCGGACGATCATGCGTATTATGGGGCATACCAAACCGACACGTTGAGCTTGACCGGGCGGGTCTGCTGCCGCTGACATCGATCGGATTAGTGGGCCTTAAGCCTAACGTTCACCTGGGGGGGGGACGCCATGCAACCACAAAAGCGGGTGAAATCCCTGCCCCCAACACCCTCTCAAAGCCCACCTACTTGTTCGTCGACTTAGATCCAGCAAGTTCGTTGTCGATGAAGAAGCCGTGGCTTTCAAATTACTTCGCTTGTGGATGCAGAGATTCTGCGAGGCCGATCAGATTTTGTGGTTTCACTCGGATAATGCCGTGCCGCGGGGCGTCCAGGTCGGCGATGAGCATGAAGGCTACCGACGCGCCCAGGGGTAGAATGGGAAGCAGTTTGAATCCTGCTTTATTACTTCGCGACCCATAGCCTATGAGCACGCTGCAGCCGACCGCGATCACGGTCAGCAGTGCCCAGGCGGCTGTTGGGATGCGGTTCCAGAAGGCAGCCTGGGTGTAGCCCTGCGAGTTCAAGACATCGTTCATGCCCGCAACCACCAGGGCCACAATGGCGTTCGGCTGCGCGGCCGCTGCAGGACGGACCGCGGCCCACAATTCGTTCTGTAACTCCGCAGTTCGCGCATTGGCGTGCTGAAACTCTTCTTCAGCGTGAGCCGTGTAGAACACGATCCGCTGCTCAAGATACTTAGCCAGCAGCGCACGGATGTTTGCCGTATCGGCGGCAGGCAGCAAGTCGGCGCGGACAAACTCTGTCCCGATCGCGTTCGCCTCAGCCTCCTCATAGGTCTTGCGCAGGTCGTAGCGGTTAATGGCCATGGAAAAGGTGAATCCAATAAGCAGAGCGAGAAGGGTCAACGTCCCAGCTAGGATGAAGCCAAAGTCTTCGCGCAACTCCTCGTCCAAGGCGCGTTTCCGTCTCATCACCGCCCATCCGATCCAGGCCGTGAGCCAGAGCACGACGAACGAGACTGCGAAGACAAGAGCAGGATAATGAGTCACGTCGTTCAAGCACAGCGATTGAATAAGCCCAGGCATCCGCATTCTTTTCGGTCGCGAAGGTGAGCCGATCTGCAATTTTTCAGCGTCGGTTTGGGTGGCAGTCTTGTAGGCCAATGTTTAGATCCCAACAACCCGGGCGTCAACATCACTTGGATATACCACTTCACTGCGAAGAACATTGACTTGACTGCGCCCTTTCGTGAAGGGTGAAGCGTCAGTCTGGGGGGCCAGAAAGGATGCGGACCAAATAACTGGCAAGCGATACACGACGGAAGACAAGATCCGCATTTGCGGGAAGCCGACCGGAGCAAGAGCATCATGGGGGTGTGCCGGGACCGGAACATCAGCGAGGTGACCTTACATCGGTGGAAGAAACAATTCGGGCAACTAGATGTCAACGAAGCCCACCCGTTCAACGAGTTGGAGCGTGATAACGCGGAGCTCAAGAATATGCTCACCGGATCATTGCTTAAGACCGCGTATTGGAGGCGGTCCGAGAAAAAATGGTAAGCCCAAGACATTGCAAGGAGGTGGCCACCGAGGTGATGGCGGCCGGGCTGTGCTCTATGCGAGCGGTGTGCCGGTTCCTTGGGCTGGCGCGAGCCAAGTATGGGTATCGCGCGGGGCCGTTTTCGCCACGCTGGCATCGACTGGAGTGGCGGCTGCGGAAGCTCTCCGAGGAGCACCCACGTCACGGTTACCGGTGCATCGCGACATTATTGCGGCGCGAAGGTTGGGCGGTGGGCTAGCGGAATATTTAACGCTTGGCACGCGCGGGCGGACTGCCGGAGCCCCCGACCTGGCCCCGGCAAGTACGCCGCGGCGTCTCCACGGGGCTTTCGATCCTGACTCCCGTGAGGTGATTGACGTGCCGGGTCCGGAAACCTTCTGTTCGCCGTGAGCCCGGCGTTTGCGGTTTTGCCGGAAACTTTCCGCGGAACGTGAGCACGCGGGCTGTTGCGACAAGGCGCGGAACCGCGCAACAATTTCGCGCGATTTGGCTGGGCAAATCACGCGTGATTTATAGGGTGGGCGGCGTGTCCCAAGCCACTCCCGATTTTTCCAAATATCCCCCTGCCCAAAAGGCCGCGTATCTAGGTGCGATCGCTTCCCTCATGACCGCGGATCGAGTTGCGACGGATCCCGAGTTGGAATTTCTTTCGAAGCTCGCCCAGGCGACGGGCATGACGCAACAGGACGCGCAGCACGTCGTCGATGCCGCGCAGGATCCCAGCAACGGTACGCTGAAGAAGAGCCTGGCGATGCTCAAGACAAGCGACCTGCGTTTTTCGCTCGTCCAGGATCTGATTTCTTTCGCTCAAGCCGACGGACACTATACCGTCGCCGCGCAGGAGCGCATCTCCCAGATGGCCGCCTTCCTAGGGGTGACCGAGGAGCAGTTTGACGCTTTGCATCAGTATCAGCAGGCGGCCGCCGATGGCCAGCAGGTCACGGACCCGGAATTTCAGCAGCAAAGCGGAATCGGATCGATTTTCAGCAAGCTTGGATTGCCCCCAGGCGGCGGAATGCTCTCCGGCATTCTCGCGACGGTCGGTCCGATGATCCTGCAGCAGGTGCTTTCCTCGCGCGGTGGGGTCCAGGGCCTAGGTGCCCCCGCTGGCGCTCCCGGTCAGGGCGGCGGGCTGATGGGTGTTCTCAATCAAGTGATGGGCGCCATGGGCGCGCCGGCGGGATCCCCGCAGCAATATCCCGCAACGTCGTCGGGCATGGGCGGACTCGGTCAAATTTTGCAGGTTCTCGGACAATGGGGAGGTCATCGCGCTGGCTCTCCACCCGAGTCACAGGCGGTCGCGACGCAGGGTCGCGGAGGTTACGAACCCGTCGGCGGACTGATCGGGGAATTGTTTCCGAAGAGTTAGCCGAGGAAACGCGGATCGCGAATTCGATTTGTCGGACTCTGCAGCGAGATCTAAAAGGCAGAGATGATCCCCCGACGAAGGCTGGTGAGCTCGAGCCGGGTGCGTTGAATGAATCACCAAAGCCGAAACGCTGTAAGCTCCCGGGTGGCTAACGGGCGTCGGGCGAATCAGGACGAAAGGCCAAGGGCAACGACTTTTCATCCTAGGAAATCGAGCCTCGCGAAAGGCGAGCCAGTTTATCGAGATGTAACTCGAATCTCTTCATCGCCTCTTGCTGTAGCGAACGCAGGTAAGCGCATACTCGTTCCAGTTGAGGTCACTGACCATCGTCACAAAGCTGCGACGTTTGCGCATGGTGTAGCGGAAGCAGATACGAATCGCTCCAGCCTCCTGTCGGTCTGCGTCATCCCTTCCCTTGGGCTCATACTCCCAGGCGACGGTGGGTTTCGGTCCAGACTCCAGTCGCACCTCTCCATCGGCGGGCAGTGGTCGCTGATCCTAAAGCCTGGAAATTTTTACACCGGTATCTTACCCTATCCGTCAAGACACGTGCTGTTACTTCAAGTTGCGCGTGGAGTCGGCATCGCCTAATAACCCGCCGGTGACGTCGTACATTCGGTGCCCTATCGCGACGCGATGCAGGCCCCCGGCGCTGTAGGAGGAACTAAACGGGTGGAATGGATAGTTGATGGAGCGCTGGGAGCAAGAGTCCATCATTTTCCGAAAGTCAATGCCGCCTCATTCTTTTGATGTGACTCGCTTGTTCAGGAACGCCTCATCCAAACCTCCCGGCCTTCATGCGTGGTCCTATGGAAGACCATATGATCAGTCATCAGGGGCGTTGGAGGCATACCAAGTTCGGGTCCCGCCTGTAGGACATCGAAGCTCTCCTTCTTGTCGCCCCTCGGTCGGGCGGTTTTTACCTCGCTCGCCGCATCACTCAATTCGATGGGGCAATAGTCGCCGACCTTGCACTCCTCAAAACTCTGTCGCGGTGTGTTCATTGAGGCAATCGGTGCATCCACGACCGACCTGGGCCATTATCCATGAAGGACGCCCATGAAATAAAGCACGAGGAGAACAAGCAACGCGAGGCCCAGGCCCCCGCCGCCGCCCGCAGGTCCCCGGGCATAGTATCCGCCGCCACCGAAGACAAGAAGAAGTATTACGATGATTAGAATGAGCGACATGACTTCAGCTTTGCATACTCCGCTCTCATTCGTCCACTACCTTCTGAGCACGAAAAAAGTCGTCCAGAATTATCGAACGAGCCACGCTCAATCGTGACGCCCGCCGTTCGCGATGCGTCTACATTCCCCCGGGCAATACTGCGAATTGCAGTTACGCCCGTGGACCTCAAGCTACCTAGTCGGCACTAGCGAGCATCGGATTTATGCAGACTCAACGATCCGCCCCTTCCGCGTAGGGGGGGTGTGCTCAGGTTCAGCTGGTCTTTTCAAACCCAAACGGCGTCCCTGTGGGAAAGGGACGCCCCGTGGTCAAGCGAATCTCAGGAAGCCATGGTGGCGCTGGCGGAAGATTCTCCCGTTGAAGAAATATCCTGCGCCCCTGCCTGCTTGTAAATTTCCTTGGCCTTTGTCACTAGAGCCTAGCGATCAGAACCGCATCCTTCTGCGTCAGAGTAGAAAGGTCGAATTTGATATCTAGTGGTCAAAGTTCGCGCACAACTACCGATCGCTTTTCAAGCGTGGTTGCAATCATCCGGTCGCCGAGAAACGAGGAAAGACTTCGAGCGTCTACGACGACGCGCTCGGCATAATTTGCAGGCATATCGGACGATTTAGCAGCGGGGGTGCTGCCTCCATGATCCGAGGAAGGTAAAGCCAAGAACCGACGAGTCGAATTGGTGAAGATGTAAACGGAGCTGGTCTTTCGCACGTTCCGATTTTTTGTTCGCGTACTACGGGGAAAACAGCCTAACGCTCCAAGCTCTCCTGCGGATGAGGCGGGATGCAATCAGAAAAGCGAGCAGAATACCCCTCCGCCGAATCCGTTAGGTGCAGCGTCTGGTTAGGTCGCGAGGTCGCCAACGTGAAGGACATGCGACGCTACGTCAAAAACACACGGATCATGAGAAAAATGCCGTATGCGGGGAACAAGAAAGCCGGGAGCAAAAGGTGGTTACGCCGCTTCGCACACTCTTCCGGAGTGATCTTGCCCTCTAAGACAAGCTTCGTGTATGCGCGCCGTCCGGATACTGCAGCCAGCGGGACACCAAAGATAAGGAAGATTGGCCAAATGAGTCCGATCCATTGGGTCGAAAAGGTAAATGCGAGCATTTAAAGCAACCTGACCGGAACTACGGCCTAACGGACCAAGCTCACCTGCGGATGAGGCGAGATGCAATCATAAAAGCGAACGGGACGCTCATCCGCCGAATCCGTTAGGTGCAGCGTATGGTTAGGTGTGGTGTTTCAAGACGTTGTCCGCACTTTGGCGGGTTGGCAGGATGTTGGTGGATGAAAGTTCCAACCCCAGCCATCGCCTTCGGACATCATGCACGCTAATGCCAGACTGACGCCACTGATGCGAGCGCAAATGGCGCGCCATTTGCGCTCGGCCGACCTCTCCCTGCGCGCCACCGCGCGACTCTACGGGGTCGATGAAAAGACCGTGCGCCGGTGGCTCGCACGCGCAAAGAGGGACGGCTTCCCTGAGCGCCTAAAGGATGGATCCTCGCGTCCCTTGCGCCAGCCTTCGAAGACCAAACGCGCTCTCGAAGCGCGCATCCTCGCGCTGCGCCGACAGCGCCGCTCCTACGCCCAAATCCTCATGGTCGTCGCGGTCTCCAAGGCCACCATTTCGCGGGTGCTGCGCCGCCATGGACTCCATCGACTCAGCGCGCTGGATGGTCCCAAGCCACCCGTTGTACGCTACGAACGCGAACACCCCGGCGAGCTCCTCCACCTGGACATCAAGAAGCTGGGCCGCTTCCACTTACCAGGCGTGCGCGCCACCGGCGACCGCTCCGTGCGCAACCCCGGCGCTGGCGTCGAGAGCCTGCATGTCGCCATCGACGACCACACCCGCCTGGCCTACGCCTGCTTGTTCCCCGACGAGAAGATCCCCAGCGTGCTCAATGCGCTCACTCAAGCCGTCGACTTTTACCGCGCCCACGGCATCCGCATCCAGCGCGTGCTCACCGACCAGGGCAGCGCTTACCGCTCCAAGCTCTTCGCTCACACCTGCCACCAACTTGGCGTGCGACACCTCTTCACCCGACCCTACCGACCGCAGACCAACGGCAAGGCCGAACGCTTCATCCAGACCATCACCCGCGAGTGGGCCTACGCGCGCACTTACCGAAACTCAAGACAGCGCGCCGCGTACCTCCCGCGCTTCCTCCACGACTATAACTTCCATCGCCCTCACTCCGCGCTACACTCCCTTCCTCCTTCCTCCAGACTCCCCAAAACTGCGGACAACGTGTCGAGGATCAACAGTTAGGCCGCTGCGTGCTTACGGGGACCGAATCTCGAACGGAGAATCGATGGGCGTAGCACAAAAAGGACAAAAGTGTAGAGCCCGAGGTACGCGCCAGAGAGCCATGCCATAATACGGAAGACGGCGCCGGCATCTGGGACAACGCCCACCAACTGCAAAATAGACCATGCCGGTCATCATGGACACGAATCCAAGGTAGAATGCCGCAATAGCGAAATACGACGGATCCGTGTGACCTTCGATGAAGAGCCACGCGCTAAGCCCGCCGAGAGCCATCCCGCCGACGTAGAGCGACGTGGAAATGAAGCGGTGTCGATTGAGATGATCTCGAATGGTCATCACGGCCTAACGCCCAAGCTCACCCGCGGATGAGGCGGGACGCAATGAGAAAAGCGAATTGGATGACCCTGTGATTAAAGGTGAAGAAAGTAGACGGGCGCAAGCGCCGCACATGCCGCACCGATGTGCAGAGCCAAGACCGGCAGCGCAGATCGAGGTGTCAGCGGAAGCCACTTGAGCGCGAAGAATGCAATGACTGGCAGCTGTCCGGCCATCAGTAGCTGCCACAGGTGGGCGACGGTCCCTTCATCGGTTTCACGAGCGGGTCCAAACATGGCGACGTGACCCAGCACCACGGCGAGAGCGGCGAATGACATCACCAACGGAAGATACGCGCTCGGCTGCTTAAATATGGCTGGGAAGTTCATCGGCAAACTCCGTCTCGTAGAGGAGGTTCAACGCCCAAGCTCACCTGAGGATGAGGCGGGATGCAACTCAAAAGACGGATGAGGTACCCTCCGCCGAATCCGTTGGGTGCAGCGTATGGTTAGGCTGACGGCACTGCGATCCACTCTGCGACGGCATCGGCGCAAGCAACAACGTGAACGAGATCGCCCATGGAGACGAAGAAGAAATGCGACAAGGGTGCGGCGCCACTTGTCGCTTGGTAAATCTGCTGGTACTGCGCAAGCCAAGGGTCTCCTTCAATCTTCAAAAGTGGAAAAGTCCACATCGCCATAGCCGGTTCGGAACACTTGGGGAGGTCCGTTGGGTCGGGCTCAAATCCAGGACACTCGGTTTCATATTTCAGGGCGACCAACGTGCGAAAGTGGATCAGCAAATCTTTAGCGGGAAGCCCGGTAAAGGCGGCGAAATGCAACGTGACCGATCCGCACATGCCGCCCGAGTAGGAAACAGATATAGACCCACAAGGGCCAACGATACCCGAAACTGGTTCCCACTTAGAGCACGACGATGTCATGGCAGCCTAACGACCCAAACTGAGCGACCGGCGAGGCGGAGACAAGTACGAACTCGGCTGTTACTCAATCCGCCGAGACGGTTGGCTCAAGTGCCTGTTTAGGCCCCGGCGGCCTATCCGCGCTGCTCGCGAAGCCTATGACGCCGGGCAGCAATCGACAGGATACCACCCAACACAGCCGCACCTGAGGCAAGATACCACGGCCACGCCGCACCTGAACCGGCGAGATACGAGATGGT
>JBBRBI010000158.1:0-7913 GCA_038206015.1 Bryobacterales bacterium | reverse complement strand
CGGGCGATAGTGGAATCGATCTCATGCTGATGCACTCCCGCTTCCGGCCACAGGAGCGAAAACAGCAGGCGTCGCGACTGGGCCAGCCTTACTTTGAGAAGCACCGTCGCGGACAGATCATAGTCGCCACTCAGGTGGTTGAAGCAGGTCTGGATCTTTCCAGCGCCATTCTTTGGACTGAAGTCGCCCCGCTTGCGTGCCTTGTGCAACGGCTTGGGCGATTGAATCGCGGCGGAGAATTCGGGTTTAACAACAAAGCGCCTTACGGTATCGAGCCGCGTGCTATCGTCGTTGGGATTGAAGCGCCCGATTCAGAGTCAAACGAGTTCAAAAATAAAGAACAGAGAGACAAAGCGAGAAAACAAGCCGAGCTGAAGCATCTGCCGTATAAGAAGTCCAGCTGTGATCACGCCTGGACAGCGCTGGAGAGATTGAAGGGCGATGCGTCACCTGCGGCGCTCGATGACATCAAGAGCGACGTCGCGAATTCAATCGAGCGCTGCCCCTATTCACTCCAGCAGCATGAACTTCTCGATTTCTTTGACACAGACGCGAATCTCTCTCTTGGATTTACAGACGTGTCACCATTTGTGCGTGGTATTGACCCGGAGACTGACGTCTATGTCGCGTGGCGGGAATGGACCGATTCAGAAAGAGGCGAGCGCCCGAATATGTTCGCCGATTTTCAGCGTCAGGAATTGTGCCCCGTTTCCATCGGGAAGGCAAAAAACGCCCGAGCCGTTCTTTCGAAGGGCTGGATTTGGCGCGGCAAAGAGGCAGGATGGAGTAGCGTCCAAACCCTGGAGATTGTTCCAGGCATGACTATCCTCCTACCTGTCACGTCGGGTGGATACCGCGTTGATTCCGGTTGGACAGGGCGGGAGGAAGACAAACCTGTCGCGACCGCCTATGAACCGAACGACTTGCCTTCGGATGAGGATATGCTCTCCAGTCTTGACAACGGCTGGCAAAGCATCGCTCAGCACACCAGCTATGTGATTGACGATTGGGAGTGCATCATCAATGGCTTGGAGGGATCAGGATTATCTCAAGCAGAACAGGAAGCCGCACTCACAGCATTGGCTTGGCATGACATTGGCAAAAACCATCCGTCATGGCAGTCTGCGGCGACGGATGCAATAGAAAAAGCTGGCATTCCGATTTCTAAGGCGGCGTGTCCTATCGCAAAGTTCTCTCTATCCGAAAGTCCCCGCCTTCGTGAACGAAACGCCGACGGCACGCCCATGTTCACTGGTCGTGCATTGAAAAAGGAACTCAGGGCGCTCCGCCAAACCTTCAAACCGGGTCTGGCCCACGAGGTTGCGTCCGGGCTAGCCTTTCGGCAATCCGAGCAGGATGCCCATGCCAGGCAACGTCCCATCGAGAGCCTGTTTGCCGAATACCTCATTATGAGTCATCACGGCCGGGTGCGGAAGGTCTTGCGCGACGAGATTCCCCGGCATCCTAGAGATCACAAAGACGCAGAAATGGTCCGGGGCATCGCCAATGGAGACGCACTGCCAGCAGTCCTCATCGCTGATCAGGAACTCCGGTGTGGTTCACTATCTACCGACTGCCGGCGCATGGGGCGAGACGCCGACGGAAATGAGAGCTACACGCGGGGAGTCCTCCGCCTTCTGGAACATTATGGCCCTTTCCGACTCGGCTTCTTCGAGTCCTTGTTTCGCGCCGCCGACATCCGGGCCTCGATTCGCGCCGGGAAAGCAACGAGGAGCCCGCAAGCCTGACGAGCATGGAACCCCTCTATTTGAACGGATGCCGCCACGATATCCTTGGCCACTATCTCAAGGCTATTGGCTTGTTGCGCGTACTTGCCAAGTGTGCCGATCAAGACCATCGCGACCCCGAAGCCGAGGGCTGGTGGGATATGGATCAGGCTTGCTTCTGCCTGCGCTCGGAGAAGTACCCTACGATGGAGAAGCTCGTGGAGTTCTTCGAGAAGCACTATCGTCCTACGCCTGTCTTTTCCGCGTGGAATACAGGGGGTGGTATGGATGAGAAGAAAGAGGTTGTGTTCAGTATCGATCCAAAGCCGTGGAATGAGTACTGGACGGCGAATAGAGACGCTCTCATGGCACACGGCTTCCCCCCGCCGGAGAGAGACATCACGTCGGCGCTCCCAGACAAAGCGTTCGATCTGAAGTGTGAGGAATGTAGCTTGCCTTCGAGCGAAGAAATCACAATTACTATCAAAGTTGGAAAAGGCAACAAGGCAAAGCCCAAGATCCAGATGGCTTGGTCGAAGATAGCCCAACAAAAAGTCTTTGATGAGTTGAATGCAAGGCGGGCGATGTTGGAGCAGGGCATCAAGTTCACAAAGCCGGTGATTAAGCAGTTTATCGGCGGAAAATCGGAGTACGTCTTCGATGTCAAAGATGAAGAGCTCTTGCGCAATGTGGGCCCGATTCCAGGCGTGCAGATCGGGATTCACACGAAGGAAAGCGGGAAAAAAGCTGTGATGGCGCTGCTGGCCAAACAGGAACTCTTGGGCCATGATGAGGCACTGGTCGCCTTCGACAAAGGTCGAGAGTTTTCTGAACGCTTCCAAGCTGATGGTGCCGATGACTGGACTTTATTGGAGGAGTATCGCGAACAATGTCCGACATCTGCGGTGGAAGCGTTCGACGCCATATTTACCACACGGGTATCAGCCAGACCTACGGATAACCCAGTATTTCTGAACAGAGGGGATGCGGGTGCAGCCGAGGTGTTCCGGTCTTTCTGGGTATTCTTTCGCGACGTTCGTGCGCAGGCACGTACCAATACGCGAGCCTCGTTGGGTGGCTTCGTCGAACCAAGCTCCAAGATTTACAAAGGCAAAGGCTCTCCATTCTTTCCGGATGCTATCAAGTCGTACAACATTGGCTCAGGTTGGATCGAAGAAGAGTACCCGTTTTATGCTTTGGACTATGTCCTGGCTGTCGAAGGGGCGTTCGCGCTACGAGGGACGGCCGCCCGCACGACTGGAGTCCACTCCAGGCCTTTCGCAGCATTCCCGTTCGTTTTCGATTCTGGAGAGGACATGGTGGACGATGGAAACGAAGTGAAAGGAACAGCGACAGTGCTTTGGTTACCCCTATGGGAACGCGGCACACCGTTCGCCGAGCTCGCCGGGTTCATCACTGATGCGCAGGCGCGGCTTCCCGGGAAAGATGCGCGATTCTCAGCCGAGTTCGTCCGTGCGCTTCATTCACAGGGAGTAGATGCCGGATTTTCGGGGTGGCAGGAGTTTCGCTTCAAGATGAAAGGAAGCCGGGTTCCCTGGATCACAACGGGACGCTATGCCGGGGCTCTGTCCCGTCAACGGACCCACGCCGACACTAGTTGGGCGAACGCCACTCTGCTGAACCGCGGATTGGCACCCCTGGATGAGAGCCATTTTCTGGACCAGTTCGACATTGCCTGGAAGGGTACCAAAGCGGACTCCCGCAGCCCTCATCCCGTTCGCGCCGCGATCAACGCCGCTATGGAAACGGCTTCTCACGAGCCGACACCTCACAATTGCCTGGCGCTGTTGGACTGCATTTTCAGTGCCTGTCGCCGGATGTGTGTTTCAAAATCCTTTCAGGAAATGTTGCCCGGCGGGCGGGCTTCGTTTTTTGATGCTCTCCCGATGGAAGAATGGGACGCGCTTCTGAATGGGCTAGAAGGCCAGGCGGAGTTCCGAATTGCGCGATCACTCGCTTCCATAACGGGGTTGCAGAGGCAAAGTAATGGCAACTATTCCACCGCGCAGCCAATGCTCGGTTCGCTCCTGCCGCTCAAACGTGAGTTCTCCGGTTGGACCCTGCCGGGGCCGGCAAAGGGGACACATCAAAACGTCTGGACAGGCTCCGACCTCGCTCACGACCTCGCCGCTATAGTACGACGTCGCTATGTGGATTCTCTGAAGGATGAGCAACCAGCCCTACGTGCCGTGCATGGCGCGAAACTTGATGATGTTCTGTCATTCCTGCGCGGCGAACTCGATGATCGGCTCATCGCGCGTTGGACGGAAGCAATGAGTTTGATCGGGTGGCATTTTGGAAAGAAACAAAACGATGAAGATGCGTCAGACAGCAGAGAGGCTGTCGAGGAGGCCAGTATTGAAGCGGACGAGCAACCTCTCGATGAGACCTCTGAAGGCATGGAATCCGCGTATGCTGCGCTGCGAACATTGCTGGAACTTGAGTGTGAGTGGCAGGGAAAGGATCGCGGTCAATGGAAGAAACGGCGGAGCCAGCAGCCGTTCGCCTTACTTTGTGAGCGCTCCGCGTCGTCGCTGCCTTTGGCTGTGAGTGAGGCTTATCGCTGGATCGGCATTTGGGGCGTTCGTAATCCATGGGGAGCTACAGCGCGCTCTGAGAAGCCACGCATCACCGGCCGTTATGTTATCCGGCTTGATCACAGGGACATCGCCTTCTCCGGTTCAGACCAACAACTCATCCGGCGGCTTGCCGCCGCAGTCTCCATTCCGCTCCGGTGGCAAGATCGCTGGCAACTCTATCGAGCCGTAACGCTCCCACCCGGCAGTTGATTCCGATTGGAAGTTAGTCAAAAGAAAATCAATAAGGAATACATCAACAATGACCCCCAATGATACTCCCGCACCCGCCACGGCTCTACCCTTCACTTTCGGTGGCTTCCCGATTCCCGCTGGCTGCCGACGCATCTTTATTACGGCTGAACTTGAACCCTCGAATGGAGACCCGCGCATTCAACCAACCGGATTCCCCGACGTTGGTCCGGTGCTTTATCCCGACCCGGCGGGAAAGGATGGACTGATTTGCCTCATTGAATCCGAAGCGTCGATGGCGAACTGGTTGGAGGCAGTCTGCCTGGAGAACAAGTATGAAGGGACGCTCAAGCCCGCGCTTACTGGACTACCTTATCTGAGAGCACAGAAAGGCGTGGACGAAAAAGCCCTATTTAAGACCGCTTCAACGCTCGACGGCCATCGGTTTGCATCTGATTTCCTGGCCAAGGGCAAAGCTGCCTTCGGATCGGACACCGCTCAGAGTACCCTTGCGGAACACATCAAGACGAGTCTTGGAATGGAAAAGGATGGCAGCACGATGCCCATCTCCCGCATTCCGGACGTGTTCCCTTTGGTTCTGGGATTAGACGCCATGTCGTTGATCCATGGGTTCCAGGTCTCAAATGAACAGATCTCTTTTGTCGGCTTGCGCCTGCCACGGGCATTGACCGCATCGATAATAGGCCTCAATTGCCAGCGGGTCACAGTGCCTGGCGTCAAATTCAATGTTGGCCAGGTCGAAAGTGAGTCAGGGCAGGCTATTTTCCAGAAGCCTAGGATTACAGCAAAACGCATTGATGCTCGATTCTCAATTGATGTCGGTCTTCTATCGTCGCTTCGTCTGGATCAACTGGGTGATAATGGCGCAACCGGCCAGTATCAGGTCGCGCGGTTTCGATTACTGCTTGCGCTCGCCCTATGGAAAGTCGCTACTTTCCTCGACTTGTTGAACGTGGAGTTGAGCCTCCGTACTGAGTGCAAACTGCGCCTTAAGCGGAGTGATCAAGGTGAAGTAGTCGCACCAAAAGCGAAATGCGAGATTGGGTGCAATGCGGAACCCACGGATTTCCCGGTCACATCAATCGCTCCACAAACCTTCACCGAGTTGATCTCAAACGCTCACCTTCCAGAAGGTCGCTCCCCGCTGGTATTACAGTTCACGTAATGGTCGTCATCCAAATCGTCTTTCCGTGGGGCCGCTACTACGCGCATCCGTGGGGGATCAATCCGGTTCGACTTCGCGAGGCCGAATGGCCCCCGAGTCCGTGGCGATTGCTTCGTGCAATGGTGTCGTCATGGTTTCGTGCCAATTCCGGCAAGCGTCTGAGCGGAGATGCCGGGGCTTTGATCGAGCGTCTCGGCAGGGAGTTACCTGAGATCGGAATCGGCAACATCGCTTTCAGTCATACAGTTCACTACCAACCGAACTATGGAGCAACAGACGAAAAACAGGACGCACGGTATAAGAATACTCGCCATGAAAATCACTTCATCGCTGTTCATGGGCCAGTGATCTTCCGGTGGCCAAAAACGGATCTTTCGCCGTCGCAGGAGACACTTCTTGCCGAGTTATTGGCCGACTTGTCTTATTTCGGCAGGTCAGAATCCATCTGTCAGGCGGAACTCATTTCCGCTCGTGCCGCGGAGAAAATATCGGGGATCGACTGGTGCCGACCCACCGGAAGACGCAAGATATCATCGCGTTGCCGTGATGTCTTCTGTCCGAATGCCTCGGACTTCGAGGTTACCGACCTCTGGATGCGCCGAGCGGATATCCAGAAGGCCGATCTAGTAAATGCCCCGAGACATCTCGTCGATGCGCTTCTCAATACCGATATGAAGGCCTCTGGAGCGCAATGGATTTCTTACGAAATGCCGGACGACTGGCCGAGCAACCGTGTCGTCCGCACGCCTCGTATTACACGTGAGAAGCTAAAACCTGTGAATGACGGCCCGCAGATCGCCCATTACCTGCGGTTCTCCCTCCAATGCCGGGTGCCGGTGCAACCAAACTTCACCATGCCACTCGCCGAGCAGTTCCGGAAGGCCGCTTGCAGTCACTTTGCGAAAGAGTATGGAGGCCAAACTAGCTTTGCTCTGTTTGGTCATGCGAAAGATCGTCCCAAAGACGCGGTCGGGGAACATCAGCACGCTTTTTACCTCCCGACGCGCAGTTTTGGCTATGAGGAGAACGTCGACCAACCCGGAATGATCGCCAACCTGCATGTGTGGTGTCCTTATGGCTTAACCCGCGCAGAAACGCAAGTCCTACTTCGCGTGCAGAGTCTCTGGTGGAGTGACGGACGCTACCCCGTGCGTCCGTCACTCACCGCAATGAGCATGGAGGCTCCTGTCGGATTGCCTTTGGGCACCGGCACTGTGAAGAGCCGCATCTGGCGTAGCGAGACGCCGTTTGTGCCGCCACGCCACTTCTATCGCGGCGAACGCTCTAAGCCAAAGATGCGCGAATCCGACACGCCAGAGCGGCAACTGATTGCATGCCTGGGTAAGGCAGGAATCAATACTCCCGGTGAAATTCGTCGTCTGGGACTGTCTGAGCTGCAGCGGGAACCAATCGAATCACTGCCGCCGATGCCGTTGTGGTCGATCGTCCGCGCGCCCGACGGGGAAGAAACACCCTTTGCCGATGCCGTGACTTCGCCAACACACATTAATGGAAGCGATGGCGGGAGTTCAGGGAATCGGCAAAGGATTGGTTTCTTTCTGGAAATTCGATTCGACAACGAAGTCGCACTGCCAATGCCCGCGTTCGGCTGCTCCAATCATTTTGGTCTCGGCTTGTTTGTGCCGGCCAGAGGCTAACGATGTGGCGAATACGCGCTAGACTCGATGGCACGGATGTCACCCCAGTTTGGGGTCTTCTGAGAGACCACAATAGGTGACCCATGCGCCACTCCTACCTGGTCTGCTACGACATCAGCGATGACAAGCGCTTGCGCAAAGTCTTTCAGACTATGCGCAACTACGGCGATCATTTGCAGTACTCCATTTTCGAATGCCAGTTCACGGCTCAGGATCTGGTGCGCTGCCGGGCGGACTTGGCTGGCATCATCAATCACGCCAAAGATCAAGTTCTGTTTGTGAATCTCGGTCCCGCAGAGGGTCGGGGTGACCGGGTGATCACGGCGCTGGGGATGCCGTACACGGCTTTGGACTCGCCTTGTTTCATCGTGTAATTTTTGACGGCTGCCTTATGACCGACATTTGGGGTTGTGGCAGACAGTAGAGTCGAGAATGGGCGCGGGTGCTGACCCGTTAAGGGCCGTCCCGTTTCCCATTCCCGCTCATCAAACCGGACGTGCGGATTTCCCGCATCCGGCTTTCCGACTGGCTTCATCGTAGACTCACGAACGTG
>JBBRBI010000157.1:0-7968 GCA_038206015.1 Bryobacterales bacterium | reverse complement strand
GCTCCGTCGCGCAAATCTGTAAACGCTTGGCTGAGAGGAGCGCCGCCCATCAGCGCCAGTCCAAAGCTGTTGCATTCCGGTACGGTGAAACATAGCCCAGCCGACAGTCCAGCGGCGTACAAGGCTCGTACAACGTTCGCTGCTGCCTGAATCACCGCTTCGTTGTTGCAACTGGGGCCTGAGATCACGAGCGGACGTTGAGCCTTCTTCAGTGCCTGCGCAATCTCGTCGGCCAGAACACGCAGGTCTTCGGGCGAGTCCGGAACTGCAGGAGCTGCCTCATCCAGAGCATGAGCTATCGCAAACCCGAGCCGCGCCACGTCATCTGGAGCCGCGCGATAGGTACGGGTCGCAACCTCGTCGAGCTTTGTTGCGGCGGGGCTGGCAATGAAGAGTGGTCCCTTTGAGTCCTGCAGCGCGTCACGCACGGCGTGATCGTCCCAGCGAGGAATGTGAATTTTGTCGCTGCTTTGCATCGGCTGCTGCCGCACTGACTGGCGCAGACTCAGTGCCATGATCGGCGCTACGTTGGTCACATCCTCGCCGAGGATGAGCACGGCATCCGAAAGTTCGACCTCGCGCAGCGACGGTGATTGCGCGGGACCACCTCGTAGAATCTCGATTATGGCCGACATCAAATGGTAGTGGTCATCGGGCACGCCGGCATAAAAGTGCTCGGGGCCAACCAGCGTGCGTAAGAGAAAGTTAGACTCCAGCGAAGCTCGAGGAGAGCCAATCCCGATTACTTTGCGCCCTTCCGCAACCAACGAGGCCAGATAATCAATGGCTTCAGTCTTGGTAACGCTCGCGGCAGTCTTATCGCGAGTGAGGCGAGCTTGACGGATCCGGTGATCGCTGTTCACGAACTCATAGCCGTAGCGTCCACGATCGCAGAGAAAGTATCCATTGACTTCTTTGTTATACCGAGTGACGATCTGGCGCAGCGTACCGTAACGTTCGCCAGCGGTGGTATTGCAGCCCAGGCCGCAGTGAACGCATACCGATGGCGCCATCTGCATATCCCACTTGCGCGTGTAATGCTGCTTCAGGGTCTTGTCGGTGAAGACACCGGTCGGGCAAACTTCGACTAAGTTGCCGCTGAACTCGTTTTCCAGCACCCCGTCTGCTTGGCGACCGAAGTAAACCTGGTCCCGCAAGCCGAATACATCAAAATCTCTGCCTCCCGCATACTCGCGATAAAAACGAACGCAACGGTAGCACTGGATGCAGCGGTTCATTTCGTGATTGACGAGCGGACCCAAATATTGATTGCGGAAGGTGCGTTTGAGGAAGGAGTAACGGCGATAGTCATGACCGGTCATCACCGTCATGTCTTGAAGATGACAGTGACCGCCCTCATCACAGACTGGACAATCGTGCGGGTGGTTGACCATCATGCCTTCAATGATTCCGGCTCGGAACGCAACGGCATCTGGATCTTCTATGGATATCCGTGTTCCTTCGGCCGCAGGCGTCATGCAGGCCATGACAAGTTTCCCCTTCGTGTCCTTTTCATCTTTGAAGTGCTTCACAGCACACTGCCGGCAAGCACCCACCGAACCCATGGCGGGATGCCAGCAGAAGTACGGCAGGTTGAATCCAAGCGAGAGACAGGCGTGCAGCACATTCTGACTGGCGTCAGCCCTATAGCCTCGATCGTCGATGTAAATCGTCGCCATGCTATTTGTAGGGACAGCGATGCTCACCGATATGCTGTTCAAAGTCTTCGTGGAAATACTTCAGAGCACTCTGGAGTGGTTCCATGGCTCCCGGCGCCAACGCACAGAAGGTGTTTCCGGGCGCATTGAACTTTGTTTGGAATTCCAGCTTATCCAGGTCTCCGGGCTGCCCTCGACCTTCTTCCATTGCTCGCAAGATTCGTTCCGTCCAGTTCAGGCCGCTCCAGCAGGGCGTGCACCAGCCACAGGATTCTTGCGCGAAGAAATGTTCCAGGTTCCAGACCATGCCGACGGGACACGTGTGATCATCGAGCACAACCATGGTGCCCGTCCCTAGCCGGCTGCCCACCTTCTCCACTTCCGTGAAATCCATGCGCACGTCCAGATGTTGTTCGGTGAGAAAGTCGGTTGACGCGCCGCCCGGGAGCAGGCCTCGAAATCTCACACCGTCGCGCATGCCGCCTGCGTGTTCCTCCAGAATTTCGCGAATGGTTGTGCCCATAGGAAGTTCCCATAGGCCCGGACGCTTCACTCTGCCACTTGCGCCGTACAACTTGGTTCCGCCATCGGCGGTGTGGCTGAGGCTCTTGAACCACTCCGGACCGTGGTTCACGATGTGAGGCACGTTGCAGAGCGTTTCTACGTTCTGCACGATCGTGGGTTTTCCCCACAGTCCTGCGACTTGCGGGAATGGCGGTTTGGAGCGAGGATTGGCACGCTTTCCTTCGAGGGCATTCAGCAGGCCGGTTTCCTCACCGCACATATAGCGGCCACCACTGACGTGCAGATACATCTCAAGGCTGTAACCAGAGCCTAGAATGTCTTTGCCCAGATAGTTGCGGTCATAAGCTTCCGCGAGAGCTTTGCTCAAACGGGTCGCCGCCAATTTGTATTCCAGGCGCAAAAAGATGTAAGCGATCTCGGCCTGGATGGCATATGCCGCGACGATCATGCCCTCGATAAGCTGGTGTGGGTCGCCTTCCATGAGCAATCGGTCTTTGAAGGTTCCCGGTTCCATCTCATCGCCATTTGCGACCAGGTACTTGGGATGGGGCGCATCCTTGCCCATGGGCACGAAGCTCCACTTCTTGCCGGTTGGAAATCCAGCGCCACCGCGGCCTTTCAAGTTAGATTGCTCGACCATGTGATGGATGCCAGCTGGGGGAATGCGGAGAGCCTTTCGCAAACCCGTGTAGCCGCCTGCCTTCTCATACGCTTTGAGGTCGAGAGGCCCGTCGCCGTTTGACGGGATGTTCTTGGTAAGAGGTTTCTCCATGTGCTTTGCTTACTTGTACTTTTCGAGCACCTCGCCGAGCTTGTCGGGATCAAGGTCGCGATGCAGTTCATCGTCGACCATCATCGCTGGCGCGTGATCGCAAGTTCCCAAACAAACGATGGGCAACACAGTGAACCGGTCATCTGCGGTGGTCTCGCCAAGTCTGACTCCCAATCGCGAGGTGAGGCGCTGGCATACCTTCTCGTATCCCATGATCCAGCAGCTCACGCTATCGCAGATCAGCACCACATGCCGCCCCACGGGCTTGCGAAAAATGAGGTTGTAGAACGTCGCGACCCCGTCCAGTTCGTCCGGCGTCATACCAAGCTCTTCAGCTAGGTCATGCAGATTCTCATCCGACACCCATCCTCGATGGCGCTGGACGACTTTCATCGCTTCAATGCAAACCGATTGCTTGTTTGGATAGCGGGCAAACTTCGTTTCGATCTCCCGTCGCTCTTCGGGTGTCAGCATCGTTTCGAAACTCCTCATCGGTCATCGGTCAATGTCGGCCAGGACGAAATCAGTACTGCCAAGAATAGCGAGCAAATCCGGGATCATCAGTCCGCGACAGATCACGGGAAGCATCTGGATGTGCGGAAACGACGGGGTCCGTATCCGGGTGCGATACGAGATTGTGTTGCCGTCGCTGACCAGGTAATAACCATTGTTTCCTTTGGTCGCCTCAATTGCTCCCAACGCCTCGCCCGGCGGGATGACGGGCCCCCAACTCACGCCAAGAAAGTGCGGGATCAGGGTCTCAATGTCATGCATCGTGCGGTCCTTGATTGGGGGCGTGGCCAAAGGGTTGGCGGATTTGTACGGCCCTTCTGGCATGTTCTTTACGCATTGCTCGATGATCCGCAGGCTCTGCCGCATCTCTTCCACTCGCACCACTGCCCGGTCATAACAATCTCCGTTGTGGCCGGTTGGAATCTCGAAATCAAACTGGTCATAACTGGAATATGGCTGCTTTTTGCGGAAGTCCCAATCGAATCCGGTCGCGCGTAAGTTTGGACCGGTGACGCCCCATTCGATTCCTTCCTTGGTGGTGAAGCTGCCCACATTTTTAGTACGAGCTTTGAAAATTCCATTGCGCAGCACCATGTGGTCGTACTCACGCAGCCGGGGAGGAAAGTAATCGAGAAAGTCACGGAACATGCTCTCCCAGCCCTGGGGCAGATCTTGGGCCACTCCCCCAATACGGAACCAGTTGGGATGCATCCGCGCTCCGGTAATTGCTTCCACAATGGCCAAAGCGCGCTCACGATCGTTGAAGGTAAAAAAGACCGGCGACATTTGCCCCAGGTCCTGAGCGAACGTCCCATACCAGACCAGGTGGCTGATGATGCGAAATAACTCCACCATCATGACTCGTATCACCTGACCGCGAGCAGGCACTTCGATACTTGCGAGTTTCTCTACGGCGGTGAGGTAAGCGAGGTTGTTCATCACGCCGCCCAGGTAATCGATCCGGTCGGTATAAACGATGTATGTGTGCCAACTCTGGCGTTCGCCCATCTTCTCGGCGCCGCGATGGTGGAAGCCGATTTCGGGCACAGCATCCACGATCACCTCACCATCAAGTTGCAGAACAACGCGCAGGATACCGTGGGTTCCAGGATGCTGAGGCCCAACGTTGAGAAAGATGAAGTCTTCATCGTCGTGGCCCCGTTTCATTCCCCATTCCTCGGGGCGGAATCGCAAGGCTTCCTGCTCTGCCTCCTGCTTCTCCTCGGGAAGGCGGAAGGGACCCATTTCGGTCGCCCGTGCGGGATGGTCTTTGCGCAACGGATGACCAACCCAAGTACTTGGCATCAAGATCCGCGCCAAATGCGGGTGACCTTCGAACACAATCCCAAACATGTCCCACACTTCGCGCTCATACCAATTCGCCGCTGGCCAAATATCGGTGATGGTGTCCAAAGAGAGATGATCAACCTTCAGTGGCACTTTGATCCGGACGTACTCGTTGCGGTCGAACGATAGCAGGTGGTACACAACGGTGAAATCGCTGGCCGGCTGGCCATCGCGATGCTTCTTTGGGCGTTCGTCAATTGCTGTCAGGTCGTAGAGCATCCGGTACGGCTGCGGGACTTCCTCCTTCAAAAAGCGCAGGAGGTCGTGGACTTTTTCCTTTGGAGTCCAGAACGAAGGAATTTCGTCACGCGTTGATTGCGAGGTCAGCACACCTTCGCCGACTTTGCGTTGGAGTTCCTCATGAACGGCCGGGTTGGTAATGGTGGGCATTCTCAAATTTCATCTATCGAACGCAAACTGGTCATCTTCTGCCGTTCCTCAGCTTTGAGATTGCGCATGGAAGGCAGTTTCGGCCGTTCGACTTCTTGCGGACCAACCGCCCAGCTCAACGGCCTGCGTTCGGCGCCAACAGACGCTTGCAGCAGCAACAGCCCTTCTAAGAAAGCGTCAGGACGGGGCGGGCAGCCAGGCACGTAGACATCTACGGGTAGAAACTTATCTACCCCCTGCACCACGCTGTAAATGTCAAACATGCCGCCAGAATTGGCACACGATCCCATTGAGATCACCCAGCGCGGTTCCATCATTTGTTCGTAGAGCCGTTGGATGACGGGCGCCATCTTGATAAAGACTGTTCCAGCAATCACCATCAGATCGGCTTCCCGCGGCGTGCTGCGAATCACCTCCGCTCCGAACCGGGCAATGTCGTATTTGCTGGTTATGCTGGTGGCCATTTCGACGTAGCAACAGGAGAGCCCAAAATTAAACGGCCAGATGGAATTCTTGCGCCCCCAAGCCAGCAGATCTTGGAGTCGAGACAGAATGAGGGTTCGCCTGACTGCCTCCTCGATCGGTACACGGTCAGCCTCAATCTGATGCTGGCGAGAGTCGGGTTTGGTGATCGACCAGAGCATAGGGTCTCAGTGACGAACCCGGATGGCGCGACGGCTCGGGCCCCAATCGAGCGCTCCCAAACGCCATAGATACCCGAGGGCAGCCACCAAAACCGAAATGAAGACGAGGATCTCCCAGTAACCCGTCCAGCCTAATTCACGAGCGGCAATCGCCCAGGCAAAGATGAACACCGCTTCCAGGTCGAAGATGACAAAAAACATTGCAACCAGATAGAACTTCGCAGAGAGATGCACTCGCGCCGAACCCTCGGAGAGAATGCCCGATTCGTAGGGAGAACCAGTTGCGTGTTCGTTATGTCGCTGCCCCAGCACGTGCGAGACTGCAAGCATCGCCGTCACAAGAAGAAGGACTGCGACGAAGTAAACCCCCAGCGTCCAAAGCGTCTCTGTTTGGTTGTTCATCTCGTATAAGAGCACTACGATCAGGAATGCGTTTAACAGGAAAAGTAGCGCTAAATTGGAAGAGGTGTTCAAAAGCCGGTAGTCCGATGAAGAGAAACGCCTTCAGAAACATCATTGTCAGACCCGCCACTTTCTCTCACAATGGGTTGTTCGTACTATGGACGACGACAATCGTAACGAAGACAGTTCGATAAGGAGGACGCAACATGCGAGTGGCACAAGGTTGAGCGAGCTTCGCTGCGAGACGAGTATTTTTCCAGGAAGAAAATGGGAGCACCAGTGAAACCAGCTGGGTCTGTCGCACGGCCATGGCGAGCAGGGATTGATACGCGAAGAGGTCCAGCCCATGGTCATGTGCGGAGATTGCATCTAAGACCGGAAATCCCGGATGAAATCGTTTAGAAACCAGGCAGACCCAGCGCAACGGCAGTTGTCAACCGACTTCCTGGACCGTGCGCTTGAGTGGCGGCGAATCTTCGCAGAAACCTGGGGTACATTCCTGTTGGTCGTGGTTGCTGCCGGTGGTGGGGTCGTCGCTGCTGGAAGCGATGGAGCCGTAACTCTGGCCATGGTGGTGGTAGCGCCCGGGCTTATGGTAATGGCGATCATTTATTTCATGGGCGCAGTGAGCGGAGCCCATTTGAACCCGGCAGTCACCTTGGCGTTCGCTGTTCGGCGTAACTTCCCGTGGAGCCGAGTGCCGCGCTACATCTTGGGACAAGTAACCGGGGGTGTCTTGGCGGCGCTTTTCCTGCGCGTTATGTTCGGCACGGTAGGCGCGCTGGGCGCGACAGTCCCAGGCAGCGGAATAAGCAGTGGAAAGGCGTTAGCGATGGAGGTGCTGCTGACGGCCGGTTTGGTGAACACGATACTGGGCACGGCTTCAGGAGCACGCAACATCGGCACCAACGGTGCCATCGCGGTGGGTGGATATATTGCCCTGGCGGGACTTTGGGCAGCACCGATCACCGGCGCCTCGATGAACCCTGTGAGGTCGTTCGCGCCGGATTTAGTGCGCGGCAACTTCGGCACGACGTGGATCTATGTGGTCGGACCGGCCATAGGCGCGCTAATCGGGGTCATTTTTGAATGGATTCTCAAAGGCAGGGCCACGGCTGCCGGCGCAATCGCGGCGCGAGGGGCGGAGAGCGCCGATGATTCGTCGGACGCGTGAGCGGCTGCATTCCGAATTGAGGTCGCGGTGTCACAGTCACCATGGCCTAGACAGCGAATTCCTAGGGCTGCTGTTGATGACGAGGCTCGATACCAAAATGGTATTTGTAAACCAAGAGGCCACCTAAAAAACCTTGAATCATCACCAGGAGGGTCTCCAAAAACACGATGATAGCAAACCACTTGACCGATGCCCGATCGATCACTGGTTTTTCTACCAGAAAATACACAGCGCTGACCAGGGCGATAACGGTCAGGGCTACACCCGTGCGAATGTGGAATGGAGTAATCTTGGCCGCCCCTTCTTCGGCATGCTCGGGGTAAGGGGCGTTGTAGTAATCGAAAAATCCAGTACCACCAGCAATAACAGCGCCAAGGGCGGCGAACATAAAAGTCCAGTAGGAGGCGTTCAAGAAGAAAATACTATCTCGCCAGAGCCATAGGATCAAAAAGATGGCGCTGACTGGAAACAACACGATCGGAAAATGAACCGCTGCCGGATGGATTGCCGGATATTTGCCCGCGTGGAGTTGATTTGGCTCTG
>JBBRBI010000156.1:0-8265 GCA_038206015.1 Bryobacterales bacterium | reverse complement strand
CACGGAACCCCGCGTTGCAGTGCCGCCTGGCCATCCAACATTCGGGCCCGTCCAGCTTCCAAACCGGACCCTGGCCTGAAATCTCCATAGGCCATCAACACAGCCGTCCGTGCCAAGGCGTTCAGCCCAACCAAGTTTCTGCATCGGCTACGAGATGCAGAAACTCTTAATTCGTTTGACGGTCTGTGAAATGAGTCAGGTGACGCCATGGGAGGCCCAGCGGATCGCATCGTGTGAGTTCTGGCCCGGCTGAAACGCTCATCCAGTGCAAAATGATGACACTTCTCTTGCACTGAGGAACAAGGGGTAGAGGAGGGGCCTGCAGACGGGGAGCTTTTCTATACAAGCTCGGCTGATAGTGCCTCAGCTTGTTGGAGCACGTTCTGCACTGCCGCGTCCTGAATGTCTGGTGGATATCCGTATTTGCGCAGGATACGCTTGACCCGCCGCCGAATGTCAGCGCGGGCCGACTCCCGGTGTGCCCAATCCACAGTGACGTTCTTACGGATATCCTGCACCAGCTCATGGGCGATCACACGCAAAGCGGGTTCGCCCATGAGGTCCCGGGCACTCTGGTTGTCGGCCAAGGCATCATAAAATGCGATCTCGTCGTCACTCAGCCCGGATTCTTCACTACGTTCCCGGGCGGCGCGGATATCCTGCGCAAGCTTGACCAGCTCTTCCAATACCTCAACTGTCGTCACCGCGTTAGTGTGATAGCGCGCGATCGCCGCTTCGAGACGTTCGGAAAAGGCCCTAGCTTGCACGACGTTACGCTTCCCCTGCGAGTGGACCTGGCCATTGAGCAGCTTCTTGAGCGCCTCGATCGCGAGATTCTTTTTATCCAGATCGTGCACCTCGGCCAAGAATTCATCAGACAGAACTGAAATATCCGGCCGGTCCAGGCCGGCGGCCGCCATGATGTCCACGATCTCGGTTGAGACCACGGCGCGGCTGACGATCTGCTGGATGGCAAGCTCGCGGTCGGCAGCGCTCCGGCCACTGTCGGCCGTAGTTTTCATCAACGCGGCGCGCACGCCCTGAAAGAATCCAATCTCATCCCGGATGCCGCGCGCGGCATCACTGGCTGCTGCCATTGCATAGAGCTTGGATAAGAGGAGGACCGCATCGGCGTAATGGCGATGCGCGCGTTTCTTGTCCTCGGTGTTCTTCTTCTCGGCTGCCAACTCCTGCTGCCTGGTTAGCACCCAGTCCATAGCTCCGGCCATGATCGTCAGGCGAAGCTGCGGCGTCGCATGCACGGCGAGGGCAGGGTAATAATCAAAGCCTTTTGGTGAACCAGGCCGGAACATGTCGCGGACGACCTCATACCGCTCCAGCATCCCATCGATGGCTTCCTGTTCATCAATGCCGGTCTCGCCACGATCGGCACCGGAATATTGCCCAAGCGCAGCTTTCAGATTTTGCGCGATGCCGATGTAATCCACCACCAGGCCAGACGGCTTGTCACGGAACACGCGGTTGACGCGGGCGATCGCCTGCATCAGCCCGTGACCCTTCATCGGCTTGTCTACATACATCGTGTGCATGGAGGGCGCGTCGAAGCCGGTCAGCCACATGTCACGCACGATTACGAGCTTGAGTGGATCGTTCAGGTCTTTAACGCGTTTAGCCAGCAATTCACGGCGAGCTTTGGACCGTTTGCCAATATGAACCTGCCAGGCTTCAGGATCAGAGGCGGCACCGGTCATGACGATTTTTAGAACCCCTTGCTCATCATCGTTGCTATGCCAAGTCGGCCGCAGCCTCACGATCTCATTATAGAGCGCAACACAGATGCGACGGCTCATGCACACAATCATGGCTTTACCGTTTAGCGCCGCGAAGCGGGTCTCGGCATGGGTAATCAAATCCGCCGCCACCAGAGCCAAGCGCTTGTCCGCTCCGACAACCGCTTCGACGCTGCCGTATTTGCGGCCAAGGCGTTGTTCCTCGCCTTCCAGCAAATCTTCAGTCAGCTCGGCGATTTCGGCGTCGATCTTTGGCTTCTCGTCCTCGGGCAGCTCGATCCGCGCCAGCCGGCTTTCGTAATAGATCGGCACCGTTGCACCATCCGCCACGGCGCGGCTAATGTCGTAAACGTCAATGTAGTCCCCAAAGATCGCAGGGGTGTTCAAGTCGCCAGTCTCGATTGGTGTTCCAGTAAAGCCGATAAAAGAAGCCTGAGGCAGGGCATCGCGCAGATATTTGGCAAAGCCGTAGGAAATCTCACCAGTTTTTGCTTCAACCTTCGCCTTGAAACCGTACTGGCTGCGATGGGCCTCATCAGCAATGACTACAACATTGCCGCGGTCGGTGAGACGTGGGAAGTCAATCTCGCCATCGATAGGCTGGAATTTCTGAATTGTCGTAAAGATCACGCCCCCGGAAGGCCGGTCGAGCAGCTTCCTCAAATCGTTTCTGTTCTCGGCTTTTTGAGGCGTCTGACGTAAGATGTCTTTGCACATGCTGAAGGTGTTGAAAAGCTGCTCGTCCAGGTCGTTCCTATCCGTCAGCACCACGAGGGTCGGATTTGCCATCGCCGGGTGCTTGATGACCTGGCCGGCATAGAACGCCATCAACAAGCTCTTGCCTGACCCTTGTGTGTGCCAGACCACACCAATGCGACGGTCGCCGCTGGGGCTGGTTGCCTCGACTGTTTGGCTAACGGCATGGCGAACGGCGTGGAACTGGTGATAGCCGGCCATGATCTTAGCCACATTGCTTCCGATCGCGCCAAACACAATGAAGTCCTTCAGAAAGGACAGCAGCCGGCGCTTTTCGAAGGCTCCCTTTAGTAAGGTTTCCAGCTCGGCCGTGCCTCTGGTTACTCCGTCGCCCTCGATTGTTCGCCAGGGCATGAACCGCTCCCGATCCGCGGTCAGTGACCCAATCCGGGCCCCGATGCCATCCGAAATCACCAGCGCCACGTTGCTGCGAAACAGGGATGGAATCTGTGCTTTGTAGGTCTGAAGCTGGTTGAACGCACCATCCAGGGTGGCGTTTTCATCGCCGGCATTCTTCAACTCGATGATGCCGATCGGCAGACCATTCACGAAGAGCACCACGTCGGGCCGCCGGTTGGCCTTCTGCTCGATGACGGTGAACTGATTGACTGCAAGCCAGTCATTGGCGTCAGGATCTTCAAAGTTGATCAGGCGCACATGGTCGCCTTTGATCACGCCATTATTGCCATAGAACTCGACTGGGATGCCCTCGGTCAGAAACCGATGGAAGCGGCGATTTTCCTCAATCAGGCTTGGATGATCAACCTGCCGGATCCTTCGCAGCGCGTCGGCATGGGCTTGGAGAGGAATGGTCGGATTCAGCCGCGCTACGGCCTTCTCTAGGCGCGCTGTCAGCACTACCTCGTCATAGCTGGACCGCTCCGCTGTTGTACTATCAGGGGCGATGCCCGAGCCGGCTTTGACGGCATAACCCAGCTCAGCCAGCCATGCGAGCGCCGCCTCTTCTATTAAACTTTCAGTGAGAGCCTGATTTATTATCACTACTCATCAATCTCAAGATGGTCTGACGCGATTCTAATCCAGACCGCGCCTCTAGGAGAGCGCAGCATCTCAAATGAGTCACTCGCCCAAGCAAAGGTGTTGACCTGCCCGTCACGAACTGAGGCAATCTTTATGCCAAACTCCTCTAGTTCTGCTACAGAAAAACAGCGGCGCTGCCCGAGCTTTGTATTGCAGATTGCATGACCCCAGGCAACGTTATGGGCGTTATGGCAAACATCTGTGTAGGTAACTGGTTGGACATGAAAAAGGTTTACAATGGTCGACCGGGTTGCGTTTATAATCTGAGCTGACGCATTTAGAAGTGTGTCCTCCTCGGAAACAATATTGTGTCATGAAGCTCCGAATATCGGACCTGCCTTAGACAAAGAGGACAATTCGTGAATCCATTCCGAGTTAAGCCGCGCTTCTCAAACCGAATCATATCAAACGCTTCCTCCGACAGGAGGATCGCCTCTAACCATTCTCCTTGAACCGCAAGATAGTGGCTATCGATCGTGCGCGTTATCAGCCACGCGAGTAGACACTTTGAGAGAAAGTTACTTTCCTCGTCACAATATTCCGGGGCAAAGATGCCTTGTGGGGGCCCTTCAACTATCTCTCCTCTAATCCCATGACCAGCGATACGTAATACGTAATGGCCTTTATCTAAGACGCCTTCTCCTCTTCGAATAACAGGGACGCCGTTTAGTTCGAGGTGACGCACCTGCCAATCAGGCGGTGGAGGAAAGTCTCTATATTGATCATGTGTTCTGTAAAGGACGAAGGCATTCTGCCCAACCTCTATACCGCTAAGTGCAATTTCTAGACGAACGACATGTTTAGATGAGAAGTACTGATCTGCATATACCCGCACCACGTATCCATCACGGAAATGCCGTAGATCAATTCCTTTAAGGCGTTCGAACGGGACAATGACCTTGTTATTCCGAGTTACATGATTTTGATACGCTCCTTTCTCGCCGCCACGTGGGGTAGCAAAGCCAGATTTCGCCAGTTTCTTCTTATCTTTGTCAGAAAGAAATCCCCAGACGTTTGTCGGATATGAATTATGCGGCCCGGAGTGATAGCGCATCCGGCGGCACCCGCCTAAACCGCAGAGTTTATTAGGCATTGACAAGTTCACCAGCTAATTCCTTCTTTGTCAACGATAACCGTCCCGTTAATAAGAATGGTGCGAGCAAGTCGCGCAACTCCACAATCCGTCGGAAACGAGACTGGATTTTTGTAACTTCTTCTGGGCTTGTCGAAGATTGCTCGGCCATGTTGCAGGCGAAGAGCAGTTTCTGAACAGCAAGGAAACAGTTAACTATGGTCCTTTGTTCTTTGATTGCTGGGACACCCATCTCGAACTCAAATAGATCACCTTTATACAGTTCCGGATATGTCGAGCCGTTTGCTACGGCATCAAGATAGACCTTGTTAGTCCGAAGCCAGAATAGGAGATAGAGGGGATCAAGCTGTGGGCCACACACGAAGTTCATGAAACCCTGATTTGCAGTGAGCGGAACGGCGGAAACGACCACGGTTCCAACCGGAGCGCGTTTCTTGAGCAAGACCGCTCCAGCAGGGAGAAGCTTGGCGCCGCTGTTGGCCAAACCACTCCGAGAAATAGTCCTTTCAGTATGTGAAACGTACAAAGGGGTATAGTCGCCTGTGATCTCCTTTGGTGTTAGCCACAGAACACCACCATCCCAGTATTCTTCTTCACCTGTTTTCGGAGTTCCTCCGCTATCGACAGAGTTTATATACCCGAGGCTCGGGTTCGGCCTGAGGTCCACTTGAGTCCAGTGCGACGGTATCGACAAATATGGCTTAGCCATGGAGCAATGCCTCCATGTGGTTGATCGAGGACTCCAAGTCGCCTGCGAACTTACCGACCTCGGTTACCACGCTGAGAAACTCCGAACAAATCGAATGCAGGGCGTCTTCATCAAGTCGCAAAGGAGAGAATCCGACATATCTGCCTGGGACTAGCGCATATTGGTGTGCAGCGAGCTCCTTGTCAGTCGAAGACCGGCAGAAGCCAGGAATGTCGGCATAAGCAGGCGCATGATGCCGCCCTTGCCACGCGTGATACGTAGATGCGACTTTGAGAATTTCCTCATCTGACAGCTCTCGCCTCGTCCGATCCACTAAATGACCCATTGAACGACAGTCCATCATTAGGACAGAGCGAGCTCGGTCCCGCCATCCTCGCGGAGATTTATTCTTTGCCATAAACCAAAGGCTCACCGCAATTTGCGTCGAGTAGAATAGCTGAACTGGCAACGCGATGATGCAGTCGACCAAGTCGGACTCAATCAATGCCTTCCGTAAGTCGCCCTCACCCGACTGATCAGATGTGAGGGAACCATTGGCTAGAACCACTCCCGCTGTTCCATTCGGCGCTAAGTGATGAATTATATGCTGAAGCCAAGCGTAGTTAGCATTACCAACTGGCGGCACACCGAACTTCCAACGCACGTCCTCGCGCAAACGCTCCCCACCCCAGTCGGAGACATTGAACGGCGGATTGGCCAGGATGAAATCGAATCGCTTGTCGCGCCATTCGTCCTTGTGAAAGCTTCCCTCGTTGTTCCAGGCGATGCCACTGGCGTCGATACCACGCACTGCGAGGTTCATCTTGGCTAAGCGCCACGTCGTGTAGTTGCTTTCCTGACCGTAGATCGCGAGCTGGCCGATGCGCCCACCGTGGGCCTCAAGGAACCGCTCGGCCTGCACGAACATGCCGCCGGAGCCGCAGCATGGATCGTAGACGCGGCCCTCGACGCCTCGCGCCGGATCGGGGAAGGGCTCCAGCATTTCGATCAGCACCCGGACGACGGAGCGCGGCGTGTAGAATTCGCCTCCGCGCTTGCCTTCGGACCCGGCAAAGCCGCCGAGGAAGTATTCATAGACGCGACCCAACAGGTCACGGGCCTTGGCACCTTCGGTATGCAGCGCGATACCAGAGATCAGATTGATTAACTCGCCGACCATCACCTTATCGAGCGCAGGGCGGTTGTAGTCTTTGGGTAACACACCTTTCAGCGTCGGATTCTCCGCCTCAATCGCGGCCATCGCTTCATCGATAAGCTTGCCAATGGTGGGCTGCGGTGCATTGGCTTGAAGGTGCGACCAGCGCGCCTCTTTCGGGACCCAGAAGATGTTTTCACCAGTGTATTCATCGTGATCCTCAGCTGCCTGCGGATCATCGCGCAAAAGAGTTTCGTGTCGGGCCTCAAAGGCAAGCGAGATGTGTCGCAGGAAGATTAGCCCAAGAACAACATGCTTATAGTCTGAAGGTTCGAGATTTTTCCGTAATTTGTCGGCGGCCAGGAATAGATCGCGTTCCAGCGTAATCTGGCTTTCTTGCTTCAACCTTTCTTCGGGCGCTGACTTACCCGAATTCTTGCGTGGCCGTCCTCGTGCCATAATTCCCCCGGTATCTTGAATGCTCGATCCCAACTGAAGCGACGGCTCCATCGGCAGTTACTGATACTTCATGCTGCGCCCTTTAGCGCCCGGTAAAGCGTAGATTTCCCGACGCGCATTGTGTGCGCGACAGCACGTGGCGACTCCCCGCCCTCGATCAGCGCCCGCGCATGATTGATCTGCGAAGGTTCAAGGATCGACGGCCTACCAAGATGCACGCCCCTTTTCCTCGCGGTCCTGATGCCAGCTTGCGTCCGTTCAACGATCAGACTGCGCTCAAATTCGGCGAGCGCGCCCATCGTGTGCAGCACCAGGCGACCGCTGGCGCCTGCCGTGTCGATTGGATCGGACAGGCTGCGTAAGTTAATGCCGCGCTGCCCCAGTTCGGCGATCAGCGTCACCAGATGGGAAAGCGAGCGGCCCAGGCGGTCAAGCTTGCACACGACGAGCGTGTCGCCTGGCGCGAGTTCTGCCAGAGCGCGATCGAGGCCCCGGCGTGCCGTGATGCTGCCGCTGATACCTTCATCAGCGAAAATCTTGTCACACCCTGCAGCCGTCAATGCGTCGCGCTGCATAGCGAGTGTTTGGTCGGCTGTTGAGACGCGGGCATAGCCAATCTGCATGCCTCTTTATGGGACAATCTTATGGGACACACAACCTACTGATTCTACTGTTAGAAAATGTTGCCCGACAAGGGATCCCGTTCGAGACACGCAGCGATGCTGACCATTGCGACAATGTTCGGTCCGGCACCGCCTTGGGTATTTACCAGCTTCTCCCGCAAACCGCCGTTTCCGGGGGACGTCGGCACGCGAGCGAGCGCACCAGGTAGGACGGGCACTCCTGCCTCTCGCAACGCTCTCTTGAAACCGCCTCCCGAATGAGAGAGCCTCTGCACGGGTTTCGGGAGAGAATTCGATGACGGAGGATGCAGGACAGGGATCACAGCGCGGCCGAGCAGCACCGGATGCGGCCCGACCACGGATGCGCCGGGATGGCCAGCCCGCAGCCGCCTATTCCTGGCACGTCGCCCCCGGCGGCGTGCTGGTCGTGGTGGACCTAAACCGTGATGGCTGGCGCTCCGTCGCTAACGACGCCGCGGGCGTGATCGACGACCTTGCCGAGCTGCGTCCCGACCTTCTCTCCCGCGTGCCCCTGATTTTGTATCAGGACAGCAGCAGGCGCTGGGACGCGCTGTACGTCGATCCGAAAAAGATTTTCGTCCGCTTCGTGCCGCTTGACGCTGCCAGCGAGGCCGAAGTCGTCACCCGCGTGCTGTCGCTGCATGGCTAAGCGCAAGCGGGACGGGGCAGGGGGTTCC
>JBBRBI010000155.1:0-8385 GCA_038206015.1 Bryobacterales bacterium | reverse complement strand
TGCAACACTTTCAGCCAATCGCGTTCCTTCTCGCTCATTGTCATCCGCTCCTGTTCTTGTGCCAATCACCATTGGCTCACCTAAGCAAAATAGGAACTTTCTACTTTGCTCACTTAGGAACTTCTCACGTTGCGGCGACACGGGAATCCAGTGGGTGAACGCTGACGCCAACGGCAGTTACAATGCGCTCAGCGGCAAGCTAACGCAGCGCTTTGGCCTGAACCTCAACGCGCTGTTGGCTTATACCTGGAGCAGGTCTATCGACGCGAGCAGCAATATTCGTGGAACGGTAGGAAGCAACTTCTCGCCGCAGGATGCCCGCTGCCCGGTTCGCTGCGAAAAGGGTCCGTCTGACTTCAACATTCCCCACCGCTTTGTCGTTTCAGTTCTCTACGGTCTGCCCTTTGGCAAGGGCCAGAAATTTCTCAATAAGGGTGGGGTAATTAATCAGTTGGTGGGTAAGTGGCAACTCAGCACAATCACTACGTTGCAAAGCGGCAGCCCGGTAAACACATCTTCCTGGGATTCCGCAGGAACGAATTTCCAATCGAACGCAACGCGACTCAGCTGCGGCGTAGGAGTGAACCCGGTGCTGCCCGGCAATAACCAGGACGGATGGTTTAACGCAGCGGCATTCTCAAACCCGCTAGCTGCCACGTTCGGCAACTGTGGACGCAATTCGCTACGGGGACCATGGATGGGAAATCAGGACATCTCGATCATCAAGAAGTTCCCGATGGGTGAACGACGGAACCTGGAGTTCCGCACGGAGATGTTTAATGCTCCCAATCACGTCCTGTTGAACGCGGGAGGCCAATTGAACTGGAACAATGGCTCCAACCCTGTTGCCGCCAGTAATTTCGGCAAGCTCACCGGGATTTCGGCGTCAATGCGGCAGATCCAGTTTGCGTTGAAGTTTAACTTCTAATCGCAGCGTACTGGAGCCTTGAGGCACTCATGAATAGTCGAATATGGATAGCGAGCGCCGCAGGTGTTGTTGCGCTGTTTTGCTGGATTTTTATTGCGCATATGGCACTGCCTTTACGCGAAGCGGGTATCGGTCAGATTGACAATAGAGGGCCCTGGACTGTACATATTTCCCAAGGTGAGCCCCGGAGAAAACGAGGTCGCTTACCAGAAGAAGGTGTCGTCGGGGCCTTCGGGAATCATGGTCTACCATCCCGCACGAGACGCCAATTTCGGTGCGGCACTCGCGATCGAGTTCGGCACGGAGCTGGTATTGGTGACGGTGGGAATGTATCTCTTAACATTGACGCGTCTTGACAGCTTTGCTGGAAGGTTGGGGTTCTTCGCACTGATTGGCTTTTGTGTGGCGACGGCTAGCAATATGTCTTATTGGAATTGGTATGGGTTCCCGACGGCCTATACGCTGGCGTATTCGTTCACAGGCTGGGTGGGCTATCTCTGCGCGGGGCTGGTGGCCGGAGCGATGAAAGTGGGGGGGGACGCCGTGAGCATATCGACAGAACGCGATCAGCGGGAAATGCGGTGGAGGACTTCGCGCAATTGCACAAGGTCAACAGGCTTTGTGAGGAAGCCATCCATGCCAGCCTCGAAGCATGAGCTGCGATCGCTTTCAAATGCGGCGGCAGTGAACGCCCAAATTGGAGTTGACGCATACTTAGCATCCTGTTGCCGGATCGACTTGGCTGCCTCGATGCCACCCATGACGGGCATGTGCAGATCCATCAGGATCAGATCGAAGGACTCCGTTCTGCAAAGGTCCACCGCCTCAGCGCCGTTCTCCGCCAACCGAACCGCGTGGCCGTCCCTCTCCAGCAACTTACACATCAAGGTCTGATTCATCTTGTTGTCTTCTGCGACCAGGATATTCAGCCTCCGGCCGGGAGCTTGGTTTTGGGGCCGGGCTACTTTCAGAAATTGACCTTGCAGGACGAGCGGCTGTTCTGGAGCAGCTGTATCTCCAGCAGATCTGAATCGGGCGGTGAACCATAGGCATGTTCCGCGAGTCGGCTCGCTTTGCATGCCGATTTCTCCGCCCATGGCCTCAACCAACTTCTTGGCGATGGCCAGGCCCAATCCACTACCGCCGTAGCGCCGTGTGGTGGTCTCGTCAGCTTGATGAAACGCCTCGAATAGGCCCGCTTGCTTCTCCAGTGGAATTCCAATGCCCGTATCAACCACCTCGAAGCGAATTGCAATCCTGTCACCCGCCACTGTTCTATCGAGTGCGGCCCGCAGCGTGACAGAACCAAACTCCGTAAACTTGAGAGCATTGCCAATGAGGTTGGCCAAGACCTGACGAAGTCTTAATGGATCACCAACCACGGCTTTGGGGACCTCAGGCTCAATCTCGATCACGAGGCTCAGTTGTTTCTGACGAGCCGAGACCACAAATAGCTGGTGCACCCAAGCCATGCAGTCTGGAATGGAAAATGGAAGCTGCTCCAGTTCCATGTGATCGGCTTCGATTCGGGAGAGATCGAGGATTTGCGTCAACAAACCAAGGAGTGATTTTGCAGCTTCGGTGAGAAGTTGAGCGTAGTGCCTGCGCTCTTGGTCTGAGCTGGCGGTCTCAATCAAGCTGGCCATCCCGAGAATAGCGTTCATCGGTGTGCGTATCTCATGGCTCATGTTTGCGACAAACTGCGACTTGGCGATGTTGGCGGCTTCAGCCTGTGCCTGTGAGACCCGCAATGATTCTTCAACCTTTTTGCGTTCTGTAATATCCGTATGAGCACCGGTCAGGCGGAGAGCCTTAGCGGTTGGTCCCCTGGTTGCTTTGCCCCTGGCAAGAATCCAGCGGTATTCACCATCCTTGGCCAACATACGGTACTCGGCCGAATAGGACTCTGTCTTTGCTTCGAGGTGGTCTTTCACTAGACGTGCGGCCCGCGTGGCATCCTCGGGGTGAAGTAAGCGGTGCCAGGTCTCCCGTTCGTTCTTAAGCTCGTGAGGAGAGTATCCGAGCATCTGCTTCCATTGATCGGAGTAAAACACTTCGCCCGTCTCAATGTTGTAATCCCAGATGCCATCTCTAGAACCTCTCAACGCTAACTGCCAGCGTTCTTCGCTGAGCCTCAAACTCAACTCGTGGCTTGCTGCTATGTCGCGCTGCTGGCTGAGGCGGCGTGTGAGGAGGCCGATCAGCGCAAGCCCCACGGCCAGGACTCCAACGACAATCCAAAGGATGCGGTTTTGTCGGCTATCCCGTTCCAACTTCTCGATTAAGTCGGTACTGAGGCTTGCAAAGAGGCCCCAGCGCTGAGCCAATCGCCCGACGGTGCCTTCGTTGGCAAGATTTCGCATTTCCTCGCGTATCTCATCAACAACTGTTTGCGTAGCAAAGGTACTCGCCAAACCCATGAAGGACCTGGGCAGCCCCGAGCTGAGAAGCCGCATTGGAGATTTACTCGCGCCAGAGAGTAGTGCTGAACTTGCCGTGAGTTGGTCCAGAAAGGTAGCGCCAGCGCGGCCTTGCTCAATGGCCTGAATCGCCTCGAAGGCAGTGCCAACTGGCACGATCAGCGCATCCGGCAAGAGGCTATCGAGATCTCGCCGGTAAGTGTCAAAATCCAGGATTGCAACCCGGGACTTTGCCAGATCACCTACCTGCTGCAACCTGGATGAATCGGGGAAAAGGAAGCAAGTCTCTGTAACGAGAAATGGATCGGTTAGATGTACCAATGCGCGCCGCTCCGGCCGTACGGTCATCAACACCCAAAGGTCAACATCGCCGTTTTGAAGGGCCGGCATTCCTGGGGTGCCGCTGATGCGCCAATCCAACTGGATGCCTCGTCGTCGTGCTGCTTCTTTCACCATTTCTACGGCCAGGCCGGCTGGTTGGCCGCTAGCATCACGAAAATGGTAGGGCACATCCCCGCCGTAGCCGATCCGATAAACGCGATCCGCGGCCTTGGAAGGGGCGGCCATGAGACACGACTCCCTTGCAACTCCCAGTAGAAGTAGGATCGGCTCTAGGAAATGTACCGAGTTTCGCATTGTGCTTGTTATTGGCGGGCGGGGCCAAGGTTAGACCGCTAATCGATTAGCTGTAATTGTCCCATCAATTGTCTGTCCGTCGCACCAGACCTAGTGTGACTTATCGGCAGTTATAGCCTGCTCGATAGTCGGTACTTAGTGCTGGGTGGGATAGCGTAGGCAAAGGCTGCAAAGGGTGTCTCGCCCCACAGCCTTTGCAGCGCGTAATAGCCGGAGAAAGATCTGGGCGGTGAGGAAGGCATCGCCTCCGGCAGTGTGCCGGTCGTGAGCCGTCACACCGAACATCTTACACAGGCCGTCGAGTGTAAAGCCTTCGGTCATGGGTTTGCCTGCGAAGGCTCCATCGTCATTGAGGTGGAGCGTCAAATCCATGGTGTCGAGTGACTGATTCTGCAGACTGAGGCCGAAGTGGCGCTCGCAGGCGCAGTTGAGCGCCTGGATGTCGTGTCCGATATGGTGCCCGACAATGACTCCATCGCGGAGATAGGCGAGAAACAACTCCAGCGCCTCGGACTCTTCCATGCCCCCGCGTGCCTCGTCAAAGGTGATGCCGTGTACAGTAACCGAGGAGTTGTTGTAGGCGAGGCGGAGCATGACCTCGAAGGAATCATCGAGCAGAATTTCGCTGCTGCAAACAACGAGTGCTCCGATGGTGATGATCTTGTCGCGGCGCGGATCGGTGCCGGTTGTCTCGGTATCGATCACGACGAAGCGCACGGTTTCCACCGGTGCGTCCGGTGTCCAGGTGTTTGCGAAACAGTCCAGATAACTCTGCATAATTAGGTTTTTGGGACGAAGGTGGCGAGAGTGAATTCGAGGAAGCGCTCGATTGAGGCGAAAGCCGTCTTGAGCAGCAAGTGGTCGAGTTTGCCAAGGGTGCCGGGAGAGACGAGATCGCCGCCAGCCAAGGTCTGATAGTAGAGCCCGACGCGGAAGGCCTCTGCTGCTTCGCGCAAGACGGCGGCAGCATCGGGGTAGTCCTGTTCAGCCAGTGCCAGGCGTTCCAGCGTATTTGTCGGGGTCAAGCGCCGCTGGGCCAGAGCGAAGACGCGGGCGGCATTGGTGATTGGCGCGATTACGGCGGTGCCGACGTCGAAAGTTTCGCGTTGCTGGCCATCGATCTCAAGTACGAGGCCTGCAAAAAAGGTGAGGGGCGGCAGATGGACTAGAGTGTCGTTGGCAAGGAGAGCGATGGCGGTGGCGTGATCTTGCATCCCGTGCTGAATGTGATTTTCCAGGCTGTCAAGAATTGACGATTTGCCCGAGAGGACAGCGAGATCGAAAAAGTCGCGGCGGGCGTAGAGGTCGTGGTCCATTGGGTTTAGCATGGTCTCGGAATAGAGGCGGGTCCATTCCGATAGCGGCATGCTGGGCTGAGCGCCTCTGGGCCAATTCAGGCCTTGACCGCTCAAACCGCAGGCGAATAGCCAGTCGGCAACGCGGCCAGCAAGCGCCACGAAGTAGAGACTGTCGAGAGCTTGCCAGGCGGCATCGCAGTCGTCATAAATCACAGCGACCGTTGGCAAGGCAGGCTGAGTGAGATCGCGACGGGCAGCGGCACCGAAGGTTAGCCAACAACTGGCGACGGCGGAGGGCCTCAGGCCACTGGCGACGACATCTGCGGTGGCCATGCGGACACACACTTCGGTTAGCGCGCGCATGACCTCGTGCTCAATGCGGCAACAATCATCGACGTCGTGTGCCCCGGCCAGGGCCGCGTCGACCATCCGTGCGGTTAGCTTCAGGAGGGCTATAACTTCTGCGGTGGAATCGCTGCGTCGGATTTCCCGTAAGAGGGCAATTGGATTCTGCCCGCAGAACAACGCCAGGTCGTCTGCACTGACGAGCGCCTCTAGCGGAGTACCGATGCCCAAGTGCTCAGTCTGATCGCGGAGCATTGCTCTCACCATGTCGCGCGTGCCTGCACTGGCATGGACGAGCGTTAATGGTGAGGTGCTCGCTGCCTCGCGTTTTCTAAATCGAGCGCGGAGGAACTCGATTGGTGGAGCCTGAGCGTCAAGCCAGGAACGGCGGTGATTTCCCACAACCCCGGCCACGGTGACGCGCGCGGCAAGGAATCGTTGAAGGGAATCGTTGCGGGCCACCGTAGACTCAAGTACGGCGGCATCGACACCGTAGAGAATTACGTCGTTGCAGGTGCGATGTGAATAACGACTGACGCCGTCGTCGACAAAGCGGTCGAGCCCGAGGAGATCGCCTGGGCCAAGGACATCGCAGAGGCGCTCGCGACCGCTGCTCTCATCAATGAGTTCCACGCGCCCCTGCTGGATTACCCAGACCAGCGAACCCGTTGAGTCCCCTTGACGGAAGACGTATTCCTCAGACTGATGGAATTTGACACGCCCGCTGCCGGCCAGCGCGAGGAGGTCGGCTTCTGGTAAAGCATCGAAGGGTGCGTGCTTTCTCAAAAAGTCAGCGACGCGGTGGAGAATCACCGAGGTTTGCATGGGTTGGCGACTGGTTCGATCAGAATAGCTCATCATCCGGCGGGCGACTAGAAATCGAAGGAGAAACCGAAAGCGGCTCCGAGTTTTGGGCTGCCCTCGTACTTGCCGCCGGTGATGGCGAAGTCGAGACCGACGATTTTGTTGAGCGCATATTTTGCCCCGAATTGTGATTGCAACTGGGCCTTGCCGAGACTGATTTGTTGGGTAAACGCGCCGGCAATTTCAGCACCAACCAGCCATTTAGGGCTGAGTTGATAGGTGATCGAGGACGCACCGGTATACACACGTCCCTTGACGTTGTCGATTCCAATCGCACCCGTGAGGGTATTGCCGGAGAAGAGGACGCCGGTATTGAGGCGGTAAGTGAAACGAGGCGAGAGCTTCTTTTGAAGGATCGCATTGAGCCAGTAGTCCGTCCGGCCAGAACCGAGTTGATTCTCGGAATCTCCGGTTGGGACTTCCACATACAGCGCAACAGTGAAGGCGGGCCAGCGAGACTCGTCGTGCTCTGTGTGGAGGCGATACTTCGCCTGGAGATTGAGATCGCCGAAGCCGAAGGCGTTTGTGGTGCCCGATCCGTGCGCGTTGTAGATAGCGAGGAGTGGGAAGTCGACGCCAATTTCCAGAGTGCCGAGCAGGCCGTAGGTGGTCTGAATGCGGGTCGTGTTTTGGCGCAGGGTGGGATAGGCGAGGGACTGGAGGCGATCATACTCACTGATGATTTCCAGGTGGAAATGGTTCTTAGCGGCGGTATCGGCGTCGTCCGTAAGGAAGGGCTGCTGGGCGTGGGAGACTGCGCAGAAGGCGAAGGCCAGCAACAGCGTCCACTTCATCTCGAAAGCCGGGGCAGTGTAAGTTGAGCCGAGAGAATCATTCGTATTTGTAACATCTTTGCTGGGCGGAGGCGAGTCAGCGTGGCCAGGATTGTTTCCAGCTTCGCCACAATTCAGTATCGCCGTAGCCCAGGGCGTTCCAGGCGGCGGTGATGGCAGACTCGTCTCCCCGCAAGATTGAATCACGAGGTGGGAGGCTGACGAAGCCGGCGAGACGATCGTAGATCTCGCCTCGTTGGGTGCCGGTGGTGCGGGACAGCAGATGCCAAAGCGTGAGAGTGTCAGCAGGACGACTGGCGCTCAGCAGACGGGGCAGTGCCGCAGAATCGCCACGATCAAAGGCATCGACATCGCTTCGAAAGCTCTCTGGTGAGTCGGCTTGGTAAGGCGTTCCGGGACCCTTTTTGGCATAGGTGCGGCAGGCGGCTCCGGCGGGAATGAAGGACTCGCGGTTGCCAGCCTGAAAGGCCACCCATCCTACCTGGACCGTAAGTAAGCCATCGCCATCGTCGCCAACCTGGAGGGTATAGCGGCAACCCAGATCGACGGCTTTGGCGGCGGGGGTGTTGATGACGAAGCTGCCCGGAGGTGCCCAAATCAAAGCTTGAATCGTGCCTCTTTCGAGGGCAAATTCCGTCTGCCCGGTAAGGCGCAGGAGAGAGCCTTTCTCGACGGTCAAAGATCCAACGGCATCGGCGGCGACCGTCGTCGCCTCATCTGTCTGGATCGTCTGGCCAACGCGAAGGGGTTGGCCAGCGCGATGCCACTGTGTTGTGGCACCGGGAGCGAAATAGACTACGAGGAACCATGCGGCTGCAGTGGCGAGGGCCAGCACCGGCACCCATTTGCGCTGAAACTTGGTGTGGCGTTGGGTTGACGGGGCCTGGTAGCGAAGCGGAGAAAGTTTCTGCTCCATCTGGACGATGGCGGGGTCCGGCTCACCGCTTCGATCCCACAAATATTCATCGTCATTCATATCGACAACCTCTCCCTCAATTGCTTCATTCCCCGGCTCAGATTGACGCGAACCGAGTCGGGCGTAAGCCCGGTGCGTCCAGCGATTTCTGGTCCAGTCATGCCCTCGACCAGGCGGAGGACCA
>JBBRBI010000154.1:0-8389 GCA_038206015.1 Bryobacterales bacterium | reverse complement strand
TGCCGGTTCTGCTCCTCATCCTGATTCCCACCAACCACATGCCGCGGACCGGCACGCAGGAAGCCAGTGGCGATCAAGGCATCCCGATTACCCGGATACAATTCATCTCCTGCCAACTGTTCCCGCACAAAATCGCGATAGCTCTTATTCCCGTTGAACGAGCGAATTACATAGTCCCGATAGCGCCACGATTGCTCACGCTCAAGGTCTAACTCGTAGCCATTTGTGTCGGCATATCGCGCCACATCCAGCCACTTGGCACCCCATCGCTCTCCATAGTGCGGGCTTGCCAACAAGCGGTCCACTAACTTCTCATAACTGACGGAGAACATCGATGGCTCCGGCGGCAACCCTGTAACATCAAGCGCCAATCGCCGCACCAGTAATGCCTCAGCCAGCAACGGCCGTTTGGCGGGCTCCAAAAAATCAATCGGATGAACGCCGCTCGGAATCGCAGTTCTCACCGGAGGCCGGAAGGCCCAATAAGAGCGCCGCTTAGCCACAAGCGCTTCTTCCTTCGGGTCAACGTCTGCACCCAGCAGCGTCCAACAAAGCATCAGGCACAAGAACAGATGGCCATACTTTTTCAAATCCACATAAATGCCTTGCACCATGACGCCCTCGGCACCCAACCTCTGCACCTGTTCCACTCCGTTGGCCCCACGCAGGAGAATCTTCCCCCGATGAGCACCCGCCTTACCAATCACCCGTTGCCAAGGCAGCTTTGGATCAAAGACGCGCAATGCCCAGGCCGCCTGCCTAGACCCACGCGGGAACCCGGCGGCCTCGGCTACCTGGCCATAAGTTGCCACTTTCCCCTTCGGGATCTTCTTGACGACTTTGCGAATCTCCTCAAACATCAGGGCTTCCTCGATACCTCAATTTGATAAATCTTCGGCCACAGCTTCCCAGTCACGAACAGCCGCTTGCCAGCAGCGTCCCAGGCAATACCGTTCAAAACGTCGACCTGCCCGCCCGCCGCGTCCGCAGCAGACAGGATTCCCCGCATGTCCACGATGCCATTCACACGCCCATCCGCAGGGTCCACACGCAGAATGACGTCCGTCTGCCAGACGTTGGCCCAGATCTCGCCGTCGATGTATTCAAGTTCATTTAGTTCCGCAACCGGAGTGCCGCCATTTCGCACGGTAATGCGTCGCAACTCTTTCAGCGTCACAGCGTCCCAGACGCGAATCTCAGAGCTGCCATCGCTCATGAAAATATGCTTCCCGTCCGTCGTCAGCCCCCAGCCCTCACCCTTGTAAACAAACTTCCCCGTCTGCTTCAGCGTCTTGCGGTCGTAGATGAACCCTTCCTCGGCCTTCCATGTCAGTTGCAGTATCCGATCCTTCAACACAGTAATGCCCTCGCCAAAATACTGCCCCGGCACCTCGACCTTCTGCAGAACTTCGCCGTTCTCCAAACGCACCCGCCGCAGGCTGGACCGCCCATTCAACCCCGTACCCTCGTAAAGCACTCCATCGCGATACTCAAGCCCCTGCGTGAAAGCATTTCGATCATGCGGGAAAGTCTTCACGACCTTGTATTGGTACCGAATCGGGGGCTGCGGCTTAACAAACTGTGCCAGCCCGAGCGACGCCATCGTTATGGCCAGTAGAAATGAAATTCGCCTCATCAACCCAACGATACACCAGACAAAGTTCGCGACGCTTTGCCGTCTATCAAAAGCATTCTCGGGCACGAACAAAGGCTTGCTGAAGCATTGCCATCGTCAGTCTTCCGGTCTGTGTGTTTTGCTGGCTGGGATGATACGAACATACGATCGGCGTCGCGGCGCGCAACACCACCCCGTGCGAAAACGGGAACGCGCTCGCCGGTCCCAAACCCCTCGCTTTGAGATACGCCTCCAGCGCAATTCGTCCCAAACAAAGAACAGCCTTTATGTTTGAAAGAGCGGCAATTTCTTCGACCAAAAAATGCCGGCAATTGTTAAGTTCCTCGGGCAGCGGCTTGTTGTCAGGAGGCGCACACCTCCCTGCCCCTGACATGTAGGCGTCAATCAGGCGCAACCCGTCGTCCGCCCTCCGCCCCTCGGGTTGGGAAGCAAAACCAGTCTCATACATCGCTTGAAACAGAAAGTCGCCGCTTCGATCCCCGGTAAACATCCGTCCTGTCCGATTGGCCCCATGAGCCCCCGGTGCCAATCCGATCACCAGGAGTCGCGCCTTGGCGTCACCAAAGCCAGGCACAGGCTTGCCCCAATAGTCCTCATCGCGATAAGCCCGACGCTTCACCCTCGCCACTTCTTCGCGATACGCAACCAGCCGCACACAAGCCGTGCAAGCAACAATTTGCCCACCAATCACAACCAACTCTTTCTGCGACACAGGCTACTTCACTATGATCTTGATTTCGCCGATGCCGCCGTGCGCACTGAGCCGAATCTTCACCTTCCCGGTGGTGAACTCCGCGTTCTCATAGACTCCGTTCTTCTTCTCAAGCCCTTGGACATCAATGCTTCCAATCCCGCCTTGCACTTCGGCCCGGATCCCCACTCCCTTCGGCAGAAATACCTCACACTCACCGACACCGCCGCGAATCTTTACTTCGTAATCATTCATCGGTTGACCAATGAAATCAGCAGTTACTTTTCCCGCTCCCATGTTGAGTGACACACTCCGCAGGCTCATCGTGCCCAGGCGGAGTTTGGCCTCGCCCGCGCCCAGGTTCACTGACAAATCGGTTACCAGGCCATCAGCAAGCTTCACATTCCATCGATTTTCGCCCGCTGAAAAGTTCGCTCCATCCTTGGAACTTTGGGCAATCGTGAGCCGCGCACGAAAGCTCGTGTTGTCAAACGCAAAGGTCGGTGCCAAGTCACCTTTTGAATACCGAAAATCCGCCGACACCTCCCCTTTTCCACCGCCCTCCACGGTCAAGTCGCCAGCCGCCATCTTGATCTCGGCGCGCAACATCTCGGTCTTCGCGGTACTCGCCTTCTTCTGTTCAGTGACCATCTCGCCGCTCGAACGCTCGCTTCTGGAACCTTGCCGATCGCAGCCGATCACAAGCAGCGCCAGCCCCACTAACAGCGCCGCCCTCATTGCACCGGCTCCAACACAACTCGCTCCAATGTCACGCCGTCCAACCCTTGATTCGTTGCGCTCTTCACTTGCAATTTGTGTTCTCCTTTGCTCAATTCCAACACGCCCAGCTTCTGCGATCGGAAGACCCACTCCCCGCCGGTCTCGACAATCTTGCCCGCAACTCTAGCGCCTCCAACGATAACTTCATAATCGCGATCCTTGGCCGGCCGTGTTGCTCCGTAGCTCACAACAACGCGATACTTGCCTGCTTTCGCTGTCTCGAAATTCCAGGCGGGCACGTCGTCAGCCCGCGTCCAATTCGTCAAGTACACATGACCCAACGCATTCTCCTTCTTGGCGCGTTGCTCAAAGCGAGTCTCGATTTCGCTGGCTTCGACGCCCAGCGCGATCAAACCTTTCTCGTCGGCTTGAATCACAAACGGCGCAACCACCGGCACTCCATCCAGGCGCAACACAACCACGCTCGCGCGCTCGTCAGGCGCAGTCTTCGGCACCGTGACGATCACGTCCGCACCATCGCGGCGCCACTTCAGCGGAGTCTTCTTGGGGTCTGCCAACAGATACGACGAGTGCACCAGGTTCTTCAACCCCGGCACACGCAACTGCCCATCAGTGGGCCACGCAAAAACATGCAGGTATAAATTCGAATCCTTCTGCGTCGCCCGTCCAAAGAATGGCATCCGTGCAAATGGGCTCGCCTTGGTGCCATAGATCGCCTCGCCATTCACCTTCAGCCATTGCCCAATCGCTTCGAGGCGAGTCACAAATTCCTGCTGGATCGTCCCATCGGGCTTGGGTCCAATATTCAGCAATAAGTTCCCGCCCTTGCTTACTACCTCCACTAACATCCGAATCAAGTCCCGCTCGGTCTTGAAGTTAGTCTCATATTTGTTATAACCCCAACTGTCCATGTTGATAGTCACGCAGCTCTCCCACAATGCGTCCTTACCGTCAGGCCCCTTCACACCGGTCGCCGGCACAAACTGTTCCGGCGTCCCAAAGTCCGCCCGCGTCCCCGCCCTGCGCTCATAGATGCGATCGTTGATCAGCGTGTTTGGCTGCAACATCCGGATGTAATCGAAAACCTCGTCATCGCGCTTGGTCTGCGCCAGCGTATGCTCCCACTCCCCATCAAACCAAATCACCGCGACATCCCCATAACCCGTGAGTAACTCGCGCAACTGCTCCTTCATGTAATCGATGTAGCGGTTGTTGTCGCCACCGGCATTCGGGTCCTTGAACTCCCAGTCGCGGCGCGGTCGATACGACGACTGGTTCCAGTCCATGATCGAGTGATAAAAGCCCAATCGCAACCCATGCTTTGGCGCAGCCTTCGCCAGGTCCTTGAGCGGATCGCCTTTATAGGGCGTGATCTCGATATCGTAATCGCTCACCTTAGACCGCCAAATGCCAAAGCCATCGTGATGCTTGGACGTAATCACGACATACTTCGCCCCGGCACTCTCGATCAGGCCCATCCAGCGATCAGCATTGAAGTTGACCGGGTTGAACTGCTTGGCGTAGACATCATATTCCGCCTGCGGGATCTGAAAGCGCTGCCGCGCCCACTCGTGCTTACCGATCACAGAATACGCACCCCAATGGATAAAGACGCCAAACTTCGCGTCCTGAAACCACTGCGTGCGCATGGCAGCATCAAGCGGCGCTTGGCTGGGCTGCGCCAGCATCAAGGTCGAAAAGAAAAATCCAGTCAAAAGTGGCTTGAGCATAGGCATACCGTTTTATTCTATAGACTTCATGGTCAAAGTCGATCAGGCAATCACCTCAGTTTCTCTACGCCCCGCCATCGAGCGGATGTGGCAAGCCTCAGCCACCAAGATAATTTCGCTCGAACAAGCCTGGCATCCTGCCCAGGGCTCGCCCGTCTTCACGATCGAGGGCAAGTACACCTCGCGCGGCTGGACAGAATGGACTCAAGGGTTTCAGGTTGGTGCCGCCATCCTCCAGTTCGACTCAACTGGCGATGACGAATTTCTCGATATCGGTCGCCGCCACACCCTTGAATTCATGGCCCCCCACGTCACCCACATCGGTGTCCACGATCACGGCTTCAACAACGTCAGCACCTACGGCAACCTCCATCGCCTGATGATAGAAGGTCGCATCGCCTTCAACGAGTGGGAAAAGAATTTCTACGAATTCGCGCTCAAAGCCTCAGGTGCCGTGCAGGCCTCCCGCTGGTCCACGATTCACGGCGGCGGTGGCTACATCTATTCCTTCAACGGTCCGCATTCGCTCTTTGTCGACACCATCCGTTCGCTGCGCGCACTCGCCGTCTCGCACCGTCTCGGGCATTCTCTTAGTGGAGAAAACGACCAGCGAATTAGCCTCCTGGGTCGCCTCATCGAACACGCTGAAGCCACCGCCCAATACAACGTCTACTACGGCGAAGGCCGCGACACCTACGACCTCCGCGGTCGCGCCGTGCACGAGGCAATCTTCAATCGCAACGATGGACGATTCCGCTGCCCCAGCTCGCAGCAAGGCTACTCACCCTTCTCCACCTGGACCCGGGGCCTCGCCTGGGCGATGCTCGGCTTCGCCGAACAGCTCGAGTTCTTCGATACCCTCACTGAGCCCAATCTCGATGCCACAAAGGCGATCATGCTAAAAGCGGCTCAGGCAACCTGCGATTTCTACCTCGAGCATACGCCCACCTGCGGCGTCCCCTACTGGGACACCGGCGCGCCAAATCTGCACCGCCTCGGTGCCTACTTAGACCGGCCCGCTGATCCCTTCAATGACTGGGAGCCAGTTGATAGCTCTGCGGCCGCCATCGGGGCCCAGGGCCTCATCCGTCTTGGTGCCTATCTAAAGAACGACACATACACGCGAGCCGGCCTGACGATCTTGCGGACCCTCTTGAGCGAGCCTTATCTATCGATGGCTCCCACTCACCAGGGTCTTCTTCTCCATGCGGTCTATCATCGCCCCAACAACTGGGATCACATCCCGGCTGGCCGCAAAGTCCCCTGCGGCGAAAGCTGCATGTGGGGCGACTATCACCTGCGCGAACTCGCACTCCTCGTCGAACGCATGGCCAAAGGCAAACCCTATCTGACCTTCTGGGCTTAATGCCCACTTAGGGCAAAGCAAACGTAATCAGCATCGATTGCGACGCAATCGCGACGTACTGCTTCCCGTCCACCGCATACGAGATCGGGCTGCTGATGATCCTGGCCCCCGTTTGAAAGTGCCAAAGGTACTTACCCGTGCGGCTATCCAGCGCAATCAAGTTTCCATCAGCGCTGGCTGCAAACAAGACTCCCCCGCCAGTAGCTAGATTGCCCGTAGAAGGTGCCCCCTTGCGTATCGCAAACTCCCAGCGAAGCTTGCCGCTTGTTGCCTCCAAGGCCCGGATGAAGCCCGGCTCGCCCAGTTTCGCGTCGATCTGATCGCCGCCGCCTGTAAATCCCTCTCCCGGTACACCCGGATGATCAACGCTCGTATAAGTGGCGCATGTCTCTTTCACCGAGACATAAAACAAGTTAGTCGCCTTGTCATACGACGGAGCGCCCCAGTTCGCTGCGCCCAGCGCGTCTGGGCAGGTATAGACCCCTTTCGAAGTCGGGTCCGTGTTGGGGAGCACAATCGGATGCCCCTTGTCATTCAGGCCGCTGGCCCAATTCTGCTTGGCAAAAGCCTGGCCATTCAAGAACTCCCCGGTGGTCCGATCCAGCACATAGTAAAACGCATTGCGCTGCGCCGTTACCAGTAACTTACGAGGCTTACCACGAACAACTCCATCAATCAGCACCATCGTCTCTGTAGCATCCCAATCATGCGTATCATGTGGCATGAACTGGAAATACCATTTCATCTTGCCAGTCTTCGGGTCCAGTGCCAGAACGCAATCGCTGTAAAGATTGTCGCCCGCACGATGATCGCCGTTATAGTCCGGCCCTGGGTTCCCCGTCGCCCAATAGAGCGTATCTGTGTCGGCATCATAAGTGCCGGTCATCCAGGTAGGTGCGCCACCAAACTCAGCAGAATTGCCGGCCCAGGTCGCGCGATTGGGGTCGCCCGGCTGCGCGACTGTCCGTGTTCTCCACAGCCGCTTTCCAGTTGCCGCATCGTAGGCATCGATGTACCCGGTAAGGGCGCACTCCCCGGCCGTGATGCCAACAATGATCTTGCCATCAATAGCCAGAGGCGCATGTGTGATGGAAAAGCCCTTGCGAAAGTCATCCACTTCGACATCAAAAATCACATTGCCCGACTTGGCATTCAGCGCAACCAGATGCGCATCGAGTGTCGCCATATACAGCCGATCGCCAAGCACAGCAAACCCTCGATTGGTCATCACAGTACAGTGGCTGGCAATCGCTGGCAACGGCCTCGTATACTGCCAAATCGGATTGCCAGAACGGGCGTCCAGTGCCGTCGCATTGTTCTGCGGGCCAGTCGTGAACATCACGCCATCGACAACAATTGGCATCGTCTCATTCAGCCCCGCAGAGAACTGATAATTCCACTGCGGGCGCAGCGAAGCAACATTCAACGGCGTAATCGACTTCAGCGGGCTCGCATGAGTCCCAGCGTAATTTCCCCAGTGCGTCAGCCAATTCTGCGGCTCAGCCGCAGCATTCTTGAGCCGACTAAAGCTCACGTTAAAATCCGCCGCCGGGCTCCAGGCAACCGCTGGCAAATCCTGCGCCCGATATCGACTCAGAAAGGCAAGTAGGTTATCAACCGTACTTACAGCAAGCACCTGCCTCGGCATTGACGACTTTGCAACATGATCGAGCTTCGCGATGTCGCTCTTACGAAGCTGGTGCAGCCGCTCCTTCTCGTCCAGAATCTGGATCGTGAAAGTGTCCTCATGGCGAGCCGCCCCGCGAATCACGCTGCCCTGCCGCATCCTCGCCTCAACCGATGCAAAGCCACTCGCGATGTCGGCATCCGGATCTTCGATTGACTTACGAATCTTCGCAATCGTCGCGGACTTGGCAATGTCACTCAGGTCCGGGCCCCGCAGCCCCCCCTGCCCACCAAACATATGGCAGGTACTGCACTTGGCCGCTCCAAAGAACGCCACCCTGCCCTGCTCCGCATCGCCGCCAATAGCCTTCTCAAGGCCACCACTGATGTTTCTCAGATGCAACACCAGCAGCCCCGCTTGATCACTTGACACTGGGAAGCCAGGCATCTGTGTTCCAGCAATGCCGCGAGTGATGACCCGTCGCAACTCCTCGTCAGAGGATCCATGCAGCCATTGGCCTGTCGTTAGGTCTGAGCCGCGCCCTCCCTTCCCCGTAGCGCCATGGCAGGCCGAACAGAGCTTCACAAATAGCACCTTG
>JBBRBI010000153.1:0-8490 GCA_038206015.1 Bryobacterales bacterium | reverse complement strand
AAAGGTGCGGAGCAGTTTGCGCAGGATGAGCGCTGGCGGCTGTTACTGCGCCTCATCTTTAAGAAGTTCTACGACAAAATGGGGCCGAAGGTCCTCATGCCCGGCCTCGCCTGAGCGGGCGAACCGCCGTTTTTAGGATCAACGCTGCACGGGATGTCACAAAGTCAAATACCAGCCAAGTGGAAACCTTTCGTAGTCTCGAGTTTGGCGCCCTGGGAACGGTCGGCGTCGAAAAAGTCCGATTCTTCCGCGCTCCTCTGCAACGTCAAACCTTTAAGGTGGATTCCCAGACCCGCCTTGGGCGCATCGATATTGTTGTGAGCTACGCAGGCGCCGATGGCCTAAGCATCCGATCACTGTTTCGCGATGCCGCCGCGCAGGCCCTGGTTGTATCCGGAATGGGCCTCGGCGGCGTGTCGAGCGCGATGTTTGATGCGACTCAGGAAGTCCGCGCTCGTAGTATCCCGGTTGTAATTAGTACGCGCGTCCCCACTGGCCGCATCTTTTCTTTGAGCGCCAACAAGGGCTAGGCGCTCTCTCTAAGGCAGATTGGCTGCGTGCTTGCGGATAATCTCAGTCCTCAAAAAGCGCGCATCCTACTCATGTTAGGCCTGACAAAAACGAAGAACCCTGAGTTACTCCAGAGCTTTTTCGATCACTAGGCTCCACGCCCCCTAGTTCAGGATAAAGGCCCAAAGCGTATCGCCGGTAGCAACCGTCAGGTACTGATGGCCATCGAGCAAAAAGGTTTGCGGCGCATTTGTCACGTTGCCGATTCGCGTGTTCCACAAGGGCTTACCCGTCTTCGCGTCGTGCGCGATCAGACTTCCCATCCCATCGGCCGCAAACACCAGGCCTCCAGCGGTAGTCAATAACCCGCCTCCTCCCCCGTTACCGTAATAGCGATGACGCCACACAACCTTGCCGGTGCGATAGTCAATCGCGCTCAGATAGTTGCCACCGGTTCCAAGCCCAACTTCCTCTTTCCCGCCCAGCCCCATTGACCCGCGCGGGTCGACATCCGTCAGATAGAACAGCGAGAAGCCATTGCCCTCAGGCACGTAGAATAATCCGGTATCTGGAGAGTACGCGGGTGGCTGCCAGTTTACCGTTCCGTCAGACGTTGGCGAAACGATGGCCCCTCCAATGGTGGGGTCCTTGACCGGATCATGTTCCGGCCCACCGTATTTGTTCAATCCCTTGGCCCAGTTCGTATACTGCCCATACTTGGCGGTCAACAAGTGCTCGCCGGTCACGCGGTCAATCGTAAAGAAGTATCCATTCCGCGCCGCCGTCAGCACCATCTTTCGCATCTTCCCGTTAAACGGCCCGTCCACCAGGATCGGTGTCTGGGCCGAGTCATAGTCATGCATGTCATGCGGCGAAGTCTGAAAGTACCAGGCCATCTTGCCCGTATCGACGTTAATCGCAACCAGCGAACAGGTGTATAGGTTGTCACCCTCGCCGCGCTTGCCGGTGGTGTAGGCAGGTGTCGGATTTCCGGTGCCGATGATATAGAGCCGCGTCTCGGGATCGTAGGCACCGGGAATCCAAGTCTGCCCTCCACCATGGCGCGCGGCGTCCAGGCTGGCCCAGGTCTCCAGACCAGGGTCGCCCTTCTTCATCGGAACCGTATAGAACTTCCACTGCAGATCCCCAGTCTCAGGATGGAAGGACAACAGAAAGCCCGGGGAATCAATATCGTTCCCGGTACCTACGAGCACGTGGTCATCCACTACGATCGGCGCTGGCGTCGAAAAATATCCCTGATCCAGCTCGGCGATCGTCTTGTGCCAGCGCTCTTTGCCCGTCTTGGCATCCAGCGAGACAAGATAATTGTCCGGCGTCTCCATGTAGAGGTAGTTGTTCCACATGGCCAGGCCGCGACTGCCGATATGCGTGCCGCCGCGCGTCTTCCAGTAGTAATGCCACAGCTCGCGGCCATCGCGGGCATCCACCGCCCAGGCATTGTCCGGCATCGAGAAATACAAGGTCCCATCGACTGCCAACACTGACGCCTTGATCGACCCACCGCCGCTGGCGAGTTCGCCCGTCCCTTCGCCACCAACGATCAGCTTGACCGGCGCTCCCCCACCACGGCCGCGCCCTGCTGCCGGACTCACGCCTGGCGTGAGCCGAATGCTCCACGCCAGCGACAGGTTCTTGACGGTGGCGGTATTGATTGCCTTGAGCGCGCTGTAGCGTCGCCCTGTATAGTCGCCGTTATAGGTAGGCCACGAGTCCTTCAGCGGTTTCAACAATTCGCTGGGTGCGACGCCGCTGCCCTGTGCGAACAATTCCATGGCGCCCGCCGCAGCAAGCAAAGTAAAAAGGAGCTTCATTTGAGTGTCACCAGGAACGCGGTCACGTTATGCATGTCTTTGTCGGTATAGACGGGAAACAGGTCGCGATGCGCGCTCAGCGGATCATGAACTTCGACCTTTGGGACATCCCCATCCCGCCTGAAGGATCGCGACGATCCATCCGCCAGCTCCACCGTCACCACAAAATCGTCGATGCGCAGCAGGCGCCCCTCGACTGCTGTGCCGCCGGGCGGCGTGACCGCTACGGTTACGGTGCGGCGCTCACTCGGTCGTGCCGCGACGGGCCCACCACGCACGGCTCGCACACCACCGGCAACCCACGAGTTCTGGAGCGTCTTCGGATCTGGTACCCGCGTCGCGATGCCCCGCAAGTCGCCCGTCTCAGAATGACAAACGGAACATTTAGCCGCAAAGTACAGCTTCCCCTCTGCCGCGTTGCCCACCAGAATCGAGGGCGGCTCTTGTGCAGTGGGCGGCATGCCCTGACCACCGATGGTTGCCAAAACGCTTCGGACATAGGCCGCAACTGCTTTGGCGTTCTCGGGGCTCATGGGAATCGCAGGCATCGAAACACCTGGCACACTGCCTTGAATAAACGGGATGATATTCTCACCGTCGCGATCGCTCAGCGACAACTGAGAGCGCAGAAGATTGGGCCCGCCCATGTCGCCGCCACGAAGGTCGGCACCATGACAACCGCGGCACGAGATGCCGTAGCTCGCTTTCCCGCGTTCGATCTGAGCCGGGTCGCCGGGCGGACGCTGTTGTCCCGGCACGAAACCGCCAATCCTGCGCGCGGGACGCGGTTGCGTCTGCGGCGCCGACTGCGGCGGCTGTGCCCAAACTGTTGCTGTGGCTGCGATGAGCAACGCCAGATTTCGAACAAGACACGCGCGAAGCAGCGGCGTGTTTACCTCAGATAGACTTTCCATGGATCTTCATTCAATTGTATGTTCCCCGCCTACCGTGGAGGCGGGATTTACCGAGGGTTGGCCCGCTCTCCCCTGATTCTCGCTAACTGCCGAATTCGTGATGCTTTATCCTGACAGCGTAGTCATTCTTAAGCCGAACTCTAAGAGTCGAAAGGAAAGCCACCATGGACACCGAACACACGCAACAACAGAAGCAGCACGCCCACGGCATGATCGAGCGGCTGGCTCCTGAGAAACTCTCCGCTTTGAAGTCCTGCTCGATCCTTTCGACCGCGCCTTGGCCGCTGCCGAGATCGATGACGAACCCGTAACCGAGGAAGACGTGCGCGACATCGAAGTCGGGCGCGAGTGGTTCAAGCACAACAAGGGAATCCCCTTCGAGCAAGTGGTCGCCGACCTCGGCTTCACCATGGAGGAAGTCACAAACTTCAAGGACCCTTCTTGAAGAAGCTCGTCCTCACCGATCAGGCCCGGTCCGATCTCAACGGCCTGGACCGCCTGACCTGCCTGCGGATCGCCGCCGCTCTCCAGCGACTCGTTTCTACCAACGCCGGAAACATAAAGAGGCTCCAGGGCATCGAGCCGCCTGAATACCGCCTCCGCGTAGGCGACTTCCGGGTTCGTTTCTCCTACCCAGACGCCGACACTGTCCGCGTCAACCGCGTCCAGAATCGCACGGACGCCCATCGCTGAGCGTGGCTTTTGATCGTCGGTTCAGGTCCAACTACTCGTTGAACGAACAGAAACATATACCAGTTAGCGCGAATCTTTCTATGAATCAAGTAGTTTCCAAATTGGCCGCGATCCGCAGCCTCAATCCTGTAGCCATCGAGTGATCCTTCCTTAATTCTCTGTGGCGGTTTCGATGAAAACATCAATCCTTTGAACGAGTCGCCATTGGACAGCGATACTTCATCAAAATCGAACCAAACTTGATCTGTCAGTCTCTCAACTCTGACTACGCTAACGTTTGCAATGCTCTTCTGAAAACGGCTCCACCGCTCTCCAGCAAACTCTGTACATTTAGGGCCGCTAACACCGATCCGTCCTTCGAACTGGCAGACGGAATAACGCAGAGTTGTTCTCCCCGCTAGCTCAAAGCGATGGTCCTGCGAAATGTCCGCAACCAGGGCCTCGAACTCCCGCTCGTGAAGCTCGAAGATGCGCTCGACCAAACGATCAGGCAGATGGTGCCTTCCGACGGAACAACTCAAAAGTGACTGGAGAATCAAGATATAAATGAACACTGAGCACTTTGTCGTGATTGACGCGACGGCTTTCATGGTCAATGCCCAGTGTATTCCGAAAGCGGGCCATCGCCTACCGCGCCGCCGGAATTTGCCGAGGCTTCGCCATTCTCGGCCTGGCCTCGCCCTGCGCCAGATCCCAGCTCGCCTGATACACAAGTCTGGCGATGCGCTCTACCTTGCCGTAGTCAATGTGCTCCGGTCGATCATTGGTCGTGTGATAGTCCGGATGCAAGCCAGTGTGCACGAACACTGCCGGAACGCCGCGTTGCAGAAACGGCCACTGGTCGCTCCGCCGCGGCAGATTGGATGCGTTGTTGTCGTAATCCATTTTCAACGTCAAATCGATTTCACTGTTTGCAGCCTGCAGTACTTTTGCCAGGTCCGGACTGTAGCTGTACCCCATTACGTTCAGACTATTGGCATTTGATGCCGCAGTCTGTGCCTTGAGTCCAGTGAAGCGCGGGCCGCCGATTTCCGGGATCTCCTCACTGCGGCCGATCATGTCCATGTTGATCGTGGCGGCGGTCTTCTCAAGGGGCCACAACGGGTTCTCCACCCACGCCCACGATCCCAACAGCGGACCACAACACCGCTCCTCCGATCCCCACACCGCAAAGATCACCGTCCGCCTCGGACGCTTGCCCTGCTGCGCTGCGGCCATGTAGGCTTCAGCGATGTCGAGAACCGCAACCGTGCCAGACGCATTGTCGTCTGCCCCGTTGAAGATCTGCGTTCCGTCCGCGCCGTTGTGATCGTAATGGGCCGAGACAATGATCGCTTCGTCCTTCAACTTTGGATCAGAACCCTCAATCTTGCCAATGACGCTTCGGTCAGCGACGATCGTTCGATGGAGCGACGCGGCCATTTCAATCTTGACTCCAGCGTCAATCACTACGCGAGCCGCTCCTTTGGCAGACTCCTCAAGCACCGGGCCGAGCTCACGTCCCAGAATCTGGCGTGCGAGAGCAGGCGAAATCTGAAGCGCCGGGATGTGGATCTGGTTGACATAAGAGGCCAAAGTGTAGCGCTCCAGGTGCGGTGCCTTAGTTGGCCAATAGGCGCTGGCTGCCGCTTCAAAGGGGCTCGTGCCGCCCTCACCCGCCCTTAGGCGCGGGTTCACGATGAGCACGGCGCTCGCTCCCTTAGCCTGAGCCGTGAGAGTCTTGCGGAGGCTATTGGCATACTCGGAAGTCACCAGCCCGTCGAAGACACTGTTTGGATCGGTCGGTGCTGGTTCGCCCTCAAAGATCATCACGATCGAGCCATTAACGCTGCGGCCCTGATAATCGTCCCAGTTGAGTTCCGGGGCCGAGATACCGAAGCCCTTAAACACGACCTGGCCTTTTGCCTCTGCATCGGCGCTGAAGATCAGTGGATAGAAATCCTCGCCCTGCCGTGCCACGCGGCGGGCGTCCGGGCCTGGCGAAAGGATGAGGCGGTTGCCCTCGCCGAGTCGAGCCAGTGAGAGATCGAAGCGGTGGAAAAACGAGTGGTCGGGTGCTACTGGCTGCAGGCCCAGCCGCGCATAGCGGGCACCAATCCATTCGGCTGCCAACGCGTATTCCGGACTGCCCGTCAGTCGTCCCCGCATTCCATCTGAGGCGAGAAAAAAGAGATCTGCTTTGAGTTCTTCCTTCCGAATCGTCTCAATCGCGGGGGCTCGGCCCTGGCCGAATGCCGCGACGCTTAGCAACAGACCAACTGCGATGCGCATTGCATTAGTCTATCGCCGCTGCCTGTTGGGCCGTTCAGGCCCCATGCTGAGTTCTACGCCTTCCGCTTCGCAGGGCTTTTCATGACCTTCGCCCTCAAACCCCGCAGGCGCTAGGAGCCGATCCTTTTAGGCGGATCTGTATCCTCACAAATCTGGAGTGACCGCGTCTCAATGTAGAAATTCGAGATAAGACCGCTTGAGCCACGTGGCACTGAGTTGCGGAGCTGGAAATTGATTCTGCCCGACTCCCTGCTTAAGACTTCGATGAGACACCTGCAGCCTTTGCGATTTGGTTGGACCACCTCGGCAAAGAACGGCCTAATCATCTCAATCATCGAAGCCGCATCAAGAGGCTGATTCGACCCGATGATAGTCCAGTTCCACTGAATCTGCGTCATTCCCCCGGAGAGCGTCTCCCGCTTAAGCCCTCTCAGGCCGCTGCTTGTTGCGGTCGTCGTGGCGATGACACTGGTTAAGATTGCCACTATTGGGCGCGCCCGCCATAGTGTTACGAAAGATAAATGTCAATTTGATGAAGCGTGGACGTCTCGCTGGTGATAGATTGTCGTTTTTGAGGAGGAATATGACCTACCAAGTGTTGTGGGGCGCCGTACTCTATTGCGGCTTGTCGATGGGGCAGGCGACCAGCAATGCGGGGGATGTCCGCGGGGTGGTGCTCGACGCGACTGGGAGCGCCATCGCCGAGGCGAAGGTGACCCTCGTCAACGCCGAACGTGGGTTTACGCGCAGCGTTGTGAGCAATATAAAGGGTGATTTTGCCATTGCTCTCGTGCCTCCGGGCTCGTATCGGATGCGGGTGGAGGCGAGCGGCTTTGGCACGAAGGTGCTGGAAGGCATGGAGGTGCGGGTCGGCGATGTGGTGGCACGAAATGTGGAGCTTGTGCCGAGCGCTGTGGCCACCGAGGTTATCATCGCGGCCGAGGCGGCGGTCGTCGAGGTGGAGCGAACGCAACAGTCGAATACCGTTGAACAGCGGGCGATTGTTTCCTTACCCATAAACCGCCGGAATTTCCTCGATTTCGCCCTACTGGCACCCGGAGTGGTTTCGACCCAGACGCTGGCCGACGATACGAGTTTCCGGCCGATCCAGACGCCGAACTCCGGTTTGAGTTTTGGGGGATCCAACGGGAGGGGCAATGGGTTCTTCATTGACGGCCTCGAGAACTATGTAATCTCGGGCGGCGTGCGGCCGACGATCTCGCAAGAGGCGGCACAGGAGTTTCAGATCAATCGCAACTCATTTTCGGCCGAGTTCGGGAATGCCTCGGGCGGCGTGATCAACATTATCTCCAAGTCGGGAACAAATACGTGGAAGGGCAATGCCTTCGGCTTTTTGCGGCATCGGGACTTACAGGCGAGGAACTACTTCGACCCCGGCAAGAGCGCCTTCACGCGCGTGCAAGCTGGCGCGACGGCGGGCGGGGCGATCCAAAAGAACAAGCAGTTCCTGTTTCTGGCCTATGAGCATCTCAGTCGGCAGGAGACGAATTTCATTCCGATTTTGCAGGACCGAAGCGTGTTCAGTCGGCTGCCGCAGGGGCAGGCGGATTTATTGAACGTGCTGGAGGCGTCGGGAAGCCCGCTGCTGGTGGGCCTAGCGCGTCAAGGCAGGGCGCTCCTGGTGCCCAGTAACAATCCGCAGGTGGCCAAGCTGTTCACAGACAACTCAGGAAATTTTCCTTTCTCTGAGCGAAACAATCAGACCTCAGGCAAATACGACGTACGCTTCAGTGAGAAGCATAGCCTGTTCCTTCGCGTAAATTTCACCAAAAACCCCTCGAATAACAACGCATTCGGAGCACTCGATGGCTTTAATCGTGGGCGGAGCGTCAACCAGACCGATCTGACGGGTGCACTTTCGGATACTTACTTATTCAGTACGCGCTGGATCATGGAAACGCGAGCGCAAGTCGGTTACAACCGGCTGAAGGTTCTCCCTAACGACCCGAACGGACCTGAGATCAATATCAATGGCTTCGGGTTTTTTGGGCGTCAGATTTTTGTGCCTTATCGTAACATCGAGCGGCACTATGAAGCGCTTCAGAATTACTCCTACCTATCGGGTCGACATAGCGTGAAGTTTGGCTGGGACATCAATCCGGTCCGGGTGGGGCAGCAATCTGACACCTTTCTGGGCGGACGCTTCACCTTGGGCTCGCGGATTCCGCTTGCGTTGGTCTTGCAGAGCGCTACAGGGGATCCAAATATTGCAACGATTCTTGCCGGTGTGCTGGCAGGGGCGGGGCAGC
>JBBRBI010000152.1:0-9215 GCA_038206015.1 Bryobacterales bacterium | reverse complement strand
CCGGAATGTGTTCTTCGGATTGTGCTTGCTCAGCACCTTCGTGATTGCCGCCGTCAGGGTCGTCTTGCCGTGGTCGATGTGCCCAATCGTTCCCACGTTTACGTGCGGCTTGCTACGGTCAAATTTCTCTTTCGCCATGTTTGCTTACGCCTTAACTAAACCAGATTGCCTAACTAAACCAGATTGGAACTCTTGATTCCGAAATCAAGCGGGGAAATAAGTCTGGAGCTGCTGACCGGAATTGAACCGGTGACCTCATCCTTACCAAGGATGCGCTCTACCAACTGAGCTACAGCAGCCCGCTGTTACTACCTTATCAGGCGACTCGACGCACAAAAGCAAAACACTCAAAAAAGGAGTGGTGGACAGGGAAGGATTTGAACCTTCGTAGGAGGTAAACTCCGACAGATTTACAGTCTGTTGCCATTGACCGCTCGGCCACCTGTCCGGGTGCGCACGAACCCTCATAGAAGGCCGCCTGACAACTTTTTTATGGTATCACAGCAAGCTGTGAACGCACCACTAAGGCGTCCAAAGTTGAGTCGAGAGGGTTCGGTAGTGGGAAAATTCGGGGTTTCACTGCAACCACGGGCGAAAGGATGCTTCTGCCTGCGGCGCTAAGCTCGCCTCGCAGTTGCGCCAACTGCGGCTGAGGCACTGCTGCGTTGATCCGAGCATCCATCGCAGCAATGTTTGCCGCTGGCTGGCTCAAGAGAGCAAAGATCGAGAATTCAGAGCGCAATGCAGGATCGCGAATCGATTGCTGCAACGAGATCAGATTCGCTGGCGTAGGCCGCACTTCTTCCACGCCAAAGCGCATCATAACCAGATATAAGTCCAAGGCGGCTTTCAATTCTCCCGTGCTCTTAGCGGCCTCGCTCTTCAAAAACTCCTGAGCCTGGGGCCAGCGCCCGGTTCGAATCATCCACATCGCCCTCTGGAAAGCCACGGCTCTCGGCGGCGCATTTCCAAGTACCTGCTTGAACCACGTCTCGATCCGCGCATCAGCGATCTTCAAATCACCGGCCCGATAAAACGCAAACGCAGCTTTCCGTATGGAAACGCCATTCTGAAAACCAGGAAACTTCTGTGCCGCCTCGTCGAAGTAGCGAGCCGCATCTTTGAATTGCCGGTTCATGAAGTTGACTTCGCCTAGTGAGTCGAGCGTATTGGGTTCGTTCGGAATCAGTCGGCGGTACTCATTCAACGCCGCCAATGCTTCCGGAAGCTGGTTCAGATTCGCATGAGCATAGCCTAGACTGTTCCACCACTCAGGCTTGTTTGCTTCCAGCTTTGTCAGTTCCTTGTACTGTTCAACCGCGCTCGCCCAATCTCCCAGGGAGGCGGCAACCAGGCCAGCCTCGCCCCGCAACCGAACGTCAGTTGGTCGCAATGCGATCAAGTTCTTCAAGGCAAGCAGCTTTGCCTTGGTATCCTCAGCCAGCCCGTAGGCAAGTTGCGCCCGGGAGAGCGCGTCCGCCCCAACAGGCAACTTTGCTGCGATCCCCTTGGCCTCTTCGATGCGTCCACTGCGGCGCAACAATTCTGCATACAGTGGATATGCGGTCGTGAAGCTTGGATATTGCGCCACCACCGATGCCAATTCGTCGACGCCACCCTTTTCAATAGCTCGCGCGAACGCCATCCAGGCCTCAGAATCCCCTTGCGCATCACCTGCCTTCGAACCCAGCAACGACTCAATCATCCGTCCGGTCAGCGCCAGCAGTTCTTTCTCCTCTACAACCCCTGAGAAGCTTCCGATCACCCTCGAACTCATCGCGTCCGTCAGCCGAGCTTCAACAGCGACGCCCTTTGCGGTTTTATGTAAAACGCCGCTCAATACACGGCCCGACCCGAGCTCTCGCCATCCCTCAGCATCGCGAACCACGGACGGTGCCAATTGCGGATCGCTGGACAGACGGCGCACCGTCGCATGGGCAATCAAGTGTCCCGCCCAACTCAAGTCGCGGTCGGCACTTTGATTCTCAAAGACCTGTACCGCGATGCGAGGGTTTGCAAACGAAGGTGCCTGTCGGGAGCAACCGACAGGCACCAACATAAATCCAATTAGAGAAATGAATAGGTAAATTCTAGAGCGCACGATATTCCGTTTTCAGTAGGGTCTGAAACTCTGGATTATCGCGCAACGCCTGAAACGCCTCGTCTGCCGCAATTTTGTTTTTCTCATTGAAACCCTCTTCAAGCGCCTTTCGCAGGTATTGCATCGCCCGATCCATCTGCCCATTCTTGGCATAGACCTTGGCAAGCTGGAAATGAAATTTGGCGCGCTCCTCGACACTGCGCTCCTGGAGCACCGTCCCCTGACTCCCGCGACTCTCGAATACATTTGGGTCAAGGGCCAGCGCATCCTGATAAGAGATGGCGGCAAGTTCGTACTTCTTTCTCGCAAAATAGGCCGTACCGAGATTCGAGTGCATACTTGCTGAGTTGGGCGCGTAAATCAACGCTTTCTTGTAGTAGTTCGTCGCGCGACGATGGTTCTTCTGCGCATAGGCCACCGTACCCAGATTATTGATCGCCTCAGCGTATTCAGGATTCAGCTTCACGGACCGTTCGTAGTACTTGCGCGCCAAATTTAGCTGGCTCATCTGGTGGTACGCAATCCCGACCTTGTTCCAGGTCACAGGCATATTCGCGGGCATCTGCTGATAAATTTCAGCGGCTTCGCGATACATTTTGCGAGCCATGAAAATATCACCGCGCATCTCGGGACTTAAATCTGTCTTCGGAGGCGGACCAATTAGCGCTGGGGCCTGCGTTGGCGTTGCCGCATTGGGCACCGGGGTGGGTACCGGCGCGGCAAAGTTAGACGGGTAGGACTGACCCAGGACTGCAGAGACAGCCAGGACGGATACAAACAGGGTGCGAAAACGCATAGAGCACCTCACCTGATACAAATTCTAATCCAAAAAAATCTATTTAAAAATAGAGCGAATCTTGCCCCAGAGACCCTTTGGGTCCTTTGGGGCATTTTCGCCGGGCTTAGCCTTGCGGTCTGCGTCACTTGCATCCACCTTAACCTCGCCGTCCTTACGTCTTATCGTCACACTGCGCCCCGAAGCGGAGGATGAATTTGCACCACCAGACGCGGGCTTGGGCTCGTCTGCGGCGTCCCAGCCAAAGACCTGCGTCTGACCACTCACGCCCTCAACAGGCTGCGTTCCCGCAACGTATACTTCCGTCCGCCCCGCACCCAGCTTCCCGGTGGCTACATCCACTTCGGCTGATACCACGCCCTGAGGAGGCTCGAATCTGTGGACGTTGCGGTACTCGCGATGCATATGTGCGCGTTTCATAAACTCAGTCCAGACGGGCAAAGCACTCTTGGCACCTTCGAGCTTAATGTCACGATTGTCATCGAAACCGACCCAGACCACACACACGAGCTTGGAGGTAAACCCAGCAAACCAACCATCTTTACTACTTCCTGTTTTGCCACCAGCAGGCAACGCGAATCCGCGACCACGCACCTGCGCGCCAGTGCCAGCGCGAATTACGTCTTCCATCAGATTCACCATGATGTAGTTGATGCGTGGGTCCAGAACTTCATGCCGTTCCACCTTCTGCTCGTATACATTCCCGCCAAACCGATCCCGAACCGTCCGTACCCAGTTGGGGCGCGAAGCGACACCGTTTGTCGGGAACATCGTGTACGCTCCAGCCATCTCGATCGGGGTGACTTCGTAGGCACCTAGCGCCATAGAGGGCGTTGCCCGCACTTCCATATTCAACCCTGCACGGCGCGCAAGCTTGACAACCTCGCCGTAACCCACCGCCTCTGCCAGTTTCACCGTCGGAATATTCAAACTCTTCATCAACGCGGTGCGCAGACTGACGGAACCATAAAACTTCTCGCCAAAATTGCTCGGCTCGTAACTTTTGCCGTCGTAATAAAACGTAGTCGGCTCATCCATGAGCATGGTGGTCGGCGTAAAGACTCTTGGACTGTCGAAGAGCGCCGTGTTGAGCGCCGCCGCGTACACCAGGGGCTTGAATACCGAACCAGGCTGCCGCTTGGCCAATGCGCGATTGAGTTGCGATTGGCCATAGTTGCGCCCGCCAACCAATGCCTTGATTTCTCCATTACTCGGGTCCATTGCCACCAGCGCAATCTGAACCTCCGGAACTTTGCCGTCCTTGTCTTTCTTGTGGCGTTTGGCAATCGCTTCGTCAACTTCTTTCAAACCAGCTCGCACGGCATCAGCTGCATCCCTTTGCAGGTCGACGTCAAGCGAGGTGAAAACACGAAAACCGCCATCCTGAAAATCAACCGAAGGCAGCTTCTGCGTGAGCGTCTCATTGACCAGATCCACAAAGTACGACGAGTCAGCCGCGTCCCCCTGGCCCCGCACAGTGCGCAGTTCCGTCGCCATCGCCGTCGCATATTGCTGATCGGCAATGAACTCGTTATCCCGCATGAGACGCAAAACAAGGTTCCGCCGCGTCTTCGCCTTCTCGGGATAGGCAAAAGGATTGGTCGCCGATGGGCGCTGCACCAAACCCGCCAGCAGGGCAGCTTCAGGCAAGGTGACGTCGCGCACATCTTTGCCCAGATAGGCCTGCGCGGCTTCGCCAAATCCAAAGATGTTGAACCCGCCTCGCCACCCCAGCGGAACATAGTTCGCGTAATATTCGAAGATCTGTTCTTTGGTGAGTTTCTGCTCAAGAATCAGCGTGTAGATGGCTTCGTTGATCTTGCGCCGCCAGGTCTTCTCTGGCGTCAGAAAGAAGCCGCGCGCCAACTGCTGGCTGATTGTCGAGGCCCCTTCGGCGTGTCGCCCGCTGGAAATGTCGACGACCAATGCTTTCACAATGCGAATCGGGTCAAAGCCTGAATGCTTAAAGAAACGCTTGTCTTCGACACTGGTCACTGCCTGTATCAATTGCTTGGGCAAATCCTCGTACCGCGTCATCCGGCGCTTCGCCCTTGAGCGATCAAAGATATTCGTCACCAGTTCTGGCTCAAGCAGATACTGATTCCGAACGCTATTGTCTGCCAGCGATACGATTTGCGAGATTTTCCCGCCTGCGATGCGCACCAAACCGCCATCCCGCGCAAAAAAGGAATCCGGGCCCGGATAGATTTCGATCGCATCGCCGCGCAGAACGTAATGGCCCACCGGGTTGCCACTTGCATCGCTGTAACTGCTGCGTCGCAATTGGCCGACCAACTCCTCACGATCCAGCGGATCGCCAAGGGCAAGCACGTGAGGTGCAGCATAAACCTTGGACGCATTGCGGAATGGCCCCGCCGCGAGCTTCTCGTCAATCTCGCGGGAGTACTTGCTGTAAAGAAAACCAAAAAGTAACACCGAAGCTACAAAAAGAAAGGCCAGGGTCGCCAAGATAATTCGACCCACGGGGTTCAGGAAGATGCGCACCAGAAAGGCACGAGCAGGTATTTGAAGTCGAATCGCCACGTAGTTACTTTTGACACCCTTATTTTCACATGCCCCGAAAGCTACCGCTCATGAGAGACTGTAAGACTTATGACGGACGGCACCGAGATATCGCTACACTCTTCCCAATCCTGGATTCGCATCGCTCTTCCCGTCGCTGTGATTATCCTCGTTGGCTTGCATTGGTGGCAAACTAAAACACTCCGACTGGAAGCAGAATCCGCTTCCGCGATGGCCCGAGAACAATGGTCGAATCACCCTCCCGCATTTCCACTGGATTCGCTGTCAAACTCAGTCTACGCGCCCCTAGCAGTCTCTCCGATAGCGGTCTTTGACGCTGGGGACGGCCCCTGGCTTGGCTCGACGCTTTGGCTTCAACTCGGCCGTTTGGCCCGATCACAAGACCAGATCGGCTACGACTATTTTCCGGCAGGCCGCCGCGCCGATTTGAGCGCAGCAACCCTCATTCAGCTCGTCATCCCCATGCTGGCAATCCTGATATGGTGGCAAGGGCGCAACGCGAAAAAGGGGCAGGGCGGGCGCAATTGGGCAAATCTGATCCTGCAACTGACCGAGATCTGTGGCCCCGCAGTTGCCGTCGGCTGCCTGCTTGTCGGTGCCCTCTTCTGGCATGAGCTGGGTGCTAACGGAGCCATCAGATTGATTCTGATCCTTGCCTGCTACCTTCTTTTTATCGTCAGTGTCGGCAGCCTCTGCTGGCTCGTCACTCGCTTCTGCCGGGACCAATCCATCGCCACTTTGTTGTTGACTTTATTCTGGCTCTTCAATTTCACACTTGCGCGTCCGGCGACGCTCAACATCGCCGCAACCCTATACCCTTTGCCGACGCTCGATGCCTTCGCACGCAAGATCGATTTTGAGACCCGCAGCGGCTATAACGGCGTCGAACCGCGCCGCGACCGCGAACGCCGATTCATCGCAGAGGCCCTGGCCGACTACAAAGTAAAAACCATCGAACAGATGCCCGTCAACCTCTCGGCGATCCTGCTCCAAAAAGAGGAGCGCCATCAACGTGAAGTATTCGTTCGGCGAATTGGCGAGCTTCGCTCCCAATTTGAGGGCCAGGAGCGCGTAGAGCAAATCGTCTCATTACTGCTCCCTTCAACCGCGATCCAAATTGCCTCCAGCGCGCTGGCAGCTACCGACGCCGCCAGCGAGCGGGAGCAACTCGCGCAAGCCGACCTCTATTGGGATCGCATCGTTAAGAAGGTCTATGACGATATCGTCCAGTCTAGTGGGACTCAAGGAAACAAGATTCCTCGCGGCCCCGAGTATTGGCGCCAATTCCCGTTCGTCAATCCTGTAATTCCCGACCCCACTCATTCCATCGTTTCAGCACTGATCCCGGTCGCCGGGCTGTCCCTATGGGCAGCGATTGGCATCTTTTTTGCCGCTCGTCGGAGCCAACCAATCCCCCCATCCGGAGACTTCGCATGAAAACGCCAGTCTGGCTTTCTTACTCACTTCAGGCAATCTGGGTCGCCCTGATCGTGACGCTATTCCTTTTTGCCGCCTCCAACTCCACGCGACTCTCTGTCGGAGAGATCAACATCCATCAAAATGCTCTCCGCGAACCGCAGGCCGCTGATCCAACCGCAGCCTATGTAGAGATCCTTCTTCCCTCGCCCGTGCTTCCCAGTCTCAGCGCCGGCTATATGGGCATTGCCCCATCGATGCATCTGATTCGTCTTACGACCGCTCGACCGCTATCCAATATCGATCCCATCGAGCGCCCTGCTCGCCGACGATTTGGCCGCATCGACCTGAGCTTTGCTTTTCTCATCGCGCTGCCAATCGCCATCCTTCCTGTTTGCTTCCTGATCTACCGGCAGAGCTTGGACAGCGGGGCGGTTGGCAAGTTGATGGACGGTAAAGTAACAGTCTTCGATTTTTGCACTGAGCGGATATTGTTGCCCCTCGGTTTCTTCATGGGTATCCTGCTACTGACAACACTCGGGGCACTCTACACGAATGGCCTGCGCATCGCTTCCAACGAAGTGCTGGCAAGGTTGTCTTTCTGGGCCTTGATCCTCGGTCTATACGTTCTCGCCTGGTTCCTTGTGTTTCTCTGGTGCCTGCTGCACGAGTCGAGCTTTGCTGAGGCAGCCCTGGTCTATTCCAGCGTCTGCGTTGTGGTGCTGCTGGGACTACCGCTGTTTCTCCAGACCGCTGAATCGATGCTCACGCCGCCAATCGGGCGGCTGTCCATCGTCCTTGAGAGGCGGCAACTCACACAGACCACGCCCGATATCGCTCACTCGGTTGTCGACCGTTATCTTCAAGCTAAAGGCGCGCCGGCATTTGACTGGTCTACGCCGCTGAGGCCAACAGAAGCATCCGCCCTGACCATTCTGCTTGCTGAAGATCGCCTCTCGCCCAAAATCAAGATCTTTGAAGATAGCGTTCAGTCTGTCGGGGCTATCGCGCAATGCCTCTCGTGGATCTCTCCACTGGGACTTACACAAACGGCGATTGACGATCTGGCGGGCACGGGCCTCTCCCGGTATTCAAGATTTCGAACCGCATCGCTCGCATATTTCAACCGCTGGCAAGCTTATATGCTTCCGTTCCTGGCCAAACGCCAGACTTTGGACTTCGATGCGCTTCGCGCAGCTCCCAAGTTCCAGTTCAAAGAAGAAGAGCCCTCCTTTATCTTCGGATTGGCGGCCCTACGTGCCTTGTATCTGGCAGCGATTGTCGGAGGCCTGCTCGCCCTGATCCGACGCCAGCTAAACCGCATTCTGCCCAAAAATGCGAACGCCGCCCGGTAAGGGGCGGCGTTCGCAAAAGAGATGGTAGTCAGAAAGCTACGAGATCTTGTATTCCTTGTAGTCCACATGCTTGCGGACAACCGGATCGAACTTCTTCTTCGTGAGCTTTTCGGTGGTCGTCTTGGGATTCTTCGTGGTTGTGTAGTAGTGGCCGGTGCCGGCTGTCGAGACTAATTTAATGTTGATGCGCATGATGCTTTCTCCAGATTTCTCGAGGGTCTACTTCTTCAACAGCGCGAGTACGGATTCGACGCCATTTTTATCAATAATCCGCAGTGCTCGTGCAGAAACGCGGACACGGATGAACTTCTTCTCACTGGCGACCCAAATCCGCTTTACATGCAGATTCGGTTCAAACCGACGCTTCGTCTTGTTGTTCGCGTGCGAGACGGTGTGACCGCTGATTGGCTTCTTACCGGTAACAGGACAATATTTGGCCATAAATTTACTCCAACATGCTCAACCAGGGGGTTTGGTCTTGCCTAAGATGCGTAAGGACACACAACAAGCGTGCCACCACAAACTTCTACTGTAGCGCAGTAATAGTTGTATAGCAAACGAAAGTCTTGCGTACGCTCCTAGTATGAATGCCTTGCCCGTCTACGCAGTGCTCAGCATCGCGGTCCTATTGCCCGCCGTTTCGGCTCAACAAAGCTCAATCCGCCGCCTTGACGGCTCTAATATTTCCTTCGCCGAGGCTGAAGCCTTCGCCACCAAAACCCTCGCCGCCGCCCAGGTCACTGGCGCGCAGATCGCGATCGTTGATCGGGGCAAACTCGTCTGGAGTGCTGCGTTCGGCCTCCGCCGCCTCGATCCTCCCCTGCCGATGGATCGCGAAACCACAACTTGGGTCGCCTCAATCACCAAAAGCGTCTTTGCCACCTACGTCATGCAACTCGTTGAGCGCGGTGAGTTCTCACTCGATAACCCCATCGCCACTCAACTGCCCCAACCTCTCAACACTTACGAGCCCTACCGCGAATCCGCATCCCTCCTGGTCACC
>JBBRBI010000151.1:0-9294 GCA_038206015.1 Bryobacterales bacterium | reverse complement strand
GCCGGAACCGGGTCGATCGACCCTTCAGACTCACCCAACGGGTGAGCGCGTTGCTGGAGCACTGCCTTTGTCATGTCGCTCATTATCCAGCACTTGCAGGCGTTCCGCCATCGCGGCGGTCTTCAAACTGCCGTTTTTAGGTTGATCTGGCCGTTCATCACGACCAATGTTCCCTTGCCAACAGCCTCCGATGAAATTGCTACCCGAATCGCATCCAAAAGGTTTCTGGGGCCATCAGGGTCTGCATCGGATGCTGGACGCTGGGCACCGACCAGAATCACCGGCTTATTGCTGACTACGGTGAGGTCCAGAAAGTATGCGGTTTCCTCCAGCGTATTGGTCCCGTGGGTTACAACGATTCCAGCGATTTCAGGGCGTGCGAGCAATGCATTGACTCTTGCTGCGAGACGCAGCCAGATTTCAGGCGTCATGTCGGAACTGCCAACATTAGAGATTTGTTCGGACTGAACTTGGGCGAGCTTCCTGATCGCCGGGACGGAGGCAACGAGGTCTTCGCCTGAGAGGGCCGGCACGGAGCCACCTTTGGCCGGATTGTGTTTGCTCGCGATCGTCCCACCAGTGGCGAATACGACTACGATCGGCAGTGCTTGAGCGATGATGGATAGGCACGAAGCCAGCAGTAATGTGCAAATTCGGGTTGGATTCATGGGATCGATCATAGCCACAAGTTGACCGCCTAAATCGGGCTATTTGCTGGCGGCGACGTTCACGACTGCGTACCACATGAATTGCACGAGCCCGTAGAGGGAGTCTTCGCTGAGTCGTTCGACATCACTGTGCCATCCGTGTTCGGCAAACTCTGCCTCGTCAAAACGCGGACCAATGCCGTAGGCCTGCACGCCACGGGCTCGCAGTTGGGCGAGGTCGGTTGCGCCGGTTACCATTCCAGGAATCGTTATCGCGTTGGGGTAAAGGCGGCGCTGGGCGGCTTCGAGAGCCCGGAACATGTCAGTATCCAAACGGCTGGGTGGCGCGGAAGGCCTGCCGGGGGCGCTCGGAACCAACTTGACTTTCGGGTCTCCAATGACGCGATTCATCTCGGCGTAGAATTCGTCCATCTTCTCATCGGGCAGGGCGCGAATGTCGAGCATTGCTTCTGCCTGCGATGGGATCACGTTCTCGCGGAAGCCAGCCGTAAGCATAGTCGGCGAGATGGAGGTGCGCAGAATTGAATACTTGCCGAGGTCGTTCTCGGCGAAGTAATTCTGGACTGCGGCAGTTTTTTGGGAATCGAAGAGCCCGTTGTAGCGGGCCGCTTCCTCGGGCGGGCTGATTGTCGAGAGACGTTCGAAGAAGGTGCGCGTGACATCGTTGAGCCGCATGGGCGGCTCCCATGCGGCGATCTTAGAGACGGCGGATGAGAGGTGAACGACGGCGTTGTCGCGGCGGGGCCTTGAGCCATGCCCAGAGGTGCCGGTGGCTACGAGCTTGGCGCGTCGGGGGACCTTCTCTGTGGCGGCGATTTCGACGAAGCGGACCTTGCCGTTTTCTGAGTGCACGAAGCCTCCTTCAGCAAGTGCATATTCGGCTTCAATGTCGGGCCAATGCTCCTTTACCAAATAGTCGATACCGAGATTGACTGGACCGCTTGAGCTCTCCTCACTGGCCTCGGCCACAAAGATCACGTCCCGGTCGAGCGGCACGTTGAGGCGCTTCAACTGGAGCATGAGCATGAGGCCGGCCGCGACGCAGTCTTTGTTGTCGGTGGTGCCTCGGCCCCAGATAAAGCCGTCTTTGAGAACGGCGCCGAAAGGATCGACGGGCCACTTTTCGATCTGGACGCCCACTGTGTCCGTGTGCCCGAGGATCAGAATGGGCTTCTTGGTGCCGTTGCCTTTGATTCGCGCGACAAGGTTGGCGCGACCGGGTTGCTGCGCGAAGACTTTGTAGCTGATGCCCTCGCGATCAAAAACGCCTTTGAGGTAATTGACCACCTGGGTCTCGTTGCCTGGCGGGTTGCTGGTATTGATCCGGACAATCGCCTGGAAGTGCTGAAGGATCTCGGCCTTCGCTTTATCCCAATCGACGACAGGCTCGGCGGCGGGAGCCGAGGATGCCAACAGCAGGCCAGCGAGAAGAAGAACACCAGGACGGAAATGGACCATATGGGTATGCTAGCAATTGCGATGAAGTGCAAGCTCACCCTGTTGACTGCGGCGACGATGATGTTTTTTGCAGCCAACTCTTTACTGGCGCGCCTGGCATTGCGCGCAGGCGAAATTGACGGCGGCAGCTTTACGGCGGTGCGGATTTTCGCGGGCGCGGTGACGCTGGCGCTGCTGGTGAGCGTGCGGGGCGGCGGGGTGGCAACGATCCGGAAGTGCGGTTCCCTGCCCGCAGCAGTGGGGCTGTTCAGCTATGCAATCCTGTTCTCCCTGGCGTATGCTTCGCTGAACGCCGGGGCGGGTGCGCTGATCTTGTTTGCGGCGGTGCAGATCACCATGCTGAGCGGTGCGGCCATCAGAGGAGCGCGTCCTCAACGCCATGAGTGGATCGGCTTGGCGCTAGCATTTGGAGGGTTGGTCTATCTGGTGTCGCCAGGATTGACGGCACCTGCGCCGGTTGGAGTGTTACTCATGGCGGGGGCTGGGGCGGCGTGGGGCTATTATTCGATGGCGTCCAAGGGCCGGGGCTCTCCGATTGATGCGACCGCAGGGAATTTTGCCCGAGCCACGCCGATGGCGGCGGCGACGCTGGCCGTAGCTTGGGGAATGGGGACTGTCCATGCGAGCGGGTTGGGGCTGGCGCTGGCAGCGATTTCCGGCTGCTTCACTTCTGGCCTTGGATACGTGATCTGGTACACCGTCCTTGAAGACTTGCCCACCGGTCGAGCGGCGATAGTCCAGTTGACGGTGCCGGTGATTGCTGCGGCCGCGGGTGTACTGTTTCTTGGTGAGACTTTGACGTGGCGACTGGGGGTGGCCTCGGTTGTCATTCTCGGAGGTGTAGCGTGGGCCCTATCGGGACGCAAGAGCGATAGAATCTGAAACTATGAGTCAGACCATGAATCGCCTTATGCTTGCCGGGGTGTGCGCTGCCCTGCTTGCAGCCTATGCGCAGACGCAGGCAAGCGCCGTTAAAGAGATAGCGCCAGGTGTGTGGGTGCGCCTGGGAGACAGGACGCGCAACCAGCCGGCCAATGCGGGCTGGGTAGTCTTCAAAGACTACATCCTCGTGATTGACGCCAATTATCCGTGGGGCGCCAAGGAGATTCTGCCCGAGATCCGAAAGGTATCAAACAAGCCGATCCGCTTTGTGTTCAACACGCACTATCACGGCGACCATGCCTATGGCGGGAGCATCTTCACCGATCAGGGCGCGCAGATCGTCTGCTCTGCTGATTGCGCAATCGAATCGAAGACCAAAGGGCAAGACGGCTGGGATCGCGATAAGGCGACAGGGGAGTTTAGCCTGAAGCCGTACAAGTTGGCGCACCCGACGATTTCATTTGGCAATTCGATGGCGTTTGACGATGGCGAGCATCGTGTGGAACTGCTGTTAATGGGGCCAGGACACAGCAAGGGCGATGCGGTGGCGTGGCTGCCGAAGGAGAAGGTGCTGTTTACGGGCGACCTGTGCGTGAATTGGGGTCGAGGCAACAATGTCGCTGACGCGGACGCCGACCATGACCATTGGCTGCGGGCGCTGGACCGGATGGCGGCGCTGGTGCCTTCGATCGTGGTGGTGGGGCATGGGACGCTGGGCGGAGTGAGCGATCTGAGAGCGCAGCACAGCTATATGGCGGACATGGTGGATACGGTGCGGCGCGGGATCGCTGAGGGCCGCTCTGCGGATCAGATCGCGCAAACAGACCTGACGCGACACAAGATCGGCGCGGACAAGGACCGCAATGTCGCATCGCTGAAGGCGATCTATCAGCGGCTGAAGAAGTAGGGTTGCGGCTCGTGATATCTTGGAGCGCATGTTACTCGAAGTCAAAAGCCGCATGAGCGGGGGCGTTGCGATCCTGGATATTGTCGGACGGATCACCATCGGAACGGAAGCGAACTCTCTGCGCAGCCACATCCTGGAGGCGTTTCAGCACTCCAGCAAGTACGTCCTGCTCAATTGCGAACAGGTCGCCTATATTGACAGCTCGGGTATCGGCGAGCTGGTGGCAGCCCACTCTTCGATCTTGCATGGCGGCGGGATGGTGAAGTTGCTGAACCCACCTGTGCGGCTCAGGGGTCTGCTGGAGATGACCAGCCTCGATAAGTTGTTTGAAATCGTCGACGATGAGCGCAAGGCGATTGCCAGTTTTAGCTCGGCTGGCGTAGCGAAAAGCAATCAGACGCTCAGTGCCTTTTTGGACGACGAGTAAGGGCGCTAGGGCTTGAGTTGGCCCTTCAGGACTTCAATCGCCTTCTCAATTTGACGATCCTTGCCAGCGAAGAAATCTGCTGGGCCATTGTCCACGGTGTAGTCCGGGGGCACACCGTAGTTCTCCATGTTTTCCCCGGTTGAGGTGTAGACGCCTGCTCCTGGGGTTCGGATCTGAGAGCCATCGAGCAGCGTGTAGGAACCGGTGCCGATGACTGCGCCCATGGTGGGCATTCCGATGAGTTTGCCCAGGCCGAGGCGACGGAAGCCGTCAGGGAACATCTCCGCGTCGCTGGCGGAGCGTTCGTTCTGGAGGACGGCCATGGGGCCGTAATAGGCCTGTATGGGGCGCGCCACGTCGATCGAATCGCGACCGCGCGTGCGCTGGTATTGGTTGCGCTGATTGAGGATCTGTAAGAGCTCCTGATCGATGCCTCCGCCGCCATTGAAGCGCTGGTCGATGATGAGCGCCTTCTTGTCGCGGAGGTCGATGAGGTCTTCCTGGAACTTCTGCAGAGAGGGGCCATCCATCGCGCGAATGTGAAGATAGCCGATCTCTCCGTTGGTCAGCTTGTCGACCATCTTCTTGTGTTTCTCGACCCAGAGGTTGTAGTCGAGATTGGTGATCGCGATGGGAGTCATCGGGTCAATCGAGATGGTCCAGGCTCCGTCGGCGGAGGGCTTGGAGTTGATCAGGAATTCGAGTTTCTTGCCGGGGAGGATGTTCAGTAACTCGTGATAGTTACGCGTGGTCTTGAGCTGTTGCCCGTTCACAGCCAGGACGTAGTTGCCCTGGGCGAGCTTGATGTAGTCCTTGTCAGCCGGACCTTTGCGCGTGAGAGCATCGACCTGATAGAGGCCGGTGGCCGCGTCGGACTTCATGGTGAAGCCGGGGTTGCGGGTCTGGATGCGCTCGGGAGCGACTTCGCCGGGAAGGAGCCCTCCGCCCGTGACTCCGGTGTGCGAGGCATTGAGTTCGCCAATCATTTGCATGATGACGTTGTGGAGCTCTTCGGGGTCGGCGACGTGTTCGAGGACCGACTCGTACTTGTCCTGAGCGGCGGCCCAGTTGACGCCATGCATCTTGGGATCGTAGAAGCGATACTTCATCACGCGCCAGGCTTCCTGAAAGACTTGCTTGCGCTCGGCAGCGCGGTCGATGACCATGCTGACGCTGAAGTCGACGCGCTTGGGGGATGCTCCGGTTGGGGCAGCAGCGGCGGTCATAGCGGGGGGCGCGCCAGCGCCTCTTGCACCTCGGGCGGCAGCGGCGGCATCGTTTGAATCAGCAGCGGCAATCGGCACGGGGATCGAATAGAGCTGTCCGGCGATCATGGTGTAGACGCTGCGGCCATCGCGAGACCATTGCGGGTCATTGCCGCCAAAGGCGCGCCCACCGCCAACTCCAATGCCGCGACCGGGGCGGCCGCCCGAGTCGGCAAGCGTAGTATTGAGGCGGGCCATGCCGGTGCCATCGTCCTTGATTGTGTAGAGCGAGGGACCGGCGGCGAGGGCGTCAGCAGTGGGGGGCGAACCCTGGCCGAAGCCACCGCCAACCTGGAAGAGAATGGTCTTGCTGTCGGGCGATGCAGATGCGGACATGACAGCGCCCGGAGCGTTGCCGAGCTTTTGAATGCGACGTTCGGGCCCATCCCAGTCGATCTCAACGACTGGGGGCGGCGCGGGGCCACGGCGAGCCTGCGGCGGACCCTGTTGCTCGTTTAGTTGCGCCAGCGCTTGTTCTTCTGTGTTGATCTCACGGCTCTCGGGAGCTTTGTCCTGGCGGGTAAGGGAGAGAATGTAGAGCTGCGAGGGAGTGCCGCGGAAACCCTGCGAGGCCATGGCTGGGGCGCTGATGCCGCCCGTGAACAAGAGCTTCTTGCCGTCGGGGGTCCACTTAGCGCCGGTGGAGGTTTGGAACTGATCGGAGGCGATGGCGTGCTCGTCGCCCTTGTCGAGATTCCTGATCCATACCTGATAGCGCAGTAGGCGATCCTGCTTTGAGTAAGAGATCCATTTGCCGTCGGGGGCGAATTGGGCACCGACTATGTTGCCGAAATTACCGGAGACGATGCTGTCGGTCTTGCCGCTTTCGACATCGACTTTGCGGAGTTGGTGATCGGAGCCGGACCAGAGAAGCGACTTGGAATCAGGCGACCAGACGATTTGCGATTTGTCGCAATCCGCGTCGCTGAGCTTGCGGGGAGTCTTGCCGAGTTCGTCGGAGAGCCAGACTTCCTGGCGGCCACTGCGATCGGAGATGAAGGCGATCCATTTGCCATTGGGAGACCAGCGGGGCTCTTCATCGCGCCAGGGCGTGTCGGTGACACGTTGGGGCTCGCCGGTGCCTGTCGCGACAGTGAAGATCTCACCGTGGACGACGACGGCGGCGCGGCGGTTGGAGGGAGAGAGATGGAAGCCTTCAGCCTCGTTGTTGATGGTGACGAGCTGGGTGTCGTTGTCCTTGGAGTCCGACTTCAGGTCCACATGGATTTCGCTGGATTTATTGGTGGCGAGGTCGAGCTTCCAGAGGCCGAAGTTGTCCTCATAGACGATGGTCTTGCGATCGGCAGAGATGCTGGGGAAATAGAGATTGCCGTCGGTATGGTGAGTGAGCTGAGTTGCGTTGCCGCCCTTGGCGGAAATCTTCCAGATGTTGTTGACGCTCTTCATCACCTCTGGACCGCCGAAGGCGATGTTCTTTTCGTTGGCAGTGCGGTCACTGACGAAGTAGATGTCGTCGTTGGCCCCGAACATGGGCCAGAGGTAGTTGCCTTTGAATTCGGCATCGCCGAGCTTGGTGTATGTCTTTGCCGCGGTGTCCATCACCCAGAGGTCTGCGGCGTAGGAGCCGCGGTAGTGCTTACGAGACCAGACGGCGGGGTGGCGCATGAAGGCCAGTTTTTTGCCATCGAGAGAGTAGCTGCCTGTGGTGCCCCAATCGGTATCGACGGGTTGCTCCAAGCCACCCTCTACGCTGACTTCAAAGAGTGTGGCGACTGTGGGGAAGGCACCTTTGCCTCGAGTGCTTGAGAAGAGGATACGCTTGCCGTCGGGGGACCAGCCAGCGACATTGTCATCGGCCGTGTGGAAGGTGAGCTGCTTGGGCTTGCCGCCGGTGGCGGGGACGATGAAGACGTCGTAGTTGCCGTCGCGATTGGAGGAGAAGGCGATCCAGTTGCCGTCGGGAGAGAAGCGCGGATAGACGTCGCGTGCCTTGTTGTCGGTGATGCGCTGGGGATTGGCACCGGTGTCGCTAGCGATCCAGATATCGCCGAGGTAGGAGAAGGCGACGCGCGACTTGGAGAAGGTGGGCTGGCGAAGGAGTTTGACATCCGCTGCAGCAGGGACCGATAAAACTAGACAAGCAAGTACGACGAGAGCGTGGTTACGCATGGACGGAGACCTCTTGAGACTGAGTGGATTTTGGGGAATTTAGTTACTGATCTGTTCAAAGATCGCAAAGTCGCCGGGGTTCCAGGCCTGGGCGATGACGTAGAGTTTGCCGTTGTATTGACGCATGACTGCGTTGTGGACATGGGTGAAGAGAGGCAGACCGAGGTCTTCCTTGGGCATGAGAGTGGAGACAAGCTTGTCGTCTTCCAGGATGTAGATGGGTGCGCCCTTGCTGCGGTCCGGCCCGTCCAAGGCCCCGATCACCGCGTAGTTGTTCAGGTAGTAGATATCGCAGGGAAGCGAGCCCAGGGGCAGCTTGAGGGTGGAGATGTATTGGCCGTAACGGGTGTAGCGGTCGATCTCAGAATTGGGGCGGTCTGCGACGTCCAGGCGCTTGGTGCCGGGAGGATTGGTGATGCCGTGGCCGGTCATCAACTGACCGGGGCCCATGCCTTTGCCGCCGAAGGAGAGGTCGTTCCAGGCGAGCTTGAAGGGGTTGAGGGTGGCCTTGGCAGTGAGTACGTAATCGAGATTGGAATAGCCAGTGGTGACGTAGAGGAGGCCATCGAGTTGTTCGACATCCGTGGGGATGAGGCTGCCGCGGCCGTTGAAATAGTCAGTGGCGGCGGGGTGGCCCATGTCGGTGCCGTAGGCGGGCGCGCCGAGTGAGGTGACGAATTTGCCGTCGATGGTGGTGACGAAGATTTTGCCAGCTTCATTGCTGGGGAAGATGAGATAAGTGTTGCCGTCGGGGGCGTGCCAGATATTGGCGTTGTGCATGTTGCTGTCCTTCATCTCTGGAGGAGTGGGCAACATACGGGTGGACTTCATGTCGTTACTGATCTGAATGATGCCAGCGCCTTTGAGAGCGAAGTAAGTTTCGCCTTTGCCGGGGCGCATATCGATGGCGAAGCCGCCGTGGGCTGTCTTGAGCACGGCCTGGGCTTCTGTTGGCAATTGCGCAGAAGTCATGATCGTGCGGAAGCGGAGCTTGCCGTTGCCGGTTGGACCGGAGGCTGACTGTGCGGTTGTGTTCTGCGTGAAAAACCAGCTTGCTGCGAGGAGCGAGAGGAAGAAAGTACTGAGGGATAGGCGCTTCATTCAGAGCCAATTGTATGCCATTGGCTTGATTGTTGGTGGGCGGCGGGGTAGTGGAGGGGTGCGCCGGCGTGAGCGACCTTTAGGGGCTCTGCGTAAGTAATTGAAACGAAATGAGATCGAAGTTTAGCTTCGTTCGGTAATTCAGGTTCGTCAGGGTTCTCGTCGTACGGGAAGGAGAGTTCGTCGGGCGATGTGACGAAGGATGCCCAGTCGAAGTGGGGTCTGTTGGGGGGATTTGAGGGGTTGAACTTGCGGTAAGCGATGAGGTCGGCCTGGGCCTGGCGGGCGAGGCGATGGTGGTGGGCCAGATAGCGCTGGAGGACAGCGAAGGCGTTATTGGGGCCAGTGAGGGTGTCGAGTGCCTTGAAGTAAAGGAGCTCAATATTGGCATTGGCGGGGGCATCGCGGCGGAGCATTTCGTACTTGTCGTTGATTGCGGCGATCTGCATGTGATCG
>JBBRBI010000150.1:0-9379 GCA_038206015.1 Bryobacterales bacterium | reverse complement strand
ACCAGCTGCGCATAGCGTGGCTGAGTGAAAGAGATCGTGCCCTTCGACAATCCGCTTCGGGTGATGATGCCACCGATCACCTGGCTGTCGGTCTGATCGCGATGCACCACGCTCGTTCTGGTCAGCGTCAGCTTAAATGCGGCATCTTTCAACTCGACGGTCAGCAGCGAACCCCGCGCGTTTGCTTCGACCCGCTGCCCCACGACCAATCCTTCAAACACGGTCACTTCCGTCGCCGGCGCATCTTCGTAGCGCAGCTTGATCGCGATCGGTACCCCCGGTTTGAAGACATCGGTATCGCTGAGCGCAAACGTTTGTCGCGCTGCATCGCCGTCGATCAGCACGAGTTGTGCGTGCGGAATACGGTTGGCCTCTTTGTTAATGTCAATCGATACGATCTCATACTCTGGCTTGATTGGCTTGCCAGAACTGAGAATCGTGGCAGTGACAACGCTCATCAATCCATTCCTGACTGTTTTTGCTCCAAGGGCGGAAAGATGAGCGTCTGGCCTGGGACCAGATTTCTGAAGTCATCCAGGTCATTGGCCTGGGCGATGCGCAGGTAATACTGGGCTGAGCCGTAAATCTCTTTCGACAGCAACGGCAAGGTGTCACCGCTCTTGACCACCCGGGAATGTGTCAAATCCGGCGAGCTCTTGTTGTCGATCGCCATGCGCTTTCGGACGTCCTGATCTCCGATCAGGACGATAGCTAGCTCGGCTCGTAGCGGCGATCCATCGCGATTAAAGCTCGTATACGTAACATCAACACTGCCCAGCCGGCAGGCGAAAATCAGTCCGCCGTCCACTTTCCCGCCCCACTCGGCCACCAGGAAGTTGGGCTCATGAATGTTGCCATTCATCCGGAAGGTGAGATCCAGAAACTCCTTCACCCGCGTCGCGACCGTCTTCTGGATGCCGCGTTGCAAAACCCCCATCTCCTGAACGCCGGTCCCATCCAAAATAAGCTTAAGGGTCAACTCCCCTGGCCTACTGCGCGAATAGTTCACCGGGTTGTTGGTGCTGTTCAAGCCCTGATGCTTGCCATACTCAATGGCATAGCGCTGCGAGAACGATTCGGGATTGAACATGGCTTCGAAGGTTCCGATCAGATCAGCAACCGACCGCGCTTTCTTGCGGTAGGCTTTGATCGTCAGCTTTTTAAGCTTCATGCGGGCTAGGAGCGCCATAATTAACGTTCCTTTTTCTGCTGGAGAATCCGCATTACCTGCCGGACACACTCATCGATGATTGCTTGCTTGTCGTCGGACTCAATACTCCGAAGTCGATTTGCGGCGGTCGACAGCTCCTCGCCATCACCATCGTTCTGGGTCGTGACGGCCCGGATGATAAGCTCTCTGATCTCTACTGGCATCGGATTATAGCCTTATCGTCTGCATACGCTGGTAAGTTAGCTCCATGTGCTCGATCACGACGGCGTTAATTGTCGCATCCAGATCGGAGACGCTCCATTTGACGGGATACGCTTTCATGAAAAGCCAGCCGGCAATCGGGATACGGGTATTGTCCAACAGGGTCACGAGGACGTTGGACGGCGTGAACTTGAACAGTGACATGGCCAAGTTAAACTCTATCGCTAATGGCGAGCCGACGATCATGCCGCGCTCTAGCACCAGGTTGTCGTGCAGTATATTCTTTGGCAGCAGTTGCGTATACAGATTCTGGCCGCCTTCTTCCACAGGGTACGTCTCTACCGTGGTGCCCAACCCCGACACTTTCTGGAACAGGATATCGAGCGGGTTTTGAATGGTGCCCATGGCCATAAACAGGACACCGAAGCGAAAGCCTAGCGGTGGGCTGCCGACGAATGGTAGGGGACCAGAAATATCCATACGGAAGTGGGGACCCTTTCTATGATGGGTTGTAGTCGATCTGTACGTCCTGTGCGATGACCTCGATAGACTCGATCGCGACTTCATTACTATTCGCGTCAAAGGTGGGGGCATCGATTTTAACCGGAAAGGCCCCCTGGACCTTCCAGCGAACGATCGGAGCGCCAGTTTCGTCACAAAGGTCGATCAGAATGTCTTGCTTGGTGCTTTTGAACGGATCGGCGTAGGTATCGCGCAGCCAGCCCGACAAGGCTTCGTTCTTCTTGACAATCCCCCGTTTCATGATCAGTTTGATCGGCTGGCGCATGCCGGGGATAATCTTCGATCCCATGACGAAGCTAAGACCATGCTTATACGTCACCGGCTCATACTCGACGCTCAGCCCCGAGATTTCGGACACGCCGACCGTCATGGACCCGATCGTGACCCGGTAGTTATAGACCGGCAACGGATAGTTCGATTTGATGTCCTTTTTCGCTACGGCCATATGCTCGCCCTTACGTCTCTTCGACAAAGATAGCATCGGCTCGCAGTTCCATGCTCTCGATCGCTGCATCGTTCGAGTTGGCGTCGAAACCTGGTGCGTCTAGCTTAGTCGGGAAGGCGTTAACGACTTTCCAGCTGATCACGGCATCGCCCTTCTCGTCACATAGCCTTACAAAAATGTCCTTCTTTTCGGCCTGGTTGATGCGGATCGATGCGATCCACTTATAGAACGTGGCGACGCTCTGCAGGCGGATGAGGCCTTTCTTCAGGGTGATGTTGGTTGCGGTAGCCTGAGACGGCATATGCAGCACGCGCGGGCCCGGGGACTTCTGGTCGGTGTTGCTTTCTTTGTAGGTAGTCGTCTCATAGCCAATGCTCAGTCCCGACACCTCTGAGAAGGCGATTGCTGTACCGCCGATCTCGACTTTATAGTTGTAGACCGGTAGCGGGTAGGTTTTTTTGATATCGTCGGTGGTGACGGCCATCGTTTTCCTCCTTGTGCGGCTAGCCCAGCAGACCCCTACGCTTCCTGCATCTTGTGAGTAAACCTTAGAATGATGAACTCGGCCGGCCGAACTGCGGCGACGCCGATTTCCACAATCATGCGCCCGTTAAGGACATCGTCGGTCGTCATGGTTTTGCCAAGACCTACCTGCACGAAGTAGGCTGCTGCGGGCGTCGGGCCGGCAAGAGCGCCTTGCTCCCACAGACCATAAAGATAGCTTTCGATCATCGCCTTCACCTTGAGCCAAGTCGTGGCGTCGTTCGGCTCAAAGACCGCGAAAGCGCTAGCCTTTTGTACCGACTCCTCGATCAAAATAAAGAGGCGGCGGACGGGAATGTAGCGCCACTCGTTGTCGTTGCCGGCCAACGTGCGGGCACCCCAGACAAGTGTCCCTTTGCCGGTAAAGGCACGCAGCGCGTTGATCGACTTGCCCGCGGTCGGGTCGACGTTTAGGCCATCCTGCTCCTCATTCGTGATCTTGGAGACGGGGCCAATTACCGCCGCAACGCTCACATTAGCCGGGGCTTTCCAGACACCGCGATCACGATCCACACTAGCATAGATACCGGCGACTGCCGAACTGGGCGGGAGTACCACCCGCTGCAGGGCGATCGCTGTTTTGACCTGATTGTACAGGGCGGTGTTGGTGGCTTTGACGCTATCAAGTGTGACCGCCGGCTGATGTTGATCGTCTGAAGGCTGCTTTTCCAAGTCGGTGCCGGTCGTCGCGATCGCCGATACCTTGGTACTCCCGTCGTCGGCTTGCGCAATGTCGAAGCCCTGTTTCGGAGCAGTGGTTTTCCATGCATCGATAATCGCGCTGCCCGCCTGATCGGAGCCGGCATTAATCGTCAGCACGTTTGCGGGACTTATGTTGAAGGTCACCCCGGGTGCAGTAGTGGCAGTAATAGTGACGCGCGGCGTCCCTGCCGCAGTTCCCGTGTAACTTACACTGATGCCTTTAGGATCAAATGCCTTGAGCCAGCTGCTGATGACCGCCGCAGTCGGCCTGATAGCGACAAGTGGCTCGCTATACTCATAATTCAACGTGGTCTGGAGGTAGGGGTAGTACGCCGCGCCGTATGACAAATTGTTGATGCCGATTTTATCTCTGAAGTCCTGGACGGCAGTCGGACCGGACTTTACATCCAAAATGGCAAAGCGGTCGCCGAGCTTTTTGCATTGGGCAAGTGCCGCATTGCACAGCGTATAGTAATCATCCACGCCGAGGTTGACCGCATCGGTCAGCAGAATCAATGTCGGCTCGTCCTCTTTTTCAAGCGCGGCCAGTCCGGCTGTGAAATGTGCCTTACTAGGCGTAGCACTGTAGGTGCCGATCGAGACCACGTAGCAGCTGCCGCCGCCATTCTGAAAATATAGACTCAGACTGTAGTAGAGCAAAAACTCGTACGAGGGCGGCGTGCGCAGCACGGTATCCAGTTCGCTTACAGCCGTCTGGCTGGCCGGGCCGGTCGAGGCCTTGAAACTACTTGGATTAGCTGCGCCGAACTGCTCCCGATAGTCGAGCAACGTACTGATCCGCGCGACCACCGGCTCGACGGCCCCATTGCTATCGGCGGTCGGGCCGATCTTCGTGTAGCCGATGAACGCCGGGACTGCCGTCGAAACCCCCACGACCGAAGGGGGTAGCGTCGAAATTTCCTCGACATAGACGCCTGGGGTGAGGTAGGTAGCCATGCTTTTTAGCCTCCTGCTGTCGAACCGAGCTTCGTCAAGAACTTGATAACGTGAAACAAGCAACTTGCCCCTGGCAGACTGCCCAGTTCGACGTCAATGGCGTAGTTCCGGGTTGAGGGATTGGGCAAGGCTCCCACAGCCAATGTGCTGTCCGCAAAAAGTTGCAGCGATGCTCGCGCTTGTTGCCGGCAGGGAATGGCATCTGCTGACATAAAGCGCAGGACTCGCAGTCCTTGATACTGGTCGGCCAGCGCCGTAGCGACGCTGTCCGATGCTTGAACGGGGTCCTTCACGTCGTTGAATGTCAGCGGCATGATCTTGTCCTGATCTGTAATATGGAATGCCGTGTTCATATTATCAGTCACGACATAGTATTTCCATCTAGCCTGCTTGGCCGCGAACTCGATCTGGTACACACCAGGGCCGGAAGCGATGGCTGGCGGGGAGTCGCCAAGCGTTATCTCAACATTTGCGAAAACGCGGCTCGCTTGTTGAGGCAGCGACGGGTTCTGGGGAGAAACGCGCTTGAGCGTCACCGGATTCGCCCCGCTTACGGCGTCATTGGTGTACAAACGGGCAGTGGACTGGGCGAGCGCGCTTAGGTCGGTAAACAGGGGGAAGTCTTGATTCCGGAGCACAAGCTGGAAGGCAAAGATCATGCCTTTTCCAAGCGGGATAAATGAAGCACCGGCATCCGTCGCCGTGAGAACTCGAATGCCGTTGGCGAGTGGCTGCAAGATGCAGCGGTAGTTATTGAGTAGTCGCTGCGTTGCGGGCGTGGGCTCGACTTGGAAGTCGGGACAGCGCCCATCAGGGTAGTACGCATGCAACAGATACAAATGGAGGAGGGGCACGTACTTCATCCCGCTACCCTGAGCACCGTTTCGTCGATTCGAGGCGTCGTTCCCGGATCCTCATCCTCGAAGACAACCATCTTGACTTTGTATAGGACGGAGGGGTGATAGGCGACACGCAAGGTGCTCCAGACATCGTTCTGCTGAGCCAAAGGCAGCGTGATCAGTTCTATCACTAAACGCTCGATTTTTTCGCTGAGCGCAGGTGCATCCGCAGGCGTAAACACGCGGTGATTCTGAAAGTAGCGGATGACTAGTGAAAGCGCCTGCAAGGTATCTTCGTATTGTGGATAGCGCGCCACAAAGAGCACGAAGAGATTCAGCCTGACCTCGGGCTGGATGTTTTGCTGTGTGCCGTTCGCTGCGGTTCTGCGATACAGATCGGGGGCGCGCAGGGTATTCTCTTCCTCCAGGTTGATCAACAAAACAGAAATGACACCGCTTTTAAAGCTGAGCGGGTCCATGCTGTCGCCTGCAATGAAATCAACCAGGTCCGGCTGCGTCCCGTCATGACCGATGATTGTCTTTAAATAGTCATTGAGCTGGTTCTTCAAGAAGACCAGGGCATCACCAATCATCGTGTGACGGGGCCTTTCTCTCCATGATGCGGTTGATGGATCGCCACGCAGCACCGCCGCTCGCACTGTCGGGAATAGAGGCGCACAGGCACAGATCGCCGCATCTGGTCGCCGTTCTCACGCAAACCTGCAGCCCGAACGCGTGGGGACAAAGCTCCATGGGGCAGAAATCGCCCATTGCCGAGTCGCCCATCTCCAGCGCATCCCAGGAGGCAAGCTAAATAGTTGGGTCAGCCGTCCGAGTCTGGTCTACGGATTAGACGGGGAAGAGTAGTACCAGTTTGTCGGGGTACTGAGAACCGCTCAGTACTGCTATCTTCTCATACCAGTACTATATAGGTAGTAGTACTATGGTCCTTGTTCGTGAGTAGTACTCGGCCAAGAAATGAGTAGTACTCGATGGACATGGTCTGTGAGTAGCAGTTCGACGAAGAATGGCGCTTTGGAAGGATTTCACAAAATTACCGGTGGTTTGGGATAAAGTGGTAACAGAAATGTCGTCTTCTGGTCCCAGTATTCATACCAGTCTGCCGTTTTGCCGAATCACTGCGTCAGAAAAGACTGTTAACCCTGTGATCAACGATATTGCTCACAGGATTCTATCAACGTACATGTCAAAAGAGAGGCGTACCTTGCCGAAATTCGGGGCTTCGCTACATTAGGGCCTTAGCGGGGCGGCAAGTTCCCTGCAGCTGCCTGCCAATCGGCGGCAGCACTCTCTAGCGCCAGGTCTTCGAGTATGCGGGCACGGACGCGGGCGAGACGCGCATCGAGCTCGTTTTCAATCTCGCGCAGGGTGGCTTTGGGATGGTGGAGCCGCCAGTCGGAGATCCCACTCATGATCTCCCCGCTCAGTTGATGCCAGCGCTGCTCAAAACGCTGTCGATCCATACTCCCTCCTCATCCTATGTCTGTGCCGTCCATGATACCAAGATAGTAGCCCCTCTGACCGTCTCCTGTCCACGCAAAAGCGTGCATCCACCGTACGTTACAACTTGACTATGGTGGCAATTCCAGGGATACTTCGATCTTGATAATGTACAGGAATGGATAACGGCTCGCTGGCCCCAGTTGCCGCCTGTGCGGTCGGTGAGACCCGTCCCTGACGACCGCCGACGACTCGGGCGACGAGATCGACGAAGCCCAGGTTAGCTGCTGGGCCGATGCCCCGAGGGTGTCGCGGAGAGCCAACAGCCATGAGCAGAAAATACTGATAGGAGATGAACCACCATGCCTGATACGGACTTGACTGCGAGCGTCAGCGAGAGCGAGAACCCCGTCCTCCCCTCCCCGACTCCCAAGCGGACTCGGCCCAGGACGAACAAGGATTGGTGGCCGAATCAGTTGGATCTTTCGGTTCTCCACCAGCACTCGCCGCTATCCAACCCGATGGGCGAGCACTTCACCTACGCAGAAGCGTTCAAGACCCTCGACCTCGACGCGTTGAAGCGGGACCTCATCACGGTGATGACGACGTCGCAGGACTGGTGGCCGGCCGACTACGGCCACTACGGGCCGCTCTTCATCCGGATGTCGTGGCATGCCGCAGGCACGTACCGCATCGCCGATGGCCGGGGCGGTGGTGGCAGTGGTGCTCAGCGCTTCGCGCCCCTCAACAGCTGGCCCGACAACGCGAACCTCGATAAGGCGCGCCGGTTGCTCTGGCCGGTCAAGCAGAAGTACGGCCAGAAAATCTCCTGGGCCGATCTGTTGGTCTTCGCCGGCAACGTTGCTATGGAATCGATGGGATTCAAGACGTTCGGCTTCGGCTTCGGTCGACTCGACATCTGGGAGCCCGACGAGATCTTCTGGGGGCCCGAAGACACCTGGCTTGGAGATGAGCGCTACAGCGGGGACCGGGAGCTCGCCGGCCCGATCGGTGCCGTGCAGATGGGCCTGATCTACGTGAACCCGGAGGGGCCCAACGGCAATCCGGATCCGCTGGCTTCCGCCCGGGACATTCGAGAAACCTTCCGTCGCATGGCGATGAATGACGAGGAGACGCTTGCGCTGATCGTTGGCGGCCACACCTTCGGCAAAGTCCATGGTGCTGTCGGTGCGGAGTACGTCGGTCCCGAACCAGAGGGCGCTCCCCTCGAGGAGCAGGGCCTCGGCTGGCGGAACACCTTCGGCAGCGGCACGGGCCCCAACACGCTCACCAGCGGGCTCGAGGGCGCATGGACCACCGCGCCGACGACGTGGGACAATGGGTTCTTGGACAACCTGTTCAGGTACGACTGGAAGTTGACGACGAGCCCCGCCGGTGCAAAGCAGTGGACTCCCACAGATCCTGCGGCCCAGAGCACGGTGCCCGATGCGCATGATCCGTCGAAGCGGCACGCCCCCATGATGCTGACGACGGACCTCGCGCTGAAGATGGATCCGATCTACGCGCCAATCGCGAAGCGCTTCCACGAGAATCCGGACCAGTTGGCAACAGCGTTCGCCAAGGCCTGGTACAAGCTGTTGCACCGCGACATGGGACCCATCTCGCGCTACCTCGGACCGTGGATTCCGGAGCCGCAACTGTGGCAGGACCCCGTCCCCGCAGTTGATCATGCCCTGATCGGGGACGAGGAGATCGCTGCTCTTAAAGGTAAGATCCTGGCATCGGGACTGTCCATCTGCCAGTTAGTCGCGACCGCCTGGGCGTCGGGGGCCAGCTTCCGCGGCACCGACAAGCGTGGCGGGGCGAACGGGGCGCGGATTCGCCTTGCACCGCAGCGGGACTGGGAGGTCAACGACCCGACCGAGCTGGCCAAGATCCTGCAGGCCCTCGAGCAGATCCAGCAGGACTTCAACCGCGCCCAGTCCGGCGGAAAGAAGGTCTCGCTCGCTGACGTGATCGTTCTGGGCGGATGCGCCGCCGTCGAGCAGGCGGCGAGGAACGCCGGGCACGACGTCACGGTCCCCTTCACGCCGGGGCGCACCGACGCGTCGCAGGAGCAGACCGACGTGGAGGCGTTCGCCGTGCTCGAACCCACCGCCGACGGGTTCCGCAACTACCTCCGAGCCGGAGAGAAGTTGCCGCCGGAGACGAAGCTGCTGGACCGGGCCAACCTGTTGACGCTCACCGCTCCCGAGATGACGGTGCTCGTCGGCGGCATGCGGGCGCTGGACGCCAACTTCGACCACGCCGCCCACGGGGTCTTCACGGACCGGCCCGGGACGTTGACCAACGACTTCTTCGTCAACCTGCTCGATATGGGCACGAAGTGGCAGCCGTCCGCTTCAGATGAGAACGTCTACGAGGGTCGCGATCGCGGCACAGGCGAAGTCAAGTGGACCGCCACCGCAGTCGATCTTGTCTTCGGTTCGCATTCACAGCTGCGAGCGCTGGCGGAGGTCTACGCCAGTGAACCCTGGAAAGAGAAGTTCGTGCGTGATTTCGTCGCGGCGTGGGACA
>JBBRBI010000149.1:0-9506 GCA_038206015.1 Bryobacterales bacterium | reverse complement strand
GATCGACAACCCCGAGTCCGCCCAACACTTCTCACAAATGGAGCGAGTTAAGAAAATGGCCGCCGCCCTCGAGCGCCGCGCCGACAAATCGATGAACGAACTGCGTCAACTCCAACGCGACCGCTTCGCCGCCTACGAAGTCTACGCCGAGCACTGCGTCATGGGCAAAGACGTCAACATTCCCAAGTCCCTCCCCGTCGCCGACATACGCAAATCCGATTTAGGACGTACGAACCCAAATTACCTGGCCCAGTTCCTCCTCTACCAAACCAAGGAAGTGAAGGACAAGGCAAAAGAGATGCTCCTGGAAGCAAAGGACAAAGCAAAATCCAAAGCCAACGAAGCCATATTGACAAACGAACAAAGCAAACCCAATTCCGAAAACCCCTTCGCCGCCATGAGCATCGAACAGCTCCTCCAAATAGCCAAAGACGCGGGCCTAAACAAATAAGATAGGCTAGAAATCTCGTGACGCTTCCCTTTATCCAATTGCACTGGATCGATTACGCGATCCTCATCACCTACTTTGCCTTCGTCCTCGGCATCGGTTTCCAACTGCGGCGGCAGATGAAATCGAGTGAGGACTTCCTCCTCTCTGGCCGCGCCGTGCCCGCTTGGATCGCCGGTCTCGCCTTCCTCTCGGCAAATCTCGGCGCTCAGGAAGTCATGGGCATGGCCGCCTCAGGCGCAAAATACGGCATCGCCACCAGTCATTTCTATTGGGTCGGCGCAGTCCCCGCCATGCTCTTCGTCGGCGTCTTCATGATGCCCTTCTACTACGGCTCGCATGCGCGCTCCGTGCCCGAATATCTCAAGTTGCGCTTCGATGAAAAAACACGAGCCTTCAACGCGATCACCTTCGCCGTCATGACCGTCCTATCCTCCGGCATCTCGCTCTACGCCATGGGCCTTCTGCTTTCCTCCCTCCTCGGTTGGAATTTCGATCTCTCCATCGCGCTCGCCGCAGTCATCGTCCTCGTCTACATCTTCCTCGGCGGCCTTCGCTCAGCCATCTATAACGAAGTCCTCCAGTTCTTCCTCATCTGCGCTGGCTTCTTTCCGCTCGTCATCATCGGGCTCAACAACGTCGGCGGCTGGTCTGGCCTCAAGGCCCAGCTCGAAGTCGTCGCCGTCTCCAAAGGCTATGCGCCGGGCGCTTATACGCAAGCTTGGTCGCACATGTCCAGTCCCGCAGCAAACCCAATGGGCGTCGAATGGTTCGGCATGGCCATGGGCCTCGGCTTCGTGCTCAGCTTCGGCTATTGGTGTACTGACTTTCTCGTCGTCCAACGCGCCATGGCCGCTGAATCCATGGCCGCCGCACGCCGCACACCCCTCATCGCGGCCGTTCCCAAAATGATCTTCCCCTTTCTCGTCATCCTGCCAGGCATGATCGCGATTGCCATCAGCTCCCAGGCAAACGGTGCTTTCCACTTACCCGTGAAACCCGATGGCAGCCTCAACTACGACATGACGATTCCCCTCATGCTCCAAAACTTCTTCCCCTCGGGGATGCTCGGCCTCGGTCTCACCGCTCTCATGGCCAGCTTCATGTCGGGCATGGCGGGCAACGTCACTGCGTTCAATACTGTCTGGACCTACGACATCTATCAGTCCTACATCAGCCCCGGTCGCAGCGATAAACACTACCTCCAGGTCGGTCGCCTCGCCACCGTCTTCGGCATCCTCGCCTCCAGTGCCGCAGCCTACGCCGCCATCAAGTTCAACAACATCATGGACATGTTGCAGCTCATCTTCGCCTTCGTCAACGCGCCGCTCTTTGCAACATTTCTGCTGGGAATGTTTTGGGCCCGCTGCACCGCAAATGGCGCTTTCTTCGGCCTCGTCTCTGGCACCCTGGCCGCCGCAATCCACCACGGCCTGTCGCTCCCCGTTGGCAGCGTCGCCGGCATCAAGGGCGGCTGGCTCGGCCTCGTCTCCACTTATCCCAGCGAGATGGCCCAAAACTTCTGGACCGCCATCTGGGCCTGGAGCACCTGCTTCGTCGTTACGATTCTAATCAGCTTCGTGACCAAACCCAAAACCGTCGCCGAACTCCAGGGCCTTGTCTACGCACACACCAAAATCCAGACCGACGGCAACCCGATGAAGATGGCCCTCGTCATCCTCGCCTGCCTGGTCGTGCTGAACGTGATCTTCTGGTAAAGGAAACCCAATGGACCTAAGACTCATCATTGGCCGCCTCTTCGTCGCCATCGGCCTGCTCCTACTTATGGCCGCCTACTTCGTACCCGCAGCCACCCGATCCCAACTCTTCGGCGCCAACATCAACCTTGCCTGGGGCATCGTCCTGCTGGCGACGGGCGCAGTCTTCTCCTTCGCGACGCGCAAACCGTGAAGGCCACCTTTCAAGCTCCCGGTCGGGTCAACCTGATTGGAGAACATACCGACTACAACGACGGCTACGTCCTGCCTGCGGCCATCGATTTCTTCACCGAAGTAGATGTCGAGCCCGCCGCCAGCTTCACCTTCCAAACCGACTCGGCTGCAACGGAAGGCTGGCAAATTTACGTCCACGGCGTGCTCGCGCAGCTTCGCACCTTAGGAATCGATCCTCCCGCAGTGAGCCTGACCTTTCGCAGCACCGTCCCAATGGGCGCGGGCCTCTCCAGCTCTGCGGCCCTGGAGGTGTCGAGCGCACTGGCCCTCCTCTGGGCTGCCAACGTCGAACTGCCAAAAATGGGGATCGCCAAAATCTGCCAGCGCGCTGAGGTCGAAGACGTAGGCCTGCGCTGCGGTATCATGGACCAGTTCATTTCGCTACACGGCCAGGCGGATCACGCAGTCCTGCTCGATTGCCGTAGCCTCGCCCACCAGCCAATCCCCATCCCCAATGGCCTGACCTTGGTCATCGCCAACACGATGGTCTCGCACGCCCTGGCATCGAGTGAATACAACATCCGCCGACAGGAGTGCGAAGCCGCCTCTGCCGCCCTCGGCGTCACTTCCCTGCGCGATGCGACAACTTGGGGCAACCACAGGCGCGCCCGCCACATCATCACCGAGAACGCCCGTGTATTAGCGTTCGTTAATGCGCTTCAACACAACGACTTCCCCGCCCTGGGCACCCTGATGGCCGCCTCGCACGCCAGTCTGCGCGACGACTATGAAGTCTCCTGCCTGGAGCTAGACACGATGGTCCACCTCGCCCAAAGTTGCCCCGGCCTCATCGGAGGCCGGATGACCGGAGGCGGCTTCGGCGGTTCGACCATCAATCTGGTTGAGACCATCAAGGCCCAGGCCTTCGCCGAAAAGCTGGCCGCCGCCTACAGCCGAGCCACCGGCATCGAGCCAACGGTCCTGCTGACCCGCGCCGCGAGTGGTGCTAAGCGCCAACTGCCTTCAGGCTGATCTGTCCTTCGTTTTCCCAACCTAAAAGGACCCCACCAGAGGCCAGCCCAACGATGCTCGGAAAGCTGCCTTCGCCAAGCTTCTCCACCTGCTTGGCCGGGTTCCGAACGACGATATTCTTAGCCTCATTCCAGGCCACCCAAACACCTTTGGCCGTTACTGCAACAACAGGCTGCTTGCCCGTCCCAAGCAATTCCTCATCGCTGCCAGGCCGCGCCAAAAACACCTGCGTATCGCGCCGCCAAACGGTCACCAGCTTGCCCGTCATATCAAAAGCCATCGCCCCGCCATCCATCGGACAGGCGTTCAGCTTCCACGATCCGCTGCCCAGCTTGGCCGCCGTGCCGCCCCATTCCATCGCATACATGTCGCGCATCCCGCCCACCGCATTGCGGAACATGAGGCTCGCCTTCCCCGCCCTATCGACGGCAATCGTCGGATGGCAGCACTGGCAGATCGACCCATCAGGCGACGTGTAGAGCACCTCATTCTTGCTCCAGCTGTTCCCGCCATCGGCGCTCACCGACCCGCAAAGCGTAGTCCCCTTCGCGCGCAGGTCCAGCCACGTCGCGTAGACCTTGCCCGCGCCCGACGCCATCGCATGCAGACCCTCGCGCGCCGAATCGGCCACGTCATTCACCCTCACCGCCGCGCCCCCATTCATCGCCCATAGGTCGCCTTCTGATATGAAGCTCACTACCGGCTTGTCGTGCACGACAGCAATCCGCGGCCCCCGCCTCATGCCCAAAGCCATCTTGCCCTTGGCGGTGAACACCGACGCCTCAGTCCACTTGCCGCCCTCGTCATCAGACACCCTTACCACGGTCCGTGGGCCATCGCCATACGCCATGTAAAGGCGTTTGGCGGTGCGGGTCAGCTGCGGCTGTCGGCCGGCGTTCGTGTCGCCAAATAAGCTGGCCGCGCTCATAGCGAGCAAAGTGCGTCGATCAATCATGTCCATAATATTGACATGTCTTTGCTCTCTCGGCGCGCCCTCTTTGCTGGTCTGATGCAACAGCCCCAGGCGCCCAATATCGTTTTCATCATGGCCGACGATCACGCCTCCCACGCCATCTCGGCCTATGGCAGTAAGATTAACCAGACCCCGAATATCGACCGCCTCGCCAAAGAAGGCGTGCGCCTGGACAACTGCTTTTGCACTAACTCCATCTGCACCCCCTCGCGTGCCGCCATCCTCACCGGCCAATACAGCCACATCAACGGCGTCAACACACTGAACGATTCCCTCGACATCAAGCGGCCAACCGTCGCCAAGCACCTCCAGAGCTTCGGCTACCAGACCGCGATGATTGGCAAGTGGCACCTGGTCACTGAGCCCCAGGGCTTCGACCATTGGCAGATCCTCCCCGGCCAGGGCCTCTACAACGACCCGGTCTTCATGGGCCCTTCCGGCAAGACAAAGCACAAAGGCTACTGCACCGATCTGATTACGGACTTCACCCTCGACTGGCTGGGCAACCGCGACAAGTCCAGACCCTTCTTCCTGATGTGCCACCACAAAGCCCCGCACCGCCCCTGGGACCCCGGCCCGAAGTACAAAAACCTCTTCGCCGACAAAGTCATTCCCGAGCCAGCAAACCTCTACCAGCCGGGCTTCCGCGGGCTGAAGATGCGTGTTGGCGAGGACATGACCGAGCGCGACTTGAAAATGAAGCCCCCGCCCGGCCTCAGCGGCGACGACTTGCGCAAGTGGGCCTATCAGGTCTACATCAAAGACTATCTACGTTGCGTTCAGTCCGTCGACGACAGCGTCGGCCGTGTCCTCGACTACCTCGATGCCAACCAGCTACGCGAGAACACACTCGTCATCTACACGTCCGACCAAGGCTTCTTCCTCGGCGATCATGGCCTCTTCGACAAGCGTCTGATGTATGAAGAAGCGCTGCGCATGCCCTTCCTGGCGCGCTATCCTCAGGAGATCAAAGCCGGTACGGTCAACACCGACATCTCCCTCAACATCGACTTCGCGCCCACTTTCCTCGATCTGGCCCGCATGGGCCGCGCCGGCGACATGCAGGGCGAAAGCCTGCGGGAGAACCTGCAAGGCAGGACGCCAGACACCTGGCGCAAGTCAATGTACTACCGCTACTGGATGCACGATGACCCCGACCACCACGTCCCCGGCAACTACGGAGTGCGCACCAAGACGCACAAGCTGATCAAGTTCCAGGGCTCACCCGACGACTATGAGCTGTATGATCTGAAGCGCGACCCGCAGGAGATGAAGAACCTCTACGGCAAAGACCCCGCCCTTGAGAAGACACTCAAGACCGAGATCACCCGCCTCCAGCATAAGTACGGCGATGCGCCCTAGCCCTAGCGCAATGCAAGGATCGTCGAGTGGTCAAGAGCAGCAAACACCTTGCCCGACGGCGTCGCAGACAGGACGATGGTCTGTGCCGCCGCCCGGTAATCGACCGGTATGTCCTTCCAGTCCTTGAAGTTCTTCGAGTAAAGGATCCGGACCTTTGTGGGTACGGGTAACAAGCCCAGCCGTTCCGTACAAGCAAGGTAGGTCCCGTCGCCGGGAACATGCAAGACGTCCTGGAACTCGAGATCCTTCATCCGGAGTGCGAGCGTGCCCTTCTCGTTTTTGAGCGGGTAAAAGACGTAGAGTTCGCCGCCATACTGAAAGCTCTTATCGAACTTGATGAGCGACAAACCAGTCCCATCGCTGGCAATGACTGTGCGGTGGAGATAGCCGAATGCCGAAACTTCGTCTATGGTCCAGGTAGCCCCCCCATCGCGAGATTCGAGCGAGGTGAGTAGATGTGGAGTGCTGCGATAGCTAGCCGACTCCGGCTCCATGAAGTCCGGTAAGCGCTGGTAGCGACGCATTGGCGATTCAGTGCTGCCAATGGCGACCCCAATTTTGCCATTCCAGAAGTTCACCCACCGATAGGTCATCAAGTCTGCGGAGCCCTTTGACTGGGCACCTTCCGGAATATGGCGCCAGGTCTTGCCACCATCATTGGAGCGCATGAAGGTCTTCTTGTAGCCAACCAGATACCCGGTCTGAGCGTTCACAAAATGGACCCGCAGAGTGTTGTTCTGCTTAGCGATCCGCCGCCAGTCGCGGCCGGATTCCGCACTAAACCAAATGTCGTTCTTGTCGTCAACGGCCCAAAGCAATGAATCGTCAAGCACGAACATTGAGATGGGCAGGAACTTGAGTTCGGTCTCTTCCCAACTGACTCCGCCATCAGCCGTCGCGAGCATAACGCCCTTGTAGCGCTTGCTTTCGTCAAGGGTGACACCAACAGCCCAGCCCCGACGATCAGAGCCGAAGGCAAAGTCGGAGATCTGAAGCTTCAAGCCAGGCTTGGAGTAATAATATGCCCGCACGAACTTCGCCTCTGCCCCCAGCGCGGGGAGGGCGGCAAGAAGGAGCGAGCGGCGACTAGGATGCAGATGAGCTAACAAGGGCGCAGACCTCTTCAATCGTAGTGCGGCTCTCGAGCCTGGCGAGCGACAGGAGGACCCCAACCTGTTCGCCAACGGTAGTGAGCGTTTCCATCTCTTCGCCACTAAAGATATGCGGCTTGCGGTGTTGGACGTTGATGACGCCAACCACCTTGTTGCGGGCAATGATCGGGGCGGACAGGAAGGCCTCGTATTGGTCTTCCGGCAGTTCGGCAAATGCCTTGAAGCGACCGTCCAGGTAGGCTTCCTTGCTGATGGCGACAAGGCGGCGCTCGCGCGCCACCCAGCCGGTCAGGCCTTCATCGAGTTTGATGCGAAGCTCGCCGAGAGTGCCCGGCGACGGGCTGTTCGAGGAACAAAGCAGCAGGTCACCCTTATCGAGCAGGTAGACCAGACAGGAGTCTCCATGCATGAATTCGATGACCAAAGCATTGATTCCCACTAACACCTGCTTCAGGCTAAGCTCCTTCACCATGAAGCGGCTGATCTTCTGAAAGAGGCGCAACTGTTGGTGCGCCAAGTCCAATTGTGATTCGAGCTCTTTTACCTTGGACACAGCTTAATTATTGCAGTTTGGCAGAGCGGCTACACCGGGCAGTTCGAGTCCGCTGAGGAACTCTAGGCTAGCGCCGCCGCCTGTCGATACGTGCGAGACCTTATCACTGATTCCGGCAGTCTTGACGGCCTTCTCGCTATCGCCTCCGCCAACGACGCTGATTGCGCCCTTTGCGGTAGTATCGGCGACGGCATGGGCGACGGCCATGGTGCCTTTGTCGAAGGGCGGCATCTCGAAGACGCCCATGGGTCCGTTCCAGATAATCGTGCGGGCTGACGAGACGACGTCGACATAGGCGGCAATCGTCTTGGGGCCGATGTCGAGGGCCATCTGGCCGTCGGGGATCAGATCAACGATCGCATTGCCGACGGTGGCGCTGAATTCAGGGCTAACGGCATGGTCGAGCGGCAGCATGAGTTTGGAACCGAATTCGGCCAGCAGCTCCTTCGCCAGGTCGAGCTTGTCTTCTTCGACCAGGCTCTTGCCGACGGGCAGCCCTTGGCTCTTGAGGAAGGTGTAGGCCATCGCGCCGCCGATCAGCAGCTTGTCGCAGACCTTGAGGAGGTTATTGATGACTTCGATCTTGTCGCTTACCTTGGCTCCACCGATGATAGCCACGGAGGGGTGCTCCGGGTTGGCGGTGACCTTGGTGAGGTACTCGAGCTCTTTGTCCATGAGCAGGCCGGCGGCGGCTTCGGGCACGAACTGGATCATGCCGACGGTGGAGGCATGGGCGCGGTGGGCGGTACCGAAAGCATCGTTAATGTAAACGTCGACGCCTGCGGCTAGCTGCTTGGCGAAATTGGCTTCGTTTGTTTCTTCTTCGGCGTGGAAACGGAGGTTCTCGAGCAGCAGGATAGTGCCGGAGGCGGGCTTAGGAACGTTAATGCAATCTGTGGCCATGGCGACCGGCTTGCCGAGGAGCTCACTCAGACGGACTGCGATGGGCGCGAGGCTCATCTCCGCGTTTGGCTTGCCCTTGGGCCGACCGAGGTGGCTGGCGAGGATCAGGGTTGCGCCTTGGCTGAGCGCGTACTCGATGGTGGGGACTGACGCGCTGATGCGCTTGTCGGAGGTGATCTCTTTGCCGCCGTTCGTGAGCGGGACGTTGAAGTCGACGCGGATGAAAACGGTCTTGCCCTTGAGGTTAAGGTCTTTGATGGATAGCTTTGCCATGTACTGCTTCTAATTTTACTTCTCTGCCCTGGGCAGATGGGTCGTGTCGAGAGAAATACCGGCGAGTCTTGCTGCTTCGATGAGAGCGCCGGAGGCTGGGCCGTAGAGCGGATCCTGACAATTCTCGATCAACATCTCGAAGCGGGCGCGCAGGATCTCGCTCTTGTAGACATTGCCAACCGGGCAGACGATCGGGTTCTCGTCGGGGTGGAAGCCTGTCGCGCGGACACTGGCGGCAAAGCCAGCCAGTTGCTGCGCGGCGCGATTGAGGATCTCAACGGCGATGCGGTCTCCCGCGCGGGCCGCCTGATCGACTAACTTTGCGTAGGTCGCGATCTGGGGGCGTGGGAATTCTGGCGTGTAGAAGCGGTGCATCAGGTCGTTGGCGTCTTCTGACTCTGTGGCAGAGAGTAGTTTGTCCCGAAGAGTAGTTGCGGGGCCCCAGCCTTCTTCCATCCGCAGGGCGGCGCGGACGGCCTCGCGAGCGATGTCGAAACCACCGCCCTCGTCGCCATAAATGTAGCCCCAGCCGCCGGCGCGGCGGGTCTCGCCACGGGCATTGCGACTGTAGGCGATTGAGCCGGTTCCGGCGACGACGATGATGCCGGGCTGGCCACCGGTTGCGCCGATGAGGGCGATGATTCCGTCGTTGGTTACCGAATACTCGTCGGCCGAGATTAACTTGCGAACGAGATCAGCCTTGTCCTTGGGGCCTCCGCTGAAGCCCAGACAGACAGCCCGGAAATGCAGGCGGGCGTTGTCTTTGAGCGCACCGAGGATTGCGCTCTCCAACTCATAACAAGGTCCGCCGGTGCCGATGCTGAGGACGCGGCCGCTTTCATCCGCAATGATGGCCGTCGTGCTGGACTGGCCTCCGTCAACGCCGAGGAAGTATTGATTCATTCCAACGATAGAGTCTCATAGAGCCGCGTTGGGCGACAAGCGAGATGCCCCAGAG
>JBBRBI010000148.1:0-9510 GCA_038206015.1 Bryobacterales bacterium | reverse complement strand
AATTCGTCCAGAGCTGGTACGGTGCCCTTCGCCAGTTCACACTCCGCTGGCCCGAACGAATCGAGCGAGCCACCACAACCTAATATCAAACCCTTCCTCAGAAGGCTGAATCGTGTTTACACAAAACTATTGACACCGCCCCCAGCCTTACTCCATTGGCAAGAACACCCACAGCTCCGGCCTTCCCACATTGCAATGCACGGCCCGGCTGAGCAGGCCCAAACAAGGCCATGCCAAAAACAAGGCATAGCGCGCCGCATTCCAGGCCCCGAAGGCCGGACGCTCATCCCCAAAACCTGAAATCCGGCTTTCCACGCTCGGCAACGGATGAAAGATCGCCTCCACTCCGGCCGAACGCCTCGCTTCGTCATCCTGCCGCCGATCCAACTCCCGCACGGACTCAGAAAACGCTGCTTCCTCCAGCCCCAAACGTTTCGCTGCCTGATCCACCTCAAACACACCACACCGGCTCACCGTCGGCAACAACAGCAATCCCAAGAAGCTCCACAGCGCAAAGCCCAGCACCGTCTGCACCAACGCCCCCAGTTCCGCCACCCCACCCCCCGGCAGCCACGAAGCCAGTTGAAAGCCGCACAAATTCCAACTGATCGCCATCCATACTCCCCGTGTACGACTCCCAGTCTCAATCGCAGCCCGGCGCCGCTGATACACCACGTGTTGTAAGCCTGCACCCCATGCGACAGGGATTACGATCACCTCTCGCCCCGGAAGCCCGGCAATCCCACCCGTGTACCCCACATCCCCGCCCAACTCACCCGCCAAGCCCCTGGCTAAACGCTCCTGCCCCGCCACCATGACCAGCATCAGGCTGAACTGTCCCACCAGCACCGCCCCCCGCCCGCCCAACTCACCCAACAGCACAATCAATCCGCCAAAAGCTACCAGCAAGAGCGTCTGCACTGCCACCCCCCGCACATAGGACGGCCAGAAGCCGCCCTTGGTTCGTCGTCCGTAGCGCAACGGTAGCCAATACCCGCCGAGGTAATCGAGCGGGACTTGCCCCAACAAATACAACCCGAGCAACTCCCGCCAATCAAACGAGGCCATTGACAGCCCCAACGCCGACACCGTTACCCACAACCCAACGCCGGATATCCCTAAACACAACCTCGCCCGCGCATAAGTCATCCTTGAAGGATGGGTCCCACAGGCCCGCAGGCGGATTATTTCTTGTTTACGTGCAGTCGAAAACTCGATCCCGACACCCTTTCCCATCCCAACGCCTGGCTGAGCGCGTTCGGAGCACTCGCCCGCGCGAAATCGCCGCCCGCAAAAAGTAGTTTATGTCCAGAGACCCGCGCCAGCGCCAACACACAGCAAAGGGGCTTTCCCTTGTGGAGTCTGCGTTGTCAATACCAAGTAGAAATGTCCTGTTTTGAGGCCAGTTGGCAAAAGGTCATGTTAGTTTCGATGTGCTTGCCTGGGGTCGCGGGCGCTGGCCGCGATTGAGATTTTAGCGAGTGCCTGCCGAACGTTAACCGGCACCGAAACCGGTCTCATCGCATATTGGCCACTGGACGAGGGCTCGGTTTCAACGCGCCAGTTAGGCCCCAGTAACGTAGGTCTGGCCCTCACCGGAAAGGTCGTCTGGGGACATACACGATTTTTGTGCCCATCACCATTGGGGTATGCGATTCTAAGCGACCCTTAAAACCAACCTTCTAGCAGCGTTTTGCGAGGGATGCGATGTAACGGATTTCCAAGCAATCAGCATCGCGTCAACCAGCAAAAACGAAACATGACTGCGGAATCTCCACCCCCGACTATCTATGCTGTCCTGAGATGACACCAAACATGTTGGGCGCTTACGGCGACTGGGCAGCGCACTCTCTGGTCGATCCGTCCCGCCTCTCTTTCCGTCAGCCAATCTTCAAGAACGTCGATTCCTGGCGACCATCACCCGCGCGCGTTTCAACGAGTTCTTGCTGGCACCGCCCGCCAACGCCAAAGGAAAACTCCCCGGCGTGATCGGCTTGCACGACCACGGCGGCAACAAATACTTTGGTCTACGCAAGATCACGCGCATCTCCAAAGACCCGCACCCGTTGATGATAGAGCACCAGCGCGTTTCCTGCAGCGGCCTCGCCTGGGCCAATGAGCTCGCCCGTCGCGGCTATGTAGTTCAGGTGCACGACACCTTCACCTTCGGCAGCCGCCGCATGCGTCTCGGCGATCTGCCTGCCATCATCCGCAACGGTTTGGTCGAGCAAGACCCCGAATCGAACGAGGAGATCAAACGCTACAACGACTTCTGCGGCCCCTACGAAAGTCTGGTTGCCAAGAGCCTCTTCAGTGCCGGCATGACCTGGCCTGGAGTCTTTATCGCCGACGACCGCATCCGCGCCGCCTGCTGCGCGGGCATGATGACCACCTGGTCGGACTTTCTACTCAACAAGGCCCACACGCACACCTGGATGTGTTCCCTGCCGGGAATGCTGCGCGATCTCGATTATCCAGAGATTCTAGGCTTGGCTGCGCCCAATGCAGTGATGGTTTGGACAAGCGCCAGGACTCGCTGTTCACGCTCTCAGAAATGGAGCGAGCCGACCGCATGCTGAGCGACGTCTATCGCAAGGCTGGCGCAGCGGATCGTTACAAGTGCAACTTCTACGACGCCCCACATAAGTTTGATGCCGCCATGCAGAAGGACGCCTTCGGCTGGTTTGATCGCTGGCTGAAGGGCTGATTCGCCAGCCAGCCTTTTCGTGAAGGTCGAAAAAATGGTCGCGTTCAACACCTGATCGCCTGGCACCCAGCAAGCCGATCAATCCCGCCCATGCCAGCGATTGAGCTTCAGCATGTCGCCAGGGGGCCGCGCGCCGCACCAGCAATTCCGGCGGCTCCACGACCCCTCCCCCACCCTCGCTGATGCAAATTGCACAATCTTCTTAGAACACACTTGGGGAATAATCGTTTCCCGGTCAGCCCTGTATTCACGCAAATTGGCTACGAACTAAGTACTACGGTACTAACCCTAGAAAGCAACGTAACAATTACTTAGTTCTTGGAAACGATTACACTGTGCCACTGTCTCCCTTTTGTGAACGAGACGGCGGCGACGCCTCCTAAGCAACGATCACTGCATTTACACGTAAGCGCCCACGCTCCTGCTGGGTCGCGCTCGCGAGTCATGATCGCTGTCTTTATGGCCTTTTTTTGCCGTGAAGTCTCGTCTTCACACGATTCATAGGAGGGTCATGTTTATGTTTCAATTTCCAGCTAGCTTCAGCACTCTCCGCAGGAGTTCACTTTCTGCGGCACCTTTAGTTCTACTCGCCCTGAGTGCGGTCGTCCCCGCATCAGCAGCACAAATCACAGGGCATCTTGGCATCGCAGGTGGTTCGGTGACCGTGAGTAACGGTCTGATCACCTTCGGCCCTTCGCCAGGTGGGACTTTTATAGTCGGATCCACGCCCCCAAATACCTTGTCCTTTACTGCCTTCCCGCTCAACTCCACGGGCACGATCAAGAATCTCAACAGTACGTTTCAGCCCACGGGCATCAGTTTTTCGCTCCTGAATTTCTTGCAGTTTGCGGTCGATCCCCTTACCTCCTTTGAATTGACTGACATCCTGCCGGGCACGTTTACGGCCGCAGAGTGCGGTCTTGCGCCCGCAGCAAATCAAACTTGCACACCGATCCTCCCTGCTGGCTTCGGCCTCTCGCCCTTCAACCTTGCAAACGTCTCAACGGTTTCATCTACGGCTTCCTTCTCGGTAAAGGGAAAAGTTAGGAACGGCTCCGATGTGACCTTCTTCACGGGCACCTTCAGCAACACCTTCAATGGGACTGCCCAGAACCCGCAAGCCTTTCAGAACATTCTCGCGACTCTGTCGAGCAACGGTTCGGTCGCTTCCACCTATTCCGCAACCTTCGATGTCATGGCCGTGCCGGAACCCGGTTCCTTCGCTCTCGTCGGTCTGACGCTTGCAGGTGCCGCCGCTCTCCGTCGTCGCCGACGAGCGTAGGCTTTCAATCGTTGTCAGTAAAATGGCCGACTTTGGATTGTCGGCCATTTTTCTTGTTTACCTCCATGCTCACTCTATCTATGAACCTTGATGAATTTGAAGTTGCGCTAGGTGTGGAAAACGTGGTTCGGTCAAACGGGGCTTCTCCCAATCTGGCCGATGCTACGTTCTCCACCCGAGCCTCTGTTCCGGCCTTGCTTCGGCCAGGCACCGTCGCCGAAGTTCAGACCTGCCTGCGTCTGGCCGGCCAAAACCATCTTCAGATTCATCCAATCAGTACCGGCAAGAACTGGGGTTACGGTTCTGCCGTTCCTTTTGCCGACTCCTGCTTACTTCTCGACCTCGGTCGCCTCAATCGTATTCTTGAATACGATGATCGCCTCGGCTACGTCGTCATTGAGCCCGGTGTGACCCAGCAACAGCTCTCCGATTTTCTGCAGCAAAACGGAGGAAAATTCTGGATGGACGCTACCGGATCCTCGCCATCCTGCAGTATCATCGGCAACACTCTAGAGCGTGGCTTTGGGCACACGCCACTGAGTGATCACTTTGCCAACTCCTGCGCATATCAGGTCGTTCTTCCAACCGGCGAATTGATCGAGACCGGACTTGCCGCTATGACCGACTCGGCCACAAGAAACGTATTCCGCTGGGGCGTCGGCCCTTTCGTTGACGGTCTGTTTTCCCAATCACGCTTCGGCGTCGTCACGCGCATGACCGTCTGGCTGATGCCAGCCCCCGAATCGTTTCTCCCCTTCTTCTTTAAATGTCGCCTGGACTCAGCCCTGCCGCAGTTGATAGAAGCCCTACGGGAAGCTCGCCAGAGCGGAATCCTCCAAAGCTCAGTCCACATCGTGAATGACTACCGTGTGCTTTGCGGAATTCAACAGTACCCATGGCAGGAAGCCAAGGGCAAAACGCCCCTGAGCCCCGAGCTTCTGAACACTTTTCGCAAGCGAGATGGCTTTGGAGCTTGGAACGGATCAGGAGCACTATACGGTCCTGCACCCCTGGTCAAGACCGTGCAAAAATTACTCGGTCGCCTCCTTCGACCGCATGTCAACTCGCTCCATTTCGCCAGTGAAAACCTCGTAGCATTCGCTAAAAAACATACCGCATTTCTTAGCCCTTTATCTGGAATGAATTTAGAGAAAACCCTGAATCTAATCGCCCCTACCATCGAACTACTCCGCGGCAGACCCACGATCTACCCACTCCACACCATCTATTGGCGAAAGCGAAGTCCGGTGCCAGATTCCCCCAACCCTGATCAGGATCGTTGCGGCCTTCTCTGGTCAGCACCAGTATGTCCCGCCGACGGTCCTTCCGCCGCAAAGCTGAGTCAGATCGTCACAGAAACGCTGGTTCCCAGTGGTTTTGAGCCTTTTTTATCATTTACGCTGGTATCCCCTCGGGCACTCATTGGTGTGATTTCGATCATCTATGACCGAGATCTACCCGGAGAGGATGACAAGGCGCTCGCCGCAAACAACCTCCTTAATGAACGCTTGATGGCCTCTGGCTTCCCACCATACCGGCTCGGAGTCCAGTCCATGCAGTTTTGGGATAAGCACCAAAAACTCCAAGCACTCTCTCCCCTTGAAATCGCCCTCGATCCCCAATCATTCCTCTCGCCTGGCCATTACAGCTTTTCCTAAATTCAAATACCTTAGAAATATCTCTGCATCACCCTAAAGGCATAGTCCTTTCTTGACGATCAATGCTATGCTAAGGGACAGTACTTTAAGCCGGATGGTACTAGTACTCTTGGGCGGCTGTATTAACTAGCTGGGTGGTGACACTTAGCCGAGGGAGCTTTAGAGAATGTTTGCACCACTTCATGGATTGCCAGTGGAGTTGCCGGGTTCGCATCTCCGACGGGTGCTGCTGGCCCCAGCCACTCAAACCACTCAGACGGCACTTCCTCATTTCGCCCGCACCGCCCATTCGTCCTCCCGACACAGAAAGCTTTTAAGCACGCTTCAGCGTTTCCGCGGGTCAAACTATCTGGCCGATGGTGCAATCCAGCCTCACGATCTCAGCCCGGACGGCCGTCACATAGAACGTATCGACCTCGACAGTTGGCACTTTCTCACTATGGACGGAGACGACCAGATTGTGAGTTGCGCCCGCTACCACGAAAATTATAATCCGTCATTTGAGAGCACCGTTGCGGCCACCTGCGCCTTGGCACATCATCCGCTCTGGCAAGCCAGCTTACGAAGCGCCGTCTCCGGTGCGATCCACTCAGCCCGAAGCCGCAAAATGCGATTTGCTGAACTCGGTGGCTGGTGTGTATCCAAGCATTGCAGAAATAGTTCGCAGGCCATAAGGACTGTTTTGTCGATGTACGCCCTCGGCGAAATCCTCGGCGGTACCGTTGGCATCAGCACGGCCACCACGCGCCACGCTTCTTCTGCGATCCTACAGAAACTCGGCGGAAGCCGTCTCGAAGACGGCGGACAGCCGTTGCCTACCTATATCGAACCCAAATATCGATGCGAGATGGAATTGTTGCAATTCGATACCTCCAAGCCAGCTTCACGATATGCCGAAACCATTTCGGGCCTCAGTGGGGCAATGCGAACGAGCGTAGAAGTGCTCACCGCGTCGTCCCAAATATCCGTAAGCCGATCATTGATCTCACTGTCCAACGCCGTTGGCACGCGGCAGGCCGCCTTGCTCGCTTCCTGATCTGAACCTTCTGCTCTTTGACTGGCGAAAGACCTTAGCTGTTACGAAAAGCTTAGCTCTTTTGCGGCTCACTGGCAGATGAACTCAGAAGGATCGAAACAGCTGGGACAAATCCAACTCCTGTTTGGAAAATTCACTCTTACCGCAACAGAAAACCCATCCTGGGATATCTGGTCTCCTCTAATACCGCTTTCGGCTCTCTCACCTAGAGATAGGTTCCTCCAAACATTACTGTCTCGGGCTTGAAAAGATCGGGCTGGTCAGTGATGGTACAAGAGCAAATTATGCAGTGCCTCGCCTTCTTCGACATCTGTATCTCCCTGTACTCGGACGCCCCCCGCTCGGCCGATGCGAACTTTATCCGATTGAACCAACCCCTCTGCGGGAGGCGCACCGGTGGCGCGCGGATTAGGAGCGTGACTCCGGCGATCCATTCGGGTCCAATTGGAGTCGTCTGCTGCAAGCGGCCTACTTCACCACAGAAGACAAAACTCTAAGACCCCCTTACGCCAACGAATGTTGGAAGACATGCGCCTACGAAACTTCTCGCCGGAGACACAACGTAGTTATATCCATTAACCTAGATCCGGCAGTTGATACCGCTCCTGAATCCCCGAAGTGGTGGATACTAAACGGGATGAAGCCCGTTAGCCGACCGCCCGTTAGTCTCACTCTGAGGGTGAACAGATTCGCGATCCTGAGACCTTTCCGGCGCCTCGGAAAGTTCGGAAAGTAGAGACCTTCGGCGGCGGCGTCGAAGTAGAGTGAAAAGACGACGGGGCGGCCGGAATGCACGGCGGGCTGGTTTACTTTGTCGAGTTCCTGAAGGTGAGCGGCTTGTGGGAGCGATTCGTTGAAGAGTGCCCACTTGAGTATGTTTCGCCGAACGCTCCGAGTAAGTCCGAGATCCTTGGGACGATCCTGTTCAGCGACTTAAGTGGACACCGCCGCTGTGCGCACATCACCGGCATCCGCAATGACGCGATCTTGCCGAAACTGCTGGGCATCGAGCGCTTCCGCAGTGAGGACAGCATCCGGCGGGCTTTTGAGAAGCAGGATGGGGAGGCGCTAACGCTTTGGATGGACCGTCAACTTGACATTACGGTTTCGGCGCTGTTGCGACAGGACTGGATTCTGGATTTGGATGCGACGGTGAAGACGCTCTACGGGCGGCAGGAAGAAGCGCGAGTTGGCTACAACCCGATGAAGCCTGGACGGCCATCGCATGCTTATCACGCGATGGTGTTGAGCGCGGCCAAGCTGGTGTTGAACGTCGATGCCGAAGCGGGCAACCATTCGGCCAGCAGTTATGGACGGGAGGGGATCTGGAGGTGGCTGGATGCGCGGGACCGCGAGGACTGGCCGACGCTGCTGGGTAAGTTGGCGCGGCAGGGTAACAAAGCTGGCTGGATCGCGGCGGGAAAAGGCTGGGAGGGCGTATCGCAGCAGATCCAGTTGCAGGGGTAGATCGCGGCGCGGCGGGTGGTCGTGTTGCGGTGCAAGCTTTCGTCCCGCAAGGGTGAAGAGCAAACGGCGCAGCCGCTGTTGAGCGGCATAACGCTAGGGCACTGCGGCGGAGATCTTTTTGAGCACGCCGTTCTCGTTACGAACTGGCGTGAGGCCGATCTGCTGGCTGTGGCGCAGATGTACCGTGATCGAGCTGGTACCGAGAACTTGTTTGATGAACTCAAAAACCAGTGGGGCTGGACCGGGTTCACGACGCAGGACCTGAAGCGGAGTCAGCTGATGGCGCGGATCGCCGCGCTGATCTACAACTGGTGGAGCATTTTACGCGCATGGGCACAGGCGTGAGCCATGGCGAGGCGCTGACAACAAGGCCGCTCTGTTACTCGACCGGATCAGCGAATGACTCAAGCCGTTCATCAAGCCTGCGGAGCAGTTGGATCGGCCCCTGCGATGGGGCGAAATGCTGACTCGGATCTTTGTCAAGTTTGGACGCTTTCCGCTGGGGGAAAAGTCAGAGTGCCAGGCTTTGGCCCCGGTACACTGCCGGTTCTAGGATTAAATGCAGCGAACTTATTGGGCAGGCTTTGTGGGTGACCGAAATGTTCCTGCAAGGTGGGGAGCAGTTCCGAGTGCAAGATGACCATTGGCAGCTCGATAATACAAGCGAAATGTTATTTCATCCAAATCGTTCCATTATCACGACCCAATGGTTGAGGGTTCCTTGGTTGATCAGCGATGACTTCGAGGCGGTTTCTGAGAAGTGCCCCAAAATCTCCTGCCCTGTAGTGATGAGTATGGAGCCAAAAGAACAGAGGCACCGCAGCAAGCGAGGACTGGTTTGCTGACGGTCGGAGACCGGTCTCGAGAGGCGCGCAAGTGTGTGGCCCGAATTTGGGAAGGGCCTTGATAAGGCGAGCACTCACCTGTCGGGCAGTCGTCGCGTCTTCGCCCATGCGGGCCTGCTCAAGCAAAGCCATGTCAATAGCGACCCGCGTTTTAACGACGTCGGGACACCCGCGCAGACGCTCGACCCAGGCTTTAGAGGCGACATAGTCTCTGGACCGAGCCGCGACAACCGCCGAGTGCATGAAGCCGTCTACTGACTCTTGTGCATCCGTCATCGACTCTATGACCGCAGGAAGCATTTTGAACTGCTTCTGCGATACCAGCGTGTAGGCGACTCCGGTCCATGCCCGGAGGCGAAGGTCGGCTATGCGCGGGTCGCGCTGAAGCGAAGCCGCGTTGCGGTACATGCTTTCGGCGGTGGAGTGTTGGCCTGTCTCGGCAAAGAAATTGCCTGCTTGAATGAATCCTTCGCAGCGAGACCTGGAGTCGCTAGCATTCTGAAGCAGCTCACAAT
>JBBRBI010000147.1:0-9536 GCA_038206015.1 Bryobacterales bacterium | reverse complement strand
AGCGGGCGGCAAACTCCGGTCCATCGCAATGAATTCGCCCTACCCCCAACCTGGTTCGCCCAAATACGCCAATCTGGGCCCTTGGCTCTTTGCTTTCAGCATGCCAAACGCCGCGCAGTTGCTAATTTGGACAGCAATGGGGCGCTGACTGCGGCCCTTGTGAGCGGTCCCGGCGCTTTTCCCATGAATCTGCGAAATGCGCGCTCAGTCGCAAGCGAAACGCGGGATGCCTTCTTTGTGAAGAGCTTGTGCACGCTATCCAGCGACTCAAATAGTTTGGCGTAGCCGCTCATCGATTCTGAATGACCGAGCATCAAATGGCCCTTGGGATTAAGCCCGTAGTGAAATGATTCGATCGCCCTCGATTGCAGCGCCTGTCCCATGTAGATCAGCACGTTTCGGCAGATGATCAGATCAAGCTTTGAAAATGGCGGATCCTTGCAGATGTCGTGGACGGCAAACAGGCAGAGATCGCGAACAAATTTTGCAATCTGATAGCCGCCCTCAATCCGCACAAAATAGACTTTGAGCCGCTCGGCGGAGACTCCATCAAGGCTCGACTCGGGATATATTCCGATTCTCGCGTTACGGATGCACAGGTCGCTGACATCCGTCCCCATAATCTTGATGTTTGCGTTGACAGCCTTTTCGCCCAACTCCTCCAGAAGCAGGATCGCGACGGAATAAACTTCCTCTCCGTTCGAGCATCCTGCGCACCAAATACGAATGGCTTACGGCGGCTGCTGGGCGTTGATCAACTCCCGCAGAATGTTTTGTTGCAGCACCTGCATGGATTCGGCGTCACGAAAGAAAGCTGTTACATGAATGAACACATCCTGCATCAAGGCATTGAGTTCAGGCCTGTTTTCGCGCAGGTAGGCCAGGTATTCGCTCAAATCGGTATGCTTGCCGAGGGCGATCCGGCGCTGGATCCTTCTCAAGAGCGTTGCCTCTTTGTAGAGATGCAGATCCACCCCGGACACAGAACCCAGCAACAGACAAATATTCAGGAAAGCAGCATCACTCTCCATTGAGGCTGGCTCTTCGGAGGGCTGACCGATCTCGTGCTGAAAGTACGGATGGGCGGCGATCCTTACAAGTTCCTCAGCAATGCCTCTCGGCGTGAGACTGATATCAACGCAGCCTGTGAGGCGAGCATTGTTTGGCATCTCGGGACTTTGGGCCGTTATCTCGTCTTGCGCGAGCGTGATGCCACCGGCAGCTTTGATCGCCTGGAGTCCCCTCGATCCGTCAAAGCCGGTGCCGGATAGTACAACGCCAATTGCGGAAGACTCCGCTGTTCGGGCGAGCGACTCAAAGAAAGAGTCGATAGACAAATGCGGGCTGGATCCCGGTTGTCGCGGCGTCAGGTGTAGTACGCCCGCTTCAAAAGAAAGCAGAGCATTAGACGGCGCGATGTAAACCTGATTCGCCGCGATCGGCATTCGCTCGGTGGCCTTCACCACTGGCATGGATGAGACATTGTGGAGCAATTCAGGCAACAGGCTGCCGTGGGCGGCTTCCATGTGCTGGACAAAGACGAAGGCCATGCCCGTCGAAGAAGGCAGTCCCTTCAACAGTGAAGTGAAGGCTTCGAGCCCGCCAGCGGAGGCTCCGATACCCACGATCGGAATAGCGGTGTGGGCAGAACCAGATGGCTGTCCAATCGTCTTAATAAGGCTTGCCCCATTGCGCTTCACTGTCGCATTACACTTGCTTTTTCAATAGAATACCTAACCTGTCTAGAACGAAGCCCCTCGAATACATCATCCACTTTCACTGAAAAAAAGGCAGATACCGGCTTTGCAAGAGGGAATGACGAATTTAGTGACTTGGGCTCGGAAGGGATTCGATCTCGTGCACCCCGCCCAGCACGCCAATAATCCGCTCGCGAACCTCATCGCTCAACTGCTCACTTTGAGCCGCCGTCCACCCCTCCGTCTCGATAACTGGAAGAATTCGCAATCGTATGACCTTGGACTCTCCAAACATCCAGGAATCCCTTGGCAACACCGCCGCCGACCCCTCGATTGCCACCGCCAGGATCGCCACCTTCTCCCGAATTGCCACTCGAAACAATCCTTCGTTAAACGGCAACACCTTCCCGGCTTCTGCCCGCGTGCTCTCAGGAAAACAGACGACAGAACAATGCTGGCGCAGGCAGCGGATCGCATCCAGCATCGCCTTGGCCTTCTTCCGGCCATCGCTTCTCTCGACGGGAATATCCCCCGCCATCCTCAGCATCCAACCAACAACGGGCACAGCAAACAACTCGCTCTTCACCAGCCATTTCGCATCCAGGCCCAGCAGGCACATCGCCGGAATATCGGTAAATGACTGGTGGTTACTAACCACCAAATACACCCGGTCGCGGTTCAGGTTCTCAAGGCCGGTGATCTGGACTTGCCACGAATCTACCTTCGACAGGCATTGCCCTAACAGTCGAAAGCAGCGCGCCGTTCGCCGCCGCATCGGGTCGCGATCCAGTAGCCAGACGACGCCAAGCACTGGCACCCATAGCAACACCAGCAAGGTCGACGCGGTCCAGATCCAAACAGTTCTAAGAAAGCGAATCATTGCAGCGAACCCGTAGTATAAAGGGAGCTTGGCAAAGCCGCGCAACTCCCAATGAAACTTCTCTTTCTCGCTACAACGCTGTTGACGGCCCAAGCTCCCGATTGGCAGCCCCTGTTTGACGGCAAAACCACCCAGGGTTGGCGAACCCTGACCAAAGATAACTTCCCCTCTGGCTCCTGGAGAATCGAAGACGGCTGCCTGCGATCCCTCGCCAAAACTCCGCGTCCCGATCTCTCCACCGCCCTCTCCTTCCGCAACTTCGAATGGGAATTTGAATGGAAGATTTCCCCAGGTGTAAACAGCGGCGTGAAGTATCTGGTCTTCGGGATTCGTCCCACCACCGCGGATGGGAAATTCGATCCGGACATCCCCAAAGCTCTCGGCTTCGAGTTACAACTCGCTGACGACAACTTAGTCGAAGACGCCCACGTGTCACCTACTCGCGGCACCGGCGCGCTCTATTCCTTCGTCGCCCCGCACGATGTCCCTAAACTCTCGGTCGGCCAGTGGCACCGCGCCCGCGTGCTTGTCGACGCTACTCATGTTGAGCATTGGCTCGACGGCGTAAAAGTTCTTGACGTCAAGTGGGACTCCCCCGCCCTGCACGCCGCCATGGTCGCCCAGACACGCGCAGACTTACCCAAGCCCGCCGACATCGACGCGATCCTCAAAGACCCCAAGCGCGCCTACCCGCTCGTTCTCACCCACCACGACGGCGACGCCTGGTATCGCAATTTGAAAATCCGCCAGTTACCGTAGACTTACTTCACCTTCATCGCCGCAAACGTCTTATACAGATCCGCCACCGACACGTCATCCGGATGAATCACCACCCGCCACACAAAGTTCAACTTTTGCCCGGCTGCAAGCTTGGTGATGTTCTCTTTCTGCGTCGGATCAAAGGCTTGCTGCCCAAACGGATTCAGTGAAAACAGGCCGTAATCCCGGGCATGCCAGCGCGTCGGTGATCCAGGGTTCGACGGATGATCGAGAATCGCCACACCCAGCTTCTCCCCATCCATCTCAGCTGCGTAATTGACCCAGCTGGATCGCTTACCCCATACCTGCTTCATCGTTTCGAGTCCCTCGGCATTCGTGATCTTGGCGCCCCGCTTCTCGGTGAATTCCTCCGCCAACCGAATCGCAAACGCCCCTTCCTTCGTATCGCCAATCGTCACATCGATCGCCGCCGTCAACGTGATGTAAAAATCCATGATCCGCAGCTTCGGGTCCGAGTAGATCACCGTCCTCTGGTTCTCGATCAACTGCACCTTCCCCGCCCCATCCTGCCACTCCATCACCGCATCCAGCGTCCCGGACTTCGCGCCCTCTTTCCACTCCGCCTTCTTCACGACGACGCGCCCCTTGTTGGGCTTCGTCGTGTACGAAGGATCGTTCTCCCAATACTTCACGCCGTTGATGTCGTCATAGGTAAACCACAACCCACGATGATGCAGGTGATCGCGACTCTCCCCCGCCACCATCTCCATCGGGAAGCGGCGCGTGACGATCTTGCCGGAAGCACTCCTCACCGGTCCGAAAAACGGCTTCCACGCCTCCACTCCATATTGAAAGGTCGTAAACGGTTTGCCGTCGACATCGATCACGATCGACCCAGGGGCGATCTTCACCTGCGCAAACGCGGGAATCGTCAAGAGTAATGCTGCGAGAAGTTTTGTCATGTGCTGAAAGAGCCTGCTAGCAAGATATATCATGGCTCCAAACCCATGCTGCCCCTCATGCTCTTCGTCCTTGCACAAGCCCCCCTCCCCAACCTGGTTGTCGAGGCCACCGATGGCGGCTCAGCCTTCGTCATTCGCAACACTCATCCAACCCACGCGCTCACTGCCTATCTCGTCGAACTGGTCGACTATCCCGGCAGCTCTTTCGCCTACTCGCACGACGAATTCGCCAACGGCGGCAAGCCGCTCGGTGCAGGCCAGCAACGCAGAATCCCTGTCCCTAACATGACCCTTGGTGCCGCCCCCGACTATGTCAAGATGCGTGCCGCCCTTTATGCCGACGGCTCCGCGAGCGGCGCTGACGATAAGGTCGCGCAACTCCGCGCCCGCCGTAAGCTCCTGCTGGCAACCATCGGCGAGATCCTCGCCCAGCCAACCAACCTCAAGGCTCTGCGCGATGCCATCCCGCCACCAACGCCAAAGTCCAATCGCGCCGCACCAGACGTCGTTGATCGTGCCGCCCGCCGCGCCTTAATCAACGAAGCCATCGACCTACAAGCAAAGTCCACCACCGCCCTACAAGACACTTTCAAAGCCAGACAAGCGACTCTCGAAAAATAGCCTTGCTAGCATAATTTGCAGGTACTTCCACCAAATGCCAGCCACTCGTTTTACGCTCAACGGCACGCCGCAGACTGTCGATCTGCCCGCTGCCATGCCCCTGCTTTGGGTCCTCCGCGACCACCTCCAAATGACCGGCACCAAAGTCGGCTGCGGCATGTCGCTCTGCGGTGCCTGCACGGTGCATGTCAACGGACAGCCCGTCCGATCCTGCGTCACCCCCGTCTCCTCGCTCGCTGGCAAATCCGTCACCACCATCGAAGGGCTCTCCAACCACCCCATCCAGCAAGCCTGGGTGGAGGAAGATGTCCCGCAGTGCGGCTACTGCCAATCCGGTCAAATCATGACGGCCGCCGCCCTCCTGGCCAAGACGCAAAAGCCCTCCGACGCCGACATTGATGAGGCGATGCGCGGCAACATCTGCCGCTGCGGTGCCTACTGCGAAATCCGCAAAGCCATCCACCGTGCTGCCAATCAGACGGGAGCAACCAAGTAATGAACCGCCGCGCCTTTCTCGCCGCCACGGCCACCGGCCTCCTGGTCCGTTTCAATCTCAACGCTGCCGAAACCAAGTCCACCAAGCTCAACGCCTTTGTCCACATCGCCCCCGACGACGCGATCACGCTCTACGTCCACAAGGCCGAAATGGGCCAAGGCACTTACACGTCCGTTTCGATGCTTCTCGCCGAAGAGCTCGATGCCGACTGGTCCAAAGTCCGCCCCGCCTTCCCCGGCGTCAGCAAAGAATACGGCCCCTTCCAGGGCGTCTTCGGCAGCCACAGCATGCGCACCAGTTGGGAACCGGTCCGTCGCGCCGGGGCAACCGCCCGCGCCATGCTCGTCGCCGCAGCCGCGCAGCATTGGGGCATCGCGCCCGCCGACTGCAAAACGTCCAACAGCCAGGTCATCGCTGGCAATCGTAAGCTCTCGTACGGTGCCTTGGCCGAAGCCGCCGCCAAGCTCCCAGTCCCCACCAACATCACGCTCAAACCAGCAAGCGAATACAAACTCATCGGGCACCCAACAAAGCGTCTGGACGCGGCAGCCAAGTCCAACGGCACGGCCACCTTCGGGCTCGACGTCTACCGCCCCGGCATGCTCCACGCCGCCATCGCCCGCTCGCCTGTCTTCGGCGGCAAGGTCGCAAGTTTCGATGCTACGCGCGCCAAAGCCGTCCCCGGCGTCAAAGACGTCATCCAGGTCCCCACCGGAGTTGCGGTCCTCGCCACCAACACCTGGGCTGCCTTTGAAGCCAAGCGCCTCCTCAAAATCGAGTGGCTTGAGGGCCCCACCGCCGCCCACTCCACCGCCTCCATCACCGCCGACTTCGATGCCAAAACCAGGCTCGCTGGCGCAGTCGCCCGCAACACCGGCAACATCGATTCCATCGCGATGACGATCGAAGCCACCTACGACGCCCCCTTCCTCGCCCACGCCCCCATGGAGCCGCTCAACGCGCTCGCCGACGTGCGCAAGGACAGTTGCGAAATCTGGGCTTCCACCCAAGGCCAAAGCGCCGCCGAGCAAGCGGCCATGAGTATCACCGGCCTCAAGGCGAACCAGGTAACGATCCACACCGAATTCATGGGCGGAGGCTTCGGCCGCCGCGCCAACGCCGATTACATTGCAGAGGCGGTCGAAGTCTCAAAGGCCGCCGCCGCGCCGGTCAAAGTTACTTGGACCAGGGAAGACGACTTACAACACGACTTCTATCGTCCCGCCGCGATGGTCCGCTTTGCTGGCGCTCTCGATAGCGAAGGCTGGCCCGCTGCCATGCGTGCGCGCATCGCCTGCGCCCCCTTCGGCGGTCTGCGCGACGGAGTCTCCCGCACAGGCGTCGAAGGGATCCACGACACCCCCTATGCAATCCCCAATATCCGTGTCGAATACCATGTCGCCGACCACGGAATCCCCGTCTCCTACTGGCGCAGCGTCGGTTACTCCCAAAACACATTCTTCATGGAATGTTTTATGGACGAACTCGCCGCCGCCGGCAAGAAAGACCCCTTGGCGCTCCGCCGCCGCCTGCTCAAGGACAGTCCCCGCCTGCTGGCTGCACTCGATTTAGCCGCCGCCAAATCCAACTGGGGCAAGCCGCTGGCTCCCGGCAAAGGCCGAGGCATCGCGATCTCCAACAACATCAGTTCTTTCACGGCGCAAATCGCCGAAGTTACCGTCACCAAGGGCAAGCTCAAAGTCGATCGAGTGGTTTGTGCGGTGGATTGCGGCATCGTGGTCAATCCCAGGGGCGTGGAGCAACAAATCCAATCGGGCATTGTATTCGGCCTGACGGGAGCGCTCAAGGATGCGATCACGATAGACCGTGGTCGCGTAAAGCAGACTAACTTCCACCAATACGACATGTTACGCATCGACGAGATGCCGACGGTGGAAGTCCACATGGTTTCGAGCACGCAGCCGCCATCGGGAGTAGGCGAAGCGAGCACCCCCGGCATCGCCCCCGCCATCGCCAATGCGATCTACGCCGCCACCGGCCAACGCCTGCGCGGGCTGCCCCTGCGGCTGGCCTGAGCTACCCGCAATGGGCAGGTGAAGGATAACCGGTCGTTTCATCCGCCTGATGGTCTCCGTAAGCGATTAGTTTCCAGGCACCGCTAATCGATGGTTTCGACTGCGCCAGAACTGCTCCCGTCGTGCTGAGAAGGCTCACCATCTTACAAACGAATCGCCGCTTTTCATCTATCTCCGAAAGAACCATCCGGCGGCGTTAGCACCGGGAGTTATCCCAAACAACTCATTTGCCAATAGGCTCTTGCCATGGGACTGCACGCCCCTCGCTCCCATAAATATGGGACACTGGCATCGTGAAGACCACTCTGGAAATCCCTGACACCATCTTCCGCAAGGCCAAGGCCACCGCCAGTGCAATGGGAATTCCCTTGCGCGAATACGTGACTCAAGCGGTCGAAGAGAAGCTGTCTCAGGGAAGTCGGCATCCAGGCAAGCCCTGGCTGGAATGTGCGGGAGAGCTCGCCCATCTCCACGGCGAGACGTTGCGGATTCAGAAGATCATCGACAAGGAATTTGAACAAATCGAACCTGAGGACTGGACTTGATTCTCGACACAAACGCTCTTTCCGCGTATCTGGACAGAACGCCTAAAGTGGTTGAGATTGTGTCCGAGGCGCGCGCGCTTGCGATCCCGGTCATCGTAGCCGGGGAGTTTGCTTTTGGAATCGCGCAGTCTCGGCACCGCGAGGAATACGAAAGGTCCCTGCAGCGCATGCTGGACCGATGCACAGTCCTGGATATTGGCATTGAGACCGCGAGGCACTATGCTGCCATCCGACTGGAACTGAAGGGCGCGGGTAAGCCAATTCCGGCCAACGACTTGTGGATCGCAGCTCTGAGCCGACAGCATGCAATTCCAGTCATGAGCCGCGACTCCCATTTCGACTTTGTGGGTGGATTGAAACGCCAAACCTGGTAGCCATCCGCAGCGGGTGCGCTTCTCTGGAAAACAGGCAGCGGGATCACGTAGCCGCAAGTGCTTGAATCCGCTTCTATCAGTTGGCTTATTTGCCGACTCATATCTTTAGGGTACCCGCTCCATACCCGCCGGACCCTCGGCACACCATAGAGCCGATAAACAGTAAAAGTGTAGACCAATCTACAGGAACGTAAAGTCAGCAACCCGAAGAAGAAACGTCATTCCCTTTGCGCGGCGACATACGGCAACCATTTCGCTTCTGCCTGTGTGCAGGCAAGTGCAAGATCCTACTCGGCAATGCGAATCGTGATGTGAGTCGACGATTTTGCTTCGCGGCTGAGCCTTTGCGCAGTTCCTCGCCGGATCATTCCGTTTCCCATGGCGTTGATGAGGGATTGCTCCATTTGGTCCCGGTTGTCATGCCACCACCTGGCTTCCTCAGCTTCGGTCGCAAACTTTGGCACCACCACCGCTGGCTACGTTGCTTCATAGTGAACAGAGGCTCAAACCGCGTCATCAAACGCAACCGTCATGCGCTTCCCCAATGCTCCCGGCGCAGCCTGAATCTTCTCAGGCTGCGTCACATGCCTCTGGTTCAACATCCGCCGCACTACTGTCTCGCTCACCTTCAGACGCGCTGCCAACTCCGTATTCGGCATCCCGCTCTCCCGCAAGAAAATATACAGAGCAAGCTTAGGAGCCAGATACAGCGGTACCGAAATCGATTGTTGCCCGCGCTTCACCCTGTTAGGCGCGGGGATTAGCTGATTCCGTACCATCCGACCGGCCAAACACTCAGTCAGGCAATCCTCTGCCTCGGCCAAAGTATCCACACAGTCACTCCCGCTAGTCAGCGCGTCGGGCAGATCCGAAAATCGGACGTGAAAGCCACCGCCTGACTCAGCGAGAAAGGTGGCGGGATACGAAGCGGTAAACAGCGAAACAACATCGTTGCCAACATCTAAAACTCGGGGATATACCCACAGCCGCCCATTTCGTTGACCCATTTCGTTGACTAAAACGATATGTCCCGGTTTTGATACACTCACGTTGTGCGGCCGATTGTCTTTCACCCAACAGCCCGCGGCGTGATTCGAGCATTCCCTCGGGAGCTTCGGGCTCGGCTGGGCAAGGCTTTGTACCTGATTCAGGCTGGCGAGCAACCAGGAATGCCGCTCGCGAGGCCGATGCCGTCCGTTGCTCCG
>JBBRBI010000146.1:0-9607 GCA_038206015.1 Bryobacterales bacterium | reverse complement strand
CCTTTTACGTCCCGGTAGCGCATTGTCGAATTACGGTCCATTCCGCCGGGTTCCCCAAAGTGTACATAGATCGAAGCCGTTGTTTGCATATCGGTCAGTGTCACCCGCGCATTTTGGTCATCGATTTCCGTCCAGGTTATTTCCTCGTCCGGCAACAATGCTGTGGGAACCCATGCCCCCTCGGCCAGAAACCGAACGAGCGAAGCGGATGTGACTTTGGGTGTATCACGTTGGCCGCTCACCCGAATTTACGCCCGCAACGCTGGCCTCGCTTGCGCCCTTGCCGCCGATGTAGCTGTCGCGAATACGGAAAGGGACCAATGGCGCCATTGGCAAGACGCATCCCAGATGAAAGCAGGCCGCTGCACGGAAAAATGCTCCATCGCCGAAAAGGGAATCCATGCAGAATTCGCAGCCGCACGGAGAACTCCGGTTTGCTGGAGTGTTGTTGTTCGGATCAGGGGGCTGCCCGTCTGTGAGTGCGAATTCAAGTTAGCGCGGGACCGGTGCCGGCAAAGCGGTGAGCGGCTTCCGCTCCGGCGCGCGCGTGGTTGTCCTTGTTCCGATCCGCGCCAAGCGAAAGTGATCGGGTCGTGAGCCGTCTGACGTTTCTCCTGGGTCTTGCGATTCCCTATAAAGGTGCCGACCGCGACCGCTCCGGCCGCCCCGCAACCTCAGCAGTGATCTTAATCCGGCGGGGCGTACAGCTCATATTCAGCGTGGCTGCATTAGGTTGACACCTACTGCTCACCGCTGGGTCGATGGCGGTGTACAAACGCGTAACCACAACGGTTCGTGCCGGACGAGTGCACGGATTTTGGGATCGTGTCGGCCAACTCGGGTATCACTTGGGGGCCTGACGCGTGTGGCGCGCCCGAATCGGCTTGACCATACTGCAAACGGCAATGGCCTTCTATGCCGTTGGTTTTCAACGAAATCCCAGGGGCCTCCCGGCGTTTGTATAATCGGCATGTCGAAGGGCGATACAGCGGCGTTAGTTTAGCTGGCTGGCATTCTTGAAGCCCATAGATCTTGGCACCGCATAGTGCAGAGCATTTTTAGCTCGGCGGCGCGGCGGTACACACCTCGGGAGACGCGCGGAAGCCGATCGCCGCGACGGGGAGCTAAAAATGGATTGGACTAAACCGCCACACGACAGGTCGGCCTATGGGTATTGAATGGTCCGCTGGCGCCGAAATAACCGGTGTGCAGGAAACTCAGTGCCGTCACGAGCTTCAACTACGGTTCTGAGATGGCTATCTGGACCGGGTGAACCCTGTAGAGATTCCCTATCTGGGCGGTTATTGGACCATGCCCTTTCCATGCACACGCGAACGAGCAACACTCCGGCGTCGCACTGGCACTGCCAAGCCCACACGTCACAGGTTAGATGCAGTAAGCCGATCATGACGAGTCGATGAGTGGCGCAGATCTGCACGGCAATCGCGGTAGGATTTCAACCACCAGCATGTGGCCTTGATTGCACTGCGGGCATTTGTGAAGCGAGATGCCGGTGAGTTCTTCGTAGCGGTCCCGATAGTCCTTCTCCTCCGGCCGGGCATTGGTCTGCTCGGCCGGAGGCATGCCGAGCAGGCGTCGACACTGTTCCAGTTTCTCCCGCCGGTAGCGGTTCCCCAAGAAACCGTAGTAGCGGATGCGTTGGAAACCGTCTGGAAGCACATGCAGCAGGAAACGCCGGATGAATTCGTCGGCTGACAAGGTCATCGTTTTGATTTGGTCACCATCGCGATAATCCTTCCACTGGAAGCGGACCTGATCGTTTTCGATATCCAGCAGGCGGTTATTGGAAATCGCGACGCGATGCGTGTAGCGGCCCACGTAATCGAGGACCTGTTGCGGTCCGGCGAACGGAGGCTTGGCGTACACCACCCACTCGCAACCTTTCATTCGGGCCAGAAGCTGAGCGAAGGCTTGCCGGTCGCGAAGGGATTCCAAGGCAGCGAAGAATTGAAGTTTCCCGGCATCGAATGCCTTCCGCAGAGATTCCAGGAAGAGTCGGCGAAACAGACGGGACAGAACCCGGACGGGCAGAAAGAAATTCGGTCTACAAGAGACCCAACGCTGGCCGTTAGGGGACAATCCTCCGCCGGGCACTACGCAGTGTAAGTGAGGATGATGCTGGAGGTTCTGGCCCCAGGTGTGCAAAACCGCGAAGAAACCAATCTCGGCACCCAGATGCTGGGGGTCAGCCGCGATCGTCTTCAGCGTTTCTGCCGTGGCCTGGAAGAGGATGCCGTAGACTAGCTCCTTGTTCTGATAGGCTATTGCGGCGATCTCTTCCGGCACAGTGAACACTACGTGAAAATAGGGGACCTCAAGAAGTTCGGATTGCCGGTCCTCGATCCATTGCGCCCGGGCCAGACACTGGCATTTGGGGCAGTGTCGATCACGACAGCTGTTGAAGGCGTTGCGTTCATAGGCGCACTGATCGCAACGCTCGAGGTGGCCGCCGAGAACGGCCGTACGGCACACCTCAATCGCTGTCATGACGCGCCGTTGCCGGACGGACATCGACGTGCCATGCTGCTGTCGATAAGCTTCTCCGTGGTGGCGGAACACGTCCGCCACTTCCAACTTCGGACGGTCCACGCGGTCCGGCGCTCAGAAGTACTGTGGCGGGGCAGGCGTGGGCTCAACAGGTACGGGACGAGGCAGCAGGTCGAGCGGACTGGATGTCGAGCACACCTTATTGGTGGCTATCCGCAAATAGCGGGCAGTGGTTGCCAGACTGCGGTGGCCGAGGAGCAGTTGAATGGTGCGAACGTCTGTTCCAGATTCCAGCAGGTGCACGGCGAAGGCATGGCGCATGGAATGAGGAGTGATGAGCTTGGCTATGTGGGATAGTGATCGAGCCTTTTGACAGGCGAGTTCGACAGAACTTCGGTTGATCGGTCGGCCGGGCACATCCCCTTCGAATAGCCAATCATTCGGCCGTACGGCCCGCCAGTAATTACGCAATGTCTCCAGTAATTTGGGGGAGAACATCACGTAGCGGTCCTTCTGGCCCTTACCCTGATCGACGCGGATGACCATCCGTTGGCTATCGATATCGGTGGGCCTCAAGTGAATGGCCTCGGAGACGCGCAGACCTGCGGCGTAGCAGGTGGTCAGGATTGCCCGGTGCATGGTGCTGCCCACACAGCCGAGAAATTTCAGGATTTCCTCAGGGCTCAGAACTACGGGCAGCTTTTGCGGTTTCTTGGGAGCCGGGATCATGTCTTCGAAAGACCAATCTTTCTTGAGGGAGACCTTATAGAGAAAGCGCAGCGCCGAAACCGCGATGAGAATGGAACTCGACGCCAGCTTTTTTTCGTTGGTTAAGTAGACTTGGTAGGCGCGGATATCCTCCTGACCCAACAACTCGGGCGATCTGTCGAAATGGCGTGCGAACAAAGAGACCTGTTGCACGTAAGACATTTGCGTGTTCAGCGCGAGATTCCGGACTTGCATGTCTTCGGTCATGCGCTGACGAAGGGGTGTCATCATACGAGACTCCTTTGCGAAATGGAATGTGCTGCGAGCAGCCTATCCATGCTTTCGCACTGGAAGTCTCAGTTGAAGGGGCAGTAGCGCAACCGCCCAGTACTCCCGAAGGAGATGTTGGAACAGTCGTGCTGCCGCATACCGCGTAGCGGTTTAGTCCAATGGTGCAATATGAGAAGCAGAGTGGCATAATATAGGAAACCCCCAGTCAGCCTGCGCGGCTTAAGATCGAACTGCATGGAAAAGAAAGTGACGATCAACATAGGCAAACCAGCTTCGGGCGAGCTCGAAAAAGGCGTGGAAACTCAGCCGTCCGTTGATTGCAACCCAATGCCGGAGTGGGGAACTCCCGATAAGCAATCCGCCAACCGAGTACTTGCACTCGTCAACGACCACCGTACTCGGCTTGCGCTTGCAACGGTCAGCGCGCAGACCGCTCTCGATTCCGCAGCACAATGGAAGGCGATGCATATGGCAGGTTACAAGTACCTGGACCATGACGATCCTCCGCCTCCGATATCACGTTCGGTAACTGAACGCCTTCGAGCCTGTGGCTATGATACTGGGCCCTGGGGAGAAAACATTGCAAACGGATACGCCACTCCTGAGGAGGTGATGCAGGGCTGGCTCGCATCGGCCGGGCATCGTGCGAACATCGAAAATCCAGATTACACTCGGCTCGGTGTTGGTTGTGCCACAAGCGCGGATGTGACGGTGTAATGGACCCAGGACTTCGGCGCGTGAAATCATGAACGAACACACAGATCGTAAATATCACGGAAAAGTCGTAGAGACTTCCGATGGTCCGCGTTTCGCTCCAGATGATTCTCCTGAGAGGCGGCTAAGACTTACGAAGATGAAGATTTTTGCCGGTGAGCGCCCTGATGGCCCTGATAATGAGATCACGCTCACTGATTATTTAGGCTCATACATTAGCTTCTCTGCCGATAGAGCAGATGAAACCTGGATATGGCAAGTGCAGAAAAATACGATCAAGCGAGATTTCATCTGATAAAGAATTAGCTGATAATTACACCAATGTCTAGCGTTGAGGGAGCGCGATTGCATGCCAATACAACCAACAATATCTATAGTAGAGGCTCGTACTGATGTTATTCCTCCCAGCGTAAGCGCAGTTACCGCCGCCGTGCAGTTGCAGATTAATCGCGACTTCGCGCCAACTTGGGGCGTATCGGCGACTGTGCGGGCGACCCAGCAGCCAGATCCAACGGATTGGGTTCTGTCGCTTGTAGATCAATCGGACGTGGGACTGGGCTATCACAGTATTTATTATGATGATCAAGGCAATTTACATATTTACGGACAGGTGACAGCGAGCAGTAGAAATCCCGCATGGACAATCACGACGAGCCACGAAGCACTCGAAATGCTCGGCGATCCGTATACTAATCCGCCAGAATGTGTTCCTGTTCCCGGCACCAATTACGGAGTATGGCGTGAGGTGTGTGATCCCGTAGAAGACTGTGCTTACGATATCGACGGGATCAGTGTCTCGGATTTCGTCTTTCCTTCATGGTTCGGCTTGCCATCTGGTCCTCAAACCGGGTACTCGTTCAAACGTTGCGCCTCCGCTCCTTTCGACCACTCCAATGGATATGTCACGACCTGCAATACTGATGCAAAAGCCGCGGCCGCGGTTGGAATCTTATCCGTTGAGGAAAAGATAATGCCACCGAGTATTTTTCGAGGCCGAGTACCTCCATTGGCGATTTTTTTGATGTCTTCGACCATGCGTGAGAAAGCCTCGCGATGGCGGGGCGGGGTAGCTGGAGGTGGCACTCTGTCCGAGCTTGGATACACATTGATTCGCAGCTAAATAAATCCAGGAGACGTGACTCTTATGACAGCAAATAAAGGAGGGCGTAAAATGGATGCTGTGACGGATCCAATAACGCTTTTTAATTATCCAATAGCACCTCCGGACGGTTGCACAACCATAGATCGGACTAACACTGATAATGGATTCCTTGATCTGGCTCGACAAGCGGTTCCGGCTGCTGGAGCACATTCGACATCACAGGAGGCCACCGGTAATCTGGTGAGTTGCATCGGAGGAATGCTGGGCTCTTCGGCGCACATTAGCGGGCACGGCGATGCGGGATTGATAATTGCTGGCACAGGCCAAGTTCAGACGGACGATTCATTGACTTATCTGAACACTGCAAACGTGTCAACGTGGCGGCCTATTCTCGCGCAGCTGCGAGGCCATATAACGAAGCTGCAATTCTGGTCCTGTCACACTGGTGCTGAGGAACAAGGGGCCGATTTCCTCTCTCTCGTGGCTTCAATAGTGGGAGCACCTGCCTACGGTGCAACGAGTCTGATTTTTTGTGATGGCAGCCAGTTCTATTTGGAAGATAATGGAGTTTGGAACGTCGCAACTCCTAACTCAAGAGCCATGGCGATCCAGCTGCCATATGCGCAGCTATACAGGGCTCCCACAATGGAATTCATTCTATTTAATCGAGATACGCCGGTAAACGTCAAGAGCGATGCCATCTCTTCCCTAGATGTGCTGCCTCCGACTGTTCCGAATGCCGGTTCGACCGTCGGTGCGCGCTTGAGTCACGAGGCAGCGGTCGATCTATTAGGACTCATTGATTTCTCCAAGCCGCTTCAATTTGGCAGCCCAGTTGGCGCTGTTGAAACTGCCCGCCTCGTGTTGCATTTCTCTGGAGAAGAAGGTGCCGAGCAGAGTCGAGAGTTCATCGTTTACAATGATCGGATCATTCAGGATGTGATAAGCCCGCACATTTATTATAGATGTACAGCAGGTTTTCGCCCCGCGCGGTATCAAACAATGTTAACGCATCGCATGCAGACTCTATAACGGAGATGATGTTTGAAGGTGCCGCAAGTTGCTGAATCTAACTGTTGATCAACCCGTGTTTGACCGCGAAGGAGTGAGCTGCTTGTGCCGTTGAGGCACTGTTGGTGCAGATGAAAGGTTTACCGATGGCTACGGATCGCACACTTTGGAGGTCGCGGCGGAATGTCGAGTGCTTCACGTGTGACAAGGCCGCCGCTCTCCGCGAGTTCTGGGTACCTCTATTGAGGCGGAGTTGGCAGTTCCGGACATTTGCGAGAGAACTTGTCGAGTTTTTGCTTGTCGGTTGCACTTGATCCGTCTGCGTAGTGAACTGTGCCGACTACTTCCATGAGTTCCTCAAAGAGTTCCACGCTCGCACGGACAACTGGTGAGCCGGGCCGAGAGTTTTCTGGAAACTGCCACATCGCTATGCTAGATTGCTGGTTATTGTCCAACGTATATACCTGCACGTGCGAAGGGTAGAGATCATCCCCGATGGAATCGATTTGATTGCCCTTTGGTTGCCTTCGATCCAGCAGAATAGCATGCCGTGCACCCTCCGGAATCCAGCTGTATTCAAGACATGCACTCTGTTCATAAGCATCGCGTGCAAACGTCATTTCAATATTCTTAGCCATACTAATGTCTCCTCTTTGCTCTTGATTCTGCGCGTTGTCGTTTCAGCCGGGAACGCTGCGCAGCACCTTATTGTCAATACCTTAAGACAAGTGACCCCCAGCGCGAACGGGCAAATTACGCCGGTTGGAGTTGTCGTCACAACCTATAAGGGACCTCATGCCGCGTATCCAACGTAAATATCATCAACTAGAACCGTGGACTCTAAGCAGCTCTATGAGCTCTTAAAATTTATGGTTCCCGCCACCATTAGAGCTCCTGATGTTGGATCAGCAACGACCTGCTGATCCAAAGCGAGATCATACTTGAGTTGAGTGCCGGGAAAGTAATCAGGAACTGTCGTTAGTTTCTGATTCCACCGTAATCCGAAAGCGGCGATGAAAAGTTCCCCAAGGTTAGTGAAGATGTCCAGTACCACGGCAACAAGATCGTTAAACGGCCACGGTAGCCCCCCGATTTGCCACGTAATCGTAAATGGCACGGCAGCCAATGACATCCATAGTTCCCTACTCTGGTTATCGAAGTAGAATAGCGTCGTAGCCCTTGCGGGGAGGGCATCCGCTTGGGCGCTCAAGCCTGCTGAGATATCTCCACAATGAGTGTGAATTCCGGCATTAGCCCATGCTCGGCCTTCGCAATTTACTGAAATCAACAAACTATTGCTGCTTATGTTCGCATGTGGGTCCCAAGTCCTCATTGACCAGCCCCAGTTGTAGAAAATTGGCCCAAGACCTCCGCCCCCTTGTTGGCCGTCGGATATAACAAGTAGGGCATCGGCAAGAATCTGGAAGAATCGTTCGTGTAAGAGCAAGAAGACACCACGGTTTGGGTACGATGCCGTGGTTTCGAGTTCCTTGGATTTCCCTTTCTTGTCAGGGTGACCTGCACCGGCTTTGAATCTTGCTTCTGCTTCACCCAACAACTCGTGTTTCGCCGCTTCGATCTCTTTAGGCGTCGCCGTACTCGTAACGCTACGCGTGTAAGCGGAGACGCTCAATATGCCAACCGTCGCAAGGACTACGACCAGCTTGTCCACAACATCGAGGCCCACGGACAGGATGGCGATATTGTTGAATAGTCTTATCGGAACCGGGAAAGTGAATTCCTTGACGAATGAGGAGAGCTGCGGTGCAATAACGGCGTTAACAATATGCCGAATGAGTTGCTCCAAGGCTATGCAATCCGGGTCGGCACCTTGTTTTTCCCGAAAACCAAGCTTTTTCATCACGGCAGACAAGGCTTTTTGAAACGTCCCCGGCTCATCTAGTCGCACCGCGATTGGCACAACCGAAACTGTCACTTGGTTGCCAGAAGTGCTTGCCGAGATAAAACCGGTGGCTGTCATCGAAAAGGACAGGACCGCAGGTGGGTTAATGGACCCGTCATCTGCGGTCATCGTTAGAGTCATCTTTGGAGCACGAAGTTGTATGTTCGGAGGAGGAGGATCGGAGAGAGTGCCCTTCGCGTGCGGCGGCAACGAAGAAGGTGGGGTCGCGAAGCTACTGAGCTCCGGAACCGTAGAGATCCATCCTTGCAGCAGCGTCTTGAACTTGGCTGCACTCAGCGGTGCGATCGTTGTCACGATTGGAGCATCTATAGTGTAGGCATACTTCAAGCCGAGATCGCTGAGATGCCCGCCGCCTGAATAAACGCCCCCTGGCTGACCACCCGGACTCTGCTGATTGTAGTGGGCCGCCAAGAAGTTGTTGAATTCGTCTTCTCGCAGACCGCCAGCCACGTCGAAACCTGACGCAGCGAGTATCTTCGCGACTTTCCTCATTAACGCACCGTCAAAGCGCATAGACGATCCTCTTTTTTGGGGACGTAGGGAAAACTCGTTCAGTATACCACATTGAGCAGAGCCGCGCTCTGGTGGTGCCCCAAACAGCCTGTGCCCAAACAGCCAACGTTGAAATCCCCATTCAGTAAGCAGTGACCACTCCGCAAAAGTGCGGGGTCAATATTTTCCTCAGCCGTCCCCGCGGAGCCCTCGTCCGCGAATTCCAACAACCAATTACAAGGAGAACGTCATGAACGCATCGCTCGCTCGACGTGTACGCCAGGCCGAAACCTTTCTGCTCGCCACGCTTGGTTCGACTCGGTCGGCCAGGCAATTCATTAACAATCCTCTGCACGCCGGAGTCAGCCGCCCGTCTTCCGGCAGGGCAACCCGGCACCTGAGATCCTCTGTGGCCGACTCCTATCCTATATATAAGGATGCCGCGCCCGCCCGGGCGTGACTCCCGCCCGCTTAAACCACGCTTCCAGTTCCCGATCGCAGCTTCTGATGCGCCGGTGCACGCGGCCGTTTACGCTCGCCCCGGCGCGTCTGTCCCTTTTCAATTCACTCACAACAGAGGAGTTTCACCATGAGAACCAACAGTTTCCCGGAACTGGTCGCGGACCCGGTCCTGACCACAGACAATTTCGTATCGTTGAGGCATGTCGGCGTGCACGAGGCCAGTGAGGTCCTGACGCGGATCGCGGAGGCGCCGCTCGTGCGCTGGGTGCAGTTTCCCGCTGGAGTCTTGTTCTTTACCCTGGTCGATGGCGACCCCGAATCCGGCGCGCTCTATGTGTTTGACAGAAAGCTCGGAACCGTCTACTCGCTCGATTTTCAGGACACAAAGTACGGCG
>JBBRBI010000145.1:0-9639 GCA_038206015.1 Bryobacterales bacterium | reverse complement strand
GTGCAATTCTGGAAGGAGGCAATGGCTCAGTTTGAGATGATCTATCCCGGCAGGCGGGAAGCCGCTCGGGCGGCTTGAGGGGCGCGCCAGATGAGAGCCTCCGCCTGCGGGCTCCGCTTCGCTCCGCCCTCCAGCTATGGCCCTCATCCGGCAAATCCAAGACAAAGAACACTAACCCAAGAGAACTCGTTTACACAAAACTATTGACACCGCCAGCCGAAGTCGGGCTCGCTAAGTGAAGAAGCGGGAATCACTGTGTCCATGCGCTCATCGGCGCTCAACCCAAAGAACGGAATGGATGGTTATAACATCAGCAAGCCGTGCTTCGGCATGAATGGAGCCCGCCCTCGCAACCCTTGTCGGATAAAAATTCCCGTTTTCTACGCCGAAGTTCGCGAAAACAGATTCAACAGCCCACCCCAGCTCGATCCACTCTTAGGCACCTTCACCGGCTCCGTCCGCCCGCCCAATTTCTCCGCGAGCTGCGCCAGCCCCTTGCCAAACGGCGAACTCACCGGCGTCGGCTTTCCCTCGATCATCGCCCGCTGGACCCCATCGAAATCGCTCGGCAACAGTTGAAATACCTCACATCGAATCGCCGTCTCAATCACTTCTCTGCTCAACCCCACGTCCCGGTTGTAGCGATTCACGATTAGCTTCACCTTGTTCCGGTCCACTTGATTCTGCTCCAGATAGTTCAACGCCCGCTGCGTCGCCTGCAATGAAGGCAACTCATTCGTCGATACCAGCAGAATTTCGTCCGCCAGCCGCAGGATCGACAAATTCCACGATCCATACGCCCCCGCTATGTCGATGATGCTCGTCTCGTAGTGCCATCGCGCATAGTCCACGATCGTCGACGCATCCGTAACGTCGTGGACCCCTTCCACCGCCCCGTCCGGGGCCAACATCACATCAACCCCCCGCATCGTCGTGATCAGATTCTTCCAGACATCGGCATCCATCGTCTGCGTCAACGTTATCGCGTCCATAAAGCTAAACTGACTCCGCAACTTCAGCAGGAAACTCACCGTCCCCGTCAAGGGATCCAAATCAGCCAATAGCGTTTTCCCGGCTTGCTTCTTCCAGTGAAAGGTCAACCCACTGGCAACCGTCGACGCCCCGCAAGCCCCTTTGGCTGGCACAACCGCCACCACTCGCCCCGCCTTACCCATACCCTTCGCTGTGGGATTCTTGGCCACAATCCGACCCAACACCTGTTCCAACTGATCTGGAGCAAACGGATGCACCAGAAACTCCGACGCCCCGGCCCGCAAACACCGCAAAATCAAATCTGTGTCATTTGACGGAATCAAGGCCACCACCGGCAGCTTCGGCTGAATCCTCGAGACCTCTTTGATCAAGGCCAGTCCTCGTTCCCGATCACTCGCCACGTCAGCAAGGCATACATCCGGTGCCTGGACACTTAACACTTCTATCAGCCCGGCCTCTGGCGGATAGACAGGAATCTCCAGAATTTTCGCTTGGGGCATGTTCCCGCCCAGTACGCTCTGCAAGTCCTTGGTGATCCCTTGGGAGGGGCAAATCACCAGATACTTCCAGCTTCCCGCGCTCTGAAAAGTGTCTGCTGCTCTCATCTGTCTGTTTCGTTATGCCTATATATCTTATTGAAAGTAAACAAATTAGCCGTGCAATGAGTGCACGTAAAGCGGGCCTCCAAGTCGGCCCGGGGGTGCCAACTCACTCCGCAAAATACTTTCGCTGTACCTCTGCTATCGGTCCAAGATACAAAAAACATGAGAGATCCATGAGAGAAGATTTCGCTCAAATATTTACTAAAACATTTGATCTGGTAGCCGATATGCTTTCCCGAGTCGAGATACTCCCCCATCCACGGGGAGTGGCTAGGCCCGATCCCACGGCCCTACTAGTCCGGCTCTCGAAAGGTTTAACCACCGTGAATGACAACCACTTGATCGATCCCACCCAACCCGCCCCCGCCACTGTGCTCCTCTGCGAGACCCAACCCCTCACCGTTGAGGGCGTTCGCTCGGTCCTCGGCACGACCTCAGACCTCCGTGTTACCGGAGTTTGTGAAACTCTCGCCCTTTGTCGTGAGATCTCCCGCCGTCAGCGCCCGGATGTCGTTGTTATAGACAAGGCCCTCGGCATGCAAGCCGTCATGGATTGGATCCAGGACTTGCGCCTGGCAGAACAGGATATTGACCGCCTTCTGAGCTCCAACCCAACCTACACTTCCACGGATCTCCAAAATTCTCCGCCCATTGCCAGTCATTCTCGCCCCCTGCCACGCGCTGTCGTCTGGGGTGTTTCGATGACTGAGGCAGAGGCTTTACGCTTCCTCCAGGCTGGTGCCAAAGGCATTCTTCGCAAGAGTACATCTCCCTCCAACATGCTCAGTTGCATCCGAACCGTCGTCGGCGGCAAGAACTGGATGGAAGATTCGGTCTTTCGCGATCCGCCTCGCCACGATCGCCACCCTCGCTCTGCTCTGACACCGCGCGAGACACAGGTCATGGAACTGGTCGAGCACGGCCTGAAGAATCGCGAGATCGCTCGTGAGCTTGGCATCCGCCCCGGCACGGTCAAGATCCACCTTAAGCACATCTTTGAGAAGACCGGCGTTCATGGCCGCTATGGGCTCGCGCTGACCGGCCTCCGCCAAAAAGGCATACTCACTGTCGAGAGCCGGTCCCAGCCTGCAATGGCTCGCTAACTCTCCAGGCCCTTTGTTTGCGGGAGGTTGGACTACTTATGCGTGTTATCCTCGGGTTGTGTTGTCACACATTTCGCGGATTTCCCGCCGTATCTTGTTAGCCCTCCCGCTACTGTCATTCTCGCTGTCGATTCCGCTGTCCCCCCCGCTGTTCGCGCAGCCCAAGGTTGTACAGATTCTCGATGAGGAGCTCAACCGCAACTTTGCAGCCCTGCGCAAGGCAGACCCTGCCGCCTACTTCCTCTCTTACGAGCTGGTGGAACAAGAGGCACAAGTCATCACTGCCACCCTCGGTGCGCTCCAAAGCAATAACACCAGTAAGAGCCGCAACGTTGATGTCTCCATCCGTGTAGGAGACCCCAAACTCGACAACTACAGGCAGATCCGAGGCGATCGTCCCCAGTTTGCCGGCGCTGTTTCGATGCCGCTCGACGATGAGCCCAATGCGATCCGCCGTCGCCTATGGCTAGAGACCGACCGCGTCTTTCGCTCCTCCGGTCAGCGCCTCATGAACATCAAGACCAACCAGCAGGTCAAGCTGGAAGGCGACGACAAATCAGGCGATTTCTCCCCAGCTCCGTCGGTCGTCAAGTACGAAAACGTACCAGCCCTAAAGTTTGACTCCAAGCTTTGGCAGGATCGTGCCCGCAAGTGGAGTCTGTACTTCTCCGACAAGCCAGAGGTCCTGTCCAGCTCGGTTGTCGTGGTCGGCCAGCGTGAGATCAAGACCCTGGTCAACACCGAAGGCACCAAACTCCAGCACGGTCGCCAATACGCTCGAATCATGATCCTCGCAAGGGGTAAGGCCAGCGACGGCATGAACCTTTCCGCCAGCGAGACTTTTGAAGCGGAAGACCCGTCGCGCCTCCCCGATGACAAGGCCGTTCAAAAGGCTGTCGAGAAGGTTTACCAAAAGCTCGCCGCGCTCCTCAAGGCTCCGCTCGCGGAACCCTTCACTGGCCCCGCCATTCTTTCCGGCAAAGCCGCCGGCGTATTCTTCCACGAAATCTTTGGCCATCGCATTGAAGGGCACCGCCAAAAGGATGAGACCGAAGGGCAGACCTTCACCAAGATGGTCGGCCAAAAGATCCTCCCCGAATTTCTCAGCGTCAAGATGGACCCCACACTCCACCAATTGGCTGGCATCGATCTATACGGCTGGTACAACTTTGACGACGAAGGCGTGAAGGCCCGTCCCGTTTCGGTCGTCAAGGCTGGAACGCTCGAAAACTTTCTGATGTCCCGCTCGCCGATCAACGGCTTCCCTGATTCCAATGGCCATGGGCGCAAACAGCTTGGCGCAGAAGTCGTCGCTCGCCAGTCCAACCTGGTCGTCGAGAGTTCCAAAGCGGTCAGTCCAGCAGATCTGCGCAAGCAGCTTATCGAGGAGATTAAAAAGCAGAACAAACCCTATGGCCTCTACTTTGAAGAGGTCTCCAGTGGCTTCACGATCACCAGCCGCCGAGGCCTTCAGGGTTTCCAGGTGGCGCCAGTGATGGTCTACAAGATCTTTGCCGATGGCAAACCCGATCAGTTGATCCGCGGTTCCGACATTGTCGGTACGCCGCTCACCAGCTTTGCCAAGATCGCTCTTACCTCCAACGAGACGACGGTCTTCAACGGTTATTGCGGTGCAGAATCGGGCCAGGTTCCGGTCTCGGCATCTGCCCCCGCCTTGCTCGTCACTGAGATCGAAATCTCCCTTCGAGAGCGATCGCAGGAGCGTCCACCCTATCTCGAGCGGCCCACCGCTGCAAATACCCCTGGAGCTGTTCTCTAATGCGCCGTCGCGATTTTGCTTTTCTCCTACCTGCCGCCGCCTTCGCCCAGAAGGCCGTTACCCCCTCCATTGACCCCATCCTTCGCGCCATGCAGGAGGAGATGGCTCGCTGCGCCCGTCCTCTTGGCGTCATCGGCGGTCAGCCGCTCTATTACATTGAATGCGCCCTCGACGATGCCAGTGCTTTCCGTGCCTCTGCCAGTCTCGGCGCACTTTTCAGTGCCAGCCAGCAGGCATTTCGCGTCCCTCGCGTCAGCCTCCGGATCGGGGACAAGAAATTCGACAATACCAACTACGTGTATTCAGAAGCCTTCATGGGCACTCGCTTCGATCCAGACCAGTTTCCTCTCGATAACAATAACTCGGCCATGCGCCAGGTCCTTTGGCTGGCACTGGATCGCGCCTATAAAACTGCCACGGAAGCTTTTGGTCGCAAGCGTGCCGCTCTGCGCAATATCACTCAGGCCGAGGAGCTCCCCGATTTCTCCGACGCCACACCCGTCAAGCTCATCGAGCCCATCCCCAACTGGAAGCCCGATGAGGATCTCTGGAAGGGTCGCATCACCCGCCTCTCCAAAATCTTCGTTGCTTACCCCGAAGTCTTCACTTCGTCCGTCGATTTCGAATCCTCTCGCGACATCTACTACTTCGCCAATACCGATGGTGCAGAGATGCGTACAACGGAACTTCTCAGCTACATCCGTGTCCGTGCCAATGGCCAGTCCCCGGACGGCATGCGTGTCCGGGATCACGAAAACTTCCTCGCCCTCGATACCAGTAAGCTCAGCAGCGAAACCGATATGGAGCAGCGCATCAAGAAGGTGGGCGACAACGTCCGCGCCCTGGTAGCCGCTCCGGTCGGCGATAACTACTCCGGCCCCGTCTTATTTGAGGCAGAAGCCGCCGCGCAGCTCTTTTCCGATCTCGTGGGCAGCCAGGGCACTGTCTTCCGTAAGCCGGTTGCCGAACCAGGGCGCCCCATGAACCTCCCCGCCGGTGAGTTTGAAGGCCGCATTAATTCTCGTGTACTTCCTTCCACGTTCACCGTCGTCGACGATCCCACACAGAAAGAGTACAAAGGCCGCCCCCTGATGGGCCATTTCCCAGCCGACCTCGAAGGCGTCAAGCCCGAGCCGGTCGTCCTGGTAGAGAAGGGCACCTTCAAAGCCTATCTTTCCACTCGCGTTCCGACTCGCGATACCAAGGTCTCCAACGGTCATGCCCGACTGCCTGGCGGCTTTGGCGGTTACGTTGCCTCAATGAGCAACCTCTTCGTCAAGGCTGAGGAAGCGGTCGCACCCGATGACTTGAAGAAGAAATTCATCGACCTTCTCAAGCAGCGCAACAAGCCCTTCGGCATCCTCATCCGCAAGCTCGATTTCCCCTCAACCGCCAGCTTCGACGAACTTCGCCAGATGCTCGGTGGTGGTGCCAGGCCTGCGGCGCCTCCGCTGCTTGCCTATCGTGTCTATCCAGACGGTCGCGAGGAACTCGTTCGTGGACTCCGCTTCCGCGGCCTGAACGTTCGCGCACTCAAGGACATCATTGCTGCCGGCAGCGACGAGGTGCAGTTTGATTTCATCGCCAATGCCGCGCCTTTCTCTGTCGTCGGTGGCGGCAACTATGTCTTCGGCTGCTCCACTGTGGCCCCCAGCATTCTGTTTGACGACCTCGAGCTGGAACGCCCTCAGGTAGAGCTACCCAAGCTGCCTCTAGTCACCGCACCTGCGCTCACCGCTTAATTTGATCAACCCGTGAAGATCCTATCGCGAGCAATCTTTCGTGAGATCGCCTCCAGCGCCATGCTCGGTGTGCTGCTGTTCACGTTCGTGTTGTTTTTGCAGCGCCTTGGCTCGGGCAAGCTCTTCGAACTCGTCCTGCGCAACTCGACCGACTGGCAGACCGCCGTCTATTTGTTTCTGCTGATCGTGCCGCCCACGTCCCCCTTCACGATTCCCATCGGTGTCCTGATCGGTGTCCTGATCGGCCTCAGCCGCATGTCTGGCGATAACGAAATCACCGCCATGCGCGCTACCGGTTCGCCCGCCCGCCGCGTCATCAGCCCTGTTCTCACCTTCGGCTTGCTGGGCTTCATCCTCACCGCCGCTTCCACTACGTGGCTCACCCCCTGGGCCTACCGCCAGTCCACTCGCCTGATGAATCGTGCTCTCGCCGCACAGGTTACCGCCGAAATCCAACCCCGCGTCTTTGAAGAAGGCTTCCCCAACACCATCCTCTATGTTGGCGACGTCATCGCGGGCACCACCGTGAAATGGCGCAAGATCTTCATGGCCGATTTGCGCACCGGCGAACAACGCAGCTCCGCCGCCCGTGAGCGCTCCGATGAGCCGCGCATCCTGCTCGGCGAAGAGGCTCTGGCCGTCTCCGACGTCAAAAACAATCGCATTCAACTGGCGATGAAAAACGAGAGCTCCTACGAAATTGGCAAGGATCCGAGCCAGGACGCCCGCACTTTTGCTCCGCGTGGCGACCTTGCACTTCAGGCCAAGGAGCCCAACGAATACCGACGCTCCAATAATTTTCTCGAAATGGATACCGTGCCGCTCTGGCGCTTTATCCGGGAGCATCCCCGCAAAGAAACCATTGACGCCCGGCTTGAATTTCATCAGCGTGTCGCCTTGCCGCTGGCCTGTCTCCTGCTCGCGCTGGCGGGCGTCCCCCTAGGCATCTCCCGCCGCAAGGCCGGCAAGAGCACTGCCTTTGTGGTTTCGGTTTTGCTCGCGCTGCTCTACTACACCAGCATGATCAGTCTCCAGCAGATGGCCCGCCGTGGTGCCTTGCCCGCAGAGCTGGCAACGTGGGGCCCAAACATTATTTTTCTTCTGCTCGCGATCACGCTACTGACTCGTTTGGAGAGCCCCGGTGACCGTGATCTGGTCGGCACCGTCCAGGCTGCATTCGAGCGCTTCTGGACACGGATCCGCGGCAATCGGTCCCCTGCCGTCCCCACTCATCGATCCGCTGCCCTCGCCCTCGAATCCGGCTTCTACAAAGTCGTTCGTGTCCCCGGCATTCCCCTCCTCAGCATGATCATAGATGCCTACGTTCTGCGCGCTTTCATCTTTTACTTTGTCTTGCTCCTGTTCAGTTTCGTCATGATGACAGAGGTCTTCACCTTCTTTGAACTCCTCGGCGACATCATCCGAAATAACATCGGTGGTGCCAAGATCGCCAGCTATCTATTCTTCCTGTTACCCAAGCTCATTTACGAAACATCCCCGGTCAGTATCCTCGTCGCGGTGCTGGTCACCTTCGGCGTCCTCACCAAGACGAATGAGGTCACTGCCTTCAAGGCCAGCGGCGTCAGCCTCCACCGCCTCGCCCTGCCGGTTATCGTTGCCAGCATTGGTCTGAGTGCGATGCTTTTCGCCTTTGATTACTACTGGGTGCCCGATGCCAACCGCAAACAGGATGCCCTCCGCAACGAGATCAAGGGCAAAGCCGCCCAAACCTACGTCCAGCCGGATCGTAAGTTCATCTTCGGCGAAGGCTGCCGCGTCTTCTATTACAAGTTCCTCGATCCTGTCGAGAAAGTCATGCTCAATCCGCGCGTCTATGAGCTCGATTGCAACACCTATGCGATGAAGCGCATGATCTCGGCAGAGCGCGCCCGTTGGGAACCCAAGCTCAAACGCTGGGTCTACCAATCCGGCTTCCGTCGCGACTACATCGGCCTCCGTACCGACTACGATCCCTTCCTCGACTCAACCCGTACCTTTGAAGAACTCACCGAAACTCCCGACTACTTCCTCCAGGAACTCATTCAGGACAAACAGATGAACTTCCATCAGCTAGCCACCTACGTGCAGAATCTGCAACAGTCCGGTCTGGATACGACGCGCCTCCAGGTACAGTTCCACAAGAAGTTTGCCTTTCCCATTTCGGCCTTTGTGATGGCCCTGCTCAGTGTGCCCTTTGCCTTCCTCACGGGCAACCGCGGTGCTATGGCTGGCATCGGCGTCAGCGTCGCCATCGCCATCGCTTATTGGAGCGTTTCTTCGATCATCGAGCAGGTTGGTAACGTCGGCCAGCTCACACCCGCGCTCGCTGCCTGGAGCCCCGACGCACTTTTTGCCCTCGTAGGAGTCTGGCTATTGGCTAGACTTCGTACTTAGCCCTTTTCAATCTTTCTCATGGCCCCAACTTCCACTATCGTTTCCGTCTCCGGCCTCATCGGCTCGGGCAAGACCAGTGTCTGCCGCGAACTGTCTGCCCTCACCGGCTGGCGAGTCATCTCGGCTGGCACCATCCTGCGCCGCATGGCAGAAGAACGCAACCTCTCGCTCATTGAACTCAATGAGGTCGCCAAGCACGATCACTCGATCGACAAACTGATCGACGACCAGTTAATCGCGCTCAAAGATTCTCCGGATTCGCTCATCGTCGACTCGCGCCTTGCCTGGCATTTCATCCCTCGTGCCTACAAGATCCATCTCGTCGTCAACACCGGCATCGCTGCCGAGCGCGTATTCGGCGCCCAGCGTTCTGACGAATCCTACGCGACCCCTGACGATGCCTACCGCGCCAACGCGCAGCGTCAAGCGATCGAGAACGACCGCTTCGAGCATTACTATTCGATCGATTGCGACAACTGGTCCAACTACAACCTGATTCTCGATTCCTCGACCCTGGCTCCGCCCGATCTGGCCGCGATCATGCTCAACGCCGCCAACAACCCGCTGACGACGCCCCGCGCCCTGCTCTCGATGCAGATGCTCCAAAGCGCCGCCGCCCTGGCCACCACCGGCACCGTCTTCGGCCTCTACGCCTGTGCGCTGCGCTAGACAAGACAAAGCCTCCGAACTAACGATCGGGCGAGCGTGGCAGGCCCTGACTTAGCGCTGACCAAGTGCCGACCATTCACCAAAGCCTCATCTTTCGCGTCGGTGTCCTGAGCCATGCGCGGTTCTCGACCCCGATTCGTATCTTGCGTCGTGTCTTTCGGATTCGGAGCTGCTTTGCTCCTCCTCGCAGGCTGGTCATACGAACGGCTTGCTTGTGACCTGCGACCATTTTCTGTACCAGCGGTAAATAGTAAGCTGCCATTTTTACGTGGCAGTCAAATCGTGAACTTGCTTGGCTTCATAGGCCAAGACCTGCGCCGCAAACTCGCTCGGTGTCCGGTAATCCAGGCTGCTAT
>JBBRBI010000144.1:0-9692 GCA_038206015.1 Bryobacterales bacterium | reverse complement strand
AGCCTGTTGTGGTCTTCCATCGATAACGACTCCTCGCGCGATCTTGACCAGATCGAAGTAGCCGAGCGCGTCGCCGGCGGCATCCGCCTGCTGATCGGCATTGCCGATGTCGATTCCGATGTGCCCATCGGTTCACCCATTGATGCTCACGCCGCAAAATTAACGACTTCTGTCTACACCGGCGTCCGAACCTTTGCGATGTTACCCGAGGAGTTGTCTACCAACCTTACTTCCCTCAACGAGGCCGCCGACCGGCTGGCCGTCGTCGTTGAAATATTAGTTGCTGTAGATGGCAAGATTTCAAACACGAGTATCTATAGGGCCATCGTTCGAAATCGGGCGCAATTGACTTACAACGCTGTCGGTGCCTGGCTGGAGAAAACTGCGGCTGCGCCGCCTAAGGTGGCCGCCTCCGCCGAGCTTCAGGCACAACTTAAGTTACAAGACGAAGCGGCGCAGAGTCTACTCGCTGAGCGCCACCGCCTGGGCGCCCTGAACTTTGATCGCGTGGAGGCGGAAGCTGTCATCACCAATGGCCAGGTGGAAGGCCTTCACTCCCGTCAAAAGAATCGTGCCACCGAACTGATCGAGAACTTTATGGTGGCCGCAAACGGGTTGATGGCCGAGACGCTAGCAAAGGCCCGTGTGTCGTCGATCCGCCGCGTCGTCAAGACGCCGGAGCGCTGGCCACGCATCGTTGAACTCGCCGCTCGCTATGGCGACAAACTTCCCGAACAGCCCGATTCCGGCGCGCTCAGCGCATTTCTGCAAAAGCGGAAAGCAGCCGATGACGTGCACTATGCGGACGTCTCCCTGGCGGTGGTGAAACTCATGGGCCCAGGGGAGTATGTGCTGTCTCGACCGGGGGGCGAACAGGTTGGACACTTCGCGCTCGCCTCTCAGGACTACACGCATTCCACCGCGCCCAATCGTCGCTTTGCCGATCTGGTGACACAGCGCATTATCAAGGCGGTGCTGGCTCACGCCCCGGCACCCTATTCGGATGAGCAACTCGACCTGATCGCAACCAGCTGTACGGAAAAGGAAAATGCGGCGCGAAAAGTAGAGCGCGTGATGAACAAGCGCATTGCCGCCGTGGCGCTGCGTCCGCACATCGGCGAGACTTTCGCTGCAGTTGTGACGGGGGTGACGCCCAAGGGCGTCTTTGTGCGGGTGTTGCATCCTCCGGCGGAAGGCCTTCTGATGCGAGGCCAACAGGGTGTGGATGTAGGCGACCAGTTACAGGTTCAATTGGTTAGCACAGACCCGAGGCGCGGATTTATTGACTTCGCCCGCGTCTAGCCTCCCATGCAGGAAGTGATCGCTGCGGCGTCCAGGATCAATTTTTTCCTTTTTTTAGGAAAAGCGAAGTTCTTCAGATAATTTACATGTCCGTCAGATATTCTCGGCTCAAGGAGATCGTAATGATTCGAAACTGTATGTTGGCGATTGGACTTATGGGTCTGGCGATGGCCGACAGGAAGTTGGAGTTGAAGGATTTGCCACCCGCTGTCAAGAAGACTGTGGAGGCGGAGACCAAGGGCGCGACGATCAAGAATATCGTCAAGGAAAAAGAGAAGGGGAAGACGGTTTACGAAGTGGAAACGATCGTGAACGGCAAGACCCGCGATTTTGTTGTTGATTCCACTGGCGCACTCGAAACGGTTGAAGAACAGGCCGATTTGAATAGCTTCCCTGCCCCGGCGAAAGCGGCCATTCTCAAGCAGATCGCCGATGGCAAGCTGAGCGTCGCCGAGACGGTGAAGAAGGGTTCGACGATGACATACGAGGCAGTCTACACAACCAAGGGTGGAAAGAAGAAGGAAGTGGTGGTGACGGCTGACGGCGCGACAGTGAAGTAAGAAGCGGAGCGTCTGGATTGTCGGCGTCCTGGTGGCCTTCGCCCTGGACGCCGAGGAGTTTCAGCAGGAATTCAAAGTCGACTTTGGGCCAGAAGCATTGTCAGGAAATCGGGCCTGGAGTTTACAGGATCGCTCCGGGGTGCAGTCCGTCACCGAGACCATACCGGGTGTTGGAGAAGTTGAATGCAGTTTGTGAAGTTTTCAAGAAAGTAGGCCCAGGTTCAGCGAGTCGGGCGTGGCTAGGGCGATGGGCAGAGCGATCGCTGAAAGCGGCGCTAACGGGTGGCTTGTCCGCTGCGGCATCAGGAGTAGTATTCTTGGAATCGCATGAAGAGAACCCTGCTGGCATTTCCATTCGTCCTTTTGCTGGTTTACGCTTACGCCAAGCGGCAGACGGCGACACACACTTTTGATGAGATTGCACCGGGGGTGTACTTTGCCACCGGTGGGGACGCAGTTACTGTGGGGAGTAACTCGTTGGTGGTCTTCAATGATGACGATGTGCTGATAGTCGATTCGCATATCTCGCCAGCAGCGGCGCGGGCGCTGATTGCGTCGGTTAAGACCATCACGGACAAGCCAGTGCGGACATTGGTGAATAGCCACTATCACTACGATCACGCCAATGGGAATCAGGTATTCGACAAGGGCGTCGAGATCGTTGGCCATGAGTTTACGCGGCAGAAGCTGTTGGGGGATGTGCTGCATGAAGCAACTTATGTGAACAATGCCGGGCCGGGAAATCAGCAGTGGCAGACGGTCGGATTGGAGAAAAGGATCGCGGCTGGGGATGCGAAGGCGACGGGAGAGCTTGCGCGACTGAAGCGGCATATAGCGGAATTGGCGGAGGTGCGGCCGGTGGCGCCGAATGTTACTTTGACCGATAAGTTGACGCTGTACCGAGGGAAGCGGGAGATCCAGATTCTACATCTGGGTCGGGGGCATACTGGCGGGGATCTGGTAGTTTATCTACCGGCAGATCGTATTGTGTTTACCGGGGATTTGTTCTATGCAGGAGCACCCTATCTTGGGGATGGGTATCCGGAGGAGTTTGTGCAGACGCTCGAGAAGCTGAAGGGGCTTCGCTTTGACGTCGCTGTACCGGGACATGGGGCGCTGGTGAGGGATCGTAAGCAGATCGATTTTAACCAGCAGTACCTGCGCCAGTATTGGGCGCAGGTGAAGGGTTTTCATGCGGCGAAACTGACGGTGAAGGAAGCTCGGGCGAAGCTGGATTTGAGTGCTTATCAGGGGTTTGCGAATTTTCAGCTGAATGCGCCGGGAGTGTTGGATATCGAGGTGGCGCGGATGTACCATTTGCTTGATGGCGGCAAGTGAAGGTTAGGAGCTAGATAGATGCGCAGAATGTTGGTTGTTGTTTTGATGATTGCGCCCCTGTGGCCGGGCGAGAAGATCAGCAATCCGTATCGCACGGTTGAGAATTTCTTTAAGCTGCCGCCGGGCCGCAGTTGGGGTTCGACCAGTGCGGTGTATGTGGCGGCCAACGGGCACGTCTGGGTGGCGGAGCGCTGTGGGGCGAACAGTTGCGAGGGCAAGACGGATGCGCCAGTGTTGGAGTTTGATGCCAAGGGCAATTTGCTGAAGAGCTTTGGCGCGGGGATGTTTGTGTTTCCGCATGGCATTTATGTCGATGCCCAGAACAACGTCTGGGTGGTGGATGAAATGGCTCACCATATCGTAAAGTTCAGCCCGAATGGGGAGCTGCTGCTGCGGCTGGGGAAGGTGGGCGTGGCGGGTAAGGAGCAGGGGATGTTCGACCAGCCGAATGCGGTGGTGGTTGGTGCGAACGGCGATATTTTTGTGGCCGAGGGTCATAACATCGGGACCGGCAACGCGCGGATACAGAAGTTTTCCAAAGACGGCAAGTACATCAAGCAGTGGGGGAGCCATGGAAAGGCAACCGGACAGTTTGAAATGCCGCATGCGCTGGCCTTTGATTCCAAGGGCCGTCTGTTTGTTGGCGATCGGGATAATGCGCGGATCGAAGTCTATGACGTGGAGGGCAAGTTCCTGGAGCGCTTCACACAATTTGGGCGGCCGAGCGGTATCTGGATTGATCGTAAAGATACGATCTATGTGACCGATTCTGAGTCACGCGAGCGAGAGGGCTATGGTCATAATCCGGGTGTGAGGCGGGGCATCCGCATTGCGAGTTTGAAGGATGGCAAAGTGCGGGTGTTTATTCCCGATACTTTTGCTGATCCGGAGAACGCAAATACTTCCGGCTCTGAGGGCGTGGCGGTGGACGCGAAGGGGAACGTGTATGGGGCAGAGGTGGCGCAGAAGGGCATCAAGCGGTATGTGAAATGATCGCGCCTTCGCGTCGCGATATACTCTGGAGTTCTGCGGCCTTAGCGGGCGCAACTGAAAACAAAATGAAGCTTGCCATTCACCAGACCACTTCCGCTGCGGCGGGCTATCGCAAATCGCTTGAGGGATGGGCGAAGGCGGGGATTGAGTTAGTCGAGCTTACGGACGCGATGCTCGATGGTTTTTTGAAGACGGAGGACTTGAGCGCGGCCAAGCGGGTGCTTACCGATCATGGCTTGACCGCAGTACAGGGGGCGGTGGGAGTAAGTGGATTGTGGGAGCCGAACCCGAATCGCGGGGCAGCATTTGCATCGCTCAAGAAGCGTTGTGAGATGTATGCGCAGTTGGGGTTGAAGAATGTATATGCCACGACCTTTTGTACGCAAAAAGTGTCGCTTGAGGACTATAAGAGCGTACCGGGGAGCATGCATGAGGCGGGGGAGATTGCGAAGCAGTTTGGCCTGGCATTGCGGGTGGAGTTTATCCGTCAATCGACGTTTATCTCGACGCTGCCGACGCTGTTGAAGATGACGCGGGCGGCCGGGCATGCGAGTGTCACGCCGATGTTTGACTTCTATCATTTCCTGACTGGGTGGAGCAAGATGGAGGACCTGGATCTGTTGCGGCAGGGGGAGATTGCGCATGTGCACATACAGGATGTGCCGGATCTGCCGCGTGAGTTACTGGATAGTGCGACGCGGGTGATTCCGGGAGATGGGGTTGCGCCGCTTGCCTTAGTGTTGAACGCGCTGGCCAAGAAGGGATATGACGGGCCGCTATCGGTGGAACTGTTTCTGCCGCAGTTTCAGCAGGGGGACCCATTTCGGGTGGCGCGCGAGATTCGCGAGAAGACCGAAGCTGTTATGCGGCAGGCGCTAGTGTTTTAGCAGCTCGATCGGAGTGATGAAGCAGCCGATGGCTTTGGTTCTGGGTGTGGTCACGGGTTTGACTGCGGCGATTTCGTCCAAGGCATTTTTGAGGTCGGTCTCGGTGGGTTGGCGGCGATTTTGGCCGAAGCTGGCCCAGGTGTTGTCGATGCGCCCACGATAGGCGATGGTGCCGTTGGGCAGAATTACCGCGACCTCTGGGGTGACAGTAGCACCGGCGGCTTTGGCGAGAGATTGAGTTGCGTCGATGATGGCCGGATAGCTGCCGTGACCGAAATCGGTCATGTGCTTTTTGACTTTGTCCGGGGTCAGATCCGGGTCGACGTAGACGAGGGTGCAGGCCTCGTTGTCGCAGATTTGCTTGATCGTGCGAGCGTAACGGTTGGAGATGGGACAGTCGGGGACTATGAAAAATACCAGCGCAGGCTTGCCTTTTGCCTCAAAGGGGCGCTGCGCTTGGCCGTGGATGTCCTGGATCGTGAGCGCGGGATTGACTCGATCCTGTGCGGTGAGCGCGATGGCTGTCAGCAGAAGTTGCAGGAGCAGAGGCACTACTGGACGGCGACCGTGATGCCGGGCTGGCTCTGCTGATCGCCTACCTGAACCTGGATCTGCACATCACCAGCGGGGGCGTCCAGGGGGATGCGGACATTGAGCTGCATCAGGCCTGCGACTTGGCCTGGCGCACCACCGGCGTATAAGACTTCAGCAGCCTTGCCGTTGACCAAGACTTTGACACTGTTTGCCGGGATAGGCAGGTTGTTTGCAGTGGCCAGACTGCCGTCGACGCCGCCGGGGCGGGTCTGCCCTTCTCCGGTGGCGTAAAGGAGAACGATGGAGCCCTTGGCGGCGGGCTTCTTTGCGCCGTTGATGCTGCCGTCCTGATTGACGATGGCACCTTGACCGCTGCCGGTGAAATCGGAGGAGAAGAGCGAGGGCGCGACGGGAGTGACGGGGAGCGCTACAGCATCAGAGAGTCCGCCGGCGGTGGTGCGGATGCGGACCTGAGTGCCCGGATTGCCGTTGACGGCATAGGGCACGATGGCCGCGAGCTGTCCGGCGGAGGTGTAGAGGAGGGGTGCCGGGATGCCATCGAAGAGAAGTTCTGTGCCGCCGAGTGAAGTGGCCAGGCGGCCGTCACTGGTGAGTTCTGCGTTGGCCAGCGTCGTGGGACCGACGCGGTTGCCGTAGAGGACGACGATCTTGCCGGGGGTGACTGTACCGCCCTGCCCGCTTGCGCCATCGACAAGGGCGGAACTGACAAAAAGGGGCTTATTGCCGACCTGTGGGGCGGGCGTGATGGCAAACAGCAAGGTGGCGAGTTGGAGGGAATTCAGATTGGCCTGAACCTTTGGCATGACCATGAGGATGAGGCTGCCCATCTCGTCGGTGGACTGTTCGCCCCACTTGACACGCTTGGGAGGGCTATTGGGATTCTTCAGATTGGCGGTGGAATTGTCGTAGGTGTATTCGCCATCGAGACGGGTGCCCTTGGGGAGGGAGAGCAGGCTCTTGAACATGTATTGATCCTGCCAGCCGAAGTCCCAGTTCTTGATCCAGAGCAGGACCTTGACTTCGCCCGTGGGGAGCGTGGCGGTGAGTTTTGCAGACTTGCCGAGATAGTGCGAATGAGCGCTGACGCTGACCGCATCGACGTCGGTGGGGAGCGTAAAGGAGCCGCGAACTCTGTAGTCGGATTCGCCGGCGGGGATGTCGATGTGGGCCTGGATACCGAAGGCGGCCGGTACCTGTAACTGAGTAAGATCGCGAGCGGGCTTGGGTCCGAAGTATAAGCCAATGACTGTCTTCTCCGACTGGGTCGCTCCGTTGGGATGGAAGTGCGTTTGGATGAGCACGTCGGAGCCTTTGGGGAGAGCCATGGTGACGCCATCGGGAAGATATTGAGGCGTGGTGCCGGGGACCCAACCGCCGAGGCCTCCAGAGAGAGCGGAGGCACCCTGCGAGGTGAACAGAGAACCGAGGCCGGGGAAGCCGGGCTGGCCATCTTTGCCGTTCAAGGCGCGAGCTTCGGCACCCGTGTTGGGGTAGAAGAGAGCGTGGTGAACGACGGTGCGGGCCGAGGGCTTCATTTCAATGGCGCGGACCCATTTGTCTTCTGTGAGCCCGGTGGGGAGAACGAAATTTCGATAGATGTCTTCGCCGTCGGCAGGGACGGTGAAGGCAGTTGGCATTTCGAGAATCAGATCGGGGGGGCCGAGTTGCCATCCGTCGGGGAACTTGGGCTGCGGGGGTGCCTTTGCGGGGTCGCCTTGAAGCATCCCGCCGGCAACCCATTGCTGGATCAGGGAGATCTGCGTGTCGCTGAGGTGTCGCTCATCGCGGTAGGAAATCCAACCGGCGTCGGGCTTCCAGGGGGGCATGTAGCGGGTGCGCGTGGCCTCGACCATCGTACGCCCGCGCTTGACGGTGTCTTCGTAGGTGAGAAGGGAGAAGGGCGCGACCTGGCCGGGGCGGTGGCAAGTGGAGCAGTTGCCGTAAACGATGGGCGCGATGTGTTCGCTGAAGGTAATGGTTTGGGCCGTGGAGAGGACCGCGAGGAGGGCGAAAGATAGAAAGAACTGCATGCTTATTTGTAGTGTAAACCCGAAAGAGAGGAGGGAAGTTCCGGGTGACCGCAACAACGTCAGCGGGCGGGGTCCTGCTGGGCACTCTTCGCTTTAACTGCGCGGCCCAATCGATAAGCACGATTAGCTTGGTTACTCGCTGGTCGCCCTGTTCTCCCAGGCGCAACATGACACACTAACTATCGGCGGTGACGTCGTAGCTCCGCAGCGGCGTGGCATACAAGTAGTGGCCCTCAAGCACGACGTGGGGCGCACCAACTCGGGAGCTGTCCTGGCTCGAAATCTCTGCCACTGTCACAGCGATCATTTGGCCGCCTTGCCTTCGCTGTAGATAGAAAAGTCCCGGCCGTTGCGCGACCAGGTGGGATTCTGGCCGCCGCTAATCGAAATGCGATGCTTTGCGCCGGGGCCTGGAAAAGCTCGTGTGTACACCTCGACGGTCCCGGATTCGATGGAAGAGTAAGCGAGCCAGCGGCCACCCGAAGAAAAATGCGCATCTGCGTTGTCACGGTTCATCCGCCCGCTCGAAGCCGCTTCAGCATCTCGTGCACCTTCATGGCCCGCTACTTCGCCACGCCCTCGGCCCGAATCACCATCAGGAAAGCCACTTGGATCAATCGCCAAGGTCAGCCGCTGAGGAACACAGGAGAAGCATCGAGACCGCTCTCTCACGGCAGCCAGAAAGGCCTCGACTACTGAGTCATCCAACACCGGGAATCTCTCCCGAATACGATGACGGGCCAGCACGTTTTTAACCTTGGCCAAAAGTTCCTCATAACCCGCAAGACCTTTTAACGGCTTAGCTCACCGAGCATTCATCACAGACTTTTTCGGCTAAATCTCCTTCGTTTTCAACAGCCGCCCCCTAGGCCGAGCAAACGCCCCCCTGACCCTCTGTTACCTTCTCAACAGGAAGGAAGCCGCAAAGTCAGCATCGGCAAAAATCTGGCGTACGCGATTCCAAGCAGTCCCAAAACCGAAACGAACAGACCCAATCGCCAAAACGCCCCCCTGGCCCCCGCTCCTTGCCAACCTCCCACTCGCAAAACGAATGTGTCCCGCAAGGAAGTCCGGCGTCTTGCGTATCGGCACTTTCCCTACCTGCGCCTTAAGCGATATTTCCCGGATCGACGCGATACTCACCAGGACTTCGTTACACTCATCAAGCAACGCCGCACTAACTCGATTGGAGAGCAATTCAGGCTCGGCGATCGCCCGGATCAGCTCCGGTATCCACAAGCAGCTTCAACGCGTTTCGCGCTCCCTAGTTATCAGGAAACGCCTCGTATGCGTCATCGTCCATCCAGTCGTCTTACCCATCCGGGTGTGTAAAGCTTCCCCTGGCGCTACCGAGTTGGCGTTTTGCCGGAACATCCAGCCGCACAAGTTTTACCACCGCCTTCCCTGCCTTGCAAATGATGACATCCTCGCCGAGCATCGCTCGCTCGATCCGGCTCGAAAACTTCGCTTTTGCTTCGTAAGTGTTCACGTCCAGCCTCAGGCCACACTTGACCAAAATAGTGTAATGAAGTGTAGCTTCAACGCAAACAGCAGCCAGCCATAGCCACTTTCACAGCCGCACAATTTTGCGGTAACAAGAATTTCAATAACAAATTTGATCCCGCTAACCAACACACTCACAAAGACTTAGCCCGACAACGCAGCCCTTCCGATTTTCCTGCCTTAGCTCGTTTTTTCCCCTTCGACTGCTAACTTTGTCTCGTGATGAAAATCAATCAGTTCAAACACGCCGTTGCGCTTGACGCACTTTCGCTGGGCTCTGTGGTGACGCCACTGCTACACCACTACCGCGTCGGCCTGGAGCAGACCGTCCTCTCCGACCGCGTACGACTCAGCATGGCCCTAAGCTACTCCGGTGACCCGGCAGAGTCCTGGTGCGCCGTTCCGCAGGACGGCCAGCCCGGCTTCATGAAACCCGCGATTCGTGTCTCCGTGCAATTGCAGAAATCACTGCGTTGCTGGCTGGAGATGTTCTGGTTTTCTGGCCAGGACAGCTTCACCGATAC
>JBBRBI010000143.1:0-9813 GCA_038206015.1 Bryobacterales bacterium | reverse complement strand
GGCGGACTCGGGGTTGTCGATCCAGAGGTCCTCGGTGGCGGTTTCCAGTTTGCGGCTGCGGACGACCTGGAAGGCGGCCCAGGCGTAGCGCTGGAAGGTCTCTTCTTCGAGGTGGGAATCGGGCTGGCAGTCTTTGCGGAGGCGTAGCGTGAAGGCGCGGTGTTGGTCTTCGAGGCCGGGGTTGGCTTCGTTCTGAAAGTCGCGCTTTTGATCGTATCTGGTTCCGGTTGATGGGGTCATTGGCTTTGCACTTTCTGTCTGTGAAATTGAAAAAGAGCCGTAACCGCGAAGTGATCGCGGCTCGGCTCTACAGCAAAAAATTAGCAGAGGGGTGATGCAGAATCGATTGGGTACGGCCGAAGGAGGAGCTTCTGATGTTGCAAACAAGGGGACTTAGCTGACGATTAAAGTTTGATTAATCGCGTGACCGCTGGAGTGAGTCGAGCCTGGATGGCTTGAGCCGTACGGTCAAGGCCGAGAGTGGAAGTGGCGGGACGGGGATCAGCACGGTGGATACTGTGTCCGCTGTCCTGTTCTGTCTCCAAACGTTTTTACACTTTCGATCTGGTGCCCCGATAGCCTTCACAATGTTCACTGCGAGGTCTGTCGTACTAAAAGGAGCTTGAGAATGGTGAGCGGCATCGAGAAGCTCGGGAGAGCGGTTGCCTTCGGAGGGGGTTCTCCGCCACAATCCACTCCATGGATACGTGCGAACTTGTACAACTAAACACAACGACTTAAGTAAGTGCGCATAGACGCCGTAGTGTTTCGTTGCTCTTGGACCAATTGCCGAACTCGTTTTCGACGGCGGTGACAACATCTTCGAGCTTCGCGAAGTATCGATTATGCAGGCAGCGCCGACGCGTCAACTTCCAAACTCGTTCAATCGGATTCAACTCCGGGCTGTAGGGCGGCAGGAAGTCCAAGCAGAAGTTCTCGACGTGATCTTCTCGCCACTCTTTATGAAGGAGCGCATGGTGATACTTGGCGTTGTCCGTGATGACAATCACGCGGCGACTGCTACGAATACTGCTGTACCGGAATGTCTTCATAAAGCTCCAGAAGCTTGCCCCGTTGAATTTGTCCGTCTCGCGACAGACTAGAAACTTGCCGTCTCGCAGCCGGACGGCGGCGAAGTACCCAACGCTTCGCCATGTCGGGCTATGCAGCAACACGGGGTCTTTGACCTCCGGTGGAATCCACATTTGACAGCGCGAGCCATGCTGTTGGAAGTGCACTTCGTCGGTGGCCCACAAGTCTACGGAATCGTCGGCCATCTGCGCTTGAAGTTGTTTTTATGCGCCTTCTGCGGTCCCGGATCCGCCTGCGCGATCGCAGGCCGGGGTTTGCGTAAGCGGAAACCCAATTGCCGGAAGAGGCGCTGACATTGCCGCGTCCCCAGCTGAATCTGATATTCCCGATCAATCCAGGCCGCCAAGCTTTTCCCGTCCCAAAGCGTGCCACCCATATCAACTTCTCTCGGGGTGCGCCGCAAGACCGCATTGATTCCCTCAAGTTGCATTTGATCGAGTCGCCTCGGTCGCCCGGACCTCTCGCCCTCCAGCAATCCCGCTAAGCTGCGGTTCTCAAATTGGTGGACCCAATTCTCCACCGATCTTGGCGCGTCTCCCAATAGCCCTGCCAACTCTGGACAGGTCATGCCCTGTGCGACCAAAAGCACGCCATGCAGCCGATGATCATATCGAGATTCTTCCGAGCGTCGAATTTCATCTTGCAGCCCGAAAACGATATTTGAGGCGTCCGCAATGGTTAGCGGTCGCATATCTCCATGAGATGACAGCCGCACACTATGCGCAATTACTTATAACGCTGCGTATAGATCGAGTCATGTTATCCGGAGCGAACCTTCTTCGCCCCCGATGAGAAGGGGATTGAAACTTCCCCACCAAAGAAGATATCGCGGCCACGGTGCCGCATCGCTGTCTGCGTGCGGCACCGGAAAAAATAAAAATAGCGAAACACCACATCCGAGTGATCGTTCCCTTCGTAGACAAGGACTGATACGGAGGAAAATCAATGAAACTTATTTTTGCCTTATGGGCGACTATTGCGACTGGAGCGTTAGCCAACGCTGCAACTTGCGTGAACGGCAATTCTTTACAGAGCTACATCGGACTAGGAGCGGGCGGCTGCTCAGTCGGGAATGCTCAATTTTCGATGTTTGTGGACTTGGGCGCTCCGCAAACGGGCGCAATTGCAATCCTGCCTGCCAACATTGCAGTTAATACTGGAGGCACGTTTTTGATGCCGAGCTTGACTTTCGGAGTGAATCGCACTGCTCAGGCCAACACCTTGCTGGAATCTTTTTTCCGGTTCAAAGTGAACAGTACGCTGGTTGGTGCAGCGCTTTCCATTATTGGTAGCGGCACTGGTACTGGTAACGCCAACGCCGTCGCGGACATTTGCCCGGGCGGAATGTTTGCGAGTGCGAATCTTGATGGGTGCCCAACGTCACAAACGATGATCGCCTCGACATTCTCGGACCTCAGCACCTCGACGACCTTCGCGAAAACGTCGTTCTTGGACGTCTTTATGGATTTGACGGCCGATGGAGGCTCATCCGGCACGGCAACCCTCAACTCGGTGACCTTTGGTGCCACCACCATCCCTGAACCTGCAACCAATATGCTTTTGCTAACCGGTATGGTGGCCATAGCTCTTATCCGCCGCGCTAAATAGATACAAACTATCAGGACTAACTATGACCACACCAAATCAATTTCTCTCTCTGACCGTTGCGATTTTGATGGCCGTCTCCCCGGTATTCCCAGCGAATCACCGCGAAGCTCCCATAACATCTCTCGATCACAAAGCCGATATCACAGACCTGTTCGCCTTCCGCAGCTATGACGGGCTATCTAATCCCAGGGTGACGATGATTCTCTGCGTCGACCCTCTGCAGGAGCCCGCCAACGGACCCAATTGGTTTCCCTTCGATCCCGGAATCCTGTATGAAATCAAAATCGATAACAATAACGATGCCGTCGAGGATATTGTGTTTCAGATCCGGTTCACGACTGAACAACGTCTTCCGAATCTGTTTCAAGCCTATGCTGGGGCGGGTGCGGGCATAAACGCGCCAGGCAATTCGCCGTCTCCCGTAGCGCCGGGGACACCCATTGTTCCGCCGAGGATCACCGACTTCAATAGCCCTGGCCTCGGCACACGCCAGAGTTATACGGTTACCATGATCAAAGCTGGCGTCGCAACCGCGATCACCGGGCCCACTCCGTTTTATGCTGTGCCTTCGAACGTCGGCCCGCGGACGATTGACTATCCCGCGCTCTTTAACGCTGGCACTTACACGACAAATACGACCGACGTAAAGGTCTTCGCCGGCACGGTAGACGATCCGTTCTGGATTGATCTTGGCGGCGCCTTTGACACGTTAAACCTTCGTTCCGCAGTCGCGGGTGGAGTGCTGACTCCAGCGCAGGACGCGGGAACGGCAAATATCGCTGCCGACACAGTTTCTGGCTACTCGGTCAATGCCATCGCGATCGAAGTTCCGGTGACGATGCTCACCCGCACCGGCAATCTCGAAGCGGCGGATTCAGTGGCCGCCACGATCGGAGTATTCGGTACCACCTCTCGCGTTCGCACGACAGTCCGGCGCGCTCCGCTTCCGGAAGCGGGTTCGGGTGGTTTCAGCCAGATTCAACGCATGGGAAATCCTCTCATCAACGAATTACTGATCGGAACAGGCTCGAAAGACCGCTTTAGCATGGATCAACCTAAGAATGACTCGCAATTTGCCAGCTTCTTTCTTGACCCGACGCTGGCTCGAATTCTGAACGCAGCCACTGGAGGTGCGATTGCGATCCCTACTCCTCCACGCACGGACTTGTACCCATTGGTGACTTATGCGCCGCCCATCGCCGCTAGCGGTACACCTGGGGGCCCGATTGCCGATCTGCTCCGTCTCAACACGGGCGTAGCACCGACTCTGCCGGGAAGCGCAAGCCGCCTTGGAGTATTGGGAGGCGATGGTGCCGGATATCCGAATGGCCGTCGTGTACTCGACGACGTCACGGACATTTCGCTCCGCGTCGTTTCCGGTGTACTCGTTCCGGCTTTCAACGTTGTCCCAAATAACCGTCTGGGAGATGGCGTTAACTCGAACGATACTGCCTATCGCACGAGCTTCCCCTACCTGGGCGATGCTCCCAGCGGTCGGGATCGCCGTCATATCGATCCAACCGAGTCTGGCTGCACAGCAGGCGCTGGCGCGCCTTGCGCTCCCTAAATACGGTCTGATATGAAGCTCCTACGGCCGATTTTGACTCTAATTCCGGCGCTCACCCTCTTTGCGGCTGCACCTAGCTTTGAAGAGAAGAAAGCCGAAATTCGCGAGTTGTTGGCGCGCCGTGATTCAAGAACCGCGCTTGATCGGGCTATTGCTTTAAATAAGCAGTGGCCCGACGACGTCATCGGTTACGAGTTACTGACTGCGGCGCGATTGGGCGTTGGCGACTATGCCGAAGCCGAGAAGGCCGCTCAATGGATGATTGATATGAGGATCGGCAAGACCGATCCGATAGGTTGGTTGCTGGTCGCGCAGATCCGGGAAGCGACTGGCGATCCCGACGGCGCCATAGACGCCCTCAATACAGGTTATCTAACGCTGGCCCCGCTCCAGACCGCTGAAAGGAAGGCCCTGCTCACGTACGCCGGACATTTGCACTTGCGGACCGGCAAACTGGAAATCGCTGCGAAGATGTTGCAGGATCGCCTAAAACTCGGGCCCGATGCCGATTGCACTGCGGCGCTGGCGGCCGTACGACTGAAACAGGGAAATCGAGAAGAAGCTACGGCAATGTTGCGAAAGCTCTCCGATACAGAAGCGCATCCACGGTATCTGTACCAGTTGGCTGAGGTCACCGGATCGCCCGTTGACTATGCAGCGTTCGAGAAGGCTGCGGAGGCAATTCAATCTTCGTCCGACAACGCAAACCGGGAGCTGATCCTTTACCGGTCGGGCCGCGGCAATCGCCCGAAAGATGCGCTGTTGCTGGCGATAGCCGAATCCAGGATCAGGCATGATCTGCTTACGCAGGATGCCCTCGCCGTTGCCTACCAGGCCAATGGAAAGTTACAGGAGGCCCGCGCTGCTCTGCAAATTGCGTTGGATGTTGGCACGCGAGATCCGGTGATGCTGCTACACGCCAAGGAACTTGGCCTAAAACCCTAATTCCGCAGCGGCGAGTGTCGCGGGACAAACCAGCAAGCGGCTCGGCGATGTCGTCATCGAGAGTCAATGTTGTTCTCATATCGGAATCCTGATGGCTCCCTCCTCCAGGCTTGTATTGGACAAGACTTTAAATTGACGTTGGCAGAGCATGGCGGATGCACTGTAGCGGTATGAAAAAGTATCTAGGAATGATTGGTTGCGCGCTGATGATTACGGGCTGCGCGCCCGCGCCAGCGCCTGATTTGGCGGCGGCGGAGTTGGCCATCCGCAAGGCGGACACGGCTTGGGTGGAGGCGGCCAAGACGCACAAGGCCGAGGCTTGGGTGGCGTTCTACACGGACGACGCGATCGTGCTGCCGCCCAATGAGAAGGCGGCGACGACGAAGGAAGCAGTGCTCAAGTCCATCGGCGGAATGATGGCGTTGCCTGAACTAACAATCGCCTGGCAGCCCGCCAAGGTGGTGATGGCACAGTCCGGGGAGATTGGGTATGTTTACGGTAACTACACGATGAGTTACAAGGGCGACAAGGGCGAGCTGGTGAAAGACGAAGGCAAGTTGGTGGAGATCTGGAAGAAGCAAGCCGACGGGGGGTGGAAGTGCGTGACGGATATTTGGAATTCGGATTTGCCGGTAGTGGCCAACTGACCGAAGCCGGAAGCGCTGAGCTGATGCGTTAAGCGGACGATTCCGACGAGTGTACCAGCCAGATGACGAGCTAGCGCATGGCCGCTTTGGGCGCGAGAAAACAAATGGCAGGTTCCGGCAAGTGCTCTCGCCCTCGGCTTGCTGTGGCTGGGTCTTTCTCAGCCCACCGCCGCTCGAGTTACAAAAATAGTGATTGACGACCGCCAACCCCTGGCTGGCCCGATGCGCTCTCCCGCCAGCACCGGCTCGTGCCCCGCCGTAGCGGGCGCGTCAGATTCAGCTGATTCCAGGAAGCCGGCCGCCAAATCCTCGTTCTCCAGCAACGACTCTACCTCGCGTCGCAGCGCCGGGTCGGCGCTGCACTCGCCGGCCAGGAAATGCACGCAGTCTTCGCCAGTTCTCTCACAGGCAGCGTGAAACAGGCTTTGGATTTGGCGCCATCGTTCGACCACCATCCCGCACTCCTTTGGTCGACAGAAACAACGCGATACCAGACTCGCTAGGGGAGTCTGGTATCGCCATCAGATGAAAGGTTGCTCAGTCCGTGGTGTGTGGGACTCCGTTCTTTTAGTGGCCTCAGCGTCGCAGAGACAGCCGAGGTTCTCGATATTCGGAGGAAACTGTAACGCGAGTGGCCAAGGCTTGGCTGTTTCGCAAGCTGCGGCGTACGAACGCGGGTGGCTCAAATTCCCAGACTAGATACTTTTCGGCGCAATATTGCGTTTCCCGACCGTAAGTTGCTGTAACGTCGAACGCCGCACGGTGCCCCCGCCGTTCATTAGCCACAGCCTCACTGCAAAAGACGTGAGCCCCTTCCTCCTGACGAAACAGGAGCAAACTGTTTTGGTAACGCAAACCGCTACATCACGCGACCAAGGCGTATATGAGCCAACTGGCGATACGGTGACCAAAATGCCCGGTGAATTGCGTCGGCTTGTTTTGGGAGAGGGCGGTGAGAGCGTCGATGATGATGCGGGAGACGCCCAGCATCGCAATCGGAATTAAGGCTGAAAGTGTGCGGAGGATAGGAGGCAAGATGGCATAGGCATTCAGCCGCAGTTTCCATTGTTTTAACATTGCCTAGATTGGCCTTCTACTTGCAGGTTGATTGGCATGATGAAATCCGAAGCCGAACAGATGGAGACGCTCTCCGATCTGGTTCAAGACATTGAAGTAGCGATGATGACCACATTCAAAGATGAAGGGGAATTGCGGAGCCGTCCGATGGCGACGCAGGAGATTGATGGAGAAACGATCTGGTTCTTCACCTCGGATCGCTCGCATAAAGTGAAGGAGATCGAGCAGGACGCCCGCGTGAACCTGAGCTATTGCGGCAAGGGTGCGTGGGTATCGGTTTCGGGCCGGGCCAGCGTGAAGCACGATCCGGTAAAAATTGCCGAATTGTGGAAAGAAAGCCTGACGGCGTGGTTTCCGCAAGGGAAGGAAACGCCAGGCTTGGCGCTGCTGAAGGTGCATATCGAGTCTGCGGAATACTGGGACGTGAAGTCGAGCGCGATGGTGACGGCTTATGCTTATCTCAAGTCCAAGCTCACGGGAGAATCGCCGAAGGACTTGGGAGACCATGGGGTAATTTCGACTTAGTCGGAAGTTTCTACCCTGAAGTCTCGACATGACTTGTGGCTTTTTATTGCCTGAGCGACATTACAGCTTACAGGTCTTGCTCGGCGGCGAGGGTCTCGTCGATCTGGTGGTGATCTATCTGTCGCTGATAGCCATCTCAGACATTTCTGCCGCCATCCCCGAAATGGCGCGGGTGCTGAAGCCGGGTTGAATGACGACGCGGCATGGTGGATTCGCGGAGGATATTGCCGTCTGCAGATCCGAGGGAGGAGCCCGGGATTAGTAGCGACCGGCGGAGGCCGGGAGGAGTTTGGGTTCGGCGTAGATGAAATCATCGAGGGCGACACCGTCGGGGAAGGGGACCGGGATGTCCGGGTTGTCGACGGGACGGTCACCGGCTTGGATGCGGATGCTGAGGATACACAAATCGGTAAAGCGGGCGCCAAGGAAAGATAGGCCTTTGGAGCGGGCGGCGCTGAGGGGGGCGTTGAAGCGGCGGACGGTGCCGTCGGAGAGATTGAACTCGATGAAGGACTGGCCGCCGCGGTCGACGTCCATGAAGACGGCACCGAAGGCGGCGACACAGGCGACCTGGGACGTACCCGGGATGCGGAACTCAATGTCGGTGATGGGGTTGCCCATGGGGGCGAAGAACTTGTCTCCACTGAACGGCGCGAATTCGATGAGGCCCCACTGGTCGCGGGTGACATCCTTCATCAGGAAAGTGTCGGTGGAGCTGTCTCCGGAGACCTTGAGCCGGGTGCCGGGGGTGGACATCAGGAGGCCGCGAGGGGAGGTTGAGTTGAAGAAGTCCCCCGGGAGATTGTTGTTGCCCTGGATGCCGCCGACACCGTCCCAGTTGATCTCGCGGCGACCGGCGGCAAAGGAGCGGGCCTCGTTGGGGTTGAGTTCGCCGAGATCGGTGCGGAACCTGGCGACCGTGGGTTCGAGGGCGGAGGCATTGGCGGCCGAATCGGCGTAGACGGTGATCCCGGATTGCGCGTGGAGGGCGAGGGGGACGGAGAGGGAAAGAGCGAAGATCAGTTTGGTCATGAAGTCCTTAGTGGTGCGGAACCAGATCGAGCATTTCACGAATCGCTCCACTAAGCAACTGCTCTGACTGCTCTGCTCTGACTGCGTCTGACCGCTCTCTCTGTGATGTCGCGGCGTGATGTCGAGGCAGAGGAGCTAGGTTGCCGTGGGGTCTTCCGAGTCGTCGATGCCCTTGAGGGCGAGGCGAAGGCCTTGTTCTGTGAGCAGGATATCTCGGGCGGGCTGAGTGCGGACGTGAATCGAAGGGGCGAGCGGCGTTATCGATTCCGGTTGGCGCGCCGCGCTCGAATTTCGCCAAGGAAACATTCACTGACAATTCACATTGACAAGATGATCGGCCCTTGAGCCCGGACGGGTGAGTGCGTTGCTGGAGAACTGCTTTCGCCATGCCGCTCATAATCTGAGTATGTTTCGTGAAAATCAAATGCGCGGCGGCGCTGGCGCTGCTTGGGGGAGCGTTGATTTGGCGTTGACAAGTTCCGGTGATAGCGTTAGGGTTGACGAGATAAAAATCTGGTTGCGGATGGCGTGAAGTTAGTCGTGGCCGCACCCATTTCGATCATGCGGGTCACGCCAAGAAATAAGCAACTTGGCCTCTCGCCCGATGCGGCTATGCGAGAGACGGAGGCCGAACTCGAAACGAGGAATTAGAAACATGAAGATAACAACCTTGACACTCCTGGCAGCAGCCAGCCTGGCGATGGCGCAGCACGCCCACGACGACCACGGTAAAGAAATTACCATGACCAGCTTAGTAGTGGACACCGGCTGCTACATGTCCCATGACAGTAAGGGAGAAAAGCACACAAGCTGCGCAACGGCCTGTGCAAAAGCTGGTGTTCCTCTGGGTCTGCTTGACGAGGCCAGCGGGACACTGTACATCCCAGTAGCTTCGGACCACAAGAATCAGAACGAGAAGCTCATGCCCTTTATTGAAAAGAAGGTGAAGGTGACAGGCACAGTGATCGAAAAGGGAGGCGTAAAGGGTTTCGTGATCAAGACGGTAGAAGCGGTAAAGTAGATCATTGCACGGGCTGGATGAATCTGGCCCTTGGAATCGAGTAAATATAATGGCCGGGAGGAGGATTAGAGATACACAAAATACACGAGATACACGACCTGGCTCAAATTCACGGGCTTCAGTGTCAAGCAAGCCATAGACATCCTCAGCTGGTCACAGGAGGGTGTAAAACAGTTTGTGTAAGCGCGGTTCTCAAAGAGCGTAAACATAGGAGAACCGAATGGCAATCAGAAAAGAATTGATCGACGAGTTGATGGCGACCAGCGATGGGCCGTTGATTGATCGCAACGGGCTGTCCA
>JBBRBI010000142.1:0-9966 GCA_038206015.1 Bryobacterales bacterium | reverse complement strand
CGCCTTTGACCTCTCGCACACACAGGGCAAGATCCAGGTGCAAAGTGAACTGGCCGAGATCTTTGTCCGCCGCATCGAGCTCCAGCCGCTAAGGGAAGCGGACTGGAAACTCGCTGCGTCTGTTTCCGGCTAGAAGCTATAGCGCAAAGCTAGCTGGATCTGGCGCGAATCGATGCGCGTGTTGCTGATCACGCCATAGCTTGCCGTACGCAATGTAGTACCCGGCTGGCCAAAGTTGGCATGATTCGGAAGGTTGAAGAACTCGCCGCGAATTTCAAAGGCGTGCTTGCCATCGAAGAAGCGGAAAGACTTGTTGATACTTGCATCGACGCCGATGATACCGGGTCCGATGATGGTGTTGCGCCCTGCCGTGCCGTAGCGGAAGACAGGCTGCGCTGCACCGGGAGCCACACCAAGACGATCCACAAAGGCGTCCGTATTGAAGAAGCGCGAGACCGTTGACTGGTCGCCAGAAAGCGCTGTTTTTGCGCCGGAAATCGCATCCGGCTTACAGTAACCGCCACCGTTCTGGACGTTGCCCGGTCCGCAGTATGCAGTATTCGGGAAGCCGTCCTGGAGGGTCACGATACCGCCTACCTGCCAGCCACCAAAGATTGCATTGGCAAACCCATTGGAGATATCCATCTTGCGCCCGCGCCCGAAGGGAAGCTCATAGAGAAACGAGGTGGTCAGACGTTGCCGGAAGTCGAATGCCGACAGCCCACGTTCTGCCGCAAGGTTGTAGTTGTCAGACGGCGTAAGCGGGTCACCATCGGTTGTGCGAGTACCAGAGCCGTTGTCGATCGACTTGCTGTAGGCATAGGAGGCAAGCAGCGTAAAGCCATGGGCAAAGCGCTGTTGCAGCCGAATCTGCAAGGCATGATAGTTGGAATGGCTGGGTGCATTCATGTTCTGAAAGCTTCCGTTGAACTTCGGAAAGGGTCGATTGAGATTCGTGTTGGCACCGGGGCCGGGCACCGGGTTGTTGTAAGCTGTCAGCCGTCGCAGCTTGATTCCCGCAGAACCCATGTAGGTCGTTTCAAGCGACATGTCCTTGGTGAGCTGGCGCTGAATGGACACCTGCCATTGACTGACATAGGACGTCCGTTCGCCCATCTGATTGATCAGCAGGAAACTTGGCGAACCTGTGGAGGTGAACAGTTTGCTCCAAGTCAGGTTTGGAGTAACACTGTTGGCCGTCTCAGCCTGACGAATCGTAAAGGGAATGTTGCGTACGACGTCAAAGACGGCGTTGCCGATATCACGAACGTAGTAAATGCCACCGCCAGCGCGGAGCACCGTCTTGGAATTCAACTGATAGGCGAGTCCGAGGCGCGGGCCCATGTCGTTTTTGTCAGGGGTGCCTGCACCGCGTCCATAGCGCCCATCACGGACAAGCTGCCAGGTTGCTGGCGCAGGAAATCGGGGAAATCCCTGGTTGATGTCACCAGTGCCGAGCCGGACAAAGACCGGTTCGCGAGAGTTGTCCCAGGCAAAATCTACGTTGACGATCGCATCGTTCTTGTCCTGGAAGGGCGATTCGTATTCCCAACGCAAACCCCAGTTCATGGTGAGTCGCTTACTGATCTTCCAGGTGTCCTGTAAGTACAAGCCAAAGTAGTTCTGACGGAAGCTGGCGATGGGCGCGCCCACCTGGCCTTCGGTGGCCGACATTGCGCCGAGTAACATGTCGGCCATCGCCTCACCGGTGTATTGTCCATTCCAACTAAAGCGTCCACGCGGCACAACTGCACCGATTTGGTTGTAGCGCAGACGTCGATATTCTCCACCAAACTTGTAGGTGTGTTTCCCGGCTGTCCAGGAGAAGTTATCGGTGAATTGGAAAGTGGTGTTCCAGTTAACAAAAGGACAGTCGTTGCACTCGCCGACGTTGGAGAAGCCGGAAATTTGAAATACCGGGATGCCCCAGAAGAGCGGATCCTGCGAGAGGCCCTGCAAGCCCAACTCGCCGACAACATTGCGTTTAAACGCATTTTGCTGACTGTTGCTGGAATTGAAGTAATTGAAGCCAAGACGCGCGTCGTTCACTTTATTGGCACCAATGACCATCGTGTGTCCAAGTACACCCTGCTGCGCCAGAATTCCCACCACGTTGCCTTGGTTGTAAATTGCCGAGGGGATGTACTGTGGTTCTTTAGTCTGCGAGAAGCGGAAGAAAAAGGTCTGATTCTTGAAGGCAGTCAGATCGTTGCGCAGCGTCCACTGGTTACCGTCTGTTTTTCGAGATTCGTCATTCAAATAGTTATTCGTAATTCCCAATGCACCGGTGCCCGCCTGATTCGGCAGCGGGAAGAAGTCATTCAAAACCTTGCGCGAAGTCGGGCTGATCCGGCTGTCGGGAATCACTCCACCGGGGAAAACCGCTCCTGGGTTGAACGGATCGCGAATCGCCTTATTCAAGAAGCCGAAATTGCCGCTTCTGTACCTTGAATCTGGCAGGATGCCGACCTGTGTAAGTGAGCGGCGCTCGCGCAGCCCCTCGTAGTTGAACATGAAGAACATTTTGTTGCGGCCATCAAAAACTTTCGGAATCACGACAGGGCCTGCAATCGTGCCGCCAAACTGATTGCGCTTGAATGCCGGGTTCTTGGCGGCAAAGAAGTTGCGCGCATCGAAATAGGAATTGCGGACAAACCAGAATCCAACTCCATGCAGGTCGTTGGTGCCTGACTTTGTCGAGACGTTCACTTGCGCAATGCCACGACCGTACTCAGCCTGAAAGGTGCCAGACTCAACCTTGAATTCCTGCAACGCATCAATCGAAGGTAAGAAGAGATAAGTATTGAAATTGGGGTCGGTATTCTCCATGCCGTCCAATTGATAGTGATTGTAGGTAATGCGTTGCCCGGAGACGTTGAGCGCAAAGGCATTGCGGCCGCCGCCCATGCGCTGCTGGCCTTGGCTCGATGCGGGGCCGTTGGTTGTGGCACCGGGGATGAGCGAGGCAAGTTGCAAATAATTGCGACCGTTCAGGGGGAGTTCCACGATGCGTCGATTCTCGATCACCGTACCGACGGAGGTCGACTCCGTTTCAATAACAGGGGCGCCGCCAGTTACTTCAATGACCTCCGCCACGTTGCCCACGGCCATGATGAAGTTGATCGAAGGGGATTGCCCGACTTGCAGTTCCACCCCCACCCGCGACTGCGACTGAAAGCCCTGTTGTTCTGCCTTGACGGAGTAAATGCCGGGAGGCATGGCCGCCGCAGTATAGTTGCCGCCGTCGCCAGACTTGACGATGCGGCTAAAGCCGGTGGCCGGGTTCTTGATCGTAATCGTTGCCCCGCCGACAGCGGCACCGCTGGCGTCGCTAACGCTACCATTAATTTCGCCATTACCAGACTGGGAAAAACCAAGTGCAGCAGTGAAGGCCAGGGCAACAAGACAGGTTGTTATAAGTCGCATCATCGCTATTCCTATCAGGATTAGGAGAGTGCTGTCAAGGAGGCATTGACCCGATGCGGGTCAATCCGTGTAGCGCTTAGACTCTTCACTTACCGCGTTCCGATACACTATCAGGGTGCCGATCCGCGTCGATAATATCTCCAAGCGATTCGGCCCCATCGCCGCGCTCGACGCCGTCAGCTTCGAGATCCGCGAACGCGAAGTCCTCGGCCTGATCGGTCCTAACGGCGCTGGCAAGTCCACGCTCTTTGAATGCCTCGCCGGCCTCCTCCCCCTGGACAAAGGCACGATCACAAACGCCCAGGGCCGCCCACTCGTCCCAACGGACGACCTCTTCTACCTACCCGACTCCATCGCCCCCTGGCCCGCCCAACCGCTCTCCTGGGCCCTCGATTTCGCCATCGGCTTCTTCGGCGGCGCCGCCGCCCTCCGCCCTGAAGTCATCGACCAACTCGCCCTCCGCCCCTTCCTCGATCAACCCCTCGGCGCGCTCTCCAAAGGCCAACGCAAGCGCGGCCTCCTCGCCCTCGGCCTCCTCACGCCCCAACCCCTCCTGCTCATCGACGAACCCCTCGACGGCCTTGACCTCCGTCAAATGCGCGAGGTTGCACAGGTCCTCCGCCACCATGCCGTCTGCGGTCGCACTCTCTTCCTCTCCATCCACCAAATTGCCGACGCCGCCCGCGTCTGCGACCGCTTCGTGCTGCTCAGCGGAGGCCGCGTCTGCGGCGAGGGCACCCTCCAGGACCTCGCCGCCCCAGACGGCGCATCCACGCTGGAGGAGGTCTTCCTTGCCCGCACTTAAGCCCCTTGTTTGGCTCCTAAAAAAAGAGTGGCGAGAACTGCTCGTCTCCCGCGCCTGGTGGCTGATGCTCCTCCTCATCGGCCCCCTCACCGGCCTCTCCTTCATCGAAGCCGTCCGCTCCTACGCCGAACTCTCCAGAGGCGCGGGCGAAATCCTCACGCCCCTCATCGGCATCTGGGCCCCCACCTTCAGCGCCTGCGAGCTTGTCGCCGTCTTCCTGCTCCCCTTCGTCGTCATCCACATCGTCGGACGCGATGCGCAAAGCGGCGCGCTTAAACTCGAACTCCAACGTCGCTTGCCACCACTTGCCCGCATCGCCGCAAAATTCCTCATCGCTCTCGCCGCCTGGCTCATCGCGATGCTTCCCGGCCTCAGCGCAATCGCCCTCTGGACTAGCTACGGCGGCACAATCCACACTCCAGAACTGCTCACCCTCCTAGCCGGCCACCTCCTCAACGGAGCGCTCACAATCTCCCTCGGTGCCGCCGCCGCGTCCCTCGCCGAGCACCCCTCAACGGCCGCTATCCTGACCCTCGGCGTCACGGTCGGGGCCTGGGTCGCCAGCTTCATCGCCGCCCTCCAAGGCGGGCTCTGGGAGCGCGTCGCTGCCCTCACGCCCGCCGCCATTGTCGACACCTTTCAACACGGCCTCCTGCGCCTCGACACCTCTCTCATCGCCGCAACGCTCATCGCGACAGGCCTCGTTGTCGCCGCCATCTGGCAACGCATCGGCGTCCCCACCCGCCGCCGCGCTCTTGAATCGGTTGCGACGATTATTGTCGCCGCCCTCGCCATCCTGGCCAGCACGCAGGCCCACTCCAGTTGGGACTTCTCCGAAAACCGCGCCAACTCCTTCCGCCTCGCCGACGAGCAAGCCCTCCGCTCAATTGGAGAGCCCCTCCGCATCGTGGTCCATCTCGCTCCAGAAGACCCCCGCCGCGTCGACCTCGAGCGCAACAGCTTCTCCAAGCTCCGCCGCGTCATGCCGCGCCTAACCATCGATTTCGAATCCACCACCTCCACCGGCATCTACGAGCAAGCCAACGACGGCTACGGCGAAATCCAATATCGGATGGGCGATCGCCAACGATCCAGCCGTATCTCAACCTCCGAAGGCGTCCTTGAATCCATCTACTCCCTGGCCGCAGTCGAAGTGTCAAAAGACTCGACCGGGCCCGCGTTTCGAGGCCACCCGATGACGACTGAGCCGCGCGGAGCGGCCTTGTTATTCTACGGTCTATGTCCCGCTCTAACAGGCTTCTGCGCTTTCTATTGCTTGCGGCGTCGCTAGTTCTCTTCGCCGCTGAAAAGAAAATCGACCTCTCCAAAGAAAAGCCCGGCAAAGCCCCCGTCGCCTTCCAGCCCATAGTCGGCACATGGACCGTCGTCCAGGACGGGCCCGACAAAGTCATCCAGGTCGACGGCCGCCCGTGGGTCGCCAGCAAAGACAACCCCACCAAGCTTCTCCTCCAAAGCGCCCGCAAGCTCTACGGCACCAAAAATGAAGAGCTGATGGACAACGCCAAGCAGTTCGCCTACTTCCCCGTTGCCGTTCTCAAAGGCGTCGACAATTTCTCCAACGGCACCCTCAGCGTCAAGTTCAAAACCATCGCCGGTGACGCCGACCGCGCCTCCGGCATCCTCTTCAACGTCAAGCCCAACGGCGACTGGCTCGCTGTCCGCTTCAACGACACCGAGAATAACGTCGCCTTCTGGGAATTCCACAACGGTGTCCGCCGCAACCTCAAATTCAGCGACCGCGCAAAACCCATCCCCCTCGACCGCGCCACCTGGCACGAGCTCAAGCTGACCATCGACGGCCCCGCCCTCCAAGCCTTCATCGACGGCAACCTCGCGATGGAATACACTCTCGGTGCCGAACCAACTGCCGGCCGCAGAGGCCCCCCGCACGAAGATCTCTACCCCAGAAACAACCCCGTGCTGCGTCCTCCCGTGTCGGGCAAGGTCGGCCTCTGGTCCAAGACCGACAGTACCGTTCAATTCAAAGATTATAAAGTCGACCCGCGATAATTACGCCCATGAAACTCCTCACGCGTGTTGCGCTCTTCTTAGCGACGGTGGCAACGGCGGCGCTGGGGCAATCCCCCAACACTGCGGCGCTTGTCGTCCTCGTTGTCGATCCCGCTGGCACCCTGGTGGAAGGTGCCCGCGTCGCGGCGCGCAACACCGCAAACGGCCTCATCCGAGAGGCCCTGTCCACCGCAGGCCAGGCAAGCATCCGCGCCCTCCAACTAACCGATTACGGTTTCCAAAGCCGGCTTCCGCGACGAAGTCATCAGAAGCGGGTCAGAAGCGGGCATCAAGCGAGAAGCGAAGAAGCGGAAGAAGCGGGAAGAAAGCAGAAGCGGGCAGAAGCGGAGAAGCGGAGCGGAGAAGCGGAGCGGGAAGCGGGGAAGCGGGGGGAAGCGGGGGGAAGCGGGACAGCCTGACCCCGACCATGCGCATTTTCCCGAGCGGGAAGCGGGACAGCCTGACCCCGACCATGCGCATTTTCCCGAATTTCTCCCCCGCTAACCCCAACCCCATACAAGCATGCAATCACGATAGGTCGGTTAGGGCCACACAGCCGCCACCGGCCGCGCGAGCAACCTATCGGCCTGCACTGGCTTCCTCCGAGCCGCTCCCTCCAACGTCTGCGCCTCTGTAAGCAACTTCGCTCTAGCAACAAACTCCTCTGTTCCCAAAGGCTTACCGGAATACGTTGCCTGTCTAAGCCGATTCATCTCCGACTCCCCAATGGACCCCGCAAGCAGCTCCATCCACCTCTCGACTCCGCCAGCTTGCCTCCAGAAATCCATGTCAAGCAAGTGAGTTCTATCCTTCCCACTCACATGTGCCGCAGCGCTAGACCATCGATAGGCACAAGCATCCGTGACCAGTCCAGCCCGCACAGGATTGTGCTCCACATATCGAATCGCATTCCATAAATGCTGCTCGTCCATGGCACAAGAGTAAAAACGATTCTGCCAAAGATGGCCACTACGCAATCGCCGCGCATTGAGATATTGCGCGTAGCGACCATGCGTTCGTCGCAGACAGACCGCTAGGGATTCAGCCTCTTCCGGCACCGCTAAAAGGTGTATGTGATTGCGCATCAAGCAGTAAGCAAGCACTCTCACGCCTCCTTCGCGACTGTTTTCTTTAAGCAAATCGAGATAAACACGGTGGTCATTGAGCGAATGGAAAACGGTCTGACGATCCCTTCCTCGTTGCGTGATGTGGTGAGGGAAGCCGGGGACGACGCGGCGGGCAGTTCGTGGCATACGACGGGATAGTGTATTGCAGATGCAAGTTTTCTCGCGATTTTTGCAATGGTACAGTTCAGCCTGTCCCCCTTCGAGAGAATGTTACGTCGACTAGTGCGCAGTAAGGACCATCCGAGAGAGCCGCTGTATCTCACGCGCGAGGGGCTTTCCACAACTTAGTCTTGCGCCCAGTCGAGAGTAGATATTGTCCGTCGGAAGTGAATTGAAGCATTCGCTGGCCGACGTACGTTGCCATCGCATCCTGTGCATGCGAAACCACGTCATGCTCTAGGCGACTCACAATCCGCCCGTCAGCCGCTGCATGAATATCAATATCCAGGCTGTACTCCTCAACGGTGTTCTTGGTTCGAGATCGAATCGCAACCGCCGCAGTCGCGCCGTCGGCCGACAACGCTACCAGATCGAAACTGCGAACGGGAAACATCGACTTCTCCGCCCCGGTCTCGGCGTCCAGAATGACAACCCGTGCCCGACGGTCTTTAAGATTGAAGTTGGATTCGATCACAAGTGCTGCGAGCCATCCTCCGTCTGCCGACAAACTAAGACTTCTGATTCCCCATCCTCGCGATCCAACGCTTTTCATCCAGCGGATACTAAAGTCGTTACAATTTCGCAAGATGATTTCATCGCCAACAGCATGGGCGAGGATCGATCTATCGGAAGAGTACGTCGGCCAAGCCGCAGAGGTGTAGCGGTTCGGCGCGCCCTCGGGGACTACAGACGCCGAATGTACTATCGCTCCAGTCAATTCGCGCACGGCCCATCTTCCTCCCTTGATCGCGCCCGGGCCCAATTCGATTTCGTACGTGATTCCCCGATCATTCGCGACTAGTATTTCAAAAAAAGGCGAGTCCGGCCCGCGGGGGACGACCGTTGTGGCATTTCTTTTCAAGTCAATCTGGTATAGCTGTCGGCTCCCCCCCTTGTGGGCTGCGCCGTGCATCCAGACGTGGGTCGAGTCCGGAGAGAAGATTGCCCTGGTCGGGATCGAGCTTACCTGAAGGCTGTAAGCGATTTCAAAGTCCTCAAGTCGAACGAAATCCACTGTCGCAGTGACTCCGGGTTTGTCCCACTTCGAATTCCAACCGAATCGCGTAAGGCTCGCGGAAAGGGAGCGCGGCGCCCCACTGCTGAGACAAATTGTCTTCCCATCGGGTGACACCCCCAGCAGGTCCGAATCGGGCCACTCGTGATTTGGGGCCGACTTAACGGGCACAGCCTGCGCAGCGAGGCCAGCGGCCAGTAGATTTTCAATAAACATTCGTCTTCTCATGGCAGTATCATCCTATTTCTTACAGTTATGCCCGAGGGCAACGCCCCTCTTTCGCAATCCATCCATCACTACAAACGGATCAGTTCTGGCGCCCGCCGAATTTTGGTCTATCTCGTCCAAGTGCGCCAAAAATCCTCCCCATGTGGCTGGGTTATAGTAGTCGATATCGATTTCCAGTTGCCCGCCGGACGCAGTGGCGTTGATCTGCATTGAGTATTGAGTTACATTCTGCCGATAATTCAACTGATATCCCGGATGAGGCAGTCCCACGAAGGGATTCGTGCGATTAGAAGTATATTGTCTGTTTCCGCCGAGCGCGTTTATAAATGCGTCGCCGATAATATCACTATTGGCCGTAAGAGTGAATCTATCTGCCGCCCCGTCGGCTACTCCGTTTTGGATGTTTCCAAAACTCGCGATTGTGTACCCAGCCAAGTTGACGCCACTTGCCTGGGCGTCAGCGGTGAAATTGAGAAAGGCCGCTTGCTGAGACACGGTAAGACTCGTCCAGTCCCTATCACCAAGTAGTCCCTTCTGTGTGGCATTGAGATTAACGCCCGCATCTTTTAAACATTCCGCATTTACTGGCTTCCAAGTACTCTTCGGCCCCCCAGTAGCTCGGCCCTCCTCCTGATAATCGGGCGACGAGCCCGACGGTGGCCCCCCCCCCCGGCCCGTAGCCGGAAGCAAGATAAGTCGAAGTAACAGTCACAGAAAACGTAGCAGCGCCCGGAGCTGCAATCATGAGTCCAGAGGGATCATTGTATGAGGCCGGATCTGCTGTCCCATAGGCGAACCGATTGAATCCAATCGGGGAAGAGATGTCAGCAGAAGCTTGGTACGGATCTCCTGTCACAAACCGCCCCAATCCACTCGCATAATACCGCTGATCGGCATAATCCAGCCCCGTCCCGCCATCCCGCGTGTAAGTCGCAAACCCCTCCCGATCATCCCCAGCCGCCCCCGTCTTCGACTCTCCATAAGGATAGTAATTCGATCCATTCCCCTTACTCTGCAGCCGGTCCGCCGTAAACTCACTCACAGTCCCGGTATACGAGTTCTGCGAGTAAATCCGCTTACCCACCAGCCGCGCCCCCATATACACATGCTCTTCACTGGCCGTGACAACGTTATAATACCCGTTGATTGACCAGTCAACGCAATACACCCCCATC
>JBBRBI010000141.1:0-10368 GCA_038206015.1 Bryobacterales bacterium | reverse complement strand
CTCGCTGGATTGGTTGCTCGTTCTTGCCGGAACTCAGCTTCCAACCTAGCGCAGTGTCACCGCTTTCGCCCTACCTCCACTCGCCCTCTCGCTCCCCCGCGCCGTCACCACCCTTCAATCGCTAATTTGGACAAGAGTGGGTTGACTCGATAACAGTAGTTGGATGTGGCCTGTATTTTCCTTGCTGGCCAGTAGTCGGATCAAGCAGTCGGTATTCGCTTAAAAGACCGTCGCCCACAGGCCTCGGCGGTCACCCAAAACCGGCCATAGGGGATAGCGGATAGGACATTGAATCGAGCGGGGCGATAGGCTCCGCAAGTGAGCAATGTCTTGAACGAAGAGAAGCAAAAACAAGTACTCGCATTGGGGCAACTGGGTTGGTCGTTGCGGCAGATCGAGGCGGCGACCGGGATCCGTCGCGAGACAGCGGCGAGCTACCTAAGGGCAGCCGGGGTGGAAGTGCGCCCGCCGGGTGGATGGGGCAGGAAACCAAAACCGGCCATGGAGGTGACCACCGATTCCCCGGCGGCGGAACCGCCAAAACCGGCCATCGCCGACCGCGAGGCGACCACCGACCCGGAGCCGGAAACGCCCCTCAGCGAGAGCGCCTGCGAACCGCATCGCGAGCAGATCGAAGCCGCCGTCGCGCGGGGCCGCAACGCGATGTCGATCTGGCAAACGTTGGTCGACCGGCACGGCTTCGCGGGAGCCTACGAGAGCGTCAAGCGCTTCGTCCGCAAGCTACGTGGCGAGCCTTCATTGGAGGCCTGCGCGATCATCGAAACCGCGCCCGGCGAGGAAGCACAAGTCGACTATGGCACCGGACCGATGGTCTACGATCCAGCTACGGGCAAGCATCGCCGCACCCGTTTGTTCGTGCTGACGCTGGGCTTTAGCCGGAAGTGCGTTCGCCTGCTCACCTTTCAATCGAGTACGCGCATCTGGTGCGAGTTACATCAGGAGGCGTTGCGCCGACTCGGGGGCTCGCCGCGCATCGTCGTGCTCGACAACCTGGGTGAAGGCGTGCTCAAACCCGACATCTACGATCCGGCGATCAACCCGCTCTATCGCGACTTACTCCAACATTACGGCGTGGTGGCGATGCCGTGCCGTGTCCGCGATCCAGACCGCAAGGGCAAAGTGGAAAGCGGCGTTGGGCGCGTTCATCTCGATGGTTGCGTGGAAGTGGAAGCGGCTTACTATAGCGTTCCGCCTGGCCACATCGGATGCCAAGTACCGGTGCAATGGAACGACCTCTATGTCCACATTCTGCATCCCCGCACGGGGCAACTGTTGCGCGAGCACTTGCGGCAGCAGCGAGGCCGGCGGCGGATCGTGGAGGCGGACAGGTCTCGCCACACCGCGCCAGGCGTGCTGCGGCTGCTCGCCCGCGCGGTGCAAGTGGGCGAACGCACCGGAGCTCTCTGCGCCGCGTTGCATGCCCAGCAGGGCGATCTGGCGGCCCGGCACATCCAAGGCACGTTGTCGTTCTTGAAGAAGTATGGGGCGGCTCGTCTGGAACAAGCCTGCGCCACTGCCCTCGATCTACAAGTACCCGAATATCGCTTCGTCCGCCGCTATCTGGAACGCGAAGCGCAACCGCCGCTGAGTCTGCGCCAAGTAGATCCGCTGATCCGGCAACTTACTCTTTATCGCGATCTGATCGCCATCCGAACCCAAGAGGAACCCACTGAATGACCATCCCCGAACTACAAAGCTCGCTCCGCCAACTACGCCTGAGTGGCATGGCTGGCGTACTGGAAACCCGACTCCAGCACGCGCAAGCCGAGCCGATGCCGCCCCTCGATCTGCTGTCGATTCTGGTGAACGATGAACTCACTTGCCGGTCGGATCGTCTGCTCCTGCGCCGGCGCAAGGAGGCCGGCTTTCGCGACGCGCAACGCACACTCGACAACTTCGACTTCGCCTTCAATCCCAAGATGAATCGCAGCTTGATCTTCGATCTGGCCACGACTCGCTTCATCGACCAGCGCGAGGATGTGTTGCTGCTGGGGCCGGGCGGCAGCGGCAAAAGCGACCTGGCGCAAGCCCTGGGGCACGCCACGATTCTGCAAGGTCATCGCGTGTTGTATCGCGAAGCGCATGTGCTGCTCGAAGAGTTAGCCGACGCGGTCGCCGATGGAAAGCGCAAGCAGTTTATGGCGAACCTGACCACGACGCCCTTGTTGATCATTGATGACTTCGGCATGCGCAAGCTGCCGCCGACGGCCGCTGAGGATTTGCTGGAAATCGTCATGCGCCGTTATGAACGCGCCAGCACGCTACTGACCTCGAATCGTCCCGTGGAAGACTGGGGCAAACTGCTGGGCGACACGGCCGCCGTCAGTGCGATGCTGGACCGGCTGCTGCACCACGGCCACGTGCTCAAGTGTGGTCCCCGCAGCTGGCGGACCAAGTCCGCGACGATGACCCCGGTCGCGGACTGAGCGAAGGGGAGAACCCGTGGAAATGACGCGCCGTGGAAAGCCCGGAAAACCAAAAAACGGTTTCCCGCCCTTCCCCCCGCGCTTGGAAATCGCTGGTGCGATTCCCACATTCCCACCGGTTCGACGACGAATCTCCCTCTTCCCGATCCTCCGAACGGAACGCTTGCGCCCTGCGGGGGCGCGCGCGGAAAGTCTTGCTAAACGGAGTCGGGCTGGGTTATAACTACGGTAGTCCTACCGTTGCTCCTATGGCCGGTGTTGAAGTGACCACGTATGGCCGGTTTTGGGGTGACCGCCGAGGGCAGGCAGCTATTGCGTGCAGTGGATTCTGAGCGCTGAGCCAGAGTCTGATTCCAGATCTCATTGGTTGGGCACCGCTCCTCTGGCAACTAGCTAACTACCGTTCAAGATCAGGATGCGATTTGTCCGTCCCGATGCGCCACGCTGCGGGATGGTCAACTGAGAATCGGCTAGCATGAACGCCGTTGACGAACGGGGCTGTCAAAAGCGGAGCGGCGACGATTAGGCTGAGTATTGCAAGCTGCATTCCAACCAAGCGCGCGTAGTCGCGTCGGAGAACCCTTCAGAATTATTTGGATTTAGCGACCTGTTCAACGATGTCGTAGTGAAAGCGAACAAAAGTATAGAGCGACGCCTCGAGGATACGTTCCTGATCGCTATGTGCGCCGAAACCCTTGGGGCCATCCTCGCTGTCCGCCATCGGGCCGAGGCCATAACACTGCATGCCCTTTCCCCGCAGGAAGGCCATATCCGTAGCGCCCGTGGACATCGTCGGCAGCGTCGGTACGCCAGGGTAGTGAATCTTTGCGACGGATTCAATCGTCTTGAAGACCTCATTGTCGAGGCTGGAAGGGGCTGCACCGGGGCGTCTGCCGAAGCCGTCGCGGACAACTTTAACCTGTGGGTCATTGATCACACTTTTGATCGTTTCGTAAAACTTGTTGAGGTCTTCGTCCGGGAGGGCGCGGATGTCGAGATAAGCCTCGGCCTCCGATGGGATGACATTGCTTCGGTAACCAGCTTTGATGATATTCGGCGACACGGAGGTGCGGAGCATTGAGTTGTGACGGGGCTCGTTGACGGCAAAGTATTCTTGGATCGCATCGGTCTTGTCGGGATTGAGAATCCCGTTGTAGCGCTCTTTTTCTTCGGGTGTGGAAACAGCGGCCAGCCGCTCGAAATATGCGCGCGTGGTGTCGTTCAGGCGCATGGGAGGCTGCCATGCGGCAACTTTTGCCACGGCCTGCGCGATGTGAACAACTGCATTGGTGCGCAAGGGAACTGACCCGTGCCCAGCTACACCGCCAGCGACGAGACGGACACCAGACGGAATTTTCTCAGTTGTCTGGACTGAGACGAAACGAAGCTGGCCGCCTGTGCGGGTAGCGGAGCCGCCTTCTGCCAGGCAGTATTCTGCATCGATATCTCCGTAGTGCTCCCGTACCAGAAAAGCAATGCCCATTTGGACTGCGCCCTCTTCACCGGCTTCGGCCAGGAAGATGACATCGCGATCCAGCGGCAGGTTTTGCCGCTTGAGGAGGATGATCGACATGAGCGCGGCAGTGAGATTATCTTTATCATCCAAGGTTCCGCGGCCATAAATGTAGCCGGCCTCCCGGTGAGCCGAGAATGGTGGGTGGGTCCATTTCTTGGGGTCGATATTCACGGTGTCGGTGTGACCAACGATCAGGATCGGCTTCTTCTTGCCACTACCCTTCAGCCGAGCGACAATATTGGGGCGTTTGATTTCAGGGTTCGCCAGATTATCAGTGGTGAAGATTTTTGATTCGATGCCTTCTTTGTCGAGAACTGCCTTTAGATAATCGACGACAGGCTTTTCGCTGCCGCCAGGGTCTGTGCTGTTGAACTGCACCAGCGCCGTGAAGTGTCTCAGCGTCTCGGCATCGATCGCTTTCCAGTCGAGTGGCTTGGGCTGGGCCGTCAGGATCAATGCAGAAAAGACGAAGGGAATCAATCGCATCATGCGAGGGATGGTAGCAAACTTTAGAACACAAAGCTGAGTGAAAACCGCAATCCCCGGCCATCATTGAGTGTATTGGTGATCCTGCCAAACGAAGAGTTAGAAAGGTCCCCGATCGGTTCGGCAAATTGCGGAGTATTCAATGCGTTTGTCGATTCGGCGCGGAAGGCAAGCGCCCAATCCTGCCTAACTGGGAAGCGCCGCTCGATGGAAGCATTTAAGTTGCGGAAGCCGGCCCGGCGAAAGACGTTTACGCCGAGATTACCAGCCTGCTGTGTGGCCTTGATAAACCCAAACGCCGAAAAAGGTAAGAGTTTTTGAGCACCGTCCGGGTGCGAGATGGTCCGGCCCAAGATTGAAGGGTCGAGCAGATTGGGGCGGTCGCCAGTGATGCCATCTACATTTCCGTATCCAGGGGCATCTGAGCCCGTAATTACGTTGAATGGCAGTCCGGACTTGGCAAGGAAAATGGTGGATAATCGCCAATCTCTAAGGAGCCGCCGACGTGTCGGGTGCATGTAGGTGACACGACTCAGGAATGCGTGTTTCTGGTCGAATGCACTTACGCCGCGCAGGTCTGACGTTTGGTTCGACTCGGTTTGGGCGTGTCCCTGATTGGCGTCGTCGCCTGCGGCGATGTTAACAAAACTGGCGCCGGTGTCGATGGCCTTGGAAAACCAATAGGAAGTCTCGAATGTCATACCGAGGCGCGTGTTTAGTAGGTGTGTGATCTTGGCGGCATCGTAATAGGCGCGAGCAGAATTACCGATCTCACGGTAATCGAAGTAGCGTGGGTCCGGGCGCCGCTGGTTAATGGTTGCCGTTGTCTGGGCAATTCCTGGCACTGGGATCGCACGGTTGTTGTATTGCATGAAGAGCAGTTTCCAGGTACGGCTTCCGATGTAGGACGCTTCCACCTTTCCAAAGGAATTTGGTATCGGGAGTTGCCACGAAAAAGTGTACTCATGAGAATACGGCGTTCTGAGATCTTTCGGATAGTGGAATACGATGGCCCGAGCGTTGGGATCGAAAACGACACCTTCAAGCAGGTTGAGTAGTGGCGGCGCCTGGTTCTCGATTTTTTGAAACGCTGGTTGATTCCAGCGCAATTGTTGGAGCGTGGCTGGGAAGACTTCACCGTACTGGATTGAATACGCCGTGCGAATGACGCCAAGATTGTGCTGGACTCGCCAAGCCAAGCCAAAGTTGGGGCTGAAGTTATTACAATCGCAATTGAACGGGATTTCGGTGAGATGATTGACCTCGCTAATGCCGCGCTGTGGCTGATATCGGAGGCCGATGCTCAGGCTGAGCCTGGGCGACACTCGCCAATTGTCCTGGACAAACCAGACGTCTTCCCACCGGCGGAACCCTCTTCCGGTATCTCCGGCAGCGAAGGAATATCGACTGACAATGCCGAGGCGGAAGTTAGTGATCGCATCTCGTCCAAAGTCATTTCTAAAGTAGATGTTGCCTCGATTGGAAGAGGCTTCGCGGCCATTAAATTGGAGACGACCCAACTCTACGCCCGCCGACAACGTGTGATTTGAAAAGTTATGCTGCCAGCGCGTCGCAATGCGATAGCGATTCTGAACTCGATCTACAGGGATCGAAGAGCCCGGTCCGAGTTTCTCAAAAGCGGTGCCTACCAGCACTTGCGGACCGACAGCATTGGGTTCCGGTACCAGCAAAGTGCGATTGCGGCTAAAGTTAAGCGTCGTGTCAAATGCTGTTCTCGCATCGCGACTGTAGGTCCAGGTGAGGCGGGCGTCGTGGGCCTTGGTTGTAGTATCAGGATTCTGTCCGGCGACCAACTGAAATGCGTCTAGCTTCTGGTTAGTCCATGTGTGACGGGCAGAAAGGCGATGCTTTGTGAACACTTGATCGATCCGGGCCGTGGTGTTGAAAGTTTGGATCGTCTGTTTGGCATTGGTGTTGAGGGCGCGGTTATCTATATTGGGCACCTGATTGGGCCAGGCGAGAATAAATCGGTTGATGATTGCGCAGATTTGCGGGTCTGTAGACAGGCAACTGCGTTCTTCCGGGCGGGGTATCAGGATATTTCCATTGACATACCCGCTCTTCAGGTCGATCGCTCCATCAAAAGAAAAGAAGGCGTTTCGCCACAGGGGCGCGTCCAGGCGAGATCCCCAGAGGTTTTGGCGTGCTGGCCTGACGCCGCCGACCTGGAAAAAACTTCGCGCCGAGAATAGCGAATCCGAGTGCGCCCAAAGCAGGTTGCCGTGCATTGCCTTGGGGTTTCGTGCGGTGCCCAAGTGGGACTGGCCTGAGGGTGGCTGGCCAAATTCTGCACCGAAGTAGCGGGATCCGGCGGAGAACTCTGTAGTTGCCGTGGCAGTTGATCCCATGCGCGATGTCGATTCCTTTTGTGCATTGTTGTCGATCGCCGTGATGAAGACGTTCTCGTTGCGCTTCGCCTCGCCTGCCTGTGTATCCACCTTCCCGAGAATGTTGGGGTCGGCTGCTTTTTCGGCCACAGGTGGGGGTGCTGCTGAGGGTTTCGCTGACGGCGGGTCCTGAGCGCGAAGGCAGATCGCGGACAAAATCGTGGGGAGAATCAACTTTTGCAGCAACGGAATGAGAATGTTTTTGAATCGCAACTGGGCAGACATCGTATGTAAACACTAACCCGATAGCATCAGACCTACATCAAGGAGACTTCGGGGTCATGCGGGTAAGTTTACGTTCTGTCGGTTGTGTCATTGTAACCATTTTGACATGTGAAGTGTCTGCCTTTGGGCAGTCTGAGACAGGCAAGACCGCGTTGTCTGGTCGTGCTGCTGATCCCTCTGGCAGGTCGATTGAAGGTGCCGTGATCAGTTTGGTTGAAACACAGACGGCTCAGCGGCGAAAGGCTACCACTGACAACGAAGGCAAATTCCACTTCGTGTCGCTCCAGGTGGGCATTTACGATGTTGAAGCAGCGGCGGCCGGCTTTTCCACCAGTCGAGCCTCCAAGGTGGAATTGCAGGTTGGCGAGGCGAAGTCAATCACCATGAACTTGCCTGTTGCTTTAACGAACACCGCAATCACTGTGGACGCAAACGTCGAGATCGTTAATGACAACGACACAGGCAATGCCCAAGTTATCGGCTCAAGAGCAATCGAAGATCTTCCAATTCGCGGTCGCAACTTTGTGGAATTTGTTCAACTGACCCCCAACGTTCAACAGGAGAAAAATCGCTTCGGCCTCGTGGTGAACGGGCAGCGCTCGATCAACTCAAACATCTCCGTGGACGGCGTTGATTTCAATGACTCTCTGCAGGGAGGTCAACGTGGCGGTGGACCCAACGAGAGCGCCTACTTCTTTCCGCAATTGGCCGTACGTGAGTTTCAGGTGGTGCGTGACGGTGCTTCAGCAGAAGTTGGCCGCACCAATTCTGGCTACATCAATGTCGTCACCAAGTCTGGTACCAACTTGTATCATGGCGCGGGATTCTATGCCAATCGCAACGGCGCCATGACATCCCCGGACGCCTTCGGCAATGACAGCAGCAGTAACTCGCAGCACCAATTTGGCGGAAGTGTCGGTGGCGCAATCAAGAAAGACAAGCTGTTCTTCTTTGTGGCGATGGAAAAGAACCTGCTGACCATCCCGTACACCGTCAAGTTTAATACTCCGTCAAATGGCCAGCCCATCCCCGCAGATATCGCGAGCCAACAGGGAACTTTCAATCAGAAGAATAATCCCCTCGTTGCTTTTGGGCGTCTCGACTATCAGTGGAAGTCCTCCACAACTCTAAATGTCCAGTACACCTACGCCGCTCAGAGCGGCTTGAATTTTGGCGGCGTAAGCGGACAGACAACCTCTGCCTCCACGAACAACACGATCCTCGATCGCGCCAGCCAAGGTGTCAAGGCTGCAGTAACCTCTGTGATTTCTCCAACCCTTCTTAATGACATGCGCGGACAATATGCCTACGACAACCGCACGCAGAAGCCCAACAGCACGCTGGCCGAGGTCACAATTAACGACCTGGGCACTCTGGGTGGAAGCAAGAATGGCACCTACATCTACAACGCCACACGCTACCAAATGCTCGACAACCTCACTTGGACTCGTGGCGCACACACCATCAAGTTCGGTGTCGACCTCAATTTCAATCCCCAACAACAGCAGCGCGAAACCAATTACGGTGGCGTCTATGCCTTCGCCACTCTTACTAATTACCTCGCCGCAGTGGCGGGCGATAACTCCAAGATTCAGCAGTATCAGCAGTCAATCGCTGCCAATGGCACCCAGGGGCGTTATGAGGGAATGCAGCAAGACTTCAGCACTTTCATCACCGACACCTTCAAAGTCCGCCGCCGCCTGACGATCACGGCCGGTTTGCGCTGGGAGGGCCAGCTAAACCCTCAGCCCACCAGCCCCAATCCAAAGTACCCGTTCACTGGCTATATTCCTCATGACCTCAAGATGTGGCAACCGCGTCTCGGACTTGCTTGGAATATCGGTGGAAAGGATCGCTCCGTACTGCGAGTCTCCGCTGGAATGTTCGACGCTCGCACCCCTGCTTACCTGATGCAGCGAGTGTTTACTGACAACGGTCTAAACACGTTGATTCTGGATACTGCGACCGACCCGCTGATCTTCAATTATCTCAAGGTGCCGAACGCACTTGCTGGAGTCCCTTCCGGTATCAAAACGCCGATCAACAGTATTTATGCTTTTGACCCCAACTTCCGCAATCCCCGCTCCGGTCAGATGGCCGTCGCATTTGAGCAAAAGATCGACCGCAACACCAAGGTGACGGTCGGATTCACGCGCAACTCGACCTGGTCCTTGCAGCGTCGCTACGACGTCAACCTGTTCGCACCCACCATCCTTTCAAACGGCATGGCCGTATATCCGACGATCGATTCGGCTGGAAATCTTGTGAATGCATCGTCCTACAATCCGAACACTGGTGCCGTTACCTTTCTCGACTCCACCGGCAAATCTGTTCCCGCCAAGGTCGCCCGTCCCGATCCTACCATCGGCCAGATCAACTTCAACAAGAGTGTCGCCCACTCCAGTTACAACGGAGCTTCCTTGACCCTCCACCGGCGCATGAGTAACCGTTTCCAATACACTCTCAACTACACATACGCTCAGAGTAATGACGATGACTCCAACGAGCGCGATTTCAACCGTCAGACAGCCTACAATATTTACAATCTTTCGAGCGACGCAGCTCGGTCCAAGAGCGGAGTGCTACACAGCGGCAACATGCATGCGCTCTACGACATGGGCAGGGGTTTTACGGTGAGTACACTTGTGATGGCGCGCACGGGAATGCCCGTAAAACCGGTGGTGGGCTCTGATCTTCAGAATGACGGCAACACTGTGAACGACCGCCCGGTGCTCAATGGCTTTGTGGCTGCTCGCGACGGGCTCGCCGAGCCTGGATTCTTCGATTGGGACTTTCGTCTGTTGAAGGAATTCAAAATTAAGGAGCGCTTAAGCCTGACCTTCTCAGCGGAATTCTTTAACATTACTCGATCCAGTAACAAGACCTTCAACGGGGACGGCGAGACAAGCTTCGGCAAACCTCAGGCCACTGTCAACCCGAAGACGGGCTATGCCTACGTGAACAACACCGCCGGCATCCCGACCTTTGCTCCTGGCACCGACCGCTTCGGCGGACCCCGTCAGATTCAGCTAGGGGCTCGCTTCGTTTTCTAATCGGTTGTGTCTGTGCATCCCTAAGGGCCGCTCCGAAAGGGGCGGCTCTTTCTTTTTTGAAATTCAGGACCACGATCACCGAAGCATCGCCTTGTGTTCGCTACTCCGGCGTGGCCCACTTTGATGCTCCCATTTGGCCCACCTGCCAGCTAGTTTCTCTTAGTTTCGATAATCCTGCTCTGGGGAGGGTTGGCTGTAGTGGAGCCTGGTTTCGCCCGGAGGGCGGAACCGTT
>JBBRBI010000140.1:0-11348 GCA_038206015.1 Bryobacterales bacterium | reverse complement strand
AATTAGTAGTCTGACGCGCGTCAAGGCTGTGGGCGTTCATACTACGGCGAATCGCATCAGTAGTTCTCGGCAGAACTAAGTTGGTCAGTAGCCAGTGAACTCTTCTTTGCGGATATCGTCATCGTTGATTCCGGCAGAACTGGCCGGGGAGAAACGTGATACTAGCTGGCTTTTCGAAGTGAAACGCCATCGTGCGTTCGGCTACTTCCTGACGGCTTGTCAGTTTCACCAAATCGGTTGGCGATTTTGCGATAGCAGTATTCATTTCATGCTCCTTATCCTCGGCTGTGGAAAGCCTTTTCGATTGCCACGCCCATCGTAGATCGGATCCAGACTATCCGAGCCCACTATGCAGGCGCAGAGACTCTGAAACGCAACCTCAAACGAACCCAATATGAGTTCCGAAGCCGCAATCTTCCGACACGAACGACAAAAGACCTGACATGTCACATTCGTCACGGAAACGAGTATGGATGATCTATTGCGCTGAAAGGAGAAGTGGACAAACCTTTATAGTGTCAACACGTATGGCGAATCGCACAGTGTGAGGCCACGATGGCACTTGACACACGGAGAAGACGGGCTCTATCTGCTGCAACAATTGCCAGAGTCTTCCTCGCGGCCATCTTGCTCATAAGTGCACCACCACCAAGCTTCAATTTACTTTCCGAGGCGAACTCGCCTTCGCGTTCGAGCTTCTTCTGGTGCAGCTATCGCGGCGGGATGGCTGGTGCAGTATGCATCTGCTCTGGTTTTGCTCGGTATCCTCGCGACAAGCTTCCTGGGGTTCCATTTTCATATTGGTTCCTCGCGACCCAATGGATGGGCCACCGCCGCCGTATTATTTGCCAGTGGCATGCTCGTATTTTGTACCGAGAAAATTGGCAACTCTAATGCTGTTCCCATTTACGAAAACAACAAGATGTCCAACAACGACCCGCGCACTCTCGCTCGCCATCCTTGTAACGAAGATGTCGAAGTCACCATAAGACTCGACGACGGATACTTCCGCCGTCTGTGCAGACGACGGTGCATTGTGACCATACTTGATCGAGGGCTCGCGCTCGGAAGACAGAGCCTGAGGCGTGGTATGCCAGAGATGATTGTTAGCGACGTGAGGCACAGGTAAGAAAAGCGCTCTCGAAACGCTCCACCCATTACAGAGGAACTATTCTATGGCCCACACATTACAACCTACCCGTACAAGTTTTATTACTAAGCGGAAGACAAGCAACAATCGGGTGCTCGTGGTGGTCGATGACTCTTCCTCATCAAAGTCTGCAGTGGAATATGTTGCGACAGTATTGCGGTGCCGGCGAGGATTTCAGTTGTGTTTTGCACATTTCCTACCGCCATTGCCACCCATGTTGATGGAGTTTGGCGGCGCCGAGAATCCGGACAAAGAGAGGCGGCTAGATGCTCAACTCAAAACAGAGCAGCAGCAATGGATCGCAGCTGCTAGAAAAAAAGCGGAGCCCGCGTTGAAATGGGCCGCGCCACGCTCCTAAAAGCGGGGCTGCCGGCGGCTTCTCTAACGATCCAGTTCTCTGATCCTGCCAGCGAACAGAACAGCGTGAGTGAAGAAGTCCTTGAACTGGCCCGGATGAACAAGTGCCGTACGATCGTCGTGGGACGTCGGTCCCTATCCTGGTTGCGCAGGCTCACCGCTGGAAAAGACCTGGCAGAAGAGTTGGTGCAGAAAGGGAGGGACTTTACACTTTGGATTGTGGAGTGACACCGCAAAACCTGAGGTGTTCCCATGGAAATTTAGACTCTCACGTGATCGGGTAGTGACAGTCATCGAGACCATAGGCCGCGACGCCTTTTCGCAACAAATCCTCATGAGCTGCGAGTTGACTTCGAGGGAGATACGGTTATCAAGAGCGTGGCTTGCGAGCCAGCACTAACTGGTGCGCTCACTCCCAGCCGCGGTCGTTTGAAACTTGATTCGACGAACGCCTGTCCTGGTGGCTGCGCACCGGTCGTTCCGGGTGATCTCCGGCGTCTTCCACTCCTTGTATGGCTTCGGCTTCGTACGCCTGGCCGGTGTCAGCAAGTTCTTCTACGCTTCCCGCCGCTGATTCGGCAATGTCCGACAAACCTTGTGAATCGCCCGATTGTCCGGCGCTATCCGACCCGACCTGCCCCGGATCATCTCCAAGCTCGTCGAGTTGGGCTTCATTATCACGCTCCCGATGCCTTGACTTCTGTGTCATAAAAACCTCCATCAATCAATGCTGTTTCGTTCCGTTCCGTTCGTAGGCGAGAGAACACGGTGCTGGACCTTGGGCTCTCTCCATCACAGGTCGCGCCCTGATATCCAAGATGGGACGCAGCCGCATGCCGCATGTCCTGCACTTTGTTAATGTCACTCGCGCGACTCTCCGTGAGCCAAACATTGTTTTCGTTGCTTAGCTCCGGAGTGCTTTTAACAGTCTGTTGCTTGTGGGGTCGGCATTGTTCCCCCTTTGGGAATTCGTGAACGTCAAACGTGGTCGGCTCATAACGAATCGCTAATCTAAGCCGCCTTGTTTGCCGAGCAAGCCGTACACTGGCCTCGGATGTTATCCACGTGGCTTTTCACACTGGCCTGGAAGGCGGTCCAGCGTGGACTTATGTCGTGGTAACTCGCATTCGCGGTACGCGGAGTCCACGTAGTCATCGGCGAATAATCTTCTCCTGTGGTTGCCAGAGACATCGGGTGCGATGGCCCGCTGAATTTATCTCGTATTCGATGTGGCGTAAGATCCGCGCCGCTGATGATTCGTTTCCGTTCCGTGTTTGCAGGTTGTGGCGGCATGTCTAATGGCCCAGGAGTGACAAAGTGGTCCGACCCCTCACGATGTTCCACCGGGTCGTCGCCGTAGCTCTTTTGGTATTCCTTTGTGAATTGTTCTACGCGTCTGTGCCATGCGTCCAGGTGCACCTTCTCGTGCTCCGTCCAATGCTTCTCCGACTCCAGCATCGTTTCATTGAATACAGGCAGCTCCAGCGCTTCCGTTTTGCTGAGATCGGTTTCAAAGCCATTTTCTCTAAAGCTTCGATACACCTCTCCCGACGGTAGAAGTACCTTGTGGAGACCCACGTTTACCACGGCGTAACGGGTATCACCGGTTTCGTGGTCGAACACGATGTCATCTATAGTGCCGATTTGTTCGTCTGAGGAACCGTACAGGGTGGCGCCGCGTATATCGTCCACACCATTGGCGAAGCGGTAATCGCGAAGCAGACTGTAGTGAGCCATGACAACCCTCCATATGAGATAAGCAATTCTCTTGAAAGTATCGTGACAGTTCACAGAAGTTTCTTCCGGTCAAAAGTGCACAATCGGAGAACCATACATAGCATCTCGGCCCGAACGACAAGTCTGCCTCTATTGAGGCCCGGAAGCATATTGGGCAGACAATGGATGCGACGAGTTTCAAGTCGCCAGCAAGTTCCTGAAAGAGTGCTGTATCCAAGCGATTCTGGTTTTCAAAGAGCAGATCGTGCATTTCCCAGATCCTTCCATAAGCACCGGCAAACTCAGCCGACTGGCGTGCATCACCCTTGCCGCTCTGCGCACAACCTCGGCCCGTACGTACTGCGTCCGGTTCGAAGTTTTTTTATAAACGATTCACTTAGCCCACAGTACAAACGGTCTATTGCAGGCAACGGTTGGGACGAGTAGAAGCATTCGGATGAGCGCGAATTACCTGCGAGTTCGTGCGTGCACGTGGCGCGGGTATAGCCCGTGATCGAAGGTTGTTGGGTGGTTTACGTTGTTGAGTGGTTTACTTGGTGATGTTCCGATCCTGCGGAGAAGCGCTCGATACCTCGACGGCGAAAGGTTAAGGTCTGAGTCATGGATGGAACCAGAAGAGACTTTCTAAAAGTGGCGGCCCTGGGCGGTGCGGCAGCCTCGGTGTTCGGTTTTGATCTGGCACCAGCCTACGCACAACTGCGGGAACTCAAAATCGCGCGCGCAACGGAAACGCGGTCCACTTGTCCGTATTGCGCGGTGAGTTGTGGCGTCATCATCTACACTTTGGGTGACAAAGCCAAGAACGTGACTCCGCAGGTCATTCATGTCGAGGGGGATCCTGACCATCCCATCAATCGCGGCACGCTTTGTCCCAAGGGCGCTTCGCTCGAGCAGGATATCCTGAACCCGCGGCGTCTCACGAAGCCTCAAGTGCGCCGGCCCGGTGGGACCGATTGGCAAGACATTTCCTGGGACGACGCGATCAATGAGATCGGCGGATTGATGAAGAAATCGCGCGACGAGACGTTCGTGACTAAAGACGCGCAGGGACGCACGGTGAATCGCTGCGAAGGGATTGCTTTTATCGGTGGCTGCACCGACACGAACGAAATGAATTATCTCATCGTGAAGAGCATGCGCAGCATGGGGGTCTGCTACATCGAAAACCAGGCTCGGGTTTGACACGGCCCCACGGTCTCAAGTTTGGGACCAACATTCGGACGCGGGGCGATGACCAATGGCTGGATTGACATCAAGAATACGGACATGATGTTGATCATGGGCGGAAATCCAGCCGAGTGTCACCCGTGCGGATTCAAATGGGCCATCGAAGCGAAGCGGAACCGCAACGCGAAAATGATCGTGGTAGACCCGCGTTTCACGCGCACGGCCTCGACTGCCGATCTTTTCCTGCAGATCCGGGCGGGGGCTGATATTGCTTTTCTCGGCGGACTCATTCATTACGCGATCGAGAACAACCGGATCGCGAAGGATTACGTCCTCAATTACACAAACGCAGCCTTTATCATCAAAGACGGCTTTAGGCTTCCTGATGATGGTTTGTTCTCAGGGTTCGATCCGGCTACTCAGGTCTACGACAAGTCCACCTGGAATTATCAGGAAGGCGGCGACCTGAGCGGGATGGCTGCGTCGGTTGCCGCGGCAGCGAACGCGGGAAACACACTCCACTCTGAGGCGAGCAAGGCCGTGGGCACAAAGCTGCATAGCTCGCAAAATAATCCCCAATCGGGAGGCGGGCAGAATCCGACGAACGGTGGTGGCGGCACTGGCCAGGGCCATCAGGCGGGCGGCCCGGTTGGCGCAGCGGCGACTGAGACAAAAACAGGATCGCCGCCTGCATTGCCACCTAACATCGCGTATGACCTCACTCTCCAGCACCCGCGCTGCGTCTTCCAGCTCCTGAAGCAGCAGTACTCTCGCTACACTCCGGAGATGGTCGAGCGGATCACTGGCATCCCTAAGGACCAAGTCCTCAAGGCAGCCGAACTGTTCACCTCCGTCCGCAAAGATGGAGATATGAAGAAGGCTGCCACAGTTATTTACGCGGTGGGCTGGACGCAGCACAGCTTCGGCACGCAGATCATCCGCACCGCCGCGATGCTGCAATTGCTGCTCGGCAATGTGGGGCGTGCGGGTGGTGGCGTGAACGCGTTGCGTGGCCATTCCAACATCCAGGGCGCCACCGACCTGGCTGGCATCTTCGACATTCTCCCCGGCTACCTCAAGATGCCTAATCCTGCCACAGACAAGGACTTCAAATCATACATCGAGAGGAGCACGCCCAAGACGTCCAAGCCCGCCCCATGGGATTCGTTCAACTACTGGTCGAATACGCCCAAGTTTACTGTGTCGTTCCTAAAGGCGATGTACGGCGATACGGCAAAAGAAGAAAACGATTGGGCGTTTCAGTATCTGCCCAAGATTGACCGCAATTATGGCTGGGTGAATATCTGGGACGACATGTACCGCGGAAATATCCAAGGCATGCTGGCCTTCGGCATGAACGGCGTCATGATCGGCCCAGACTCGAAAAAGAACATAGCCGCGCTGAAGAAGGCGGAATGGCTTGTCGTAGGCGAGATCTACCCCGATGAGACCAGCGAGTTCTGGAAGTCGCCCGGCATTACGACGGAGGAGATGCGAGATATCAAGACCACCGTTTACCGGCTTCCTTGTGCTGGGTTCGCCGAGAAGGACGGGACGTTTGTCAATTCGGCGCGGTGGCTGCAATGGAAAAACGTTGCTGTGTCTCCTCCCGGCCAGGCGAAAGTGGATCAGGAAATCCTAGCGAGGATTTTCCTGAAGGTACGAGAGCTTTACAAGAAGGATGGCGGCCAATTCCCTGACCCGATACTGAACCTCTCATGGCAGTACACGAATCCTTACAATCCGTCGCTTGCCGAGGTCGCCAAGGAGATCAACGGTAAGGCGCTGGCCGACATCACCGACCCGAAGACTGGGCAGACCATCAAGGCTGGCCAGCAGGTGCCAGGCTATGCGTGGCTGAAGGACGACGGCACGACGGCGTGTGGCAATTGGCTCTATTCCGGCTCATGGACAGAAGCGGGGTCGCAGTCGGCGCGACGCGGAACCGAAGACCCTTCGGGCCTGGGAATTTATCCAAACTGGGGCTTTTCTTGGCCTGCCAATCGCCGGGTCCTGTACAACCGCGCTTCATGCGATTTGGAGGGCAAGCCCTGGGATCCGGATCGCAAACAAGTCTGGTGGGACGAGTCGGCTCAGAAGTGGGTAGGAGTTGACGTCCCGGACTTTAAGCCCGACTCCCATCCCAGGGATCACATGGGCCCGTTCATCATGAATCCCGAGGGAATTGGTCGATTGTTTGGCCCGCTCGCGGCTTTTGCCGACGGGCCGTTCCCGGAGTTTTACGAACCTATCGAGAGCCCTGTCAAGAATCCTCTGCATCCCGCCCAGTCAAACAATCCGGTCGTCAAGAAGATGACGACGCCTTTGGACAAGTACGGGACACCCGAGGAGGGATTCAATGTGGTCTGCACGACCTACCGTTTGACTGAGCAGTATCACTACTGGACGAAGAACAACCCAGTGAACGTACAACTGATCCCTGAACCGTTCATTGAAATCCCGGTTGAGCTGGCGAACGATATGGGCTTGAAGGGCGGAGAGAAGATCAAAGTGAGCAGCGCCCGTTCCCAGTATATTGCGAAGGCCTTTGTCACACGTCGGATCAAACCAATGATGATTGATGGCAAGAAGGTTTACCAGATCGGTATTCCGATTCACCAGGGCTATCGCGGGATTGTCGAAGACGAAGGAAAGGACGCGCGTACCCCGGCGAATTTACTAACACCAACCGTCGTGGACCCCAATGCCTACACCCCCGAGTTCAAGGGATTCCTCGTCAAAGTTGAGAAAGCATAAGGACAGCATGAGCCAGTCGACACTAGAGATTCGAGCTATTTCGGGCCATCCCGGAACCGTTCCGGGTGCGGGCGTCACGCGCGAGTTCGAGGTCTGTAAACTGATCGACGTTTCGACCTGCATCGGTTGCAAAGCCTGCGAGGTGGCGTGCCTCGAATGGAACGGGCTGACCTTCACCGACACGGTCTTTCAGAACAGCTACCAGACCATGCCGGAGACGACCTGGAATTATTTCAATCTGATCAAGTTCAACGAACACGAGGACCCCGAGCACGGCCTGATGTTGTTGATGCGCAAAGACCAGTGCATGCACTGCGCAGATCCAGGCTGCCTCGACGCTTGTCCCGCCGATGGCGCCATTGTTCAGTACACCAATGGCATCGTGGACTTCCAGGAGGACCACTGCATCGGCTGCGGCTACTGCATTACGGGTTGCCCTTTCAACATCCCGAAGTTCAATCCAAAGACCAAAAAAGTCTTCAAGTGTACGCTCTGTTCGGACCGTGTCAACGAGGGTTTGGAGCCCGCTTGTATCAAGGCGTGCCCTACAGGATGCCTGCATTTCGGAACTAAACCAGAAATGAAGGAACTCGCAGAAACTCGCGCGCAGCAGCTCCGCGAGCAATCAGGATTCAAGAATGCCGGCGTGTATGACCCGCCCGGGGTCGATGGGACCCACGTCATTTATGTGCTTCATGATGCAACCATACCGGAGGCATACGGCGGCTTGCCCGCGAATCCACACGTACCTTTGTCCGTAAAGCTTTGGAAAGGCCCGCTCAAGTGGATCGGAAACCTGGCAATGGTGGGCGGCCTCGTGGGGCTGGCATTGCATTACTTCCGATTCGGGCGAAAGCGTGTCGAGGAAGACGACACGAAGAAAGGTGGCTCGGTATGAGCACTGAGGACCTTGCGGTCAGAGACTATACTTCCCCTCGTGGCAGCGGATGGATCCGGCGGTACACGTTCGTGGAACGCGTGAACCACTGGATTGGAGGCGCGGCATATTTGTATTTGTTGTTGACTGGCCTCGCGTTCTGGTCACCCTATCTTTTTTGGATGGCTGCGCTGGCAGGAGGAGGACCAACCGCTCGATTCTGGCATCCCTGGGTTGGACTCCTTTTCACTGCCTCGACATTTGTGATGTTCGCGCATTGGAGTGGCGACATGCATAAGACGGCCGCCGACCGCGCTTGGTGGAAAGCGATAGGCGGTTACGTTCGGAACGAGGACGAGAGTCTCCCTCCGGTGGGCAAGTTTAACTACGGGCAGAAATTGTGGTTTTGGCTGATCTTTTACGGCGTGATCCTGTTGCTCTTGTCGGGTTTGGCGCTGTGGTTCACGGAATCGATTCCTTGGAGCCTGCGTTTTCTGCGGTACGCGGCCATACTCGTCCACGTCAGCGCCGCTCTGCTGACGATCGGAGGTTTTTTCATTCATGTTTACATGAGCACCGCACTCGAAGAGGGCAGCTTCAGCTCCATGATTGAAGGCGATGTGTCGATCGCCTGGGCCAAAGAATTTCACCGTCTCTGGTACGACCGAATTGTCCAGAAAGCGTCGGCAGAGAAATGAACACTTCCAGGTGGGACAAACGGATCTATCGCGCGAAGGAACTGGCGACGGCCCATCCATCCGCTTCCGAGGCGTTGCGGTTTTACGAGCGGATCGCGAGTTTCCAGAAGGCCCTTTACTCCGACATTGAATCGGCGTGCGGCCATGCGAAGGAGTCTCGCACTCCTGGGACGCTGCGCGATGAGTTGGATCTATTTGTTCTGCTGCCGAAGTTTCCGCACTTCCTTGCGCTCGTTGAGACAATTGCCCCTGCCCCGCTGGCTCGGTCCGCAACCGAACTGATTGCGCAAGGCGCTCGGCATTGGCAAGGATTGCTGCAAGCATGCTGGAGAGACGCAGACCAGCAGACGATTGCGAACCGCGCGGAATCGGCACTTTCTCGAATGTTCTTGCAGCCCTATGCGGAATATCTCGCCGACCACACGCAGCAAACGCCACCCGCCCGCCTGCAGTCGGTTTGTCCTCTTTGTGGCGGGAAGCCTCAGGCCGGCGTGCTCCGGCAGGAGGGAGATGGAGGAAAGCGTTCACTCGTTTGCAGCCTTTGTTCGAACGAATGGGAGTTTCGGCGTATGTTGTGCGCGGCCTGCGGAGAAGAAAATGTCGAGAAGCTCGTCATTTATACCGCCGACCAGTTCCATCACGTTCGAATTGAGGCTTGCGACAGTTGCCGCCACTACATTAAGACCATCGATTTGACGAAGAACGGCAATGCCGTTCCGGTGGTAGATGAATTGGCGGCGATCCCGTTGAGCCTTTGGGCAGAAGAGAATGGGTATTCGAAGTTACAGGCGAACTTACTGGGACTCTAGCCTCATCGGTTACAGGTGAGATCGGCTTCGGTCTTTCCTTGGTGTTTTGAGGTCTTGCATAGTTGAGAAGGATGCAGTCGAGACGATCCTCGGCGCACAAGAATTCCGTCCGGGCGGGCAAGTTTCCGCGATCTTGCCCGAAGCATAGCACCCAATATTTGAAATCGGTAACTGCGAGGGCGACCGATTCTTCTTTTCTTCCGGGCGCATTATTGGGAAGACTCGCGTGACGAAGGTGGAGTGTGGATGCGGATCCGGAACTTGTTCAGCAGGCGCGGACTAGTTTTGATCAGTCCTAAGCAGCGATATGGTTATCTTGACGAAGACTGCAAAGAAAAACTGTACCTGGACAAGAAATGCAGTACTAGAAAAAGTTGTCGGCGGTATTATCTGGTTCTGTTCGACGTATCCCGTTCCCATCAGCTGACGAAATTTCGATGTGTACGGTGTGAGCAGCACGCCAATACTCGTTCTCGTCGATTGCGAGGGAATAGTGTCCTTAGTAAGTATTATCCGGGAAAGTTGCCGTATAGAGATCTTGCCACGCAGGCAGAAGATCTGCTCAATCCATGACGTTAACAGGGCGCACTGCGGTGGTCACTGGCGGCACGCGTGGCATCGGCCGGGCGATCGCCTCACGCCTGTTGAGCGAAGGTGTGGGAGTTGCAATCTGCGGGCGCTCGGGCCCGGCGGTCGATACGGCTGTTGCTGAGCTGACTCACTCTGGTGAAGGGAAGATTTGCGGCACTCGCGCTGATGTTTCGAAGGTAGACGACGTGCATCGCTTGTTTGCATTCGCCGATCAGGAACTGGGTGGCCTCGATATTCTGGTCAATAATGCCGGGATGGTCATTCTTGGTAGTGTGGCGGAGATGGAGCCAGGCGACTGGCAGCGGAGTATCGAAACCAACTTGAGCGGCGTATTCTACTGCTGTCGTGAGGCGATAATAAGATTTCGGCAGCGCGGCGGCGGGTTCATCATCAACATCAGCAGCCTCCTCGGCAAAACTGCAGTTGCGGGAACGGCGGCGTATTGCGCTTCGAAGTTCGGTGTTAACGGCTTCAGCGAAGCCCTGCTGCTAGACCATCGCCAGGAGAACGTTGGGGTCTGCACCATACTTCCCGGCAGCGTAGACACAGAACTATTCGGCGCACACCCAGGCGGCGACTGGAAAATACAGCCGGAGGATGTGGCACAAGTTGTCGTGTCTGTACTCACAATGCCACCTCGCACGCTTATCAGCCGAATCGAGATGCGGCCACTGAAGCCGTCGAAATAGGAGAGTATCAATCGTCGAGAACGGAGACGAACGGAGACGTCAGAAACCGTCTCACCTGCCGGCATCAACCCGGTCGTTACGCTCGTCTCCATGGCTGGCACATAATCTATTGCTTGATGTAGTAGCGGGAATCGACCTTGGGGAGTTGGTGAGAGAGTGATGCAACCAAGGAATGGGAAAAAGCGGAGGCCGCAGCCGAGCTGCCGTCATGCCTCTCAGGGTTGTTCGGTTATTGCATTCTCTACTTTCCTGTGCGCGTCAGTGCTTTGCCAGAATGGAATACGACAGCCGGTTCGCCGGGGTGGTGGTCATGCTCTGTGATTGAGTACATCGTGTTGGCGGCCGTAGTGCCGCGCTTGTGGACGCCGGTAACGGTACCGTGGCCGATAGCACTGCGATAGTGCCGAGAGACGGCGGTGCCAGCGGGAACTGTCTTGAACGATGGTGCTTTCTTCGTAGGCATTACGGTTTCCTCATGCTGGTGTTCTTACAGTTTGAAACTTTAACAGTGCCGTG
>JBBRBI010000139.1:0-11367 GCA_038206015.1 Bryobacterales bacterium | reverse complement strand
CCGCCGCAATCGGTTTTGGGCAAAGTGCCGCGACCAGCGTGGCAGCCCAACCAGCGTCTGCTTTGGATCCCGAACTGCGTGATGCAGCCCTCAGGGGTCTCGCCCTGGCAAGCCATCGCGGTGATCCCGTGGCCGCAAAAGCTGCCGAGGCGGCGCTTGCTCGACTGGCGGAAACCGATCCTGAAGCCGCCCTTCTTGGCCGCATCTACCAGCTGCTGGACGTGCGACCCGCCGCCTATTGGCACGGGGACTTGCCTGAGGCCGCCGCGGCAGACCTTGCTGCCCTACATGGATCGATCCGCGCCTGCCAGCCCGTGACCTTCGGCTACACCGACCTTTCGGGACAAGAGACCACGCGTACGGTCCTGCCCTTGGCCTTGGTGCATCCGCCCCAAGGAGTGAAGTTGCTTGCCTGGTGCGAGGAGCGCAGGGATTTCCGCCAGTTCTTCGTGCGCGCAATGCAGAGGCTGACGCTCAGGGATGGTGATTTCAGCGGGGATCGGATGACGCTTCTTCGAGAGTTGCTGGACAAGGAAGCAGCTCGCGCCTGATACTCGATTGAGATGAAGTAACCAGGACGCTGTCGATGTTTGACCCCGCAAAATGCATACTGTCATTCAAAGAGCTGCCATCCAAACAGCACGATGCGAAATTTTCGTAGCCATGATAACTCTGCGGAAATAAGCTGCCCTCGCCGTCAAGGAGTTGAATGTCCGCTTTATTTATCAGGTGGCTGCGCATCGTCTTCGTTACAAAGGGAAGCTATCTCGGTATGAGCAAATTCTCAGGAGTCAGGAAGAAGGAGGCTCTCAGCAAGAGACTCAAACCACTCCGCCACGGTACCTGGTTGGGTGCGCGCCCTCAGCAAAGCAGGATGAAATAGCCCTTCAGCAACATGGACGCCAAGTTGGCGGTAAGCTTCGAACTGCTCCTCGTCAAAAAATTGATCCAGTGTCGTCTGATGGGGGAAATCTGGGTTTGCCGAGCGGTAGCGTTTCACAAGTTCAATCTCATCCCCAGTCATCGATAGTTTGAGGTAAAGAATTAGACCTACCCCACCGGGATCGTCGCCCATCGGCGGATAGTGAACGCGGCTCATCAGCGAATGTGACGCACTGAATTGCGAAAGAGCAACTGGGCGCAGTGCGATAAGATCAGGCTCTATTCTGATACCAAAGTCGATCTGAGCATGACGCACCAGTGTCAAATGGCCGTGGAAGGTGCTACTGCGATCCATCTCCCCGTCGACGGAAATAATAAATTTGCAACGTCTGCGCAAGAGTTCGTAGACACCCATATTTTCAAGGTGACCACCGTCCGAGAGGTTAATCCAGTTCGAGTTCTCCATCATGCCAATGCCTAGCATCTCACGCATAAGGCAGTGGAAGCCTGGAATCAGCGAGCCCTTTCCATGGGATGGCTGCCTAATCCAATAGCCCAAGCGGACATTGAGCAAAGTGAGCAACGCGCTGAGGGAAGGAACCGAAGCCGCGCCCATGTGCGAGGATGCTGCTGCACCCGAAACAGCCATCGCAGTCGCGAGATCAACTGGCCCTTCGTTGCTTTGCCAATCGTCAGATTTATGATAGCCAATGGACGGCGCACCAGACCACGCCTTTGAAAACATGTAGAAATCGCTTCTTCGTTCGCGCAGCTTTGTGTCGCTGCTCGAAGGCAGATTAACAACAGCGTTGATCAGATGATACGGTGCGAAACCGCTCGAATTGATATTCTTGAGCGGAATTCTTGGTGGTGTCGCCGGCTCGGTTTGGTTTCCTAATGGATCCAAGCTTATGAAAGTGCGGGCAAGGTAATCTCGGTAAATACGGTGCGGTGCCGTCATGTTGATATCGAGCAGGAATATTGCAACGAAGCCGCACCCTATGGTCAACACCGCAAGCAGCGGCTGACCATATGCAACCTGATCCCCAAGATAGTATAGGGCGAACGCGGCGCCAATTGCCCCGATCGGGACAAGAAGACCTGCAAGCAAGAGCAGAACCCGCATTAGTATGCGGCTTACAGTTGGTGTGTTAACGACGGGCACGAAACGCACGACTACCGGTAATATAGTCGAAAGCACCGCCAAGCTAAGGAGTGGTGTGGAGATTGCCATCAGTTGTCCAAGGGTGACGAACTGATGGTAGAGGTAGCTTAACAACCAGACGGCAAGAAGTGCCAGTGTGGACGTCACGGAAAGCCCAAGCGCCCCGCCAACAGTGATCGGTGGGTGGCGCATCTGGAAAGCATAGGCGATCAGCAAAAGGCCACTCGTTGCGCCCATGATTATTACCGGCCAGCGCCACGGGACCAGGCCCGGAGAAAAGGTCGATAAAAAGGCCAACAGCGCGAACAGAAAAATCGGCGCAGTCCAATTAAGCACCATCCCGGCAAATGTCGCGGCGACCAGAGACCAGCGACCTTTCAGATTGGTGGCGGAGAGGAATTTGGCACCACGCCGAAGGTGCAAGATGGACTGTGGGTCAGGTCCGTGCGGTGCCGCAAGCAGCGCCTCGCTAGCGCCATTCTGAATTCTAGTGGTAAGAAAGGAACCTAGATAGCCGCCACCAGAAACCGTGGAAAGAAAGTCTACGTCGCGCAGCAACCGTTTGTCTGCCAGCACTTGGATAACGCCCAGACAAAAGGTGGATGATCGGATGCCGCCTCCTGACAAGCCAAGCCCGACAGCATTGGCACGGTTCTTGGGGATCTCATAGAGAGCCCGTCGTTGCTCGATAGCTCGGCGCTCGGATTCGTTAATCTCGGCAGTCTGTTTGGGGTCGATCAGTCCGTTCTGAAGAGGGATGCCGAACTGCAAGTCGCCGATGAGTTCAGCGACCATCGCTGGCGGCATTGCGGGCGGTGTTTCAAGGTCCGCCGCACGGATGCCGTAGGCCATCTCATGTAGTTCGCTGGCAAAGCCACACAACCGACCTCGGACTACTTCGAGATCAACGCGGAAATCATTGGCGCCATCCCGCGAATTCAATCTTCCTTCTGCATGAGCCCGGTGCCACTTTGCAGTCATGGGGCGCAACTCTAGGTTCAGCGTCCGGGCCGTGATCCGGGCGAATTCCTGGCAGCCGGGATTATCCTTCATTGCCATTCGGGCCAACCCGAAGACCTCCCACAGGCTTTCGAGCGCGCGCGCCTCGACCCCGTGCTGGTAGGGCAGCGGCTGAGTTGCAATGCGGGTCCTCAGCTCGGACAGAAGCTGATGCGCCGCCACTTGGTTTGGGTCGCGCTTGGTGTCGGCGGAGTCTCTGTCTTGTCCCTTGTCAGTCATCTCATCAGCTCCGCTTTCGTTCGCCCGGCAGGCGTGACGTCCATCAAATTTGCGCAGGCATCAGCTGGACGACAGTAGCCCGAAACGCTGCAACATTAGGCCGAAAGGAGGCAGATTCCTTCCTTCTTCGGCGGATCTGCCACTTTCCGGATCAGTAGTCCGACGCGGCGACCACTCGGCGTCCAGGTACAGGAATCTGTCGTCCCGGACAAAACCTTCCTCGCCACGCAAGCTTAGGAACCCCACGACGCGTCGGGCCTCCGACATTAGATTGCGAGTGAGATCAGACCGTGGCGGCGTCAATGCGACGCAGATATCGGGGCGAGTTTCGGCGCCGAACCCTTTTGCATGCTCATCGAATGCCTCCGGTGACCAGTGGAGCGCGAGGGCCCGGAAACCGGCTTCGTCGCTTTTGGCCTCAAGTTCCGGCGCGATTGGCAGCAGATCGCCACGCTGCGGCTTCAGCTCGTCGCTTTCACGGTCTTCGGACACCGCAGGTCGTTGCGTGGCACGGGCGAGTGAGGCCGCGAGAGGCATAAGTTGAGGCGTGAAATACGTAAAACGGGCGAGAAAGAGCCCAGCACGCATGGTCTCGGCCGCAGCACGCCAGGCGGCGATGCCGCCGGTCCCAGGAGCATGCTCTAAGCAGATGGCAACGCGATCCAGTTGATACTTCATGGTCTATAGCAGCCTTCCTATAATCTGAAGAAGTGCCCCCTCGTCGACAGGCGTGACCCCACTTATCTGCCCCAGCCAATCCGTTAAGTTGGCTTGGCCAGGAAGCTGGTTGACCAGAGGGCCGGTCAATATTCCGCGCACCCTTGCCCTGCCGGCCGCCTCGGCGGCGAGGTGGAACCGCGCGGCACCGAGCGGCCGCGCGCTGGCGCAAAGGCCGATCTCTTGCCCGTACTGGCCCGTCAGACAGCGCAGACCCTGCCTTCGCCCATTGTCACTAGCACCCAGACTCTGCACTGCATATTGCGCCGCCGTTTCGATCGTCTGGTCAAGGTGCCTTCGGCGTTCGGCTGCCAGCAGCGGATGTTGCGTCCGGAAGGCATTGAAGACTGCGTCGAGTTGACCGGTGCTGAGAGTGTCGGTCGGGCTTACCGGCGGCATGAAAGCATTGATGTTGAGGTCTATGCTTGCGTCAGCCGGCAGGATGTCGGGCGAACCAGCAAGATTCACCTTGAAAATCCCGAGGTGATGCGCAAGGGCCGTCGCGGTTTCATGTTGGACCCACGGAGAGAGATGGGTGTCCGCGGCCTCAAGTACCAAAAGGATACCTTTGTCAAAAAGCTCAGACAGTATCAGGCCTACGAAGTCGTGGCCCGGGTCGCCGCTGAAACGGTCGAGAAAAACCGAATAGCGGTTTTCGGCCAGTTTGTGAAACACTTGGGCTGCGATGGCGGCGCAGTCGGCATGGCGATAGCTGATAAAGACACGTAACAAGTCATCGCCGATTTGGGCGGCGTATAGCACTTCGGGGGCCACGATCTCTGGCTGGGCGTCGGGATAGGGGAACATAATGCTGGTGACAAAGCCTGGCGAGGGCTGGGCTCGGGCACCGGCTTTGCAGACCGGCAAAATCATCGCGCCCGGCTTAGCCAGAAACGTTTGAGCTGTTGCGATGTCATAGTCGGCGTATGGATCTTCGACGATGACTAGAATATTTACGTCACGTTCAGCGTCAGGATTACTGTCCGCCATGCAATTGCCGGTGCCATAATAGCTGCCACCGCAAAGCGGGGTTTGCCGACCCCGACAAAGTTTAGCCATTAGGTTGTCGAGGGCGTTGAATATCAGGAGAGCGTCATTCTTGGTAGTTGGCGCGGCAGACCGGGCACAGCTGACAACAATCCGGGTCGGGCTTGCCCAAGGGACATCCAAGAACAGTTTGCATCCGTCATGTTCGAGCTGCAGCAAGACGTCGTTCACAGCAAAAAGTTCCCTTTTTTCACATTTGTTCATCAGGCTGCAGGAGGCTAGCACGTTGCGTCCGAGCACCCAAGTGCCGTCCCGGACGAAACAATCATGTTGGGACAACAAAATCTCTAAATTCTGTTTGTCCAGCCGGTCAAGATACTATATCTAGGGCGGTAAGGTGACAGTGCAGGAGCGCCTAAGATGTCGAAGCGTCGGCACGTATTCATCAGCCATCATCATGCGGATGACGAGCATGTGACCAAATTGACCAAATTGCTTGGCAAGAAGGGTTACGACATTCGCAACAGTTCGATCCGCGCGAAGCCGTCGAACCAGGCTCGCCTCGACGCTAAACAAATTCCGGAAAGAACGCTCAAGCGGATGCTGCGCATGAAGATGTCCTGGGCTGGAACTGTGATCGTGCTGATAGGCAAGGAAACGCACAAAAGGCCATGGGTGGATTGGGAAATCAAGAAGGCACATGAGTTGGGGAAGCGCATCGTAGGTGTCTATACTTACGGTGGCACGAAGGCTGACATCCCGCCGGCGTTCGAAAAGTACGGCAGTGAATTGAAAAGCTGGAACTCTGACAGCCTCATCGATGCAATCGAGGGTAAAGGTACCCCTTCGTTTGAGGACCCGGGCAGCAGCACAGCGCGCGAACCGGTTCATGCTGCACCGACCTCTAGGTGCTGAACGGCTCATGTCCAACGTGTACATGTATGTAGTCGCGCGCGATTTTGGCTTCGCCCCTAATCCATTTCACGGCGTGTGTACGCTTGCAACCTGCAAACCAATGATCCGAAAAACTGCCCAGGTCGGCGACTGGGTGATTGGTATGGGTGGCGCTAAGTTGAAAGCGGTCGGCCGCTGCATTTATGCGATGCAGGTGACCGACACACTGACATTCGATGCGTACTGGGACGATCCAATGTTTCATTCCAAACGTCCAGCCCGCAACGGCACTCGGAAGACGATCATGGGTGACAATATCTACCATCGGTCGGTTGGAGCTATGGCATGGATCCAGGAAGACTCACATCACAGCCAGATTGACGGCAGCCCAGAACCATCCAATATCAAAAATGATACCCAGACAAACAGGGTATTAATTTCGCGCAGTTTTTACTATTTTGGTGACGCGGCTCCTCTAATTCCACATCACATTCTTGGCCAACTCGGTTATCGAAATCAGATCGGACACAGAAAATTCCCGCTTGTAGGAGCTCAGCCTCTGCTGGATTGGATTCATGCCAAATACAGGGGGCGCACCAACACTGTGATCGGTGATCCATATCAGTTCATGGAGAGCGGTGCGCGCTACTCAAAGCGCATGGATAAAATCATCGACTAGCACGAAAGGTCAACATAGGATGATCGGCTATCAATGCAAACCGCATGACATGTTGAACAATTTGAAGGTTAAACGATGAAGCCTTCATTAACTTCCTCAAGCATTCTTGTGTCCGATTATCAAGAAGAAGTTGCGGAAACTGACCGATTTCGCGCTGAAGATTTGACACCGGTCTTGCTTGGCCTTTTCGGCGAGGTGGGCAGTGTTATGAGCACTTCGAAAAAGCTGCAACGTGAAGGCAGTGCATTTGTAGGCTACCTGCGCGATGTCGAGGAAGAACTGGGCGATACGCTTTGGTACCTAACCGCTTTGTGCCGTCGGGTGAACATCCCGTTGACTGATTTGTTTGATGAAGTCTTGCAGAGTTCAGGGTACACGAAAAGCATTGCTGCAAACGCGGAGCCACTCCATCCGCTGTCCCATGTAATCAGCGCGGATCAGATCGCGTCGCTGGACGATGTCCTCTTGCGGCTCGGAGGCCACGCTGCGCGCCTTCTGACCGTCGATACCGACCGCCAGAAGGCTCGACCTGTGTTGCTAGAATTCACACGTGCCTATCTGGAGGCTGTTCAGGCCTCTGGCGTCTCGTTCGCGGCGGTTTTGCATGGCAACATTGCCAAGGTGCGAGGCCGTTTCCTGAAAACTGACCCCAAGCACCTGCCCGATTTTGACAAGAAATTTTCTGTAGACGAACAGCTTCCCCGGGAATTCCAAATAGAGGTCACCCAGCGCCCAAATGGCCGCAGCTACCTGCGCTGGAAAGGGGTGTACATCGGTGACCCGCTGACAGACAACATCGCAGATTCGGACGGATACCGTTTCCATGATGTGTTTCATTTTGCCAATGCTGCGATCCTTCACTGGTCCCCGACTTTTCGCGCCCTGATCAAACACAAACGCAAGAGCAACCCCAAGGTGGATGAGGCCCAAGATAGCGGTCGGGCGATTGTCGTAGACGAAGGAGTTTCGGCCTATATCTTCGCTCAAGCCAAGTCCCTGAATTTCTTCGAGGGGCAGAAGTCCGTCTCTTTCGATCTGCTAAAATTTGTGCGCAACTTTGTTCAGGGGTACGAGGTCGAACAATGCCCGCTAAAACTCTGGGAAGATGCCATTTTGCAAGGGTACAGTGTTTTTCGACAAATTCGCCAACACAACGGCGGTATTGTAATTGGCGATCGCAACGAGAGGACGCTGCGCTTCAAAGCGCCGTGATCAGATAGAACAGGTGAAAAACGATCATGGGCACCGGGGCCATCCTGCACGCTTTGACTGAGTTGCGCTTTGAAAACACGTTCAACCCCTATGTCGACCGATGCCCGGTCCATGACACGGAGGGCGCACCAGCCATGCGGCGTGATTATCTAACCGTTATGCTTGATCGCGCGGCGGTGAGCGATATCGATGCCATCTGGGTCGGACGCGATCTGGGATATCGCGGAGGACGACGCACCGGGCTGGCGCTCACCGATGATGTACATTACGCCGACCATCTGTCGCGATGGGACCTGTCAGTGCAGCGCCCGACCATAGGCGAACCTGTGGCAGAGCGCACGGCGACGGCGATCTGGGAAATCCTTTCGCGTCTGGACGTGCCCATCTTCATGTGGAATGTTTTTCCCCTCCATCCTCATGACCCAGGTGATCCCTTCACCAACCGTGCCCATAACGCGCTTGAGAGGCGCGCGGGAGTCGATATTCTGATGGCCATAATTCAGATCCTACAACCCCGCCGGATTGTTGCGTTAGGCAATGATGCCTTTACCGCGCTCGCCGGCACTTTTGGGCCAGATCGGTTATACAAAGCTCGCCATCCCAGCTACGGAGGGCAGACGGAATTTGTTGCGACAATGAAGTCCATATACGCTAGTCAAATGCGCGCGGATCGGTTCGACCTTTTCAGCCATGCAAATTGCGCAATTTAAGTCTCGAAGTATAGCCATATCTTCCGAGATACGGCAGCTTGCGTTGATGCTCTAAGCGCCAGAAATTTCATGCTGAGGAGCCCTTCGCTCCTATTTTGTAGCTTTAGGGACTGCTGGTTTCTGGACGCCACTTTTGTAGAGCAAACGGCTGGTTTGGGCAGACACCGTCTACCCGGCCGCCGGAGTCGCTCAACTTTAGACCTGTCTATATGAGGCCAAGCCACTGGCCACGAAACATTGCCTCAGCTATTCACTATCTTTCGCATGCGTGATGAACAAAGGAGGTGAGCGAGTTGCTCGAATACCCTACAAAAGCTCTTTTGGAACGCTTTGCTCGCGAAATTCCGCTTAGCGAGCAAGTTAGCGTGCGGAAAAGGGCTGAAGACAGAAGCCCTGCGGGAGCAACGTTCTTGTCACATTCGAGTCAGGATGGGGAGTGGCTGGTTGGTGCCATCCGGGTGCTGGAAGGTCACGGGGCGACGGTGTATGTTGATAAGAAGGATCCGACGCTTCCACCATACACGAACAAGGAAACTGCGGCGGGCCTGAAGAACCGGATTCACCAGTCTCGTAAGTTCATGTTACTAGCATCCAACAACAGTAAGGACAGTCGGTGGGTCCCCTGGGAGTTAGGAATTGCAGACGAGCACAAGGGGCTGGGTAGGGTCGCTGTTTTTCCTGCTGTTGACTCAAAGGATGAGACCGCTTGGACCAGTTGGGAGTACCTTGGTCTTTATGATCGCGTGGTCTGGGGTGATTTGGAAGGCGAAGCAGGTAAGGTCTGGATGGTCAAAGACGGGCGGGAGAATACTGCAGTCACGCTTTCAACATGGCTGACGAGGACATAAGCTACACCATTGGAAACAGGCGACCATCCATGCAACTTCTGATCTGGGTGATGAGTTGGAGCGGTGAAGAAATGATCGGAAGCCTCTTCAATCAAGTACGGCCTGTGCGACGAGATGTCTTCGTCAGCTATCACCACCGTGGTGACCAACCCTACTACGACAGCCTTTCCGGGACGATGCACGATCGTTTGCAACTGCTCACTGACAATTCGCTAGAGAGGCGCATCGACAGCACCAACTACGACTACATCATGCGGCGCATCCGTGAAAACCACCTTCATGGCAGCTCCTGCACCATCGTGCTCTGCGGCGCGAATACGTGGCGACGCAAGTACGTTGATTGGGAGATTCAGGCGTCATTGACTCAACAGATGGGATTGGTCGGCATTTGGCTTCCGACACTGCCGCTGCTACCCCACAACTGCACAGAGAAGCCATCGCGCCTTCAGGACAATATCGATAGCGGATATGCCGTTTGGATTTCGTGGAGCGACATCGTGGCCAATCTGACGGCACTTCCTGATGCCATAGAGAGTGCGAATGCCGCATCCAAAAGGTTGATTGATAATTCCCGGGCTCGAATGGAATTCAACCTATGAGTGGGGACTTGGGCTCGCATGCTACCCACCGCATACTCGACCTGCTTCGTATCCACGTCGTATGGGCTGACGGATCAGATGAAAGCGCGCGGATTGCCGAGCTCGTGTCAAAGCATTTCGACGGAATAGGTATGGAGCGGGACGGCGTTGCATACCGAGTGCCAGTCCGATTTGCCAGTACACCGTGGGATAGTTCATCGCCTTTTCCTGCCGATATCGATCTCAACCGTGCAGAACATAACGCGATTGTACTACTCCACGATGACGTTATGCAGGAGAACGTCGGCGGGTGGGACGGTTATATCCATCGGACAAGGGAGGCGATCGCTGCGCGCCGCCATGTCGACTTCATCATTCCGTTCGGCAGCCCTTCTGGCGATCCGGCGCTACCGTCTGACGCTGCCGCAAAGGTTCAGTACGCGCACCGAGAGGCTTGGGCACGCTCGGGGATGTCAGCCCCGGCCAGAGATAGTCGGCTGCTCCTACACACGATCTACCAGATTCGGCGCCAGCTGGCTCTCTTGGGAGGTGGCGACGGGAAGGAGAGGGTCTTCGTCAGCCATGCGAAAGCGGATGGCGATGCTACCGCCTCCGCGGTCGTCGCTTTTGTGAACGACAAAAGTCAGGACGTCTCGCTACATACCTTTTACGACGCGAAGGAGCTGAACCCCGGAGAGGATTTTAGCAACCGCTTCGAGGAGGAGATCGGTACAGGCACGCTTCTGGCAATCGTATCTGACGCTTACGACTCGAGACCTTGGTGTGTATTCGAGCTCACCACAGCAAAGCGAAAGCGGCGCCCGATCGTGCTCGCCGATGTTGGTCAAAGGCGAACCAGTCGCACCTATCCTTACGGCGCCAATCTCCCTAAGGTCCGGATCTCTCCAACGCCCGGAAATACAGAGTGGATCGAGCCACTATTGGTTGAAGTCTTGTCAGAGGGGTTGCGCTGCGACCTGTTCGAGAGGCAAGCCGCACGTTTGATCGGCGATCCCGCCAAGGCGCTGTTGCTACCCCGCCCACCAGAGCTATTCGACGTGGTAGATGCGGAGAGGCTGCCTGAGATCATCGTCTATCCCGATCCACCTCTGGGTAAGATCGAGGAAAGTCTATTGGTCAAGGCTCTCAAGGCGCTGTCGCCCTTAACACGTCTGGCTACGCTGGGGGAGCTATCATGACTGCACTCAAGGGCAGGTCGGTCGCACTTTCGGTTAGCGATGCCCCTGACCGGGCCCGCCTTGGTTTGCCTTCGCGTGAGGTCGATCGTGCACTATTCTCGATCTGTACCGTGTTGGTCTGCGGATTTCGCGGAGAATGGGCGCTGATTTCGCGCGATCGTGGGCACGCGTTTCGCGCCATGCTGGGCAGCCATTTCACGGGATCGCGGGCAGGCTGGCCGACGCTTTCATGGAGTCAGGCTTGAGCGATTTGGTCA
>JBBRBI010000138.1:0-11559 GCA_038206015.1 Bryobacterales bacterium | reverse complement strand
GTTGATGTAGTCAGCCGCGCCGCGAGCGACGACTTCGTGCGCGTCTGCGAGCGAGCGGACCGATTCATCGGCCGCAACAGGAATGCCCGTCTCTCGGCGGATCGCCGCCATGCTGTCAAGGTCGTCCCGCACCACCGGTTGCTCAAGTAGCGCCATCGTCCCGCCAAATCGCTTCACCCCCTGTGCAAATTTCAGACAGTCCTGGCGCGAGAATCCCTGATTGCCATCGCCGATGAACGCAATGCCGGGAAGTGCCCGGTGTACGGCTTCCAAACGCCGGATGTCGTTCTCGACATCGTTGCCGACCTTCATTTTGAACAGGCAAAATCCTTTTGTGTACCATCCGCGTGCTAGGGCGACAGTTTTGTCGAGGTTGGCGATGGGAATTGTGATGTCCGTCTCCCGCGCTCGCACGTCTGCGCTTCCCCATAGCTGCCACATCGGAATGTTCGATGCGCGGCAGTAGGCGTCGATGACGGCGGTTTCGAGTCCGCACCGTGCGGCTGGATAATTGGGCGCCTGCTCAGATAGCACGTGCCCAATGTTCGTATAACTTGCGGCTGAACGACCCAGGATGGTCTTGCCGAGCAGTTGGAGTGCGATCAGGCAGCTCTCGCGAGTTTCTCCTCCAACTTCTGGAAATGGCGCCGCCTCACCATAGCCCTGTGCGCCGTTCGATAAGGTGACTCGAAGGAACACGTTCTCTGCAATCGTTCGTGCGCCGGTCGCAACGACGAAGGGGTCCATCATGGGGATGTCGATGGGCCAGAATTCTACCTTGCGTATGGTGTGCGGGGTATCGTCCATTGGAAAGAAAAGAAAGGGACCTGCTCTGGAGTAGTGATAGAGGTCAGCCGAATGGGCGCATGAATCTTTGAGGCGAGGTTGTCGTCATTGTAAGAAGTGGATAGGTACGGGTTGCTGGATTGGCTCATCCATATCGATCGTTCTCCCAGGGGAATGCGTGATTCGAGTAGCCCCGCACTTCCCAGAACCCCTTTTCATCCTTCTCCGAAAAGGTAATCTCCTTCACCCACTTGGCACCTTTCCAGGCATAGCGCTTTGGGACAATCACGCGGACCGGGCCTCCGTGTTCCTTCGTGAGGGGCCTGCCGTTCCATTTATAGGTCAAGAGCACGTCCCGATCATCGCAGGCTTCAAGCGGCAAATTGGTGGTGTAATCGTCGAACGATTTGAAGAGGACGAATTTCGCCGAGGGTAACGGCTTCACCACGGATAGGATATGTTTGAAGCTGACCCCTTCCCATTCGTTGTCGAAACGGCTCCAGCTCGTCACACAGTGGAAATCCGACAGATCCTTGAATTGGGGCTGTGCTAAGAATTGCTCCCACGTCCAGGTGACGGGGGTGGTCACGGACCCGCCGACGGTCAGGCTCCATTCGGTCAAGGGGACGTCAGGTTTGAAACCCAGATCTAGCACAGGCCAGGTTTCGACGAGATGTTGCCCCGGCGGTAGGCGATCATCTCCTTCGTAAAACACTTCCCGTTCTTCACCGCCTCGCCTGGCCTTTGCCCACTGCTCTTTTGTCTTCGTTAAGCGACTCGATTCATCCATAGGTCGGCCTCCCCCTACAGAGTAGGGCAAGAAGGTCTTGTCTTACAAGTATTCGGCGGAAAATATTGGGTATGAGACATCGCGTAACTCATTCTAATACCTAACTATAGCCAGACCTGCTACACTTGCGTGAACGCACAAATTGGGAGAGATATGGGTCGGCGTATCTTGGAGTGTGTTGTATTCGTGGTGGTCTGCTCCCTAGTCATGCTCGCGGCTATGGTCGGGCAGACGATCGCGGGGACAACACATGTGAAGGATCCAGCACTGGTCGCTGCTTCTGTCAAGTCTGCCGCACAAGAGGAATACCCACCGACCCCACGTGTCAAGAAGAGCTTCAGGCCGATTGGGACGGAGCGTCAATCGGGGGCGATACAGAAAGAGGCCAAGCCAGTACGGACAGCGGTGAAGCCGAAGAGGTCAAAGCACCCTCGACGTGTGAACGTTCATAAAAAGAGCAGGCCGAAAGCGGTTGTGCAGCCAAGAACCGACCTCATGTATTACGGCATGCTGGAAAGTCCTCAGCGCTACGATCCTCGCCGGAATCATCTTGGTGGAGGCGTTCCGGATCCCAATATTTTCGAGTTGACCCACGACCATTTTCAAGAGCTCGACCGCAACCAGGATGGGGCAATCGATCCAGTTGAACGGACGTTCGGCCGGCCTGATATGGATCGCGATCTCCACGACCGCAGGCCACAATAGTTGCCTCTGCTGCCTCTTTGCGTTCTGTACATCCAAATCATCGCCTCACGTCGTAGACCTATAAGAAGCACGAATTTGTCTGTGTGAGGGTGTGGTCTCTGTAAGACCATGGGACTTTGGCTGACTGAAGAACAGTGGCCCACATTGACAGCCAGAAAAGGAGTCCCCATGATACGCGAGCTACACCATCATGACACAGGAAACGCTATCTACTGAAACGAAGAGCGGGTTGAATGCCGGGAAGATCGCGGTGGTCTGCGCGATTGGAGTGGCAGTGGCCGCATTTTTCTACTTCGATCTGGGCCGGTTTCTTTCCTTGCAGGCCCTCAAAGACAATCGCGACGATCTACTCTCGTTTACTGAAACACATGCTGCCGTCGCTGCCGCGTTGTTCGTCTTGACCTATGTGACCGTGACGGGGCTCTCACTTCCCGGCGCCGTGATTCTCACACTGGCCGGCGGATTCCTCTTCGGGTTTGTGTGGGGTACGCTGTTCGTAAACCTGGGAGCAACGACAGGCGCGACGCTCGCGTTTCTCGCCTCCCGCTACCTGTTGCGCGATTGGGTCGAACGGAAGTTCGGAAAGTGGCTGGGCCCGGTTCAGCAGGGCTTTACGAACAATGCCTTCAGTTATCTCATGACTCTTCGGCTGATTCCGCTCTTTCCGTTCTTTGTGGTAAACCTGGTATCCGGCCTGACTCGCATGAATGTCGGCACCTACGTCGTGGCGACGGCACTCGGGATTATCCCGGGCTCCTTCGTCTATGCCTACGCGGGCCGGCAACTCGGCACGATCAATTCGTTGAAAGACATTGCGTCCCCCGGAGTGATGGGGGCATTTGTGTTACTAGGCCTTTTGACACTTGTGCCAAGCCTGTACAAGAAGTGGTCTGGGAAACCGGCATGACCGTAAGTCTGGCGAAAGGTCCCTCGGCTAGGCTCGGGACGGTGAGCTTGTCGAACCGTGAGGCGTGAAACGTGACATGTCGAAGAAAAGTGAACGTGACGCGATGGTCTCACAGTCACCAGGGAAGATCGTCGTGATGAATCGGCATGAAGAGAATCTCGTGCTGCCGAACGACGAGCATAACCGCACGCTCGTCGGCAACGTGCATCCCTCGAACTGGGTCAATCCAGAACCGGCTGGGCATTATAACATTGTGGTCATTGGCGCTGGGACTGCGGGACTAATCACCGCCGTCATCGCCGCGAGTCTAGGGGCCAAAGTGGCCTTGATCGAAAAACATCTGATGGGTGGCGACTGCTTGAATGTTGGCTGTGTGCCTTCGAAAGGCATCATTCGCGCGGCAAGGGCCTGGGCTGATTTGCGGAATGCCGAGGAGTTTGGCCTGCATATTCCTCCCGGAGTGAAATACGACTTTGGCGCTGTCATGGCGCGTATGAGAAAGCTGCGCGCGCAGATCAGCCACAACGATTCAGCTCATCGCTATACGAAGTTAGGCGTGGCCGTCTACATCGGCAGCGGACACTTTACCGGCGCCGATACCATTCAGGTCGAAGGACCGGCTGGTAATCGTTCCCTCACTTTTGCGAAGGCGGCTGTCTGCACCGGAGCACGGGCGTCGCTGCCTTCCACACCGGGGTTGAAAGAAGCGGGCTATCTCACTAATGAAACGGTATTCTCGCTGACGGAACTGCCTCCCCGTATCGGGGTGATCGGCGCTGGCCCCATCGGGTGCGAGTTGGCCCAGTCGTTTGCCCGCTTCGGGAGCCAGGTCTCCCTCATTGAAACAGCTCACGGCATCCTACCGAACGAAGACCGCGATGCAGCAGACATTGTCGAACAGCAGATGTTGCGCGACGGGGTGAAGCTGCTCTGTTGCGGGAAGGGTTTGAAGGTACAGAAGACGGAGACCGGCAAGCGGCTTATGGTCGATTCACATGGCCAGCAGTACGATGTGACGGTCGACGAGATTCTTGTCGGGGTCGGTCGCACCCCGAATGTCGAGGGAATTGGGTTGGAAGCGGCCGGTATCGAGTACGACAAGAACGGAATCAAGGTGAATGCGCGGCTGCAGACGACGAATCCCAAGATTTTTGCGGCGGGCGACATCTGCTCGCGCTACAAATTTACCCATGCCGCCGACGCTATGGCACAGATCGTCATTCAGAACGCTCTGTTTCCCCATCCATTCGGCATAGGCTATGCCACGGTCGAATCCCTCATCATGCCCTGGTGCACCTTTACAGAGCCGGAAGTAGCGCATGTCGGGATGTATGAGAAGGATGCAAAGGAGAAGGGTATCGAGGTTGAAACCTACACCTATAAACTCGATGAGGTCGATCGCGCGATCCTTGACGGGGAAGACGAGGGCTTTGCGAGGATTCATATTCAGAAGGGCACAGACAAGATTGTAGGAGCAACGATTGTGGCGGCCCATGCCGGCGACATGATCGGCGAGTTTTCCGTGGCGATGAAAGCCGGCGCCGGAGCAAAGACCATCGCCGCCACCATCCATCCCTATCCGACGCAGGCCGAGGTGAATAAGAAGGTGGTGAACCTGTGGCGCAAGGCACATTTCACACCACGGACGAAGAATCTGTTGATGAAGTTGTTTGCATGGATGAGGAGGGGGTGAGGGCAAACGTGGTCGCCTTCCTTGCTCGCAGAACAGAGGAGGGGATGGAGCCTGATGATCTTCTGTGCTCGCGCAACGCGCGGCCTGAGAAGGCCCTCGTTGGACGCGCGCAGTGGAAGATCATTCAGCCCCCATCCCTGAAAAGAGAACGAGCAAGCTTGGAGGGAGCATGTATATCATTCGATGCGCGCAGTCGAAGGCGAACCACGTCTGCCCTGATGAAGGTGATGAGGTGGTGGTGTTATGCGGATCCGCATACGATGTCGTGATAACGACCACAAGCACTGCAACTGGTTGAAATGGCAAAGTGTGTCGCGTATGTTTCAGGAGAACCGATGGCGTGTGATACGGACAGAAATTGTCAGATCCGGTTCATATGCGGATCCGCCTGATCATTGTTATGCCACTGATCTGCAGGGTCCTCTTAACATGGTCGTAAAGCGCAAACCACAAACTTCGCCCGGACCGGCCGTCACGCAGTCGCTACCAAGCGACAACTTTACACTACCCGCTGCATTGTATTACGACGCGATACATCATTATGAGGCCGCGGAAAGTTCGAAAATGCGTGCAGACACTTGCGCCTGTGATCGCTTCATGCGATCGTCGCTGTTGGCAGCTTTTAGCTTTTTCGAGGCTCAGCTCAATCAGGTTGCGTTCGCATACGCACACACTCATCGAAGTGCCCTTGGGCAAATCGAACTCGATGTGCTCGAAGAGATGGAGACGTCCATAGATGAGCGGGGCAACATCGTTCGAAAGACCAACTTCTACAAAACGGAAGTGAGGTTTCTCTTTCTTATATACTTCCTCTCGGGCAAAGAGTTCGAGCGTAACGGCTCCCTCTGGCAACAATTTCAAGCTGCGCGCGAATTACGCGATCACTGGACCCACCCGAAGCCACCGTTTGACACGTGGGCACTGACGCTGCCGGATGTTCGTGCGGCAATTAGGGCCGTCCATGACTTGTTCGTCAAGTTGGCGGAAATGATGAATAGCAATCATCCGCTCTGGATGAAGCCAATCGACGACGTGCTCGAGGCCATGAGACGTGAGACGAAGTGAGTCGTGGCATAACAATCAATTCCACTGGAGCCGTGCTCGGTGCAGGCGTGTCCCTCGCGAGCGGCTTACCGACTTGGGCACAACTTCTCCGGAGGTTGGGTAACCGTTGTATCGGTACCGGCGGTAATGATTTGATAGGGGAGCTAGAGAAGATAGGCTACTCCTATCCCGCTATCGCGGGAATCGTAAAATCGATCGGGTACTCCGACTCCGAATTTCTCGAACTTGTTCGAGAGGAACTCTACCGAGATTTTCCCTTCTTTCGGAAGCAGAAAGCGGTCACGGAGGGTAAACTTGTTGATTTCGTGAAGCGGAAGAATCCCACCCTTCGCGCGGTGGCTGCCCTTTGTGCGGCTCGAAGCGTGAATACCGGTTTTGTCCCGAACCCCCTAATTCACGCTATTGTCACCTTCAATCTGGATGCGGTTCTCCGCGAATATACCAAATGCCGGTACAGCGTACGCCTTCTCCGGACGATTGAGCGAGCAGCGGCCACCGCGAGTTCGTCGCGGATTAACACGTATCATATACACGGCCTCCTCCAGTTCGACCGGCAGAAGATCGGTTTGCCTGATCAGGAGACACACACCATAGTGTTTACTGAGGGAGAATATTACGATTTCTTCGGTAAGCCATTTGGCATGTTTTCCTATACCTTGCTTCACTTCCTTCGCGAATATCGCTGCTGCTTCATCGGTTTGTCAATGGCCGACGAGAATTTACGTCGCCTTCTCCACTATTCACGTTCCGAACGCGTGCGCAGCTATGAGGCAGAAGGCCTTACGCACAGTGCAGCGTGCAAAAAGAGCCTGCGTCACTTTGCCGTTTTGTGCCATGCAGACAATGGAGCTGTTGATCAGGCGATCGCGCGGTCGCTCGCGGACCTTGGTGTAAGCGTAGCCTGGCTGAGCAAGTTTGGGGAGCTACCCGATCGGCTCGGTCGGATTTACGCATCCTCTGGTGCGACGTGGGAAGAGGTGTACTAGCGGCGCCTAACAACGGCTTACAAGTATTGAAGTATTGGGGTCAGATACCGTCTAGAAAATCAAGTCGAGCCCTGGTGAAATTGGCATCAACTGGCTGACCCGACTTGATCACCCCATAAATACGATGCGCCAGCTTACGCATGACCGCGCCCACCACGGCCTTTGGAGCCCACCCCGTTACACGCAGCCGATCCCCGAAGACTTTCAGCACCGGGTTGTGTCGCCTGGCGACCAGGCCCGGCATGTACAACGCACGGCGTAAATCGGCATGCCCGGTCCGGCTCATCATCGTACGGCCTTTGACGGAGCTGCCGGACACACGCAGTCGTGGTGTCACCCCAATGAACGCCGCCAGGGCCTTGGCATTCGCAAAGCGCCGCACATCGCCCGCAGAGGCCAGCACCTTGGCCACCGTGGTCTTTCCAATGCCGGGAATGCTGTGGAGCAGCTCGGCATCACCCTTCAAATCGGGGTGGCGATCAATGTGGGCGTTGATGTGGCGTGCAAGATCATCAATCTGTTGCCCCAGCCAATCCAGATGCGGTTGTACGGCCTTGACCAGCAGCAGTTGCCCACTGGCCTGATGCGCTTCCAGCCGGTTGCTCTCTTGTTGGTGCATATCGTTGAGCGCTTGCAACCGATCCACCCAGGCGCGCAATTCGCGTCACGCTGGTGAGGGTGGTGTCCACAGGCTGGGGCGCATGGCCGCACAGAAGCGGGCCAGCAATGCGGCATCGGCCCGATCTGTTTTGTTGCGCGCTCACTCCCCTTGGGCAAAGCCGTTGATACGCGCCGGGTTCACGACACTGACACGCCAACCCGCCTCAACCAAGGCCATGGCCACCGCTTCGCTGTACTGGCCCGTGGCTTCCATGCAAATGTGGGTATGCTCCTGCGGTGTGCCACGCTCGGCCAACCATTGCCGTAGCAAGGCATGGCCTGCGGGGATGTTGTCAAACACGTTGGATTTGGTCTTGCCATTGACCAGTAGGGCGATGTCGAGTGTGCGTTTGGCGACATCAATCCCTACGACGCACGTGGCTTCGTTCATCGTGTTCACCTTCCTCGTATGCAGGCTCTGGCCACCTTAATTGGCGGCACGGCCCAAGGTACCGTTCGGTCTGAGTGAACGAGAGAGCCGCAGCACCTATCTGACCCACAGGCGCATTCGCCTAAAGTCTTGCCGGTGTCTTGCGGCTCAGCCAACTCCACGTCGTGACTACAGATTCTTTGGTGGACAGAGTCAAGATACGAGGGTCTTGTAATGCCACATCTTGGCCTAATATCCTACCGGAGCGGATGGGCGCGGTGGAATGTCATTTCGCTGTGTGGGAGTCTCTATTTTGGTGCCTGCTGTTGATCCGCGGAGCCGGTAGCCCTCTTGAGCAGATAAGGCGCGCAGATATATACTCCCGGGCGTGAGGCCCATCAGACGGAACTCCGAGTAGTATCTTGCGCTCAAAGCGGAACGTGGTGTTTGGTTTGAAGAAGTTCTTCCCGCGATCTGAAAACATCTTGCCGAACTGCGAGGAGATGCGTGACTTCTTATCGGGAGGCAAGTGAGATGAACGGCGAAAAATTGTTGGAACAGGAGATTCTGGCTTCGTTCGAATGAGGTGAGTGGAGATCCGTTCGGAACCAGAAAGGCGAGATCGCGCGCATCAGGGGATCGGCCGCGGCTACCTTGCTCAAGAACAAGCGGGTCAACATTCGAATCTCGTCGCTTGACCTCGAAGGGCTGCAGGCCCGAGCTGCTGAGGAGGGCGTTCCGTACCAGACACTCATGGCGAGCGTCCTTCACAAATTTGTATCTGGTCGTCTGGTTGAGGCGCAAAAACGCATAACGACACGCTCAAGTCGGACGGCGCGCAAGCGCACCGCCGCTTAGCGCGGACGTTGAGCCGATGCTTCGCGTCGATTCAACGGCTTCGCGGATGGTCATCCGCTAGGCTGATCCACGAAGTATGGCCCAACCAGCGACTGAACAAACTTCGTTTGTTCTGCGGGTGCCGCTGATCCGCGGAGCCGTTAGGCGTCACAAACTGCTACCCCAGAGTGTCAGGAGATATCATTCATGAAGCATCCAGACCAAGACGTCACGGTTACCTCCTGGGCAGAGCTTCTTGACGGCCTGCATTCCAGGTCAATAGTTCAGCATCGCCCTGACGAAGGCAATCACTTTCGCTCTCCGTTTGCCTTTCGTGGTACCGACGTGGCCACTTGGGGACTTGAAACAAGTCTTCAGCGGTTGCCTGGTGTGACCGCCGCAAACATTCAACTTCTTGAACAGTCATCAATTCGGACGTTCAGGAAGTACGCAAACTCTGGCGCACTGGATGAGAAGTCTCAGTGGTACGTGCTTGCAATAGCCCAACACAATGGTCTTCCAACTCGTTGCCTAGACTGGACGAACTCGCCTCTCGTTGCAGCACACTTTGCGTGCGGAGACGAGCAACACAAGGCCAAGGACGGAATGATTTGGTGCCTGCACGTCGGAAAGCTACGCGAAATCAACATGCGCAACGACCCTCGTACGCGAACCCTCAAGGGCAAGGCCTGGATTTACGACACCAAGGCGCTCGAGGAGAGGTTTCAAGACCTGGAGATGTTCGATAGCAAGAAGAGCACGCGACGCAAGGACAATGAACTAATGCTGCTTTGGGAGCCGCCTTCTATAGACGCGAGAATAGCCAACCAATCGGGCGTTTTGGCCATAATGAATGGTCAAGTTGATTCCCATTTGGGATTCTTGCAGAAGTACGCGCCCAAGTATCCTGGTCTGGTCCACAGGGTCAAGATCCTCGCCTCGGCAAAGCCGGAAATTAGAGACATGCTCGATCAGAGCAACATATCCGAACGAACACTCTTCCCAGGCCTGCCAGGCCTGTGCAGTTGGCTCAAGCGCTACTACGGCAAGGCTTGGTGACGCCTAACACTTCGCTCAACCGGACGCAATGCGCCGGTTAGCTCGATCGTTGAGACGACGTTTTGCGTCGACTCAACGGCTCCGTGGATGGTCGTCCGCTAGCTGGTCCGCGAAGCGCGGCCCAATCAGCGGCTGCAGCGGACAGCCGCTGCACAAATGTCGTGTGTCCCGCAGATGCCGCTGATCCGCGGAGCCGTGATGCCGCAAAGAAATATGGCGGCTTGAGTTTGTGTACGCGGAAGAGCGAACTGGTATTCTTACCCAAAGCAATCCGTTCTGAAGAAATGAGGTTCATATGCGGTACGCGATCGTTATTGAAAAAGCCACAGATAATTATTCAGCGTATGTTCCAGATCTACCGGGTTGCGTTGCTACCGGCGCAACAATAGAAGAGGTAGAGGCGCATATACGCAAAGCAATCGAATTCCATCTCGATGGTCTTCGCGAAGACGGGACTCCACCTCCTCAGCCATTAAGCCATGTCGAATACGTTGAAGTTGCAGCATAACTCTGGGGCCAACACGAACCTTTGGATCGCTGCACGACCCTTGGCCGGTAATACGAACATTGAGCCGACGCTACGCGTCGCCTCAACAGCCCCGCGGATGGTCCTCCACCGGCTGGTCCGCGAATCATAGCCCAGCCAGCGGGTAGCCGCTGCACATTGGAATGACTATTTACCCTCCCTCACCGCGGAAGTGGATAGAAAAATGGCATGGAAATTTGTGCGAATTGCGATAGGGGTAAGGGCAGACGTGGCCGCCTTTCTTACTCACAGAACAGAGGAGGGGATGGAGGCTGATGATCTTCTGTGCTCGCGCAACGCGCGGCCTCCGAAGGCCCTCGTTGGACGCGCGCAGTGGAAGATCATTCAGCCCCCATCCCTGAAAAGAGAACGAGCAAGCTTGGATGGAGCATGTATATCGTTCGATGCGCACAATCGAAGGCGAACTACGCCTGCCCTCAAAGAAGGAACCTGTAGGATGCTGGTTGCGACGGGCGGACTACTCGCGACGTGGCTGTTGATCGCTCCGGTATGCCTCTGGGCAGAGAGCGGGGCAGTGCTTGAAGTCGGCAAATTCTCAGCCAGTCAGGTCGGGCAGGCGATGCCCGATGGGTGGAAGCCGCTCACTTTTAAGAAGATACCGAAACATACCTCCTATGAAGTGGTGAAGGATGGAGGTGTGATGATCGTGAAGGCGATAAGCGAGGCCTCAGCTTCCGGCCTGACCAAGCCGGTGGTGATTGACCCGAAAGAATATCCGATCGTCCGGTGGCGCTGGAAAGTCGACAATGTGCTGAAGGGCAGCGACGTGACCCTCAAGGAGGGCGACGACTTTCCGGCCCGGCTCTATATCACCTTTGCATACGATCCCGACAAAGTCAGCTTTGGCAAGAAGCTTAAGTTCAAGGCCGGGCAGGCGTTGTTCGGAGATATTCCCATCGCTGCCTTGAATTATATCTGGGACACGAAGACGCCGGTCGGCTCGATTGTCGAGAATGCCTATACCGATTTTGCCAAGATGGTCATTGTCGAGAGCGGCACTCAGAACGTGGGCATGTGGATCGACGAAGAGCGGAATATTTACGAGGACTATAAGAAAGCCTTCGGGGAGGAGCCGCCGATGATCAACGGCATCGCGATCATGAGCGATACGGACAATACCAAGGAACAGGCCACGGCCTATTACGGGGACATTG
>JBBRBI010000137.1:0-11647 GCA_038206015.1 Bryobacterales bacterium | reverse complement strand
AAGATCCAGCGTACGGATCGCTTGGCTATGAAGTGCCGAAAACGGGATTGCGGACCCCAGCCCCTGCATCTGTTCTGTCCATCGTTGGACCACAGGGCCAGCGCAGCGATTTTGAAGCAATGACGGCCGAGGAGCTTAATGCACGAAGCATCGGGTTCGCCAATGACAAATCTAAGGCCGGGCTGACTGATTACTATCAGAAAAACCGTATCGACGACGAGAGCCGTCTCGACCGTCAGAAAGGGTTTTTCGATTACACGCGCAAAGCGGAGGCGGAAGATCGAAAGTCAATGGGAACGATTGACCCTAACAATCTTCAGGGAATGGGCCCGATCCCTTACGACCACGCCGGCGGGGTAGCCAGCATCCTTAAGCAGTTAATTCAAGCTCCGCGCTATTTCAGCAACTACAAATCGAACAAAACGACAGCCATCACCCGCAATCCACTGACAGGCGCGTATAGGACGCAAGAATTCAATGAGGCGGTAGCTCCACGCCCGCGCGGTAGCGCAGCAGGGAGCAACCATGATTCAGGCGAAGGCAAGCCTGCCTTGAGCTTGACCCAGGCCGCAGAGGCGGCGGCGCGTCGTATCCTTGCCGATGACACCTCTGGGAACATCGACAACGCTATTCGGAACGCGCAAAACTTCTACCAAGGAGATGAGGAAATGGCTCGTCCTGGGGTTCGGACGCTTGCTATTTCAAAACTTCGGGCACTTAAGGAACATCGGGCTCAACAGGCAAAGACAGGCAACAAGGCGCTATCTGGAAAGTCGGACACACCGGCAAAACAGGGGCAACCTACCGCACCAGCCCAAGGCGGAGGGACCGCACTAGACTATCTGAAGAAAAATGGCGTGCAGTAGTGGCTGACATCCGTTCGGTCCTTGGCGATCCTGATTTTCATGGGATGCCGATCGAGGAGCGCCGAAAGGTGCTACTTCATCTTGATCCCGGCTTCGGCGGGATGCAGTCGACTGAGCAAGACAAGGTTCTCAATACTCGCCTGGGTTCAGCTGCGGTAACATCCGAGCAACGGCAGACCATGAGAGGGCTCACTGGTGGCGCAGACGCCAAGATCGGAGCTCGCCCCGACACCACGGGCAGCATCATCAATCAGTTCGCAGAGCAACTCTTTCCGGGACTTGCACGCGGGTCTGAGGCAGTCGGTAACTTTTTTGGTGGCGTGAAACCAGATCCGATTCTTTCCGGTGTGGACAAGCGGGAGCCGATACAACGCACGCCGCTCGTATCGACCAGCAGTATCGTGGACCGACTGCCGGACTCAGTTCAGCAGCCCTCCGTCGTGATCGACCCGCTGGCGGAAGAGGCTCTGGCCACGAGCAAGCTGGTGAAGCCTGTGGCGCAGGGGGTTGCAAGAATAGTGGATTCTTTCACCACTCCCGAGAATTTGGCCATCCTTGGAATCTCAGGCGGCGCGGGGAAGATTCCCCAAGTTGGACAGGCATTGTCGGCGGCGGGCGGCGCGGGCTTCGACGCGATGATGATTTCTCAGGCGATCCAAGCGGCACCTCAGATCAAGCAGCAGTTCGATGCTGGCGATATACCAGGCGCGATCACTTCGGCGGTTGAGATGCTGGCCGCCGGGGCAATGGGCGCTCATGGTGGCGCTGGCAAGTTCAAGGGGATGCGAGAGCAGGGAGGGGTGACTGCTCGCCCTTTGGAGCCTCAGAATGCGCGTCTATCGATTGAAGATGCGCAGAAGCTAACGCCGCCACAACTCGAACAACGAAACAGGGAGCTACTTCAGCAGGACTCGCCAGCGGTGGCCGATGTCCAGCAAGTCGTCCATGAGGACCAGATCCAAAACGGCGCGTTCGGAGATCTTGGGCGCAAGGCTGTTCGGCGCAAGGCGGACGAGCTGCGCCCAGAGATGCCGCGCAGCGCTGGGATGCTCGACGGGCTTGCCGATTCGAAGCAGCAGCCAGCCGGTCGCCCGGAAGGTCAAGCGGGGCCAGAAGGCGAGCAGATGAATCGAGCGCAGCGCCGTGCTCAAAGCTTCATTCCTGGCGAGGGTGAGCCAACCCCAGAACAATTGCGTGACGCGGACTTCGCAGAGCAGTCACGACTCAAGCAAGAGGGGGAGCAGGCGCAGGCACAAGCAAATCTTGGCGAGGAGCAGCAGAAACTCGCCACGCGCATGGACGCGATCGCGCTCAAGTTCGGGAAGAAGTTTGAGGAGATGAGCCCGGAAGATCAGGCGGCTGTTTATGACCTAGCGAAGGAGGGGCATGGGTTGGCCACCGAAGCTAAGCCTGGTGGAAGTCCCGCGCAGACCGAATCGAGTAGCTTACCTGATTCAGTGTCAACGGCTTTCCCGGCGGCCTCTCCACCGGTCCCAGTATCGGATCTTGCCGAAAGCGCAAACCGCACGCTGGACACTCGACCAACTCCTGATCGAACCGATCTTCCCATCGGGTTGCCGAGTGACATCGCACGCACGGCTGAAGCTGCTCCTGATCCATCCCTTAAGCGTAACCCAGTAATCAAAACAGTGGATAACCCGGATGGAATTACAGAGGTCCGCAAGGAGCAACTAAAAAGCGAGATCAAAGCACAACTCGCGGACCAACGCGGCAGTTTCAGCGACAAACGGGCACAGCAGGTGTCTTTGATTGAGAACCTGACGGAGCTAGCGGGCCACTACATCCGCGAAGGCGTCGACCGATTCAGCCAGTTCTACAAGCGCATAAAGTCCGAACTCGGGGAGACTATCGGTCAACACGCGCTGAAGGCATGGAACGCCGCCAAGCGATTGAACGAGCAACTCGGCCGCGGGGAACCCGAGCGCGGCAGCATCAGCAACCGGCGCAAGCGCGAGACCGCACCTGTGGAGATGAAGCAGAAAGTCGCAGAAGCCGGCGGCGGTGGCCGAGGCGGCAAGGTCGCAGAATCGCCAGTGGCCAGCCCTGCGCCTGAGCCGGGCGGCAAAGGCAGTAAGCCTCCCGAGGCTTCTGGTCAGTCTGGCGGCGGCGAAAAGAAGCCTCTGGTTACCTCTCCCAGCTACGACAAGACAAAGCCCAAGATTCTAGAGCACGTCGAGCCTGAAGTTCGCAAGGCGATGGAAGCCAGGCTCAAGGATTACGAAGCCCGGAATGAACCCCGGAAAGTCGTCACTCATGACGAGATCCGAGAGGAAGCGCGAAGTCTGGATACAAGTTTAGTCCACAATCTCGACGCTTCAAAGCTCAAGGCTGGAGACACTCTTGATCCTGCGGTACGATTTGCAGCTCAAGAAACTCTCAACGGACTAAACGAGGAGATCCAGACCAGGCGCACGCAGCTCGCCGACAACGCTGCAACCTGGGAGAACAGTAAGCGCCACGAAGAGGCAAGCAAGCTTGAGAAGCTTGAGGCCGACGCCAAGCGCTTGATTGATGTCCTGATCCCGACGCGATCGCAGGATGGCCGTAACCTGGCCTACCACGCGATGATGGCGAAGCGTTCGTTTGATGTGACCTACTGGCTGAGTCGCGCACGGAAATCGCTGGCGATGCCGGACGGCGTGGACCTACCGAAAGAAGTGGATAGCGGAATCAGGGGCGCGACGGCAGCGGGTGCCAAGGCAGAGCGCGAAGCCGTAGACAGCGTGCAAGGGCCAGCAGTCAAGAGCAAAGAGGCAGTTGAGGCGGAAGCCACCAGCGAAACCGCGAAGGAGCTGGGCTACACGCCTGAGAAGGTGCTGGAGGCGGCGAAGGCCAGGGAGACGTCGAAGCGTCCTGACCGAACAACCCCAGCAAAACCCAAGACCCCAGGGGAGATTACCCGAGAGCAAGTCGTGGCGAAGGCCCGTCAATCCTTACTGGATCGACTGGACGGGGCACTCAAAAGCGAGAAGACTCCCAAGGTGGAACCGATCTCTCTGGAGGAGAGGACGCTTTGGGAACAGGATGCGGAAGTGATCGTGCGTCGTGCGAAGTTAGCCAACTATCTCACCGAAAAGAAAAACTGGGCAGCGAACTCCGATACTCGAATCACGGAAGTCGAGAAGCGGAGGAAGGCATTCGTCGACCGGCTGAAGGCTCAGTCCGAAGGTAAGCGCGTCAACATCAACCCCGTTACGCCTGAGGAGAAGGCCCTGTGGGAGAACGATCCTGAGGTGCTGGCGGCGCGTGCGAAGATCGCGAAGCTCAAAGCTCCGATCTTTGAACCCAACGACGCGCAGAAGATTCAAGTTTTCAAGGATAAGGTCTTAGAGAAGATCGCAGCGAAGATGAAGGGCGAGGAGCCGAAGCCCCGCGTCAAGTCCAAGTGGGAACTGACTCCGGCGCAACGTGCTCAGGTTGATGCAGACCCACAGGTACGCGCTTCACGGATTGCGCTGGCTAAGCAGATGATGAACATGGAGAAGAGCGGGTTGCTCGAAACAATCAACACGCTCCGCCGGGCTGGCTTGCTTACCAGCGTCCGCACCCACTTGCGGAACTTCGGTGGAAACACGGCATTTCAGGCAATGGAGGAGGCCACCAGACTACCGGCAGTTGTAGTTGACTCTGCGCTCAAGGTGTTCACTGGCAATCAAACCGTGGCCGGTCCCAGCCTCCGGGCGATGGCGCGTGCAGGGAAACAGGCGGCGACGAAAGGCGTGCGCGAAGCCACAGAGATCATGCGCACTGGCACCACCGAGGACCAGCTCGCACAAATGGACATGCATCGCGAACTCAACAGCGGGTCAAAGTGGCTCGACACCTACGCCAACACCGTATTCCGAAGTATGTCGGCAGCGGATAGGGTGTTCAAGATCTTTGCCTTCGAGCGCAGCCTAGACGGGCAGATGAAGTTGGCGAATACAAGCAAGGCGACTGAGGCAATGAAGCTGCAAGCCTGGGCCGATGCCAATTTCGCGACGTTTAACAACGACAATATGGCAAGCGACCTGCTATCTCGCGGCAAAACTGCACTGAAGAATTACGGAGAGGCGGGGAAGCTGGCGGCATTTGGGATCGACCTGCTCGTTCCGTTCCAGCGAACGCCAGCTAACATCGTCGCTCGGGTTCTTGACTACACCCCTGCTGGATCTGCGGTGAAGGGAGCTTTCGCAGTGCGCAAGGCCATGCAGGCGGGAGGGCTGACGCCGGAACTTCAGCGGGATCTGAGTATGGCAATTGGGCGAGGCGCTGTAGGATCGTCGCTGATGTTGCTCGGATACATGCTCTCTCAGAAGGGGCTGATGACTGGCATTGCGTCTGCCAATCGTGGCGAACGTGATGTTGACGAAGCAGCCGGACGGCTTCCCGGCGCAATGCTACTCGCTGGAGTCTGGCGTCGCTTAGACTCATTTTCACCTCTGGGGAATCTCCTCACTTTGGGGGCCACCTTGGAGCGGGAGCAATCAAAGGGACCCGCCGCCATGGTGGGGATCGCAGGACGGACCGTGATGGAACAACCGATGCTCCAGGGCGCGAACGAATTGGTTGACTTGGTGAAAGATCCAGCCCGGAGCGCGAATCGGTTTACTTCCTCAATGGCGGGATCGTTTGTTCCCAGCGCCGTGGCGGATCTGGCCGCAGTTGGGGACAGCAAGCGCCGCGACCTGAAGGAGGAATCACTTTCCGGATCGATGGCCGCCGCAGTGGCGAACCGCGTGCCTGGCTTACGAAACACACTGAACGAGCGCATCGACGTAATGGGCCGAGGCCAGCGCCAAGAATTGCTTTCGGTGGTTATGCCGACTGTCGGCAGCGCTGCGAAGGAAATCAGCGATCCAGTCTTGAGTGAGATGGCGACCAACCGCGTCGTCATGCAGAAGCCGAATCGACCGAAAGATGTTCCCTACGCCGAGTACCGCGTCCGGCAGGAAGTCATTGGCGCTGAAGTCGACCGGCGCGTCAAGGAACTGATAGAGTCAGACGGCTACAAGAACGGCGACGAGGAAGTCCGCGATAAGTTAATCAGCCGAAACAAGATCAAAGCCACCGAGGGGATGAAGGAGATACGCCGCGAAATGATCGAGGCCGTTATCTCAAAGACTCGATCTGACGCTGGTTCGATCATTAAGCGCACCGTCGACTGGGGCGAGTTGTCGATCGATGAGAAGCGGAACCATTTGCAGGATCACTTGGCCAAGTGATCCGAAGAAGTAGCGCTACTTTCTTCGCTTTCATATCAACCACTTAGCAGTTTGTCTGTTTTTCCTTCTTGACAGGAGCCCGGCAATTAGCCGACACTATGCCTATGACAGCTAAACAGCAAAGCAACAAGACGGCAAGTGTACCACTGGCTAAAGGTGAATCCAAGGTGAAAGGTTCGTTTTACATTTCGCCAGACGTGGAGCAGGCGCTCCATGAGTTTGCAGCAATGACAAGGCAAACAAAGAGCGAAATCGTTGAGGCGGCTCTCCGGGTAGCGCTCGAGAAGCATGAGAAGCAGGTCAGACGTGTCTGACTCACCCGAGCCGTCATGGCTCAATGGCCCACCGGAACCGCCACAGAGTTCCTACTCCGGCACCTGCCCACAGTGCAACACGCTACATTTTAATGGTCGCGACGAAGGCTTTGAAACCAAGGAATGCTCCTGTGGCGAGGTTGCGTTCTGCGAGGAATGTGAAGCGGCACCTTGCGAGGAATGCGGCGATCCGGTATGCCCTCAGTGCTCGGCCACTGTCGGCACAGGCAAAGACGAACTTCGCATGTGCAGCGGTTGCTACATCGAGCACTTGAAGGACATGGCCACAGCGGTCCAGTCACCCGAGCAGTATCACTCGCCAGCTGTTCACCCGATCTTCTTGCCGGTGCTCGAGGGCTTCCACCAGTCAGCAATCGCTGCGCTGGATGCCGCGTCACCCATGCAACCTTTTACAGTCATTGGGATCGACGAGAACCAAATTGTTTTTGCCGAGCACGTTGAAGCGGTAGACCAATACGCCGCAATCGCTCAAGCGGCGGCAAAAAGGGCAGACGATGATGAGGTCATTGGTGCGATTCGTGGCTACCACCAACTGCTCGAAGTGGGTTGCGAGGGACTCGGCTATACCGCCGTCTGCGCAGACCTCCGCACAGGAGCAGTCGTATGAGCGAAGTCAAGATCGGCGACTACACGCTGGACTCACTTGCATCTGGGTTAAGTGCGACCGCTGGTGCAAGCAACGACGGGGTGAAGCTGGCGAGCCTCGCACTTTGGACGATCCGATATGCCTACATTTGCGGACAGTTGGACGGAGCGACCGAGGCCAACAAGGCATTTCAAGCTTGCATCGAAAGATCACTTCCCTCTGCGGGGGCTGCTGTGCAGACGACAGCTCCCGCGATTTTTACCACGGTCTTTCGCGATAAGGATGGAGATGCTTAGCGCAAATAACGATAAGGAATGGCTGCTTTCGAAAGCAGAACAGGAGGATGGATGTATGGTTTCGGTGGGAGGTCTTGTTGGTGCGTTGGAAGGAACCAACCAAGTCCCCGCGCACAAGGTCAACTGGCCTCTCGTGGCGGAACAAATGGACACCTTAACGAGCCAAATCGTTGCGTCCAAGGACAGCGCAGATCGCTTGAAACTGGAGATCGTCAATCGGGGGCACCACGCCTCATCACGTGCCCTTGACGGTGGACACTTCTCCGTTATGAAGGGGACGCGGAAATGGTAGCCGGGTTGACGCTCGACAAAGCAACCCACACATACACCATCAATGGTTGTGTGATCCCTTCCGTAACTCAGATACTCCAAGCCAAGGGGCTCGGTGACTTCTCAATGGTTGATCCGAGCGTCTTGGCCTATGCGGCCGAGCGCGGCACGGCAGTACACCTAGCGGCTCAGTATCTGGACGAAGACCGACTAGATGAGAGCAAGCTCGATGCTGAAGTGGGCGGCTACCTCGACGGCTACAAAAGGTTCCTTCGCGATGCTCGGTTCACTCCCGGGCGGATTGAGGCGCGAGTTTACAGCGCTCAATACAAGTACGCAGGCACGTTTGACCGCAATGGAATACTCGGCCAGTCTCTATGCTGCCTTGACATCAAGACTGGCGCACTCACTGACGCGCACCGTCCACAACTGGCAGCATACACGATGGCGATGGTGATGCCGCGGCGATTCCGCCGAATCGCGCTGCAACTTACTCGCAAAGGGGAATATCGCATCCACGAGTTTTCCATTGGCGATTTACCCCGTGACTTCGGAATATTTCTCGACGCTCTTCAAGAGTGGCGCAGACAACAACAACCCAACAAGGAAGGAAAAACAGCATGACAGCAATCACTCTGGCTCCCGAGACGATGGTCTCGATGGTGCCCAACATGATGAACGAAATACAGGATTGGCCGACGAAGGCGCGGTCCCTCACGGTCATCAACGATGAGACAAACGAGGCGGCTTGCGAGATGCTTTTCGGCATCAAGTCGCTCATGCGCAAGGTCGATGAAACCTTTGACCCGATCTGCGCGGCAGCTTTCGCTACGCACCAGAAAGCGACGGGCACAAGGGCAGAGCACCGGAAGCCGTTGGAGCAAGCTGAGCGCCTTCTGAAATCCGCTATCGGTGCCTATGACGTTGAGAAGCAGCGCCTTTATCATTTAGACCGCCGTCGCCACGAAGAGGAAGTGGCGGCAGTGCGAGCGGAAGCCAAGCGCGCTGCCGATCAGCGATTAGAGCGCGAGATCGAAGCGGCGGAGGCCGCAGGCGCGGCGGTGGAAGAAATAGAGGCAATGATCAAAGCGCCCGTCGAAGTGCAGCCGGTGTATATCCCTCCTCCCCCTCCTGCGAGGGTGCAGCCCAAGGGCATCAGCGTCCCGATGAGGACCGTTGCCGTCGTGGAGAACAAGGCCTTGCTGGTGGCGTTCCTCGCGGCGAACTCGCAGTATCTCAACCTCATCGATATTAATCAAGGTTTTCTCGACAAGATGGCGAACGCGATGGGTACAGCGATGAACTGGCCGGGCGTTACCGTGACAAAAATTCCGGCCGTTCGGGCAGGAGGTGTACGCTAAATGTCGAACCTTCCACAGAAACAGGAGGGCGGGACCAATCTCGCCCAACTTCAAGACTTGCTACAGAAGCATAAGTCGCAGATTGCGACAGCCTTGCCAAAGCACATGACGCCAGAGCGGATGATTCGCGTGGCGCTCTCTGCTGTGAGCGGCAACCACTTGCTCATGCAGTGCCGACCAATCTCACTGGCTGCCTGTATCGTGCAATCCAGCATACTCGGGCTGGAGCCTAACTCCCTTCTTGGTGAATCTTATCTCGTCCCTTTCTACAACTCTAAAGTCAGCGCTTACGACTGCCAATTGATTCCCGGCTATCTCGGCCTAGTTAAGTTGGCCAGAAACTCTGGACAAGTGGCCATGCTGGATGTACAGCCTGTTTACGAGGCCGACGAGTTCGAAATGTTCAAAGGCTCGGAAATCTGGTGGCGGCACAAGGCCCCGCGCACCGGCGAACGTGGCAAGCTCCAGGGCTACTGGGCAGGATATGTCTTAAAGGATGGCTCGAAGAACTTCGAGTACATGACCGTTGAACAGATTGAGGCACATCGGGACAAGTTCTCAAAGGGAGCCTACGACAAAAACGGCAAACTGCAAGGGCCGTGGAGGGATGCACCTGATTGGATGTATCGCAAAACCGTACTCAAGTTACTCATCAAGCTGATGCCAAAGTCCGTAGAGGTCGCGACCGCGTTGGCTCTGGATGAAAGGCACGATGCGGGGATATCACAATCTTACGTGGATGTACCCCTTGAGCTTCATCCGGCGGCTGAGGAGCAAGACCAAACTGAAGGTGGCAAACCAACCCCGGCTCCCGTAGTGGAGGTGAAACAGCGAGACTCTATGTCGCCCTTGAGCGAGAAGGATATGGAGCGAATCATGGCGCTGTGCGCGGAAGCGCGGTGGAACGACAAGCGGCTGCTGCAATACGTCGGCGGGCTCGGCTATGAGCGACTGGCCGATGTGCCGGTTGGAAAATTTCAAGACATCATCACTGAAATTTCCGGAGGCAACTAACAATGGACTACACACTCCTCACCCTCATCGCTCTGGCCGTCATCGGCTGGGCATTGTTTCTCGCCGATCTATACCAGCACAAGAAGCGCAGCATCTCCACTGGTGCTGTTACTCGTCTTCCTTTCGGTTCCAGCGTTGTCAACGTACTCTTGCGCTTCGCACGATGGGCGACGGCTGTCGCCTCTGGTGCCGATCAGTGGTTGATCGAGTATCGCCGAGTCAAGGCTATCCCCTTCGATGGATTCGTCCACATAACCACCTTGTGAAGGGCTGGCTCCTTTCCAGGTGGCCCTAGCCATCTGAAACCCTCGACCTCTCGGCCAGCCCGGCGTTGCTGCTACCTCCGTTGCGGCGGCGCTCATGAAGCGAGTCAAGGTCGAGCCTAGGGACGGTGCCTCAGCGGGATCTGGGGCAACTACTCAACCAATCTCAACAAGGAGCATACAATGCCGAAACCATTGCAAGACTTTTATACCTTCGCAGTCTACCAGAGCAGAGAAGACTTCGAAGCCAAGACAGGACAGAAGGCCGAACCATTCGACCCGAGAAGGCGCGTGAAGCTTTGGCGCGACCCATCGCCAAAGCATACGCTATCGTTTATCGGGTTGGGCTACCTCGCACTGTACACAGCGATTGATCGCACTTTCAACAACTTTCCAAAGGAAGACGCCGGTGGGCATCCCATCGTAGGCGACATGGCGATACCGATTGAAGAGGCAAAGCAGTACAACTTTCAACCGCCCTTCGGTCGCTTTGAGCCAGGGCAACGAACAATGCAGTGGTATCCGCCTCTGACCCTGCCGGAAGGTGCTCGGGTTGGTTGGTCTTTGGACGCCACGCCGCAGCTTGTTGTCTACCTGCCCTGCGAGACGATTGACAAACCAACAGGCTTAGAGCCCCATGCCGCTACGGTGGATCTAAGCGTCGTCATCGCCAAGCTCGATGAAATGCTTGTCGGCATCAAGCTCCTCCTGACTGCTCGTTGAGGCGTGACAGCCGGGACAGACCGGCACTTATGGGCAGTGCGCAAGGACGGTGCCTCAGCGTGATCTGGGGCAACAAACGAAAAGGAAACACTCAGATGCCAGCACCAGATAGCCTTGACACATCCATCCCCGGCTGGCGGCGGCAATTCCGAGGCATCACCACCTGCAAGGGCGCAACCTGCGGAGCCCAGATCGGCTGGACGATCCACATTGACGAGAAAGGCCGCGAGCGCCCGGTGCCGTACAACGAGACAGACGGACACATTCATTACTCGACCTGCCCGGATGTCGAAAGTTTTAAGCGCAAGCGTGAAGGCCTACCCCAGTCGCAGGACCCCGCCGAGACCAAGACCCCGCCCAAGCCCAAGGCCGAGCAGCAAAGCATGTTCGGCTCAACATCCACAACGTACCTCGACTAGAAAAGGAAGACCATGAAAATCATCCAGACCACGCCAGTAGCAAGGACGGCAGCTGCAGCCGTTACCAGTACTCTGGCTTCTCGCATGAGAACGAGTCGGCTACCAATTGAGTACGCCAAAGAGATGGCGGCAGAACTCCGACACCCAAGGCTGCAAGAATGCCTGTTGCAGGTCGAAGCGCAGATCAACGGTTTCGAGAAGCAAATCGCGGAACTTGAGAAGCAGCTCGCCGCATGCCACTAGTAATCGACCTTTTCTGTGGACTTGGGGGATGGGTCGAGGGATTCAT
>JBBRBI010000136.1:0-11858 GCA_038206015.1 Bryobacterales bacterium | reverse complement strand
CTCCCAAGTCGATCCGGCTTCGCAAAAAACTCCTCAAGGCCAATCAGCGTTGATTAAAACCCTCAAAGAAGCCCTGCGCGGAAGCGAGCAGGATTTCACTGAGGGTAGCCTGAAACGCGCCATCGTTTTGCTGGCCGTGCCGATGGTGTTGGAGCTCTCGATGGAGAGCCTTTTCGCCATCGTCAACGTTTTCTGGGTGGCGGGCCTCGGCGCAAGCGCAGTCGCCACCGTCGGCTTAACCGAGGCGCTCATCACCATCGTCTTTGCCGTGGCGATGGGACTTTGCACCGGGGCCACATCATTTGTTGCCCGTCGCATCGGCGAAAAAGATCCAGAGGGTGCCAGCGCCGCCGCCGGGCAGGCGATTCTGCTGGGTTTGGTGACCAGCCTGCTGATCGGCTTTCCTGCCGCCTACTTTGCCAAGCCACTGCTCGGCTTCATGACCGAAGACGCAGCCGTCGTCAATTCAGGCTTCGGCTTTACGACCATCATGTTTGGCGGATCCTTTTCGATTCTGCTGATCTTTCTGATCAACGCGATCTTTCGCGGCGCTGGCGACGCCGCAATCGCCATGCGCGTGCTGATCCTCGCCAACGTCATCAACCTCATCCTTGACCCCTGCCTGATCTTCGGTTGGGGTCCATTCCCCCAAATGGGCGTCAGTGGCAGCGCAATCGCAACCACCTGCGGCCGCAGCGTCGGCGTGGCCTACCAGCTCTACCGCCTCTTCCAGCCCGGCGGACGTGTCATGCTGCGCACCAGTCACCTCAGGCCCAATCGCAAACTCATGACCGGCATGCTCAAGGTCAGTCTCCCTGGGATCTTTCAATACAGCATTGGCATGTTCAGTTGGATCCTCCTCAGCCGTATCGTCGCCCGCTTCGGCGCCTCCGCCACTGCCGGCTACACAATCGCCATTCGCATCATCATGGTCACCATCCTGCCGAGTTGGGCGTTGGGAGGGGCCGCCGCGACCCTCATGGGGCAAAACCTGGGCGCGGGGAAACCAGAGCGCAGCGAACGCGCAGTATGGCTCTGCGGCTTCTACAACATGATCTTCCTGGGGCTGGTGAGCCTGGTTTTCATTTTCTTTGCCGAGAATTTAATTCGTCTCTTCACCGCCGACCAAGCCATCATCGATATCGGCAAGAGTGCCCTGCGCGACATCAGTTACGGCTACGTGCTCTTCGGCTACGGCATGGTGCTCGTGCAGGCCTTCAATGGGGCGGGCGACACCGTGACACCCACCGTCATCAATGTGATCTGCTACTGGCTCTTCCAGATTCCACTAGCCAACTATCTGGCAGGCGCAGGCGGCATGGGTCCGGATGGCGTCTTCATTGCCGTGACGCTCACCCAATGTCTGGTCGCCATCTGCGGCATCATCGCCTTCCGAACGGGGCGCTGGAAAAAATCGAAAGTCTGATCAGACTTTCCACGCGCTGCCACACCTCTGGATCAAACTCCATTTTCAAATGCGGAATCATCAGCGTGCGGCGCAGTGGCGTCTCTTCCTCAGTGTTTACATATTTCCAGAACGGATAGCGATAGCGCCAGTTGCCAAGGATCACAGTCTGCTTCCTGTTCTCGGCTTTGATCTTGGCCCGCCCGCGAATCGGTCCAATATCGCGTTGGTAGAGATTGGCGGCGCTCTGGACGTTGGATGGTACTTTGCCATCGCGCAGCCCCACGCTATCAATCTGCACGTTTAACATCACCGGCATGCCCTGCTTCTTAAGCCATCGGCACAATTCGATGGAAGAGGCCGCACCCATACTCTGACCGTAAACGATGATGCGCGCCGCCCCTCGCTCTGCATCGCTCAGTTTGCCATCGTCGTCACGATCGAAAGCCTTCAGGATCAACTCGCGCCCCAGCTCAAGGCGATGGTTTTCTATTGTCTCGATGTAAGTATTCGGCAACCCGGCTTCGCGCAAGTGTAAACAGATACGCCGCACCAAGCGGTACGGCCTGTCCCACGGCTCCCATCCGCCCAGAATGCCGATAACGAGGGTGTCGCCAGGCTTCAGCGGCAGCGGTGTTGTGAAGTCAGAAAAGTTTTGTTTGTGCGACTCCGCCCAAGCGGGAAGCACTGAAAGCAAAATATAAAAAAGGAGCCTGCGCAGGAGGGATGCCGCAGGCTCCACGGGACAACAAGGAGATACAAACAATCCTGATCTCATAGCCCTTTACGGGATGTCAGGATTTCTTCTCGACCACCAGTTGGTTAGTGACGCTGAAGACACCAGCCACTTGGTTAGCGAAAAGTCCGGCCAGATTCTTGTCCATCTCATTCATCACGACACCCGTCAGGATGACGTTGCCGTTCTTTACGAGAATGTGTACGGACGGGATGGCGCCCAAGGTATATCGGCCCAGCGATGCCTGGCCGAAGATCGTGCGATAAAGCGACAGCCGCAGGCGATCATCAAAGGGAGATAGTGGGAGCACTTCAATGCGATTCTCCACGATCTCTACTCCGGCGATTCGCTTTACAACGTTCGCAGCTGAACTCTGTAAGGTCGGGCGTGTTACTTGCCCTGTGAGAATTACCTTCCGCCCATCAAGCGAAAAACTCATCTGATCAAACACGCCATAAAATGGTAACGTCACCAGTTCATGACGGATCTTATCGACCAGACGCTCTTGCTCTGTGGCACCAGCAGGAAGGCTGGCGGAAATGAGCGGAGCAGTGGCTATGACGCCTGCAATTAATGCACTTAGTAAGCTGTATTTCATTTGGTTTGCCTTTCTCTCTTCCTACATGATTCGACGCGGCATGCAGCAGGAAGTTTCGGAAATCAACAAAATACACCACTAGCGAGAGGTGGCTAAGCTTTAAGCCGACTTTACTTCGGTCCAAAGACGGTCGCGCAGCCGCTGCGTCGCCGCACCGCTGCTGCGGAACCATTCCCCGCGCGCCAGAATCGCCTCCCCAGGAAATAGTGTTGCCAAGGCGCGAAATCCCGCTGGCAAGAACTCGCTGGATGCAGCGCTCGTAGTGGATGCACGGCTGGCCTGTGTGATTGCCGCTGATACTTCCGGACGATACAGGAAATTCACAAACTCATGCGCCAGCGCCGACCGACGGGACTCCGACAGCACCGCCACACAATCGCAATAGAGCGAGAAGCCCTCTTTGGGATGACAAAACCGCAACTGCGGCGCGTTATCGATAGTGAGCTGTGAGCTGCCTGCCCACAACTGGCAAGCCTGCACATCGCCAGCAGCTACCTGATCGCGTACCTCTGTATTCAGATAGGCGCGCAGCACACGCTTCTGCTCAATGGCCAAACGCTGCGCCCCGCGCAGCTCCTCCGGCGAGTCTGTGTTGATGGAATGGCCCAGCAATTTAAGGCAGGCGCCAAACACCTCAGACGGCTCATCCAGCATTGTGATTTTGCCCCGAAACTTATCCCGCCAAAGGTCGGCCCAGCCCTCGATAGCCAAACCGCTCTGACAAAGGATGCCGCAGCAGGACCACAAATACGGTATCGACCAATCGAGGCTCCGATCCCATTCAGGCTTCTGAAACCGCTCTGCCAGATGCCGCAGGTTCGGCAATCGTCCATGATCAAGGCGCGCCAGCAGGCCAAGCTCTCTCATCGGGTTGACTAGCCGATTCTCGGGGAAGACAACATCCCATCCGGAGTTACCAGACATCGTCCTGGCGATGGTTTCTTCTGACCCTTCAATTACAGCCGAGTAACGCACCTCAACTCCAAACTCCCGCTCAAAGTTACTCACCGTATCTTTGGCAATGTAGTCGGTGTAATTAATTACATTCAGGCGCGGCCTGCGCCCCGCTGTGCACCCCGCCAAACCTGGCAGGCCCATCAGAAAGATTCGCCGCTTCATACCTTCTGCTCCAGCCGCTGTGAGATGACAATCAACGCGCCCAGGCCCACCACGATCAGGGTCGAAACGGCATTGACCGCCGGATTCACCCCACGCCGCGCCATGCCATAGATGATCATCGGCAGAGTTTCGGAATCAACCCCCGCCACCAGGCTCGTGATCACGTAGTCATCAAGTGACGTCGTAAATGCCAGAAGCGCAGCGGCCACAATGCCTGGCCTGAGCATCGGCAGCGTCACATGCCAAAAGGCCTCGAGCGGCGTAGCTCCAAGATCCTGAGCCGCTTCCTCATAAGAGCCATCAATGGTACGCAAACGCGCCAGCACCACCATCACCACATACACCAGACAAAAACTGACGTGCGCCAGCACGACCGTGTGCATCCCCAACGGCAGGCGCAGCACGCGGAAGACAATCTGGAACAACGCCAGTAGAGAAACACCGGTCACTATCTCCGGCGTCACCAGCGAAACATAGAGCGAGGTCGTCAGCCACGGTGCAGCCCGCTTCCACATCGCATAGGCCGCCATCGTCCCGATTAGCGTCGAAAGCAACGTCGCGAAGCTGGCGATGAGCAGGCTGTTCCAGGCGCTTTCCATGAGCGCGCGATCACCCAACGCCACCCGATACCAATGCAGCGAGAAGCCTTCCCAATGCGTAAACTTTGAGCTGTTGAAACTGAAGACTCCGAGAATGATCAGCGGCAAATGCAGAAACGCGTAGACTGCCGCGACATATACAGCAAGCATCGGCGACCTCACATCAAATCCTCGCCCTTACGTGTTGCCAGCTTCATGCCCACCAGCACGATGGCCATCAGAATCAACGAAGCGGCTGCGCCAAAGGGCCAGTCCCGCGCCGTCGTGAACTGGTTCTGAACCAGATTGCCAATCAGGATGGTGCTTCCACCTCCCAGCAGATCGCTGGTCAAGTAGCTACCAAGCGCCGGGATGAAAACCAGAAATGCCGCCGCGCGCAGGCCGGGTGCCGATACCGGAATCACCACATCGCGAAAAGTGACAAAGGGTCGTGCGCCCAGGTCCGCAGCCGCTTCCACCAGGCTGTAATCCAGGCGCTCTAGCGTTGAGTAGATGGGCAATACGGCCAGCGGCAGGCTGCAATAAACCAGACCCAACAACACCGCACCGTGGTTGTACAGCAGGGGCAGTGGTGCGCTTGTGATTCCCGCCCCCATCAGTATCGTGTTGAACAGGCCGGTATCGCGCAGCAAGAATACCCAGGCATAGGTCCGCACCAGAAAGCTCGTCCAGAACGGCAGCATCACAAGCTGCAAGTAGAGCTGCCGCCGCGTGCCGCTGCGAGCGATAAACCACGCTAGCGGGAAGCCTAGCACCAGGCACAGCACTGTCGTCTCAAGCGCCATCCAAAACGAGCGCAACAGAATCTCGCCATACAGCGGATCGACAAAGCGCTCGTAGTTTTCGATTGTCCACGGAGCACCCTGGCCGCCATAGGGTCCGCGAGTCATCACGCTGTAGGCCAGTACAATCGCCATAGGCACCAAAAAAAGCAGCACTGTCACTAGCGTCGCGGGAGTAAGAAACACTCTTCGCAGGCTCATTGAAATCGGTGCTCGTCCGAAGCGTTCCACCAAACGTATACGTGTGCTCCAGCTTCAGGGATGGCGTCAAATCGCGAAACTTTCGCCACCATCGATTCCCCCGTCGGCATCTCTGTTTCGACGTGAACGCAGTCACCCAAAAACAAAGAGCGCCTGACTGTCGCGGCATGGCTGACGGCGTCCGGCGGCACCGACACGTCACTGATGCGGGTGGCTTCCGGCCGCACGCCCACGCGCCCAAGCCAGTTCATCGAACCCAGAAATTGAGCAACAAATGGAGTAGCTGGCCGAAGGTAAATCTCGTGTGGAGTCCCGGTCTGTTCGACACGGCCTTTGTTCATGACGGTGATGCGGTCGGCGAGCGTGAGCGCCTCCTCCTGGTCATGCGTCACCATCAAAAATGTGATGCCCACACGGCGCTGCAATGCACGAAGTTCTTCGCGCACAGACTGCCGTAAGTTTGGGTCCAGCGCACTCAGTGGCTCATCCAGCAACAGCACTGCCGGTGCCAGCACAAGTGACCGGGCCAGCGCCGCGCGCTGCTTCTCTCCACCTGACAACTGCGCGGGATAGCGGTCCTCTATGCCCGTGAGCTTAACCATCTCGAGCACCTGTTGAACGCGCCCGTGCATATCGCTCTTTTCGCTACGCCGTCGCAGGCCGAACTCGATATTCTCGCGAATCGACAGGTGCGGAAACAGTGCATAATTCTGAAAGACCGTCGAAACATTGCGTCGATACGGCGGGAGTAGTGCGACATCGACGCCTTCAAGGTGAATCTCGCCCGAAGTCGGAATTTCAAGGCCAGCGACCATGCGCAGTGTCGTCGTCTTTCCGCAACCAGAAGGCCCGACGAGGACATGAAACTCGCCGTGCTCGAGGCTCAGGCTAACCCCATCGACTGCGCGATGAGAAGGGAATACTTTCGAGACATCGCGAATCGCCAGCACTTCTGCCATTGCTTCGCATCCTAACGCAGTTGAGGCTGGCCTAGTTCTTCTTCGTCCGCCGCAGCGTAAACAAATCCGGTGTTACCTGCGCCTCCACCAGTCGCTTCCAATCATCATCTACGTGCAGAAACTTCCCCGAGATATGATTGGACACTTCCGATGCCAGAAAGCAGGCCAAATCGATTTGCTTATCCGGCTTCACCCCACCTGAGTGCTGAATCGTCTCGGCCGCCTCGATCTCTTTCCATCCCGCCGCCTCCCCCGCCTTCAGAATCTCGTCCGTCATCGTCGTGTACGCTCCGCCAGGCGACATGCAATTCACCTGGATATTGCTATCGCGCAACTCCTCGGCAAGCGACTCGCAAAATCGCACAACAGCCGCCTTCGAGGTCGAGTACGCCGTAAAATTCGGTCTCGGGTTCGCCGCTCCGCCGCCCGACAACACCACGATTTTGCCCCGCCTGTTTTCGATCATCCTGGGCACAACCGCACGACAGGAATTGACCACCCCCATCAGGTTAGTCTCCATCGTTTCAGCCCAGGCCTTCATCGAACTCTTGTGAAATGGGCCAATCGGCCCCTGAATCGCCGCCGCACAAATCAACACCTGCACCGGCCCGTGCCGATGCCGCATCAGGTCAATCACCCCACTCAGCCGTTCAAAATCCCGCACGTCTGCTGCCAGCTTATGACTAATTCCCCCGGCATGTTTGATCTCAAGATCCGTCAAGTCCAGTTCTGCACCGGTGCGCGCCACAAGCCCCACCTTACCGCCTCGCGCCGCTATGCCAATAGCCAAACGCTTCCCGATACCGCGCCCTGCGCCGGTAATTACTACATTCAACCCGTCTACCGGGTATGCCTTTGCGGCCGTGTTTGAACCCATTCGATACGCCCTTCGGAGTGTAGCGTATGCCGCGCTAGGTTATACTCAGGATGGGAAAATTCGTTCGCGCCACTCAGGCGCAATTCTGTTTAAGGAGACTGATGAGTAAGGAAGATTCAATTGAAGTCACCGGTGTGGTGATTGAAAAACTGCCCGATGGCAAGTTCAGCGTGAAGCTCGACCAAGACCGTATGGTGCTCGCGCACCTCGCTGGCAAGCTTCGGCAAAACCGAATTCGTGTTCTAGCTGGCGACCGCGTCACCCTCGAGCTCTCACCCTACGACCTCACTAAAGGCCGCATCACTTACCGCCACAAGTAAACTGGCTCTGCGGCAAAATGGCCTTCGGCAAAATGGCGTTCACAGACATTTCGCAGAGATTTTCGCTCCCTCCTCAATATTTTCTAACCTACTAACCGCCTGATTATAAGGCGCTTAGCTTTGCATGCCCCCCCTTGGCCTCGTTTTCAACTGCCCAAACTCAAACTCCCGCACCGCTAGTCTGACTAACGACAAGGAGTTTTTCATGGCAACATTCGGATCCGGAAATTTTAACCGTAGAAAATTGAATACTGGGCTCTCGGCTGAGTTCGAACGCTTGCTGGTTGGTCAACCAGGAGTCGCTAAACAGATGCTGCCCTATGTGGAGATGTTTGAGGCGGGTCTTTCGCCAGAGAACCGTCCGGCGGGAGTATTCCTTCTGCTCGGCCCGACAGGCACAGGTAAGACCCGTACGGTCGAGGCTCTTGCCGAATCGCTGCATGGCAGCGCACGCAATCTCCTGCGCATCGATTGTGGTGAGTATCAAATGGACCACGAAGTCGCCAAACTCGTCGGCGCACCCCCAGGCTATCTCGGCCATCGCGAGACCCAGCCACTGCTCTCTCAGGCCCGCATCAACTCCGTCGCCAGCGACCGCTCGTCTCTGTCGATCATTCTATTCGACGAAATCGAGAAGGCTGCGCCTTCTATGTTGCGCATGCTGCTGGGAATTCTCGATCGTGGCATTCTTCGCCTTGGCGACAATAACCTCGCCAACCTGGAGCGCACGATGATCTTTCTGACCAGCAATCTTGGCGCTGAGAACATGCAGAAAGAGTTAGTACCCACGATGGGCTTTGCGGCCGTCACCGCAAAAAATAACGAGTCCCCCGGAATCAAGCGTCTCGAGTCGATCGGTCTGGCCGCAGCCCGAAAGAAATTCTCACCAGAATTCATGAATCGCATTGATGCCTGCATCGCCTACTCTCCACTCGATGCCAAGGCACTCGCCCGAATCCTCGATCTCCAGATTGATTTGATCCAGAGCCATATCGATATCCGGTTAGGTGCACGTTCTTTCGATCTCGAATTGTCGACAAAACTTAAGCGCTACCTGCTCGACAAGGGCACCAGCCTTCGATACGGCGCGCGTGAACTCAAACGCACCATCCATCGCCTTGTGCTGCAACCGCTCGCCGAGGTCATTAACGATGGGCAGGTGCCGCCTGGGGCCTTGGTCGATTTGGACGTCAGGAATGGCGAGAAGATCCAGATCTGCGTCCGGGCCCATGATGACCTCGCCTAAGGGGCACTAGCGGGCAGTGGGAACAAACTCCACAGTCTCGCTGATGGCTCCGCGCTCTTGTGTGGTCACTTCTAACCGGAAGCTTACCCTGCTGTCCGCAGTCATATAAATTACGCTGCCGTTCTGCAACTGCTTCGTATCAAGATTCACTGTCTTGATAAAATCCCCGTCCTGGATGCGTAGAGTACCGCCTCTTGCATTCTGGACGGCGGCCGAACGACGATCCCACCGGATCACTACCTTGCCAGACTCAAGCTGCGCCGTGAGCGATAGCGTCAAGCTCTGTTGCGCAATCTTTTGCACTTCACCCCGATTCAATACCAGCGCCGCCTGAAATCCAATAATCACTCCCAGCAACAGGAACACAAACGACAGCGGCACCCAAACCCATTTACCCCGGAATCGCGCCGAACCGTTTGATGTTTCTCCGGCGTTGTCCGGATCCTGTTGCCCACGGGTCTTTAGCCAGTCCCGCAGGTCGCCTGGGTCCGTAGCGAGCGCCGACGGCTGCCCCTCAGTCTCCCGATCAGTCTCGCCCACCGTGGTTCGCGCGGGCTCTTCAGTCGAAACGCTTCGAGCTGACGGTGAAGCCCCGCCGCCAAGGTCACGCCGACGGAATGGGAACTCCAAATACGAGGACTCCCGCCGAAAACCACCGCTTTCCTCAAAAAAGAACGCACCGACACTCGACTTCGTGGCATACGGCCGAACCAGCAAAATCACGTTCGTCGGATCGCCAAAATACTTCCCGTGCATCTCCAGGTCTTCATCACTGAGCGACAGCCCATCACGGGTATGGCTCCGATAAAAACCGATCGCATACAGCCTCTTGTCGGAAGTCTGCCTGGTCTGCTCCACCGTTTGCGCAAATCGCGCTTCGTCATTTTCCGTAAGCAGGTACGACGGGCCACGCATGTAATCGCAAGGCACTGGAACAAAGTCTTCTACCCGCACAAGCAGTTTGTCGCCCACCTCAATCGAACCCAGTAACAGGCCGCCAACTTCTGCGCCTCGCCGCGGCACTGCGCCGAAGCCGCGCATCACTTCCATCGCCAATTTATCAATCACATCAAAGTCGACCTGGATCGACACCGGCTTGCCGGCAACTTCCCAGATGTAATGCGGTGCTGTTTGTACTTGATTTTCCATGAGTCCGGTATTGTTTGCGTCAGACACGGCTCTACCGCGCCTGTCTATCGAGGCTCGCCATTCAGGTGTCATCATTCATCCGATCTGGCGCCTCTATACATGCTAAGCCTTGCTTGGTTTGATACTCAAGCAATGCTTAACTGACACCGGGGAAATTTCCCTATCCCAGCTAGGGCTTCTGCTCAGGTACTATCGGCAAGTGGCAGGAGTTCTTTATATCGTCGGCACCCCGATCGGCAATTTGGATGATCTTTCCATCCGCGCGGCGAAGATTTTGCGAAGTGTGGCGGCTGTCGCGTGTGAAGACACCCGGCAAACAGCCAAATTGATGGCGGCGGCAGCGGCCCACCGGCCCCTGCTAAGCCTCCACGAACACAATGAGCAGGAACGAACCCAGGAACTAGTCGACCGAATGCTCAGTGGCGACGACCTCGCCCTCGTCTCAGATGCCGGAACCCCGCTCATCTCCGACCCCGGCTTCCGCCTGGTCGAAGCCGCCGCCGCCGCCGGCATTCGCGTCAGTCCGATCCCCGGCCCCAGCGCCGTGCTCAGCGCCTTGTCCGTCTCCGGCCTGCCAACAGATCACTTTGCCTTCATCGGCTTTCTGCCCCACAAGGCGGTCGCCCGGCAAAAGCTCCTCGAAACCTGGGGGAGAATCGAAGCCACTCTGGTCTTCTTCGAATCCCCTCATCGCATTCTGGAGACCCTGGACGAAATCGCAACGCAATTCCCAGCCAGGCAACTTGCAGTGGGTCGCGAGCTGACCAAATTGTACGAAGAGGTTCTTCGCGGCAACGCCGCCTCAATCGCCGCGACGTTGCGGTCCCGCCCCGCCATCAAGGGCGAATTCACCTTGGTAATGGCCCGCGAGTCAGGCGAAACGAGCGAAGCCAATTTGTCCGATCCTGTTCAATTAAAAGGGGAAGTCGCCCGTCTGATCGATGCCGGCTCCTCCCGTATGGATGCGATCAAGCAGGTAGCCAAGCGCGCCGGCCTCAACAAGCGGGACGCCTATGACTTGCTCGAAAAAGGAAAAGACGCCCGTTAGCGCACCGGCGAATATGCCGCAGCCTTGAACAGCGCAATGGACAACCCTCGCGGCGTGTAGCCATGCTGCTCAATTGAGTGCTGGCGCGCCGCGAGCCATTCAGGGTCGACCTGGAACTTACTCCACGCCGCCTCTCTCGCCGCCAGGCTATCGAAAGGCGTTAAATAAGTCATGTTCGGCAGCTTCGGCCCCGCTATCGCCGTCGCATAGAGAATCGGCTCAATGCCGCAGCGGTGAAAGATCGGGATCTCTGGCCCGGCAAAGCGCTCGTGGATACCATTGAGCTGCCACTCGCTAGGTGCCTGATACACCCGCAATTCAAAGATCCGCTGCGCCTTGCCTCCAACGATCTTTGGGCTGTAGCCAGTGGCCTCCAGCAAGCTGATGCTGTGCGAAAGATAGGGCCCTGGGCGATCCCAATCACCACTAGCTTTTGCCAAAGCCGAATCGCACTTCAAGTTCGACATCGTCTCTCGCCAATGCGCTACGTTACGAAATTCCTGCAGCATCACCACTTGCGGCTGGTGCGGGGCGACAATAGCTTCCAGCACAATCTGTGCGCCACCAGCCTCGCGCGTCAGCGTCGGCAGTAGAGAGTCTTTCAGATAGTTATGCAGCCGCCCAATTTGCTCCCCGTTGTCCAATAAATACTCATGCAGGACAAAAAGGGGTCCTGTCTCATAACGCGCATCGACACCGATCAATTTTCACTTCCCCCAGAATTTGATTGCGCCACTCGCGCCACACTAGTTAGAGTACCTTTGATGTCCCTACGCATCGCTCTAGTCGCAATCGCACTCTGCCTCTCGCAGGCCGCAG
>JBBRBI010000135.1:0-12287 GCA_038206015.1 Bryobacterales bacterium | reverse complement strand
CGGTTCCGCCCTCCGGGCGAAACCAGGCTCCACTACAGCCAACCCTCCCCAGAGCAGGATTATCGAAACTAAGAGAAACTAGCTGGCAGGTGGGCCAAATGGGAGCATCAAAGTGGGCCACGCCGGAGTAGCGAACACACCCTTCCCGCCCTAACCACCAGCGAACCCAACCCCGACGGGTCGAGAGTCGTCTTCTTCGAACTGAACGGGCAGCCGAGAGAAGTCCAAGTAAGGGATAAGAGCCTGAAAGCAGCCACGGCGGCAAGACCCAAAGCCGACCCCGCCACCCCCGGTCAAGTGGCTGCGCCGATCCCGGGCGCTGTGACAACGATCCACGTCAAAGTCGGCGACACCGTCAAAAAAGGTCAGCCTCTACTGGTGATGGAGGCCATGAAGATGCAAACTACGGTCAATGCGTCTATCGATGGAAAGGTCATGGGACTGCTGGTCAAAACCGGCGAAACCGTCGAACCAAAAGATCTTTTGGCAGCAATCAGCTAATTCCGACCGCTACAATGGAAGTGCGTCTCCAATCTCGATGACCCCGGCGCACCGATAAATCCGACCTGTGACCTATGCTCGACTCGGACGCCTCTCAAAAATCGCAAAATCGCCATGGATCCGTCTACGTTTTTTTCAACAGTGATCGGGAACACCGCCAATTCGTCAAGATTGGCCTAACGACACGAGATGTCGAAACCCGATTCCGTGAGGAGAAAGGTCAAACTAATCTCATTTCCTGGGAAATAGGATACTCGGCGACATTCAGGGACTGTCACATGGCGGAGGCCGAGTTGCATCACCTTTTAGACACCGCCGACATAAAGATCATCGGGAGGTCTTTCGGGTAGGTCTGGACGAAGCAGCCACTGCAATCAAGCGACTGAACACCAAAGAGAATCACTCTGGAGTAATCGCGATGGTACTAACCGCCAGCTTGAAACCGGGTGAATCCTGGTACAGGATTCGTCACTCGTCGAGTATCGCGTACTACGAAATACTACGGATATGGAAGGCCGTAATCTTCACCGCCATCTTCTGCTTGGGCGTGTTTCTATACTGGTTCTCCGCACATTTTCCCAACTCGAGGGTTCGCCGTCAGGAGGCGCAGCAATTAGTCAATAGCGCGGCTAAGGTGCCGGACACGAAAGTGACAAGTGATCAGGCCGTTCATCCGCCGCATTTACAAGCTCAAATTCCTGTAGAAGTTGAAGCACCTCGTCCGTCTTCTGTGGCGATACCATTCTCACCGGCACCTCGAGAAATAGAACCGAGCGCAAGAGCTCCTCGCGCTCCTGAGCTAAGCCGAAAGTACGATGAACCGACAAGTGCGCCCGCTCCCCCCTCACCGCCCGCAGTCACCGACCCAACGTCAAAGTCGGCTGAAAACACGGAAAACGTTTTGAGTCCTCAAGACGTTGTCGCGTCTTTCCGTGATCGGCACCAAGGAAACGAGAACCTCTCAGGAAGAATGGTGAAAGTTCGTGGGGTTCCCCGAAAACTGACCAAAGACTCGGTCTACTTCGAGGGGCTCAAATGTACTGGACTCTCCACAGGAGCGGCTGATTGGAGCGCTGGCGCAGAGATTACAGTATCGGGGACAGTCAAACATCGAGGCGTATTTGGGAGCAGTATTGAGATCGTCAACTGCATGATCATCAAGTAAAAATTCACGAAGCCTGCTTGTTTTGTGTGGAAACTAACAACCCCCACCAGTTGCCCACGTGATCAACACGGAAGCGGGCACGGAAACTAGGGACGCTCACCATTTCCCCCTTTTCCCTTAGGTGCCCCTAGGCAAGACGGGCCGACGATGCGTCCCTCACCGCGCATCGGGATAGGCCAACCGTGGGGCAAGGCAACCCTCGCCGCCTTCCGACGCGCAAGCCCGTCCAAGGCCCCGCCCACCGCTCCTACGCTTTCCGCCAAAGCGCCTCACGCCAATCCACGCCATAATAAGACCATGCAACTGACCCAGGTCCATCTCGAAATTCCCGAGGATTTGGCAAATCGGCTTGCAAAAGATCCCGCCAGCCTGTCTCGAGCCGCACTGTAAGGGCTGACCCTCGAGGGGGTCCGATCTGGACAGCTATCGATTTCTCAAGCGAGGCGTCTACTTGGAATCGAATCCCGCTTTGAGATGGATGGTTTCCTAAAGAATCACGGCGTCTACCTGGACCTGACTCTCGACGGCGTGCAGAAGGATAGCGAAGTTGCCTGGATTCATCCCGAATGATGGTTTTCGTCGCCGACACCTCGCCGATTCACTAGTTGATCCAGGCTGGCGAGGCTCGAATACTTCCCAACCTCTACCGGCGCGTTGTAATCCCCGTTGAGGTGGATTCGGAATTGACTGCGCCTGCGGCGCCTTTCGAAGTGCGGCAGTAGATTCTACATCTTCCGTCGTGGGTGGAAATCAAAACCGCCCCAACGCATGATCGAAAGTCGATGGATCTCGACGCGGGCGAGGCAGCCGCAATCGCGATCGCGGAACTTGAGATCGAAGTCCTCTTGCTGATCGATGAGAACGATGGCAGGCGCGAAGCGACCAAAAGAGGTATTCCAAATACCGGAACTCTAGGAGAATTGCGCCGTGCCGCAATTCTGGGGTTAGTAGACCTGCCAACGGCACTGGAGAGATTGCGGAACACCAATTTCCGAGTCGCCCAATCCTTACTCAACGAGTTGATCACTGAAGACGCTGCCCGCAAGCAGCAGTCGGGCTAATCAATTACATGTATCGCCGTTTGCGCCCCCCCTCTCGCCGCCGCATTGCGCCCTCCGCCAAACTGCGATACCCTCGTCAATCGGGAACCCAATATGGCTCAACACACCAAACCCAATCGCCGCCAGATGCTGGAGCTTTGTATCTCTCGCGGCTTCCTCGCCGGCGGCGCCTCTCTGGCCCTCTCGCAGCAGCATCTACTGTCCGCCTGGCAGACCGCCGAAGCCCAGGCGAACAAGCCGACCTCCGCCGAAGTCCTGGGTCCCTTCTTCCGCAAGGGTGCTCCCAATCAACGAGTCCTCCGCGCTCCGGGCGATCCCGGCTTCCCCCTCAAAGTCACTGGCCGCGTCCTCGACACCAAAGGCCAACTGATCCCCGGCGCCACCGTCGATCTCTGGCACGCCGATCACGGCGGCCTCTACGACACCAAGGGTTACAAATACCGGGCCAAGATCTCCACCGGAGAAAAAGGCGCTTACGACGTCGACACCGTCATGCCCGGCCACTATGCCGACCGCCCCGCGCAGCACATCCACTACCTCATCGCCGCGCCCGGCCACAAGACGCTAGTCACGCAAGCCTACTTCGCGACCGATCCTTTCTTTGAAGGCGATCCTGCCAAGAACTGGAACAAAAACAAAATCGCAGCCAACAAGGAACTCGTCATCCCGGTAAAACTCTTCGAAGGCGGTGCCACCGCCGCGCAGCCACCCCACGCCGAAATCGTCTTCGATATCATCCTCGAGAAAGCCTAAGCGATGTCCAGAATCCTCCTTATCGCGCTGTTTGTCGCCAATCTCGCCGCCGACCACAAGCTGCTTTCCCCGTCCGCGCCCTATTCGTTTTATTTTTCCGCCGACGGCAAGTCCATCGTTTCCAAATGCCGCGACAATCACGTCCGATCCTGGGACACCGCCACCGGCAAGCTCCTCTCTGACGATGTCCGCAGCGCCTCGACCACACTCATCGCCGCCGATCTCCTGGTCGACGCGGACGCCAAGTCAAAGACCATGACCCTCTGGGATCTGACCTCTCAGCGCCAACTCCAACTCCTCAACGCCGAACCCACGCGCGCCGCCGTCGTCTCCCCGGACCGCCGCTTCATCGCCACCGCCAACCCCAAGGAACGATCCATTCGCGTCTGGGACCTCAAAACCGGCAAGCAAAATCATAACCTCCCCGATGGCCTCAGCTCGCCTTCCGAACTCGTGTTTTCCCCCGACGGAGAAACCGTCGTCAGCGCCAATTACGACAACGATATCCGTGTCTGGAAAACCAAATCGGGCGAACTCGTCCGCAAGGTGGAAGACCTCACTGGCGCCATGTTCGCCGCCAGTTTCACTCCCGACGGCAAACAGCTCATCATGGCCGGCCTCGATGAAACCGTCTATATCTGGGACGCCAAAAACTTCTCGCTCCTGCGCAAGCTTGTGGGCCACGGTGAGACCATCGCGAGCCTCGCCATTTCGCCAGACGGCCGCACCCTCGTCACCGGTGGCTTCGACGTGATCACTGTCAAGAATCCCGTCAAGCTCGCCATTTGGGATCTGGCGACGGGAAAAATCACGAAGTCGATTCGCGCTGACCACCGCGTCTCGGCGCTTGCCTTTTCCCCCGACGGAAAGTGGGTTGCCTTCAGCACTGGCGAGAATGAGATCTCGCTACTCAGCCTCGAATCCGCCAACCGCTAGCGCACCTTTCCGCCAAATGGCGTATACAATAGAGCCAAGAGGCCGAATGCAAACTCAAGACATCGCAAACACGCTCGGCGGTCGCAAACTCCTAGGCAAAGACATCAAAAAGCCCGAGGATCTTGCGGTACTCATTCGCCGAGGCCTACCCGTTTCGTCGGTAGGAGCACTCGCGCTGCGGCTACATCTGGCCGACGCCGTCGTTTCGCGCAAGCTCAAAATCCCATCGCGCACGATGTCCCGCCGCGTCAGTGAGGATTCTCTACTCACCCCGGCCGAATCCGATCGCACGGTTCGTATGGCGCGCATCTACGCCCACGCTGTCCTGATGATCGGCGACCCAGCCAACGCCGCCGCGTGGCTCATTACACCCAACCGCGCGCTTGGTGGAGAGGTTCCGCTAGACCAGCTCGATACGGATCTCGGTGCCAAAATGGTGGAAGACATTCTTGGCCGCATCGCCTACGGCGTCTATAGCTGATGAGATTTTGGCGCATCTGCCGACTCCGCTACGCCACGCAGGCGGCCAGCGGCGAAGGCGCTCGCTTGTACGGCGGACGCTGGAATCGTCCGGGCCTCAGGGTCGTCTACGCTTCGAGTTCATTGGCTCTTGCGGCCATGGAAACCTTTGTCAACCTCGAACCCAATCTCAAACCTCTCGATCTTGTTTCCGTCAGTGGCGATATCCCGGACGGTCTCCCACTCGCCACGCTCGACGAGGATCGACTTCCGAGAAATTGGCACAACTCGCGTAACGAGTCCCTCCGCCAATTTGGAGATCGATGGATCGAATCGAACACCACGGTCGGCCTGCTCGTGCCCTCCGCAGCCGTTCGCGGCGAGTGGAATATTCTCCTCAATCCGCAACACTCATCATTCGACGCGATCCCCCTCGACGATCCCATCCCCTTCAACTTCGACCGGCGAATGTACCGCTGAGAAAGCTAGGGATCGTAAGGTAGCTGCCGGATTCGCCCTCATTCCGAGTCGGCCCCTTCCCGTTCAAACAGAGCGGGCAAATCCTGCGCGCCATGAATGACCCGAATCATCTCAACTTGGCCTGCCGTACTTCGATAGAAGATGAGGTACTTTTGAAAGCGCTCACTGACGCGAAACACCCTGGTCCGCGCAAGTAACGGGTGCGGAATTCGGCATGGCCACCCCAACTCATTCTGCGAGGCCAAGAGCCCGAAAGTTTCGTAGACCTCATTCAGGAATTCAAGACCGATCTCAAGCCCACCCTGCTCCGCCAAAAAGTCGGCGATGTCGTCGATGTCCCGAGCTGCACTCGGTCGTACAACGTATCCCGAACTCACCGCTTACTCGTGCGCTGCTTATGGCGTTCCATCAAGCTCAGGCGCTTTTGCTCCCAGTACTCCGGCGTGACAGTGATCGGATCGCCAGAATTCAGCCCCTCCAGCAACAACGCCTCTAATCTCTCCTCGGCGCGATGCTTCTGGTCCTGACGCAACAACTCGCGAAGGTATTCGCTGGGCGTGCTGTACCCGCAAGTTGAAACCTGAGTTTCAACGTACTCCTTCAATGACTGCGGAAGCGAAATGTTGAGCGATGCCATTGCCATAACCTGAAGTTAGCGCGCACCTTCATAAACTGTCAAGAAAGGGAGGCGTGGAGGGGGGAGCTAATCTACAGGTCGTCGACCTACTGGCGCTTTTGCGCTGCATAATAGATTCGCCAAATCTCGATCGCCGGTCCATTCACTCGATACACGGCTACATAAGGCATCGGCGGAAATAGCAACTCCCGCGTTCCTTCTACGCTCCCAGGCCGACCCACATGAGGCGCATCCTGCAACGTCCGGATCTAGTCATAGATCCTCCGCATCGTCGCTTGGCGATAGTGCGGCTGATGCTGCTTCAATTAGTCGCTGATGCTCTGCATGTCTGCAGCGGCAGGCGGCGTCCAACGGATAATCCACTAATCCCGAAGCATCTGCTCGAATCGCGCGTCCATCTCGGCTTGTTCGATAAACTCGCCCCGATCCGCATAGGCCTTGCCTTCTAGAACGGCGGCCCGAAAACGGGCTTCCTGGTCCAGCATTTGCAGGCCCACCTCCCGCAGCAACCCGCAAGCGCCAGCCTTCCTATCACGGCGGGCGATCTGCGCCAGTTCCAATTCCTGCTCCGGCGTAAAATGCACTTCCATTGTTGCGACTCCTACGCCTTCAGGCTATCCGATTTTCGAGTCCATATGAGAACTGGCCGCCCCCCTACTGAATCATCCGCCGCACCCGCTCCAGCGCCTGCTTCGCCATCGAGTAATCCGGCTCAATATCCACGGCTTGCTGAAAGCAGTCCTGCGCCTGCTTCAACATTTCCTTCGTCACATACGCCCGCCCCAAGTTATACCAGGGAAAATGATAGCTGTCGTAGCGCACACTCTTCGTCGCCTTCTCCAGCCAGGGGATCGCATCGTCCACTTGCCCCTTCTCAATCAAATAAGCGCCAATGTCGTTATAGGGATTCCCAAAAGTGGGGTCAATCTCTATGGCGTGCTTGCACTCGAGAATGGCATCGTCCAGCCGCCCCTGAAAACGATAGGCCCACCCCAGAAACGTATATGCTTCTGCGGTCGGGTGTATCGTTATCGATTTTTTGTAGAGGTCCATCGCGACGTCCAATTCGCCTTGCATCTGCATTTGGTAGGCATCCTCGAACAACTGAATCGCGAGTTCGACCCTCGGGTCGGTCATGTCCACCAATTACTATCCAAAAGCAGTCCAGAAGGCAATCGAAAATACTCATTTAATCGAAATAATTCCTCAACAAAGCTTAAGTACAATGGAACTGTATGATTTCAAAGGTCCGAAAAGCCGTTTTTCCGGCAGCAGGTCTAGGCACTCGGTTCCTTCCCGCCACCAAAGCCAGCCCCAAGGAAATGCTGCCGCTCGTCGACAAGCCCATCATCCAGTACGGCGTCGAAGAGGCCCTCCACTCTGGCATCCAGAACATGATCATCGTCACCGGCCGCGGCAAGTCCGCGATCGAAGATCATTTCGACGTCTCCTTTGAGCTCGAACACACTCTCGAATCCAAAGGCAAAAAGGACATGCTCGCCGCCGTGCGCGCCATCTCCGACATGATCGACGTCTCCTACGTCCGGCAAAAAGAAGCGCTCGGCCTGGGCCATGCCGTCCTGCGCGCCAAAGAGCTTGTTGGCAACGAACCCTTCTGCGTCGTCCTCGCCGACGATGTCATCGATAGCGAAGTCCCCTGCATCCGTCAGCTTCTTGACATCTACGAGTTCTACGGCGCGAGCGTCGTCGCGCTCATGGAAGTCCCCAAGGAGATGATCTCCAACTACGGTGTCGTCGATGCGGAACCCGTCCCGCACAACGGCACCAAAGACCGCCTCTATCGAATCCGCAACTTGGTAGAGAAGCCCAAGGCCGAGGATGCCCCCTCCAACCTCGCCATCATCGGACGCTACATTCTCACACCGGAGATTTTCGATTCCATCGAAGCCACCGGCCCCGGTGCCATTGGCGAGATTCAACTCACCGACGGCCTCCGCCACCTTCTGCGCTCGCGCCCCATCTACGGCTATCGATTTGACGGTACACGCCACGATGCAGGCGACAAACTCGGCTTCCTCAAAGCCACCGTCGAGTTCGCCTTGCAGCGAGCCGATCTGGGTGGCCCCTTCCGCGAATACCTCAAGGGCCTCAAGCTCTAGGCACCCAACATGAACCCTTCTCTCTTGCTACCGCCGGTCAAACCCAATGAGGCGGTTGCAATTGCGGATCTTCTGTTTACCCTCACGCATGGTCGCCCCTGGTCCAACGACATTCGCGGCCGCTTCACTTCCAGCCTCCCTACACTCAGCCTCGGAAGCCTGACGGCATACCCGCAAACTCTCGTCCCCGATCCCAACCAACCCGGCACCTTTTTCCTGGTGGTTCTCAGTCGCAATGCCGACGGGCCCAGCCACTGGCTCCTCCACATGGCCCCCGCCTCCGCGCCCACAACTCCTCTTTTCCCCAAGCCCATACTCCTCGCGCGCTTCCGTCCCAACGGGGAACGCGAAGTCATCATCAATACCGTCCCGCTCGACGAGAATCTCACAACCTTCATTCGCTCGCTGCACCCACAGATCCTCGCCCGCGCCACCAACATCCACAACCTTTGGAGCCTGCCGGTCCAAGCGCCGCTCGATGGGTTTCTCACGCACATCCCCAAGCGCGGCAACGTCCTCCCAGCCTTTCGCGCGACGCAATCCAGTTGGCAGGCCTACAAGCACATCCTGCTTTCCTCTTGGCGTGACGGCTTCGTCAATATTCTTGAAGGTCTGACCGATGTGCCCACTGCCGAGCAAGCAGAACCCTACTCCCGCTTCAGCTACACAGTCCAGGACCCCGCAGACGCCCGCGCCATCGCAGATTTCCATCGCGGTCTCAAGTCCACCCTGCCGCGCAATTTCGATTTGGAGCTCGACTTGTCGCAACACCCCAAGCTCAACCTCGAACAACTCGACGCGCTGCTCGACAATCTCAAGCTCATCGGCGTGCCGCTGCAAAGCATCGAATTCCACCCGTCCCTTGAGCCTTTCACCGACCTGCTCCACACCCGTCAACTTGGGTTAACGCTTCGAGCTGCCGAACCAGGGGAACCCGTCAGTGGCCTGCGAACGCACTGGAAGCTCGAACAGTTGCTGTAGCCCCGGCGCAAGTGATGTGCTTTTCGCCGCTCAGGTAATCGGTTCCAAGAATTGCGAATCCAATCGTCTGCCCTTCTGCCGGTGAATACACTGCGCTCAATAAATGACCTGCTTGCGTCCCGCCGCCGCATAGCTCTGCCTCTTGGGTCGGTGCAATCTTCAAGTCGATATTGATCGCCGCCAGTCCCTTGTGTACCGCTCCGCGAGCCCGCACCCGCTCGACAATCTCCTGCCCCAGGTAGCAGCCCTTCGAGAAATGAACACCGTGCATCAGTCGCGTCTCCTGCACCAGATGCTTGGCCAGGATCTCCACGCCGAACTTCGGTTTCCCTTGTTCATGCCGAACAACATCCCAAGCCTGTTCATCGGCTTGTTCAAAGCGCGCGAGCCACTCCTCGCGCATCCCCACAGGCAGGATCAACCGGACGCCATCAAGGCCCGTCTCGTTGATTCGGGCAACATAGCCGCCCTCAAAAGCCGCGATGCCGTTTGGCGCTTCTGGCACCGGCACACCCATCGCCAGCAAGCGCTCAGCCGCCAGCGGCCCTTCGATCCCGATCTCGCAATGCGTCTCATGCAAGTCTTCCAGCGTCACGTCGTCAGCAATGATGAACTTATCGAGGTGCGCAAACAGCGCTTCTCGCGCCACGCCCTCACAGTCGATCAGTAGATCCGCGCCCACACGCAAAATCGTCGCATCGCTCAGGATCCTGCCTTGGGCAGTGAGGAAAAAAGCATAACAACCCTGGCCCTCTTCAAGACCTTGCACATGATTGGAACTCATGGCATGAAGCAGCCGCGCGTTGTCTTCGCCGTGGGCAAGAATGCGCCCACGCCCACTCAGGTCGCGCGCCGCCGCGCCATTGCGCAGTGCCTCGTAGCCCAACATTTATGCGCCCCGCAATTGACGCATGTATCCGGCAACCAACACCGCCAGCGCTGTGCCAATCAAGGCCGAGATCTGCCACCGCTTGCGTTTCTCCTGGCTCGCATCCGCTTTGGTGAGCAGGAAGATCATTGTGAACACATGCAAAGCGAGCAGCACTTTGATGCCAAACCACATATGCCAACCCTTAGGGACTGAAGACCCCAAGCGAATCATGGTGATCAAGCCGCTCGTGAACATCGCAAAAATTCCCGCGATCACCGCGCCTCGCGCGTACGGCGCAACGTTTCCTTGGCCCAACACCCTGCCGCCAACGGCACCTCCCACCAGCACGATCGCCGGAAAAAGATGTGCCCAACGTAACAATAAGTCGACAGTGATACCCATAATCAAATTGTATGATTCATGTGGTTGTTCCGGTAGGTTTATTGTTTCAGCAGAACTGCGCCATCCTGGCCGACGAAGAGACAAAGGAAGCCTTCCTCATCGATCCCGGTGACGAGCCGGGCATCATCTTGGGCGAGATCGACCGGCTACAAGTCAAAATCAAAGCGATCTTGATCACGCACGCCCACCTCGATCATGTCTGCGCGCTGGCAGAAGTCAAGGAGGCCCTCGGAGTCCCCGCCTACATGCACCCGGGCGAGCAGGCCCTCTACGATTCCCTGCCCGAGCAGGCCGCTATGTTCGGCCTCCCGGCTCCGCGCATGACCACTATCGACCAACCTCTGGCCGAAGGCGACAAACTCACGCTCGGCCGCTACACCTTTCACGTGCTCGAAACTCCCGGCCACTCCCCCGCCAGCGTCAGCTTTTACATTCCGGAGGCGACGCGAGTGATCGCTGGCGACACGCTTTTCAAACGCTCCATCGGTCGCACAGACCTGCCCGGCGGCAGCCACCAACGCCTGCTCAAATCGATCCGAACCAAGCTCCTCACCCTGCCGCCGGAGACGGAAGTCTACCCCGGCCACGGCCCCGAAACGACGATTGGCGAAGAGGCCAAATACAACCCCCACCTGCAAGACTGAACGTAAATATGCCCCGATCATCCGTTATAGCCGTAAGTGAACGGTGAGAGGCTTGTCAGCCCGGCGGTCGCCTGCTGGCTGCTTATAATCCGACCCAGTGCGCCGTATTGCGAGTAACTCATTGTGCTCTCCGAGCTGCTAACCTGCGTCAGCCGCCCCTTCAGGTTCTTCGTCAAGCCTGAATCCGCCGGCGCGCCCGCGCAGCCAGGGACCCCGGTATCAAAGGGGGCATTTCAGTCAATTCCAGCGAACTCTTGATTCCAAATGGTTGCTCCATATAAGCTTGACGGGTTCCTAAGGCTGGTTTGATCGCATGGTTTGCCTAGTGCGGCGTCTTCGCTGGCAATCTTATCTTCGGGCTTTGCCGATCTGGAGCAGGATCAATCAACACCGTCGCCTCTGCCGTCTCCCGCCGAACTTCTACCAAGAGCGGAGGTTCAAACCTACTAGTTAGATCATCCGGTGGCGTTCCTGCAGGCATGATTCGATAGACAAAAATCCCAGTGCACTTTCGTTCAGTTCCACGTACGAACTTCCAGCGTCGGACCGCGTTCACCCCATCCGTCACCAGCCGCGTGCTCCCCAAATGATCGCCATGCAGATACTGCGTCCCGCCCGTCTCCACCACCCCGCCATACTCCGCCACCATCAGCCCCATCGCGTCATAAACAAAAACCGTCGCCGCCGCCGTCCCCGTCTTCTTAGTAACTCGTCTCCCCTCGCCATCATATTCATAACTCGTGGCGTCTCCAACGCTCGGCGCGCTCGTCCTCAACCTCTCCTCAATGTCAAAGCGCAAATCGCTCCGCCCATCGTTGGCCAGCTGCCCGCCAACATCATAGTTGCTCCCCGCAATCCGGTTCCCCGGAAACAGCCCCAGCACCTGACTCTCCGTGCAGCTCGACACCTGCGGTGTCATCGACCCCAGCCCCGCCCGCGCCAACACCGCCCGATTCCCATGCCGGTCAAAGCAATAACTGTCCGCAATCGATGTCCCGCCACTCACCGGTCCCTCGCTGAACGAACTCAGCCGGTTCAACGGATCATATCCGTAAACCTGCTTCACATTCAGCCCGCCCGGCCCCCGGATCGTCTGATCGCGAGGATTCCCGTTGTTCGCACCGCCCCCGCACCCGTAGCCCAAATGCATCAGTTCCGCTGGCGACCCGCAAGGCCCGTCCGCGCACTGCTCCACATCCACACTCGTCATCTGCAAGCGGTTCGGGTCGTATTGGTAGCGCTCCCGCAACCGGTCCCCATTCAACCGCATCGTATCC
>JBBRBI010000134.1:0-12340 GCA_038206015.1 Bryobacterales bacterium | reverse complement strand
CCCTTCCCACCGCCCTTGGAAATCGCTTCGCGATTCCCACATTCCCACAGCCCCAACGACGATGTCGCTATCCATACCAAAAGAAAGGACCCAGACACCACCCCCTAACCTTCAGGCTCATCCTTCAATGAGAAAATGCTCACGCAGAGTTCTATGCGATTAAAATTCATAGCGAAGTGCGAATTGCATAACCCGGGGTTCCGCCGCTGCCGAGAACACTCCGAAAGTGGCGGGTGCCGTGAGGCTAAGTGACATCGTAGTGAAATTCACGTTGTTGAAGGCATTGAAGGCTTCAGCACGAAACTGAAGCGAATGACCTTCAAACGGCAGCTTGAAACGCTTCGCAGCAGAAATGTCGAAGGTCGTGCTGCCTGCGCCACGCACGATCCCGCGCTCACCGGTCGTACCTGGATACTGCCCAATGTATGAGTTGATCACGTTAGTATTTCCGAAGATCGAAGGCTGCCCATTCTGGTTGTAGCCGACTCCCTGTGCGGGATTCGGTGCTCCCGGCTTACGGATCGCAAGAGCTGAATTGAGGTAGTTCGTTGGATAGACACCACCGTTGGAAATATCCTGCGGCAGGCCAGAACGCAGGCGTCCCAGCATCGACACCTGCCATCCGCCTACAATTTGATCCACGAAGCCATGGGCGCCAGTAAGAAAGCTCTTCCCTTTGCCGAAAGGCAGTTCCACCACCGTGTTCATCGTGATGTTGTGACGGATGTCAAAGCTCGCAACTCCATAAGCGCCCTTGGGATTGAAGGCGTCTTGAATCACACTGCCACCCGCACCGTTAGTCGTCGTACCGATCCCCGACTCGTTGCCAGAGGCGATGTCAAAGGCATGCGACAGCGTGTAATTGAAGTCGAAGCCCCAGCCGCGCTCTAGCGGTCGCCGGATCACCAGGTTGCCAGCGTGATAACTGGCGTTAGAAGCATTCGTCCACACAGTCATGCCAGCGCTCTGGTTGGCAAAGAAGGTATTGCAGCCAGGAGCCGAGATGCACGTTCCATCCTTCTGCCGCAGACGATCCATGTCGTTCAATGCATCCAGATCACTGCCGCCGTAGGTCCCATAGACAGTGTTGAAGTAGTTGGCCGTGGCACTGCCGGGGAAGGAGTAATCCTTAGCCTTGCCGAACATGTTTTCGATGAACGGAACGGTGCCGACGAGACTTGGGTTGGCCTTGACCTGCGCGGGCGTGATTCCCTTCAGATACAAGTCATAGAGTGCGCCGCTGGCCTGTGTCCAGGTCTGCCCGGATTTCTGATCCTTGTAATTTGTCAACGGCTGCGAATAATCCTGGCGCAGCAATCCCTTTCGCGAAAGACGACCGATGTAGCCAACCTCAACGACCAGATTTCTCTTCAGCGGGCGAGTGTAGGAAAGATTCAAAGGCATCGAGTACGGAGCGACCAGAGAAGGATTGACGCCGGTAAAACTAGTGAAACCACCAACAATGGTGGGTGGAGTAAACGGCATGCCGCCAGAGGAGGGCGCGGCAAGCGGCGGCAAGTTCGAGCCATTGTAGCGAACCGACGTGCTGAAATTGGTATTCGCCAGCTGCGTCACCTGCGTCGCTAGCCCTGGCGAACCTGAACTGGCGAAATTAACCGCCATTTGGCTGCCGTAGCGGTCGAAGAGCACCCCCGCGCCGGCGCGGAGCACACTACCTTTTCCGAGGATCCTCGTTATAAGGTTATCGCCCTCTGGGGCCCAGGCAATCGCCAGACGGGGAGCAAAGTTATTCTTGTCAGCCCCGTAATACCCGGACTTTCCGTTCACAGGACCGGAGAGGTCGTAAGTTAGTGAAGCCAGCGGGTTCGCGTAACTGGGGATACCCAGAGCCTGGCCGCCAGCGCGATTGGCAAAGTACTTGTCGAGACCAACCGTTGGATTCACCTGCACTCCATTGGCCTCGTAGGGATTCGAATAAATCCCATAACGGACTCCGTAGATAACGGTGAGCTCCCGGCGAACCCTGAAGGTGTCTTGAACGTAGAACTCGTATTCCTTTGAGTTGAAGACCCGCGGGATGGGCTTGCCAAATGGGATCGGTTTGCCGTCTCGACCAAAGTTGTAGGTGCCGCTGTACTGATTTACGATGCCGAACAAGGCACCCATGGCGTTCTGCACGGGAGTTGCCTCAGTCAGCCTGAGCGTCGAATCGCCATACAGAGGTTTGATGTAGGCATTGATCGAATCGGTGACGTCGGCACCCAGGCCCAGTAGCGTATTTCGACTGAAACTGTAACTCGGGTAGGAGGTTGCGAAGCTGGCTCGGTCATTTGAATTTACGCGAATGTTCAGGCCGCCCTGTACGGTGTGCGCGCCCTTGGTCCAGGTAAGATCGTCTACGAAGTTCTGAACGGGCGACCTGCGCTCGATGGCACGCGGGAACGAGGTCTCAAGGTTTGAGAAATAGAAGGCTAGCGAACGATCCCCAACCCCGGTCTGAATCGTCTTCAAGTAGGTATAGCCATAGTTGAAAGTATTGATGACAGTCGGCGCAAGTACCGTTGTGTAGCGGGCGGAGAGCCCTTTGGACTGATCCACGATCTTGGCTTGCGACTGGAGACCAGGGAACTGGGCAAGATTTACGCCGGAACCGCTGCCGTCATCCTCTGCATTGCTGGCAAGGGTTCCACGCAGGCTTAGAGTATGTTTCCCGGCTGTGTCGATGTTAAAGTCAGTCTTCAACACATAGGTTCGGTAATCCAGTTTCTTGGGCGCGTTGAAGCGATAAACCGAAAAATTGAGTCCCCGATCTGGCGAAGATGCAGGGTCGTTGCCTACCGGATACTTCTTGAGGGTATCCAGCATCGTCGAATTGGCTCCGATGCGGAGAGGATCGATATCGCGCACCTGGCCTGGGGTCAATTGCCCTACCTGGCCGTTGCTCATGCGGAATTGAACGATGCCCTGCTTGAAAAGCTCGGTCGGAACAGTGCGACTCACGGCGAGGGCAGTCGAGTCCTTGCGGTCCTCCCAGTTGGCAAAAAAGAAGGCTCGGTTCTTGATGATGCGGCCACCGAGTGAGGCTCCATATTGATTACGAATGAGATTCTCGCGGGCGATACCGGCCCGGTTGGAAAACCAGTTATTGGCAGCTGTGCTCTTGTTGCGAAGGTACTCGTAAGCCGACCCATGCAAACCGTTTGATCCGGATTTAGTGACGAGTGAAACCTGGCCACCAGAGGACCGCCCCTGATCGGCACCCATACCGGCCACCGTCGTCCGGAATTCCTGCACTGAGTCCAACGGCACTGGCAACACCGAGCTAAAGCCCGAGCTAGCGCCCTGAGTGTCGTTGACGTCAACGCCGTCAAGGGTAACGTTATTCTGATCGCGCTTTGCCCCGGCAACTTCGCCAGTTGGCGTGACGCCCGGCTGAAGGCTCAAGAGATCGACAACGTTGCGCGTCAACAGCGGCAACTGGCGAATCTGCATTTCAGTAAATGGATTACCGACCGAAGCATTCGTCGTATTGACGGCTGAACTTTCGGCGACTACATTGATCGATTCTGAGACCTGGCCGATTTCAAGTTTGAGATTCAAAGTTGAAGGTGTGTTGATCTGGAGTCGCACCTGATCGACAACGGCCTGGAAACCGGGCTTTTGCGCTTCAATCCGATAGTTACCGGGAGGAACCTGGACAAACGAAAATGCGCCCGCTGCATTGGAGACGCCACGCCTGGACAGTGAAGTTTCTTGATTGACGATGGAGATCACTGCCTCGGGAATCGTGGCACCCTGAGCATCGCTAACGGTCCCCTGCAAGGAACTGGATTGCGCGAATAGCGAAATGCTACTCGCGATCACAAAAGACAATACGAGTCTGATCATAGAAACTAACCCCTGAAATATATTTTTGAAATGGATCGACGGAATCCCGAAGAACGCGTGGTTCGGGCCCCGAACGGAGGGGTTAGAAAGACAACTATGGTATGGATCGCGACTAAGCGATCAAGTCATGCAGCACATTGCCGCTCACGTCTGTGAGACGGAAATCACGGCCGCTATAGCGATAAGTCAACTTGGTGTGGTCGATGCCCATGAGATAGAGAACGGTGGCATGGATGTCATGAACATGCACCGGCTTCTCAACGGCCTTGAAGCCAAATTCGTCGGTTGCTCCGTAAATAGTGCCGCCCTTGACGGCACCCCCAGCGAGCCACATCGTAAAGCCAAATGGATTGTGATCCCGGCCGCGTTTGACGTTGCCGCCCCCACCGCCCACTTCACGAACCGGAGTGCGGCCAAACTCTGAGCCGCAGATAACTAGTGAATCTTTCCAGAGGCCGCGGCCTTTGAGGTCCTTGATGACGGCAGCAAAAGCCTGATCGGAATTTTTGGCGTTGGCCTTGTGGGCCATGATGTCGCCGTGAGCGTCCCATGGGTCGCCCTTAGCGTAGTAGACCTGAGTCATGCGTACGCCTTTTTCTGCGAGGCGCACCGCCGTCAGGCAACCACGGGCGGTCGAGCCTTCACCGTAAAGCTTTTGAGTGGCTTCGGACTCTTTCCGAATATCAAACACCTCAGGTGCCTCAGTCTGCATCCGATAGGCGACCTCCATCGATTTGAGGACGCCCTCAACCTGACTGTCGCCACCATCGCGCTGCTTCTTGATCGCTTCCATCTTGCCAAGCAGGTCAAGCTCCCGACGCTGCTCAGTAAGTTCAAACTTTGGGTTATTGACGTAACTGATCAGCTTCTTCGGATCAAAACTCTTCTCGATGACGATCTTCTTTTCCTTTTTGATCTCCTTTCCGTCTTTGTCCTTCTCAGGGATCGCCTCAGCGACGGGTGCCGGTATTTCAGCAGCTTCGTCGGGAGGCGCATTCGGGTCGGCAGTCTGGATCTTGTCGGAAATGAACGTGCCCTGGTTGATCGCAGGGAGGAAGCCGTTGGACCACAGCGGCGGTCCGACGGTTGTAGGGATGTCAGGGCAAAGTACGACGTAGCCGGGAAGGTTTTGATTCTCGGTGCCAAGGCCGTAGGTCATCCAGGCGCCAAGCGAAGGGCGCCCGGCCTGATTCGCCCCGGTGTTCATCATCAGACAGGAGGGCTCGTGATTTGGGATCTCGGTAAAGACAGAGCGCACCCAGCAGATGTCGTCGGCCACGCCCCCGAGATTCGGCCAGAGCTCACTGACGTCCATGCCCGATTGACCGTACTTCTTATAGGCGAATGGCGATCTCATCAGTTCGCCTGTTTTTCTTTCGGTCTTGACTTCGATGCCAGGCATGGGCTTGCCGTCCCACTTATCCAAAGCAGGCTTCGGATCAAAGCTGTCAATCGTCGATAGGCCGCCGTTCATGAAAAGGAAGATCACTCGCTTCACCTTTTGCGGATGATCCAACTTATAGCCAACACCGCCGTCGGGAGTGGTGATCGCACCCGCTTGCGCCATGGAGTTATTCAACATGCCGGCAAACGCCATCATGCCAAAGCCATTGCCGACACGGCGCAGTGCTTCGCGCCGAGTGGTTGGGTTAGTGGATTTGTGTCTGGACATATGTGCCTCTAGTTGATGAACAAAAATTCGCTCGAGCTCAGAAGAACCTTCGCGTAGCGACCCCAGATCGTGGGTTCGTAAACGACTGGTTTGTCTTCGGCACCGCCGCCACGTCGCCCGCCCATCCCCCCGAACAGACCATCCATCATGCCCACTCCGGGCGGAGCCTCCGCTGCCACAGGAGGGGAGTCAACCTGACCTTCGGGAGGTGCGGGCCCATCAGCCTTGCTGACTTCAGCAGCCAGAGCGCCGCCGGGCCCGCCCGCGCCGTCCGGTCCCCTACCTCGGCGCATGCCCCCCGCTGGGGCCGCGTCTTTTTCCTTCTTCTTGCGCTCTTCGTAAGACAGAGCTGGTTCGCTCTTGATGTACTCCAGACCGAGCTTGATTTCTTCCTCAGTAGCATCGCGGCCATAGATGATCTGGAACATCTTCTTTACCCGAGCGCGGTTGTCAGCCTCAGGCATCGCCCGCTTGGCGATTTCTTCCGCCTCAAACTGCATGAAATCACTATTCAAAAGAAAGAGGCGTTGCAGCGGGACGGTTGTCGTAAAGCGCTTCTCGGCGCTGATCGCCGGCGTCGGGAAGTCAAAGAGTTGTAAGTACTCGTCCAGTTTGTAACGACTGACCTTCCCGTAAACTGTGCGACGCAGAAAACTGGGCTTCAAGTCACCGGACGGGCCTCCCAGGCTGGGCTCAAGGTTACCGGATACGTGCAGCACCGAATCGCGCAACTGCTCGGCATCGAGTCGCTTCTTCTCGTAGCGCCAGTAGAATCGGTTGCCGGAATCTTTGGCAAAGTTTGTCGCCTCGTTGTCCGTGGACAGCTGGAAGGCAGAACTGAGCATCATTTCTTTGTGCAGCTTCTTGATCGAGTGACCGTTCGCAGCAAAACTGGCGGCGAGATATTCAAGTAGTTCAGGATTTGTCGGGCGCTCGCCGGTGATACCGAAGTTACTGGGCGTATCTACCAGGCCGGACCCAAAGTGGCCCTTCCAAATGCGATTGACGATGACCCGATCTGAGATCGGTTGCTTGAGGATCGCCTCAGCTAGTTGGAGCCGACCGCTACCGCCCTTGAATGGCTCAGGATCTCCAGGCGCCAGGACGCTCAGGAAGTGCCGCGGCACCTCTGGGCCAGTCTGCATCGGGTCTCCACGAATAGCAAGTGGCAACTCAGCGATTTCGTCGAGCGGCTTGTCCTTGATCCCGTGGAGGTAGGGGAACGAGGGTTCGATTTTCTTGCGGGCTTCTTCGATGTCTTTGCGAATCGATGCCAGTTGCGTTTGCGATTCAGAGCCAACCCGCTTCTCGAGTGCCCAACCGCGGAACGACAGCACACCCGGCTTCATGTTACGAAAGCCCATTTCGGCCATCGCGTTCGGATCATCATTGTCGGTCAGTTCACGCACGAACAATTCAGTGAAGAAGTTACTCTCGTCATCCGTCAAGTTCTTCAGGCGCAGGCCACATCCTGGGCAGAAGTCGTCGTTAGTTACAAAGTCCGATGGCTTATTAGTGCGCTTCTTCGGTACGGTTCCTGCCAGTGCTTTGTTCGCAATCACCTTGTTCTCGGCGTCCAGTTCATTGTGCGCGAGCAACACGGCAATTGCATCTTCCTGGAATTTTTCCGCCAGCTTCTTGGCTTCCTGCGCATTGGGTGCAGGCTTTTTCATCATGGTCTGCCAGGCATCTTTGTACGGATATTTCTTCTGTACTTTGGCCATGTATTTGACCCACCGATCCAGCACCTCGTAATCGAGCTTGCGCGTTTCAACAACATTGGGCAGCTCAAGTTTGCGCGGGCCCGCGATGTCAAAAACGCCAAGCAGGTAGTTACTAGTTTCAAAGGCTAGCGATTGCGACAAGCCTTTGCCAAGGTTACTCTGCATTTCCCCGATGATCCGCTGCTTTTGCTCGATCTGCTCCTCGATCTTGTGGAACGCTTCCAGCACGCTCTTGGGGGCCAGCGGATACTCCTCGTAAGTGACATTCGAGAAGACGCCAGCGAGCGCGTAATAGTCAGTCTGCGGAATTGGATCGTACTTATGATCGTGGCAGCGGGCGCAGGCTACTGTAAGCCCGAGGAAGCCTCGCGTAACGACATCCACCCGGTCATGACGCTCATCGGCGCGTGTAACTTCTGTCGAGCCGTTGTCGTAATACCAGGGGCCGAGCCCGAGAAAGCCCGTTCCTGGAAGTGTCTTATGGCGAGTCTTGACGTCGAGCAGATCACCGGCAATCTGCGCCTTGACAAAGTCCGTGTAAGGCAAATCGTCGTTAAACGCCTGGATGACCCAATCACGATAGATATAGGCATTGGGGTAGGGGTTCAACCCGCGGCGCATCGGATCGAGACTGCGGTAATCATCTTCGCCATAGCGAGCTACATCGAGCCAGACGCGGCCCCATCGTTCGCCGTAATGCGGCGAGGCAAGCAACTTGTCGAGGACCTTTGAATATGCATCTGGCGAAGTGTCTTTGAGGAAGGCCTGGACTTCTTCATAGGAAGGTGGCAGCCCAGTCAGGTCCAGAAAAGCGCGGCGGATCAGATCCGTTCTTGAGGCAAAGCGAACCGGCTTCAGATTCTCTTTTTCCAGCTTGGCGAGCACAAAACGATCCACATTCGTACGGCCCCATTTCGTGTCCTTGACGGCAGGCAGATCAGGCTGTTTGAGTGGCAGCATTGACCAGAATTTTTTTTGTTCAGGAAAGATGATGTACTTGCCATTGACCTTTGAGACGGTTGGGATCGCTTTGGGCCAGACGGCACCAGCTTTGACCCATGAAGTGAGTGCCTCAATCTCGGCATCTTTCAGCTTGTTACCAAGTGGCATTCGAAATTTTGGATCGGCATCGGTATGACGGACCGCCAGAATGAGCGGGCTTTTTTCCGGCTCGCCTGGAACGACGGATGCGCCGCGCTTGGCACCCTTGAACATTGCCTCCTGCGTATCCAGGCGCAGACCGCCCATTGCGCTGTTGGTGTGGCAACTGAAGCAATTATTGGCGAGGATGGGCCGGATTTTCAGCTCAAAATAGTCGGGGGAATTCGGTGCGGGTCCAGCGGCATTTTGCGCGAGGGCGCAGTTGGAGAGAATAGCGATCGAAAGTGCGGAGTGTAAAAACAACTTACCTGTGTTCATACGAATGATGGTCGTGCCTAGTGTTCCTAATGATAGCGAGATTGTGATTCTAGCAGGACGTTGCTAGTGAGGGATCGGACGGGACAAAACGGGGAGACTACAGGATCTCCCGAGAACTACAAAGACTCTCGGTATACAAAGTTATAGCCTTTCGGTTGTTGGTTTGTCAATCCAAGTCGGAGAACGCTATACTCACGATTCGGCCCCGCGTGCCTGAGTAGCCTTGTTGCGAATCGTCCCGAAAAAATGTCAGTGAGGTATCGATGCGATTGAATTTGCGGCTCTTGTTTGCGCTTTTCCTGGTGAGCTTTTTCGGTGTTGCCAAGGATAAAGAGAAGCCTTCAAAAAATCCGGCTTGGCCCCCCAAGGCGGGCATCAAGACGCCCGGAATCCAGATTCCCTTTGCCAATTTGAAGCCAGAGGCAGAGTTTACGATGGAAGGCGTGCCGAGTTGGTTGTTAGCCGAGGGCATGGCCGCGATTGTGCCAATTCGCGACAAGGGAGTCGTAACGCGCATTGGAAACCGCGATAACAAAGCGATGGATTCCTGGAAGGGATTCGGCGAACCTTGCGGAGGCGTAATCCGGGCTTTTGCAAATATTTGGGTACCGGATTGCAAGAAGCAGACGATCGAACGACTGGACCCGATTACAGGCAAAGTGGCGGCCACTGCGGCAGTGGGCGTCGGCAAAGCCAACCTTTCCCTGGCCGCAACCGCCGACAGCGTTTGGGTGCTGTCCGATGATAGAGGCACCCTCGCACGGGTCGACCCAGCGACGAATGTAATCGTAAGCGAACTTCGCCTCGACCCAGGATGCAACTCGGTCCAATTTGAACAGGAAGCTCTGTGGGTGACTTGCCCGAAAGAGAACCGCCTGCTGCGCATTAACCCGAAGACAAATGTTGTAGATAAGCGGATCGAAACTGCTAAGGAACCGATCGCATTGGCCTTCGGTGATAGTCATATTTGGGTCCTTGGTAACGCGGAAGGGAAGCTTTCCAAGATCGACCCGAAGACGAACAAAGTGGTGGCGACAGTTGAAACTGGCATCCCCAATGGTGGCGGCAACCTCGCCTTTGGCGATGGGCACATCTGGGTGAGTTCGGCAGGATATCCGTTGACTAAAATCAACACGACAACCGACAAGGTTGTTCGGCAGTTTGCTGGCGACGGGGGTTCCCTGGTTCGTTTCGGACTTGGTTCGATATGGCTGCTTAACCCGGCACGGATGACTGTAACGCGCATCGACCCGAAGCGCGTCACGGCAACGCTGCCCGACTAGATCTTCAGAAATAATTGCCTCCTGTACATCCAGTAAAGTAGCCACCACTCCAGCAGCAGCACTAGCGGCGGAATGATTGCCGCGACGGGTAAATACATCCCTAGATGAATCTTCAGGGATGAGGCAAAGAAGTCCGGCAACACGTGTGCAATCCAATAGGCTGCCATTGAATTCATACCAATTACGATCAAGGGGAAGGCCCAGCGAGTGTATCCGCGAATCTCGACAATGTACCGAAAGCCGGCGAGGAACCAGAGACACAGGCCCCCGCTGAAAATTGTCCAAGCTGGCGTCCAGATACGTTTTACGATCGGGCAGATTCCCAGCAGGTGCAACAGCAGTGCGACGGCCATCAATGCCGCACCCGTCTTGAAATAGAGCAAAAGTGGGCGGCCAGCACGCAACCATTGACCGGCGATGAGGCCCAGCAACATCGTCCCGAGTGTGGGGATAAAACTGAGGGTTCCATAACCCCCGCCATTCGCGATAAATGGGGTTGCCCTGGGAAACAGGTTGAGGAACCAGAAGTCAAACGCAACGCCAAGATTGGCGGCCTTCCACCAGTGCGCAGCAAAGGGCTGGTCCGGCAACGGATACAAGGCCCACGCGGCCCAATAGCCGATGAGTAGAATCGCCAGCGCGCCCCACTGCAACTTTAATTTCAGGCGCGCCAGGAGGAATAGCAACGGGTAGCCGAGCCCGATCTGCGTAAGCGTATCTTCGAAAGTAAAGTTCGTCTGCGTTGCGTGCATCGAGCGCAGAAAAATCCCCATCGCAACCAAAACCAGTCCACGCCAGAGTGCGCTTAAGAAGGGCTTTGGACGGTTGGCCAACGCATAGGGCAGAGCTACACCAACCAGAAATGAAAACGACGGCTGGATCATGTCGTGCAGGGAGCACCCCTCCCACTGAACGTGCGACTGGTGGAAGGCGAGGAAGTCAAGAATCGGATTGCCTGGAAACGCCTGTGCCAGGCGTCCGAGCCGCAGCACTTCGGCCATCATCAAGAGCATGACTAAGCCGCGGTAGACGTCGATTGTGAGATTGCGAGAGAAGATAGGCACGACTGTGCCAGTATATTCGGAATAGTGGATTGCCGCATGGGCTGCGGTGCTTGTTGCATCGTGCCGTCAATTTCGTCGCCTATACCGGGGATGCCAAACGGCAAGCCCGCCTATGTCCGCTGCGCTCAGCTGAGTGCCGATAATCTGTGCCTGATCTTTGGCCAGCCAGATCGACCCGCCGTCTGTTCGACGCTTCAAGCAAGCCCCGAGATGTGCGGCACGACGAATTCAGAAGCGTTCGTGCTGCTCGAATCGCTCGAGCGCGCTACCCGGCCAGCCTAGCTTTTCTTCTTGCTCAAGCGCGCCTTTGCTTTCGCAATATAAGCGGCAGGATCAGGGGTTATGCAAGATGTCTCGCCGTGGTCTACATCAACTTTTCCGATGCGCCTGGCAGCGCTCAAAGCCAGAGCCTCAAGCTTTGCACTCCGCAGTCCAATCGAGATGAGACACATGACCCTGGCGTGTTTCACGCGGTTTTGCGCCGTGTGAACTCCATTCTCGATGACCTTAAGCTTTTCGGCAAAGAATTCGTCAGGAACCTCAGTTGCCCAGCTAGCCATACCGGAAAGGCAACTCCAACCTAACTGCACGACATACTCATGATTAGAGGCAAGCCAGCCCTCAAACTTGCCGCTGGTGTGTGGCGATGTGGGCAGGATGTATTTCGAAATCAGTCCTGGGTGGGAATACGAAGTTGTAGATTTGGCCCAGTGCTCCAGATCCTTGGCGGACATCTTTAGCGGATCGGCAATCATCGTCGCCAGGTTGCGGGCATCAAAATTTTCGCTGTCCCAGAGGGTGAGGGCCAGAGCGTGGTCGCACTTGATCGCCTTGCGCAGCTTCTCAAGCTCTGCAAAGGAAACTCCAAATTGATTCTCGCCCGCACCGTGACGTGCGTATACTTTGCGATTCTGCGCTGTGCCATTGGCCTCCAACTGGGCCATGACCTGAGGTGCGTTCATAGTGGTATCCAGCATATTCCGATTCTGAGTGAGCCACAACGGCTGACAAAATCGCATAAGATTTACATGATGAAACGTCTACTCCTGATAACAACCCTGGCCGCAATCGTAGGTATCGGTGGATGGGTGGCGATGCGCGGTCCGACAGTCGCGCCGCCGTCGACAATGAAAATTGAAGCAACCGCGGCGCGCCTTGATCGCGGCAAATATCTATTTGAAGTTGCAATGGACTGCTCGAATTGCCACTCTGAGCACGACATGTCCAAGTTCACCATACCGGTCGTTCCTGGCAGGCTCGGCGCAGGCATGGTGATGCCGAAAGAGCTCGGCCTGCCAGGCCAGATCAATCCGCGCAACATCACCAGCG
>JBBRBI010000133.1:0-12423 GCA_038206015.1 Bryobacterales bacterium | reverse complement strand
CATCCTTCACCCCGAACGCTTCGTCAACCGTCCCCCACAGTCCCATCCAGCACCCAACCAGGTCTGGATCAACAAACCACCTCTAAAAAATACTCAGTAAACTCCCATGTAAACTGTCTCAAAGTTGTTGACACGCACCGGGCTGCGGCTGAAGATCCGCGATAAGTATGGAGATACATTTTTTGACGAAGCTTTTGAAGAAGTACACGCCGCTTTCTTACAAGGCGAGTCCATCACCCCTGGCACTAAACGCTTTACTGACGTCCTCACTTTTTGGTTCCACACATTGGATACGGCTTCGGAGGACATAGGACAGACCGTTGAGGGAGTAGAGATTCCGATGGCGTACTTCGCTGCGTTGGTGTTCCTATCGCTAACGCCAGACAGTCCTTTCATTCGTCAGACCCATTTCCCTGCAGATCTCGACTTCCTGGTGGCGTCGATGCTTGAGCAAGCGAAGGCTCAAGCCCTTGGCCATATCGAACTCATAGGGGAGGTCGGGGGAAGGCTGAGGCAAGCATAGTTTGACGAGGACAAGGCCTCAGGTTATGCGGTGCGGACAATTTTTACTTGGACTGATGAATCCGAGAACGCGTGGTGGATCGCGCACCACATTCCTTTGGTTGATATCAGTTCGCCGAAGTTCTCGTCCTCTTGCATCGTCACCATCCACTCGGCACCAACATCTAACTTATGAGGCAGCGACGGCCCTTGGTATTCGTTAACGACGGCATTCCAGTCGGCTCGATTCTTGATCTTTGACCAGCGGCTATCGTAGCGGTGCAATGAAAGGTTCGTAAGGGTCGTAGCAGTGGTGCCGACGTTTCGAACGGTAACCTTCAAAAATTTCGGATTGCCAATCGGGGAAGGCCTTTTAACCATCCCCGAAAAGGCAGTGATTCTCAATCTTGGCCCAGACGTAAAGTGGACATAGCCATTCCAAATCAGTCCTCCAGCGCCAGTCAATGCGCCAATCCAAGCTGCGGCTTGCGTTGCGTCCACGGGTGAACTCCCTCTCGTTAAACGTTAACTCAGACTGCCCCGAGCCAGCACTGGATTTATCGATTGACCTTCCCCTACGGGGGAGCGGAGCAACGGCATGTTTGAGCGCGAGATTGCAGCTAGGCTAGAGCTTTGCTATAGAGGGCCAGCAGACGAGCCCATGCCTTTTCTGCCTGCGGCTCGCTGTAGGCCCGCGAGTCTGGCGGGCACCAGCCGTGTGCGCCTTCGTAGACTTCGATTTCGGCCTTAAGATTTGCCTTTTCAAAGGTTTCTTTGAGGACCGTTTTGTCGGTGGGGGCGCGAGTGTCGTCGTTGGCGGCGATGGCGACCAGGAATTGCGCTTTGGTTTTAGAGGCCTGGATGTGGGGGCTGTCCGCCGTGTCGCGCACCAGACCGCCACCGTGGAAGGACGCGACCGCGCCGACGCGGGCGGGCATGGCGGCGGCGGTGCGGAAAGCCATCGGCCCGCCCATGCAGTAGCCTTGCGTACCGACTTTGCGATTCTTGTTGACCGACGCCTGCTTGTCGAGCCATTCGACGAAGGCCTTGGCGTCCGTCATGTGCGTGGCCGCGCTGAGAGTTTGCGCCATCGGCATGACTTCTTGAATCGGTGTGGCACCGCCAGCGGCAGCGGTGGGCGCCTTCTTGGTGCGGTAGAAGGGATTGACGACAAGGACTGCGTAGCCGGATTCTGCGAGGCGTTTGCCCATTTGGCGGAAGGCGGGGCGGAGGCCGAAGATGTCGGGCCAGACGAGGATCGCTGGTGCTGTGCCGGTGGTTGGGCGGACGAAGTAGGCGTCGGCCGTACCATCCGGCGTCGTGATTTCAACGTCGGATTCTGTCACGGTGACGGCGTTGGCGACTTGCGGCAGTAGCATCGCTACGCCCGCTCCCAACATCACGCCGAACTGCTGGCGGGTGACGAGACCGCGAGAGTCGAAGTCTTTCTCGTCATCGTCGAAATGGATTTGATCGCACATATAGGGTTCCTTTCGATAGTCTAACGCTGCTTAGGCGCCGAAGTCTCGCGCAAGCACAGCGAAGAAGGTCTCGTCGTCGCCTGCATTGAGATGGACCCATTCTTCGTCCGTCATCTTGGCTCGCCAATTGAGGAAGGGCAGCGCGTCGGGGCCGACCGGGTGGCGCAGTTGCCAGCCGTCGCCGGTAGCAACCGCGAGGATTTTTTCGGCCACCAGTGAGGGCGGCGCGGCGTTTTGTAGCGTTGCGCTGAACATGGCCGAGAAGCGGGCGCGGTGGGGATAGATGGATGGATTGCCGGCTGCGCCGATGTTCTGTGCCATCGAGGTGTCGATGATGCCGGGCTGGATGAGAGCGACGCGGATGTTGAATGCTTTGAGCTCGCCGGCGAGGGCCTCAGTCATGCCTTCGAGCGCCCATTTGGAGGAGGCGTAGGCGGCGGATGGAGCGCTGCTGATGCGCCCGGCGACCGAGCTGACGTTGATAATGCGACCCGAGCGGCGCTCGCGCATGTGGGGGATCAGGGCTTGAGTGCAGCGAATGACGCCGAAGTAGTTGGTCTCCATGCAGGCGCGAAAGTCGGCCAGTGCTAACTCTTCGACTGAGCCCATGCGCTCGATGCCAGCGTTGTTGACCAGGACGTCGATGGGGCCATGTTTACTGAGGATCGTCTCGATTGCCGCTGTGACGGAGGCGTCGGAATCGACGTCCATCGTGACGATGTGGATGGGGAGATTCTCTTGCGCGGCCTGCGCGGCGAGGGCGGGGGACTGCCCCGGGTTGCGCATGGCAGCGTGGACAGTGTGGCCCGCTCGGGCGAAGGCGAGGGCGGCTTCGTAGCCGATGCCTTTGCTGGTGCCGGTGATGAGGATGGTTGGCATAGGTGATTCCAGGTTAGTAGTGTAATCGATCCCCGCCAGGGTTCACGAGACGAAACCGGGACGGAGACCGGCGCTGCGAATGTAGGCTCCGTCGGCCAGCGTAAAGCCCGGCTCGTCGGCATAGCGATTCGCCATCTCGACAACGCTCGGGTTGTACTCACAGAGAGTCGCATTGGGAAGCGCGGCCGTTACCTCGATGGCCGCGCGCAGTTGAGGCGGCATGGCAATCGAAACATGGGGCACGATAGCGACGCCAGCCGCTTGAGCCATCTTTGCAAGGACCAGCGTCTCAGAGATGCCGCTTCGGCCCAAGTCGGGCTGCCAGTAACTCACGATGTCCTGTTCCAGGAAAGGCTCAGCCTCATAGCGCGTCCGGTAGCTTTCGCCCAGTGCCAAGCGGACTCCCGTCTCTTTGACCAGCCTCACGTGACCCTTCAAATCCTCGGGAAGCAACGGACACTCGAGCCACAGTACGCGCCGCTCGGCCAAGTCCGTCGCGCAAGCGATCGACGGCAAGTGCCATAGCGCATCGACGGCGATCTCGATGCCGTTGAAGCGCTCGCGCATGGCGTCGATCTGGATCAATAGCTCGCTCCAATCGCTCTCAAAATAGAGTTTGAACACGCGGAAGCCAGCGGCAAATTGATCGCTGGTAAAGCGAAGCTTTTCTTCCAGCGTTGCACCCGGAGTTCCACTCACATAGGCGGGCACCGATACCCTGGGGTTGGGGTTTCCGAGAATCTCACGCAACGGTTGACCGGCGATTTGAGAGGCGAGGTCCCAGAGCGCAAGGTCCACGCCGGCGATGGCGTCGAGCATGAAGCCGCCTGTCTGCCCGCGAACTCGCATGGTCGAATACATACGAAGCCACAGCGCCGGAATATCAAAATCCTGTCCAACAATCGCCGGCGATAAAAGGCTATGAACGATTTGCGCGGACACCTCCGGAGCCAGGGGGGCTTGCGCCTCGCCCCATCCTGTCCGCCCGTCGCTGAGCGTTACTCGCACCAGGCAAGTCTCAAACAACGTGCTGTACAGGGCCGGGTAGTGGGTGCTCCATTGATAGTCGCCTTCGCCGCCGCTCAGCCGATGAGGGCTGCCCGCCCCACCTTGAGCGGCACCGTGATCCCGAGGCAGCCTTACCGCGAAGGCCTGAACACTTGCAATTTTCATAAATACCAGAAGATCAGTTTCAGCGCGACCTGTCCAATTCTGGCGGTGACGTCCGGAAACCTCTCTGTTGAGATTATTTCAGATTTCAGAGTCTTTCAGAGATTTGATACGCTGTCAATGTGCCTTTAGAGCCTTTAATCAAGAAACGCGCGACCGACGAGGTCTACTCGTCGCTTCGCCTGGCGATTCTGACCCGCCAGTTTCTGCCGGGCCAACGTCTTCTCGCCGATGAATTGGCCAGCCAATTGGGCGTGAGCCTGACACCGGTTCGACACGCGTTGCAGCAGTTGGCCGTCGAGAGTCTGGTCGAAATCCACCCGCGTTCTGGAACCTACGTTGCTTCCATTTCCAGCGAGGATTTGGCCGACACATTTGAGATTCGGCTTGCGCTGGAGCTGCTTGCGGGCAGGCGCTGCATCTCGCGGATGGGCGGGGTTGGCCTGCAACGATTCGAGTCGCTACTGGTTGGCTTGGGCAAGGCCGTTCGCAACGCCGAGGACATGAAGCAACACGAGGCGCTAAATCTGGACTTTCATCGGGCGCTTTTCGATCTGGCGGGGTCCAAGCGGCTGAGCGACTTATATGAAAGCCTTAACGCCCACATTCAGATTGCGCGCGTTCACGCCGCTGAGGGCCCGAGTCTGCAGGCGCTACGGGCCCGTCTGGCGCAAGAGCAAGCCGAGCACGAGGCCATTGTGAGCGCGCTGGCTGCGCGTTCGCTGCCCAAGTTGGACGCGGCGCTGCGGGCCCACATCACGCGATCGCAAGAAAGTCTAATCAGTGCCATCGGCGCCCGCGACGCGCAACGGCCCGCGGACAAGCCCGCTAAAGACAAGAAACGCTAGCGGATGCAGAAAGCCCATCAGCACGAACACCCAAAAGTAGCCCGAGCTCTGTACAAGCCAACCCGTTAGCGCTGTAAAGAGCAGGCCGCCCAGGCCGTTGCCAAACGCAAAGACACCGCTGACGCTTCCGACTACGTGAACCGGATAGAGGTCGTTGGTAACCGTGGAGAGATTCGTCTTCCAGGCCATATGCGCAAAGGTTACGATGCAGATGCAGCCGAGGGCAAGGTTGGTCGATTCGGTGTTTGCAACGATCAGACTCACCGGCATGACAAGCGCCGCTGGCAACATGACGGCCCGGCGCGCCGCAAGCGTGGACCAGTTTCGGGCGATCAGGAATCCGCTCATCCAGCCGCCAAACATGGCACCCAGATCGGCGCTGAGGTAAGGCATCCAGGCGACCATGGCCATTTCCTTCAGTGTGAAGCCGCGCGCGTCGACGAGGTATTTGGGCAACCAGAACAGATAGAACCACCAGACCGGATCGCTCAGGAAACGGGAGCCCATCAAGCCCCAGCTTTGCGGCCGCCAAATGAATTCGAGCCACGACGCCGTCGCGGTGCCGGGCTCCGGGAGCGGGGCCGCATAGGTTGGCTTGTAGAGAAACCACCAAGGCACGATCCATAGCAATCCCAAGGCGCCGCAAACTACAAAGGCCCCGCGCCAACTGAGCTGTGTGTAGAGCCAGGCGATCAAGATCGGCGCAACCATCGCACCGACACTGCCGCCCGCGTTCAGCAGGCCGTTGACGAGCGCGCGCTCAGACTTGGCGTAGCACTCGCTAATGACGCGGAAGCCGGCCATGAAATTACCCGGCTCGCCCAGCCCGAGCAAAAAGCGAAATGCACCAAGGCTGAATGCATTGGTGGCAAACGCATGCAGCGCGTTGGCCACGCTCCACCAACCCATAAACACCGCCAGACTGACACGCGTTCCCCAGCGGTCGACAAGCAAGCCGCTGCCGATGTACATCACCGTGTAGGCCGCCTGAAACGCATTGAGGATTGTGGCGTAACCGGTGGGGCTAAGATTGAGTTCTTTGGTGATGACCGGGGCCAGGACGCTGAGGCATTGTCGATCAATGTAGTTGATGACAACAGACAGGAAGAGAAGGCCGGCAATCCACCATCGGCGATGCATTAGATTCGCTCTCGCAGCGCTTGGAGTTCGGCTTGGCTCACGGCGTCAAGTGAGGCGGTGGGGTGACGGACGGTGGCCGATGAGATGACGCCGGCGTGCACGAGATTGTGTTTCATGGCGCTTACGCCCATGCCGGGTTGGAGTTCAAAACGCAAGAGCGGGAGGATGCGCGTAAACACGTCCCAGGCCGTCGCCTTGTCGCCGCGCTCCAGAGCGTTCCAGATCTCTACAAGCTGACGAACGCAGTCGCTGCCCGGCATCGTACCGCGCGCGCCACGCTCGGTCTCTTCAATGAAGAACTGCGCGTTGAGGCCACCGAAGATAGTGAGCGAATCTCCTGCGGCAGCTACCGTTTGGGTGATCTTGGGTGCCGTGGGCGGCGCTTCGATCTTGGCCAGCTTGACTTGCTCAATTTCGCGGGCCATGCGTGCGAGCAGCGCAGGCGGCATGGCGACCTGGGTGAGCAGCGGGGCATCTTGCACCATGATCGGAATCTTTGCGGCGCGGCTGATCTCGCCGAAGTAGTGCATGAGCCCCTCTCCATCCGTTTTGAGGAAGTAGGGTGGCAACACCATCAAGGCGTCGGCACCCAGGTCGGCCATCTGTTTGCTAAGTTCCACGGCGCTGCGAGTGCCTGTGGCACCGCTTGAGGCGATGAGCGGAACGCGGCTGCCGACATGCTTGGCAATCGCCCTCATGAGATCGACGCGTTCGGAGGCTTCGAGGGTGTAGCCCTCGCTTGCATTTCCGAATAGGCCGAGCCCGTGGGCCCCTTGCTCCAGTAGGAAATCCACGAGTTGCAATTGGCTACGCAAGTCGAGCGAGCCGTCGTCATTGAAGGTCGTAACAAGTATCGGGTAAACGCCAGTGATCATAAGGTCCATCATCCTAACATGTGCAACGCCGCGCCCGGTCACCGGACCTTTTTTCCTCTTCGATTCGCACAAATTTCGAAGAGACTACCCTGGTGGCTTCGCGCTACTGATGCCTGGAATCCACAGAGGCTAGTCCTCGTGCATGCGGCGATTCCTTTGCCGGTGCCGGTGTTAGTGCAGGTGTTTTTAGGCTCGTAGTGTAATTGATCGCAGCCGGGTCTAGCCTTTGGCCTTGCCAAGTTGGTGCATCTCCCACAAATCCCGCGGGGTTTGCGCCAACAGCGGGCGCAGCGCCAGCATGCCGGTTGGGCCGATGCTCTTCTCCAAAAACTGCAGTTCGGTCAACTGGCCAGCTAACTCGACGTCGGGCGGCAGCTCAAATCCAGCCTCCCGAAAAAGCAGATCGCTTTTTGATCGCATGCTGAGTTCGGTGGTCAATTGCAGCATCGACAACATATCGCCGCATATCTCCGGTGGGAAGGCCTTGCTCAGGGATGCCAAGTACTGGCCGGTGCGCGACTGTTGAAATTCCGGGCTGGCGATTACCGTTATTAAATCAATGTCCTCATCGAGCTTGCCACCGAGCCAAGTGCGGAGCGACCGTTCGCTGAAATAGAAGACAAGCCCAAGCAGCGCCGGCAGGCCGGCGACCGCGACCATCATAGAGGCGGCAGGCGAGATCACGCCTTGGTTGAAGATCGAATGCAAGGTGATGGCGACCAACAGGCCGGGGGCATAGAGCGCTACGCCGCGCCACTGGCGGCTTTCTGACAGGTATGCCGATATGACGGCTGCAATGGCCGCGACGCCGCCGTGCATGATGGCTGTACCAAAGCCGCGCAACACCCAGATGGCGGCACTATTGTCGTTGAGCGCCTGCAGATAGAAAACGTTTTCGATCAGCGCAAAGCCAGCGCCAATGGCAAAACCGCAGATGGCTGAATCCACCAGAAAGGCAACGCGCGCCGTCGCGATGAGGAAGATCCAGAAGGCGGCTTTGGATAGTTCCTCGATGGCGGGGGCACCAAATCGAGCGTATTGAGCCTGGCTTTCGGGGAAGTAGTGAAAGACCAAGCTGTTGAAGGCGTAGCAAAATATGGCGGAGGCTCCGCCTGCGGCTAGCGTCGTAAGAACCATGCGCTTTGGCACCAGCTTGTAGCTATCCACCGTCCAGAGGGCAGTGAGGAAGAGGATCACCGGCAGCAGGGCCAGGGCACCGCGAAGGAGTTGATCGTAGGGAATCAAGCGTCCGCCGAAATTCCGAAGGTCAAGCGGTTCCAGCCTTGCTCGCGGCGATAATCGAGCGGCTCGGCGTACTGTTTAACGAGAAAGATTCCGAGGCCGCCAATGGGCCGATCTTCCAAGTCGAGCGTGAGGTCGGGCATCGCCTTATTGAGCGGGTTGAATTCACGCCCCTGGTCGGCGACTTCCAACAAGAGTTCTCCTGGAGCGGGCACCCTGTAGGAGACGCTAACCGTGCCGGGCTCTGAGGGTGGATAGCCGTAGCGGAAGACATTCATGAGAATCTCTTCGATCAATAGATCGAGCTCGTTGAGGCGCTCAGCAGGCAAAGCAGCCTGAAGCCCGCCTTGCCGGGCGAATTGGGTAAAGGCCTCGAGGGATTCTATTTTCGCAATCAGCGTCAGAGATAGTTCAGTTTCAGGCAACCCTTAGCCTCAATTCTCCGCCACTGCGCCCTCAATCGTGTCGTACTCAGGGAACACTGTGATGAGGCGAGTGATTTCAAAAAGCTGCCGCACAAAGCCACTCATGCGGCAAAGTCGCAGTTCGCCGCCTTGGTCTTTCAACGCCTTGCCGACGGTGATAAACGAACGCAGGCCCAGGCTGCTTACGTAAATCAACTCGCTCAGGTCGAGCACAAGCGGCTTGGCGGCGGCCGCGATATGGGGCTCACAGGCGGTTTCAAAGTCTTTGGCACTTACGGCGTCCATTCTGCCGCCCAACTTCAGCACCACCCTGGCACCCACTAGCGTCGATTCAATGGTCACAATGCTACTGTCGCCCACCCTATGCACCAGCGTCAACCCTGAGGATTTGAAAAGATTGCACCGCGATGATACGATTTACGTTTGGATCCTGTTACATAGAGTGAGAGGTGTTTGAAGCTGAGCAGCCCGAAGCACTTTGAGGAAAAGGTAACTTATGAAGAAAATCGTCATTTTCGCTGGAATCGCTGTAGCAGCCGCTTGCGGCCTCTATTTTTCGGGCGTATACCCAGCTAAGACCGGGCCCGAGGCGCAGGGTGCCATTGGCCAGCGAGACGTCTATCGCGCTCCCCAGGCAAGCGATGTAGCTGTTGCCCCCGGCTCGGCTCCGGTTGCCAATTCGGTTGACGCTCTCAAGCAGAATCTGAAAGGATTGGACGCGCTGAAGCAGCAGATCGCCCGCTTCGAGGCCATGAGGTCGAGCATGTCTCCAGCGGACGCGATGCGGGCACAGATGAAGATCCAGAATGAATTTAAACAGAACTTGGCCGCAATGGACGCGTTTAGCCATCAGGCGAGGGTCACATCCAATTTGACGAGCGCGGACGCGATGAGACAACAGCTGGCGATCCAAAATGAGTTGAAAGCGAACATGGCCGCAATGGATGCACTGCGGCAGCAGATGGCATCGGCGAGCATCGGCGGCCTCAGACAATAGGAGGACGGGGCCTAACCTCAGGAGGGAGAGGCCCCGCCCTTAAGATTCAGTATCAAAGTTTCGCTTTATTTGACGTTATTGGCTGGGCTCGCCGGTGCTTTCACTGCGCGAGCCCAGCCTCGTCTTTATTCGCAGGAGACGGCAAATTTTCGCGTTGTCTACTACACCCCTGCCCACGAATATCTGGCACCGCTACTGATCCGCTCGCTGGAGAACGCCCTTCGCTTTGAAGGCCGCGTTTTCGGCTATCGGCCCACGGGCAAGGTGACGGTTCTCATTACCGATTTTGAAGATTCCGGCTATGGTTCGGCTGGCTCGATACCGACGAACAACATTCAAATTGGAATCGCGCCGTTCAATCTGGTTTTTGAAACCATGCCTGCCGCAGAACGGATCGGTCTGGTTGCCAGCCATGAGCTAACGCACGTCATGATGGGCGATCAGTCGGCTCCTCGGGACCTGATGTTTCGCAAGCTTTTTGGTGGCAAGATCGCGCCAAACACGGACGACCCGATTTCGATTCCCTTCAGTTTCCTGGGCAGTCCGCGGCAGTATTCTCCCCGGTGGTTTCATGAGGGGCCTGCCTCGTTCCTGGAAACCTGGATGGCAGGAGGATTGGGGCGAGGTTTGGTGGGCTACGACGAGATGCTATTTAGGTCGTTGGCGCGCGAAAACCGGTACATCTATGACGTCGTGGGCCTGGAATCGGAAGGTACCGCAGCAGATTTTCAAGTGGGTGCGAATTCGTATCTTTACGGCACGCGGTTCATGAACCATCTGGCGCGGGAGTTTGGGCCGGACAAGCTGGTGCAATGGCTAGTGCGCAACGACGCGAGCCGCGCCTATTTTGAGAGCCAGTTCCGCGTGGTTTATGGCAAGTCGCTGGGCGAAGAATGGAAGCACTGGATTGCCGATGAACGCCAGTGGCAAGCAGCCAATCTGAAACTGATCCGGCAATACCCAGTGACTCCGGTGGAGCCGATTTCCCCGAAAATCCTGGGATCGATTTCGCGCTCGTATTACGACCCGGAAGCGAGGTCGATTTATGTTGCCGTACGGCACCTTGGCCGGGTTCCGTATCTTGCCGCCATCCGAACGGACAGCGGCGCAGTGGAGCACCTCACCGATATCACCGGAGGCGCGTTGTACGATGTGGCTTCCGTCGCCTTTGACCGGCGCGGAGGGAAGCTCTTTTTCACCACCGAAAACAACGAATTCAGAGGTCTCAAAGTCTATGACTTGAAGACCCGTAGAACCAGTTCCGTCGCCGACGGGCTTCGCATTGGAGACATTGTTTTCAATCAGCAGGACGGCTCGTTGTGGGGCATGCGGCACAATAACGGGCTGTCCACGATCATGCGCATGGAAGCTCCTTTTAAGGTGCCACAGGCGCTCCACACATTTAAGTTTGCAACCGATTTTTTCGACGTCGATCTTTCTCCGAACGGAGAATACCTGACCGGCGCGATGACCGATGAAACGGGTACGCAACGGCTAGTACGTTTTCGAACGGCGGATTTGTTGGACGGCAAGGCCGAGCCCGAAATATTGCATGACTTCGAGTTCAATTCTCCGGGCAGCTTTGCGTTCTCGCCCGACGGGCGTTACCTTTATGGATCGTCCTACACGACAGGGGTGTCCAACCTGTTCCGCTACGATCTTGAGGCGAAAAAACTCGAAGCGCTGAGCAATACCGAAACTGGTTTGTTTCGGCCGATGACGCTGCCGGGTGAAGAGATCGCAGCGTTTGAATATTCCTCACAGGGCTTTCGGCTGGTGAAACTGCCCGTGCGGGTAATTGAAGATGTGAACGCGATCCCCTACCTGGGACAGGCGGCGATCGAGAAGTTTCCGGAATTGAAATCCTGGAAACTGCCCTCGCGTAAGTTGATCAACGATCTGGAGTTGCGCACCTATGCCGGGGCCTACAGCCCGATTCGCAACACGAAGCTATCGTCGATTTATCCGATCGTGCAGGGTTACAAGAACTCGGTAGCCGGCGGCCTGCGCCTCAATTTCAGCGATCCGCTCAGTCTGAGCCGCATCACGGCCACAGTGTCGTATTCACCGGATCAATCGCTGCCAACTAAAGACCGCTTTCACGTTGGCTTACAGGCAAATTACTGGGATTGGGGACTCACAGGCTACTTCAATAAAGCCGATTTCTACGACCTGTTCGGGCCGACGAAAGTGAGTCGACGCGGCTTTGGCGTGGTTGGCGAAAAGAGAAAAGTGCTCATTCCCAATCGCCTCGATTTGACGTTGCGGCTGGGCGGCTACTCGGGTTTGGATCGCCTGCCGGATTATCAAAATGTTTTGACCACGCACACGCAATTTCTGACTGGCTCGGCGACGCTGGCCTACTCCCATCTCGAAAAGACCTTGGGCGCGGTGGACTATGAACGCGGCCAGGCCTGGACTTTGAATTCGAAGACGAACCATACGTTTCCACTTACATTCCCTCGCGTCTGGGGCAGCTATGATCGAGGCTTTCTGTTGCCGATCCGGAATTCTTCGCTCTGGATACGGTCTTCGGCGGGCAAGGCTTTTGGCGTCGATGGAGATCCTTTTGCCAGCTTCTACTTTGGCGGGTTCGGGAATAACTGGGTGGATAAGCTAGACTTCAGCCGCTATCGCGAATACTACAGTTTTCCCGGCGCGAAGCTGAACCAGATCGGCGCTCGGAGCTTTGCGAAATCGATGGTGGAATTGAACCTGCCGCCGTTGCGGTTCCGGCAAGTCGGATCGACGATGGCCTACGTAAACTGGGCGCGACTTTCGCTGTTTAGCAGCGCGCTGGCGTCTAATCCCGAGGCCGATCAACGGCGCGGCTATGTAAACGCGGGCGCACAAATTGATTTCCGG
>JBBRBI010000132.1:0-12434 GCA_038206015.1 Bryobacterales bacterium | reverse complement strand
CGCCCAGGAATCAACGAGGCGAGAAGCCATGAGCAGCCCGGCAAGCGGCGAGACCCAGATGAGGAGGCCAAAAGTGACAGCCACGCCGAGCGCGCTCGACAAGGCTCGAATACCGACAGCAGATGCCGTTGATAGCTCTGCAGCCTCGTGCGTTAGTAAGAGGGCCTTTAGCTGAAAACTCAGCAGGAGAATGATCGGCGTTGTGAGGGCCTGGGCGAAAGCGAAGCGACCTGCAGCCCCAAGGCCGTGAGTCTGAGCAATCAGAATTAGACCGAGGAATGGCCCTGCCGCCTGCGAGAGATTTGCAACAATCGCCCAAGCAGAATCGGTCATCCAACGCGCCTGCGGCCGTGAGACCAGAGGCGTTGCGGCCAGAACTCCATAGCCTGGTGTAGCTTGGGCCATGGAGCCTAGACCCGCTCTTTCGCCGCGTAATACTTCCCGTAATATCCGTAGTACGAGTAACTCTCGCTCATCGACTTATTGACCTGATTGAGTACGACGCCGAGAACATTGGCTCGCAAGCGGGTAAGCATCTGGATGACACTTGCCACCTGCTTGCGCGAAGTTGCCCCAGCGCGTGTAACGACGATCACGCCATCGACGCTGGTTGCCATCTCAAGTGGCTCAGCAAAGCCAAGCAAAGGCGGGGCATCGAGCACGACCAGCTGGTAGTCTTTCAATAATTCTCCGATGATCGAATCCATGCGTCCCCGCAGCCAATCGTCCGGGCGACGGCTGGCGCTGCCCGCAGTCAGGATGTCGAGGTTATCGGAGGCACCCGACTTTTGGATCAAGTCGGCCATGTTGGCCTTGCCCTGGAGGAAGCCTCCCAGTCCAAGATTATTCTCGATTGCAAAGCGGCGATGGGCGCTTGGGCGGCGCATATCGCCGTCAATCAACAAGGTCTTAGACCCCTGCATGGCGTGCGTGAGTGCGAGATGCGCTGCCACCGTTGACTTGCCTTCTCCCGGTTGGGCACTGGTCACCAGCAAGGACCGCAGATTGCGATCAAAGTTTGTCAATAAGATCGCATTGCGAAGAGTTCGGATCGATTCCTCGTAGCCTCCGAGGCTGGCGTATCCGTCTTTTGCGGCTCGAACCATCGCCCCGCCGGCGTCCATGTTGGTTGCCAAACCGATCCGGTGCCGCCAGGTTTTTACTTCAGGAAGCGTACCCAGCACCTCTGTACCAAGCGCGATCCTGACCTGCTCTGGATCGCGAATCGTATTGTCCAGCGCATCAATCAGGAGGACTCCGCCGAGTGCCAATACCAGTGAGAACAGAAAGGCCAAGCCTGTGTTCAAGAGTAGATTTGGCGAAACTGGTTCTAGCGGGACCCTGGCCAGATCTGCAACCCGGATCGAGCTGTTCTGGAAACTGGCATTGATGCCAGCCTCTTTGATCTTGCGCACCAGTTCTTCATAGAGTTTCTTGTCGGCTTCAGCCTCGCGGCGAAGGTTTTGATACTCGAAGCTACGCGAATTCAACTGATCTAACTCCCGCTTGGCTTCCTTGACCTGATGCTCAAGCATCTGTTCGCGGCTTGAGGCCTCGACGAACTCGACATTTACGCGCGCCTGAATGTTGGATCGCAATGCAACCAACTGGCGGTCGAGCTCAGTAACCTGGGCTGTGGCTTTGCGATTCTCCGGGTGGTTCACACCAAAGTGGACCTGAACCTCAGATAGCTTTTGCCGCGCTTCGCTGATACGCTCGTCCAGCTTGCGCATCGTTTCACCCTGGCTCGACACCTGGGCGGCGGCCACAGAACCGCCCTCTACACTTCTCCAGGCAGACTCTTTTTTAACCCGATCAGCCTGTGCAGAGGTGTACTCCTGATTTAGCTGGAGCAGCCGGGCGGAAATGATGTTTGTCTTTTCTTCGGGACTGATAATGTTTAAGTCGCGCTCAAATTGCAACAGCGCTCCGGAGGATTGTTCCATCTTGGTGCGCAGTTCGTCCAACTGCTTCTCCATGAATCGCGATAACCCAACTGAGGACTGGTAGCGAATGTTGTAAGTGTGATCGAGGTAGGAAGTAGCAATGGCGTTCACAGTCTCTGAGGCTAACTTCGGGTCAGCCGAGCGATAGCTCACCAGCATCAGATATGTATTGGGAGGTCTTGAGACCTTGAGCCCCTCCAGCACTACCGGAGCGTCCTTGCGCTGCTGCTCTGTATACGGCCGGACCATTCTAAACCTTGAAGGTTTGCGCACCGGAAGCTTGAAGCGATCCACCACCGGCCGCAGCACTGAGTCTGATTGCAGCATCTTGACCTGAGTGGCCAGAAACTGGTCGGCATCATTAGTCACAGATCGATTTGATTCCTGCCCGATGACGCCCGTCGGCGTTTGGCGATCTACATCAATGGTGACGGTAGCCTCGTAAATCGGAATCATCTGTGTAGAAAATGCGAGCACACCCAACGTGGCTGCCGCGACACAGAAGCCGATCTTCCAGGCATTTCTACGAAATAGCCAGAAGTAATGAGAGAGCGGCACGGCGGCGTCATTAGCCGCATTCAGGGCAGCCTCTGATGAAAAGGATTGCAATCTGGGCGGATCCCCAGCCAAATCGAGTTGGCGTGAATGCTCGAGGCTTCGAGCCAGCGGGAGAAGGCTGTCTTGAGTGGTGTTATCCATGGACTGCCACCGCACCATTCAGAAGCAACTGCGTGAGCTTGGCCTCAAGCTGGTGCACGGAACCCTCGAGGTGTTCCCAGCGCGCCGAACACGACTGGGTCGGCTCGTTCGCCGGCAGAGCTGGACCGCCTCCAGTCAGGACGGCGTTGCGTGCGTAGTCTGAAACGCTGCGGGCGCCAGAACGAAAACAGGTGATTTTGAGCAATTGGTATTCGTCTTCGCTGAGACGAAAATTGACGAGGCGCGTACGAGGGCTGTAGACGGGCAAGGGATAAACTCCTTCAAAATGAAAACAATATGCGCGGGGCGTACTTGCTCAAAGCCGTCGAGGGGAACGAGCGGCAAGAGGAAAGAAGCCGTCGCACTGATGTAATCGGACAAATGAAGGACGCATATAGTCAGCCATCGCACTTTGCGGTGGTAGACCTGTGGGTTAAGAGGCGGGAGTCGTAGAGGCTTCCTGGTCCTTATACTGCAGCTCGTAAAGGCGCCAATAGATGCCACGCTGGCGCAGCAATTCCTGGTGGGAGCCGCACTCGCGCAAGTGGCCCTTGTGCATCACAAGAATCCGGTCTGCCTTCTGGATCGTACTCAAACGGTGAGCAATTACGATCGCGGTGCGCCCCTGCAGCATCACGTCGAGCGCCCCTTGGATGCGCTGCTCGGTTTCTGTGTCGACGCTCGAGGTGGCCTCATCGAGAATCAGAAAGCGGGGTTCGCGCACCAGGGCGCGAGCAAAGCTTACCAGTTGCTTTTGCCCGGTCGAAAGACCAACGCCGCGCTCGCGCACCTCAAGATCGAGACCCTCGGGCCGAGACATTACAAAATCCCAAAAATTGACGCGACGACATGCATCCTCAATGCGCTGATCATCAATGGTCTGGTCTCCCAAACGAATGTTGTCGCGCAGCGTACCGGTAAACAGGAAGGGATCCTGGAGGACAACACCAAACAGGGAGCGCAGTTGGCTGGGAATGACCAGGCGGACGTCCGTTCCCCCTACGAGCACACGGCCGCGCTGGACATCGTAGAAACGCAACATCAAGTTTGTGATCGAAGTCTTACCGGCACCGGTGTGTCCAACGATTGCGATGGTCTCACCGGGAGCCACGCGAAAGCTGAGGTCATCGAGGACCCAATTCTCATCCTTGTAAGCGAAGCCTACCTTGTCGAACTCAATGCTGGCTTCAGGGCCAACGCCAACCGGGTCAAGCGGGGCGCCAACATACACTGGTTCGTCGAGCATTGAAAATACGCGCTCGCTGGCGGCGAGAGAACTTTGAACGGTGTTGTACTTTTCACTTAGATCCTGGATCGGGCCAAAGAAACGCATCGAGAATTGAAAGAAGGCGATCAGTACGCCGACTGTAAGCGCGCCATCGCGCACCTGAAAACCACCATAAGTCAGGACAGCACCCATAGCGATCATTCCCTGAAATTCCACAAAGGGATAGAACCAACCGTAGGCGACAATCGAGCTCTTCCAGGCGTCCATGTTTTCGAGATTGATGGCGCGGAACTCTGCCATAGCGCGCTCTTCCCGATTGAATAACTGCATCACCCCCACGCCGCTGATGTGCTCCTGGAGAAACGAATTCAGCTTGGCGATGGCGATGCGCTGGCGGCGATAATCCATACCCACCTGTTTGCGGAACAGCATTGTCGTCAGGACGACGAAGGGCAGGACGCAGAGCATGATGAGTGTAAGTTGCCAGCTCATGCGAAACATCAACAACAACACGAGCCCGATCATCATGACGTCGCCCAGGATGGTTACCAGGGCGGCAGAGAAGAACTCGTTCAACTGATCGACATCGCCCGTGACGCGAGTGACGACGCGGCCGACAGGGTTGCGGTCGAAATACTGCACATCGAGTTTTTGAAGATGCCCGTAGACGCCGCGACGCAGGTCGAACATGATGCGTTGCCCCGTGAATTGCATGGCGAGTTGCTGGCCGTATTCGAGAAAGAGCCGTATCAGCAGAAAGACGGCAAAGACGGCGCTGATAAAGGTGAGCCCCTGCCAGACATCGTTAGGCAACCAGGGATTAAGAACGCTCAGTATGCCATCGAAGCCGTCGACTTTATGGACGATGTACTTGTCGATGGCGACGCGGGTCAAAAGCGGTGTGGCCACTTGCGCAAGCGTTTGTCCGGTGAGCAGGACGAGGCTCAGAAGGACGGTGCGGCGGTAGGGCCAGGCGTAGGGGAGCAAGCGGCGCATTTGCCGCCAGTCGTGCATTTTCCCTTTGACTTGTTCTTCCATCTAACCCTCAGTTCTCGGCAGCCGCAGGAAGCCACGCCAATTTGCCCAAGCCCAGAGCAGGCCAGTGGTACCGCTCAATACTCCGGCCACAACTGCGATCCAGCGGGGATCAACTGACTCGGTAGCAACACCAGCCGCAAAGAGGCTAATCATCATGGTGGACCAGGTCATAGTCTCCATGGTCGCAAAGACGCGACCGCGGAATCGATTGTCGGCATAGCGAAGAATCTTGGAATAATTCACGACGCTCGACATTGCGCCCGCCGCGCGCGACATTCCGATAAACAACAGCGCCAATGCGAAATTTCTCTCTAGTGCAAAGGCAACGTACATCGCGCCGTGAACCACGTATGCGACGCCAACTGTGCGCTTATAGCCCTCAAATCCAACTCGTTTGTTGAGCCAATTGGCCAGTATGCCACCGACAACCAAGCCCATCCCTGCAGCTCCCCAGATGATGCCGATGCCTGCCGGCCCTTTATGAAAGACACGTTCTCCAAACACACTGAACAGGATTTGCGCGGCTCCGCCCCCGGTGGCCCAACCGACGCCAATCAGGGCGATGGCAAGCAGCAATGGCTCACTGCGAATGTATCGTAAACCCTCGACGAATTCCTGGTGAGGATGAAAATCGCGCTTGTTATTTTCAGCAGGCGGAAGGAACTGGGCGGGTGAGGTCCGAAAGAAGAACAGGCACAGAGCGCTGGCGATGAAACTTATCGAATTGAGGACAAAGGCCCACTCATAGCCGAGCCCTGCGACCGAGGCCCCGCCTAGAAAAGCACCGATGCCGGTGGTAGCCCAGGCTGTGGTTTGAGTAAGTGCGTTGGCAGCCTGTAACTCATCATCCTTGGCGACAACGGGGAGGATGGAATTTCGGCCACTGGTAAAGAAAGGGCTGGCGAACATCAGAAGCGCGCTCAAAACAAAGAGCAGCGTGTTCGACTTTTGTCCAAGGGAAAGGATAAAGGCCAAGGCGACAGCCGCCCGCACCAGATCACTGGCAATCATTACTTTGCGTCGGTCGAGACGATCAAGTATCACGCCAGCCAGCGGCCCTGCAACCAGCATCGGAAGGGCCCTGGCAATGAGAACACCACCGACGAGCAAACCGCCGTGCTCCTGCCGGATGGCTAGTGAAAAGACAGCGATATTGTTGAAATGGTCGCCGATCTCACTGACGATTTGCCCACCCCACAACAGGCGATAGTTGTGGTTGCGTCGGAGCAACTCTGGAATCGTTGCCGGCACTATAGGCGCTCCGTCAAATAGACACCGAGGAGGATCGTCAGTCCTCCCCCGAGGAGTCCCACGCTGAGCGGTTCGCCAAGTAATGGCACCGCCATCAAAGAACCCATCGCGGGCTGCATGTAAGTGAAGGTTGTAAGTTGCGTTGCCGGAAGATGCTTCAGGACACGGAAATACAGCAGAAAACAGAGCACGCTGGGGACTGCGGCCATGAAAATCAGGCACAGCCAACTAATTGGGAGGAGTAAGTGAAAGGGGAAGTCCCAGGCAAGTGTGGCTGTCGCGGGCAGCAGAAAGATCGCGGCACCAAGATAGTTGAGCGTCACGGTGCCGATTGGCGAGAGTAGACCGCTGAGGGGCTTGGAAAACACTGTGAATGCAGTGAAGCAGGCGCAGCCAAGCAGTACCAGGGCGTCGCCCGTAGGCGTTGCGCCAGAGCCAGATTTTGATTGCAGGATTCCAATACCCAGAAGGGCAACTGCCATGCCGATCAGCTTTTTCGGGCGGAACAGTTCTTGCCCGATTGCTGAGGATAGCGCATAGGTAAGGAGCGGAGTGAGACCCACAATGAGCGCGCCGTGGGCAACGCTGGTTCGCTTCAGCCCCATCGCAAAGAAGAGTTGGTTGGTCGCCATGCCAAGTACTCCCAAGCCAAGGAAGCGCCAGAACAGCGGGCCAGTCCAGGGGTGTGGGCGCTCGCGCATATACAAAGGGACGCAGATCGCCAAGGCGAGCATCGTGCGGCAACCAGTGAGAAGCACGGGGTTCCACTGTCGCATGGCTACCTTGCTGGTGATGAAGTTAAAGCTCCACAGCAGTGTAACCAGGAACATCAGGAGAAAGAGCGGACGTTTACTGCTTCCGTCAGTCAAGGCTTCTCGATCGTCTCCTGTCGGATTGTGATGCTGTCGATGAAGGCCTGGTCGATGCCATAGCCTAGTCCGATGCCTTCGCTCACGGTTATCGTGCCGTGGGCTGATACCTCCACAGGAGTTGTGATCACTTCTTGTTTCCAGTAGCGCTTGGAGGCGCTGACATCGCCGGGAAGGATGAAGTTGGGCAGCGTGGAAAGCGCAATGTTGGCGGCGCGGCCGATGCCTGATTCGAGCATGCCGCCACACCAGACGGGGATGCCGTGGGCCTGACAGACATCGTGCACCTTGATCGCCTCACTGAAGCCGCCGACGCGACCGAGCTTGATGTTGATGATGCGACCCGCCTTCATGCGGATGGCCTGCTCGGCGTGATGGGCAGAGCGAATGCACTCATCGAGACAAATTGACGTCTTCAACTTGGCCTGCAATTCGGCATGGTCGATGATCTCGTCGTGAGCGAGCGGCTGCTCGATCATCATCAGGTCAAATTCATCGAGGGCCGCCAGTATCTGCCAGTCATTCAGCGTATAGGCGGAATTAGCGTCGGCTGTAAGTAAGACTTTGGGAAAGCGGGCACGGACGGCGCGGATCACTTCAACATCCCAGTCGGGGGCGATTTTCATTTTGATGCGGCGGTAGCCAGCATTCAATTCTGTATCGATCTTGGTGAGTAACTGATCGACGCTGTCCTGGATACCGATGGAGACGCCGCAGACGATCTCTTTGATCGCGCCGCCGCCAATGGCCTTGTATAGAGGAATGCCTTTTTGGCGGGCCTCAAGATCCCAGCAGGCAACTTCGAGGCCGCCACGAGCCATTAGATGACCGCGGATGTGTGCTGAGCGAGCGCCGACTTCAGATGCACTGGCAAACTCGTGCCCGAGGACACGCGGCGCGACGTAGTCGCGAAGAATTGGCCAGGCAGAATCTGTCCACTCCTCGTTATAAAACGGATTTTCACCAGCTGTAACTTCACCCCAGCCACTGAGGCCGCCTGAGATAACTTCGACTAATACAATGTCGCGCGTATAGGTGCGGCCAAAGCTGGTCTGAAAAAAATGAACGAGCGGCATCTGGATGTGCCGAAGTTTGATCCGATCAATTACGAATGCCATTTGCCTAAAATGTATGCCCCTTCTGTTTGGCCGCGCTCAAAGCCGACGACGGCCAAGCCAGCTCTAAAGTGTTCCTGAAATTGTGCGCTGATCGAGGCCTGGGTTTCACGAGCGCGCGCCGGATCGGTTGTCTTCCAATCCTGAATGGCGTGTGGGATGACGATGCGGGCGATCTCTGGGGGACGCTCGCGGGCTTCGGCGATGTACCACTCTGCAACGCAACGATCGGTGGGAAGGCCGCCGTGCAGCAGGCTTGTCGTGGTGCCGTACTGGTTGAGGACATAGCGACGAACGACAGCGCCAAGGCGCTCGATATTGAAGAAGGCATTTTTCACCTCGAGCGGGTCGAAGGTCCATTCGATGAGATCGATGCCGCGCGAGAGAGCCTCTTCGCGTTGTTTGAGCTTGAGCATCCGGCCAATGCCGGCATTGCGGTAATCTTTGAGGACGCCCATCATGTGGCTGTGCAGGTAGTACTTTCCACCAGCCTTGATCCCTGGAATCGCCAAGAGAAAGGCGACCATTCGCCCGTCGTCGAAAGCTCCGAAGACCTGGCCACCGACTTTAGTCGCGACGACGAAAAGACGGACCGGCAGTAATTCCAGTTCTTCAAAGCCCCAGATGGACTTTTGCAGTGCTACGGCTTCTTCAAACTCAGCATGTTCGGTGAGGCTGCGGATTGCAATCATAAGGACTTTGCCTCCTGCCAGTAGCCTTCCATCTCTTCTAGCGACGCTGCATCGAGGGTTCGGCCTGTCTGATTGATGCGTGCTTCGACATGGGCAAAGCGAGAGCGAAACTTGGTGTTGGTGTGGCGAAGCGCCTGCTCTGGGTCAACTTTTGCCCATCGCGCAAGGTTGACGACGGTAAAGAGAATGTCGCCGATTTCGGATTCGATCGATGCCGGGTCGCCAGAGGCGCAGGCTTCGGCGAGTTCGGCGATTTCCTCATGCAACTTGGCCAGAACATCGTCGTATTCTTTCCATTCAAAGCCAGCCTTGGCTGCTTTCCTGGAAATTTCGAGACCCTCCATTAACGCGGGTTGGGCGCGGTTGACGCTTTCCAGCAGACCAGCCGTGGTGCTGCTTCCCTTCTCCGTTGCTTTGATCGCATCCCAGTTGGATTTGACCTCTTCAGCCGTCTCTGCAATCACGGAACCGAATATGTGTGGGTGGCGGCGAATGAGTTTGGAGTTGATGGCCTCAAGGACGTCTTCGATCTTGAACAGCCCGCCTTCGGCGGCCAGTTGGGCGATGAAGACTGGCTGAAGCATGAGGTCGCCGAGTTCTTCGCAGAGGGCGGGATAATCGCGCCGTTCAATGGCGTCAATCACCTCGTAGGTCTCTTCAACAACGTAACGCTTGAGTGAGTCGATGCTTTGCTCGCGGTCCCAGGGGCATCCATCTGGCGCTCGTAGTCGCGCCATAATGTCTACAAGTTGATTAAAAGAATTGCCCGACGTTGAACCCACAGATACCCAAGTTTATCATCCGACCGGCGCGATTCCCCGAAGAAGTGGAGTTGGTAGGTTCGGTGTTTTGCGACTACCAGGCCGACATACAGGTCGACCTGCGATTTCAAAGCTTTGACAGGGAGTTGGCGAAGTTGCCGAACTCAAGCGGCTGTTTGTTCACCCTTGGGCGCGGGGCGGCGGGTTGGGGAAAGCGCTGACGCTCGAGGCGATCAACGAGGCCCGCCGAAGGGGGTACCAGAAGCTGCATCTGGATAGCATCGAAAGTAAAATGCCCAGCGCTGCGGTACTTTACCGAGCGCTGGGATTCAAGCAAGTTCAAGGCCCCGAAGGGAAACAGGACACTGACCTTGTCGATATGGAACTGGATTTAACGCGGTTTTTTGCTGGTTAGTGTCAGCCCGAACAATCCGGCTGCGCAGAGCAGATAGGTGGAGGGCTCTGGAAGAGCGCTGCCACCGCCGCCACCTGAGATTTGGCCGATTGCAAAGTTGTCCAGGATCACGCGATTCTGATCCGTCCCATTCGGGCTATTGATCAGGATCCGGATCTTGCTGATGTCCGCTGATGCAGTGAAACCGTAGAAGGCTGACATCGGAGATCCAGCGGCCACAACCAGAGTGCGTGTAGAGGCGATCACCGCTGGAGCAGTGGCCTCGTAGAGTTGAAAGGTAAGGTTGATCGGAGTACCTGCGGTTGAATAGATGAACGGGAAACCAACTGAAGTGGATTGACGTAAACCGGAGTAGTCAAAGCTGATGCTGCGGATCCCGCTAATGGTGCTTAGGTCAACTACGATCCCGTTGTCATATTGCGAGCCTCCCACATTTAGGGATCCATTGCTTCCGCCAATGATAACGCCGCCACTGCCGATGTCGAAGGTAGAACCGGCACTAGGTGTGAAGCTGTAAGTGTCAGAGCCACCGCCTGTTGATTCATTATAGAAACCGCGATAATTTATCGAACTCATCGTAATTCCCGCCGCCGAGGTGGTGTAGGTGGACCCGCTGGTGAAGGTTTGGATCACAGTGCCGCTGGTAACAGCAGCCCAGGCTGCTGTATTGCCATACTCGTTGAGTATCGTGGCCTGCGCAGACGCGCAGACACAAATCGCGGACAACGCCGCCAAGGTTAGAGGGGATATTCTGAATCGCATGGTACGGGGGAGTAGTGCCGTTTTGGCACCGAGGCTCTCCCGGATTAATGTTTGGGGAAGGGGGCGTACGGTGGGGATACCACCATCATTTCTTGAGGGATAGTACGACTTGTGCCTGGTAAGCGCGCGCCTTACCGAGAATCTCAGCGGGCTTCAGAGTTAGGGCGTGGCCATCGCGGACCACAGGCTGCCCGTTGATAAATACATCGCTAACGTCAGCGGCTTTTAGAGCATACACGACGGTTGAGTAAGGATCAAAGCTGGGGACGGCATTGACGACATCGGTGCGGAGGAAGACGGCATCGGCAAATTTACCTACTTCGAGTGAACCCAGCTGGTTCTCCATCCCGATCACGGCTGCGCCATGCAGGGTGGCCATTTCGAGGGCGGTCCGGGCAGGCAGCACCTCGGGATCCATCATGTGGACTTTGGCGAGTTTTGCGGCCAAGTCCATTTCCTCCATCAGGTGGAAGTCGTTGTTGGACCCGGCGGGGCCATCGGTGCCGAGGCCGACATGGAGGCCAGCAGCAAGTTGTTTCACGACGGGAGCAAAGCCACTGGCGAGCTTCATGTTGGACGAGGGGCAGTGGGCGATGCCGGTTTTTTTGTGAGCAAGTGTTGCGATGTCGGCGTCGTTGGTCCAGACGCAGTGCGCAGCCACGGTCAGGCCATCAAGGATGCCCCAATCGCTCAAAACCTGCGTTGGCGTTTTGCCGTGTTGCTTGACGATGTCGTCGTTCTCGCGCTTGGTCTCTGAGATGTGGATCAGCAGAGGGCGCTTGTATTGGTTGGCCAACTTGCGGCAGGCTTCCAGCGTTTCGCGCGTGTTCGTGTAGAGCGCATGGGGCGCAATTGCCGGCACAATCAGGGGGTCATTGGCATATTGCTTGAACATGGCTTCGGCGCGAGCAAGCGAGTCGGCTGGCGTCTTGGCGTCAGCGACGGGGAAGCCGATCACGGTTTGGCCGAGGACGCCGCGCATGCCGGCCTGTTTAGTGGCGCGGGCGATCTCGTCTTCAAAGTAATACATGTCGGTGTAAGTGGTTGTGCCGCTGAGTAACATCTCCAGACAGCCCAGCAAAGTCCCCCAGTAACAGAAGTCTTTAGTGACGTTTTTCGCTTCGGCGGGAAAGATGTATTGCTCAAGCCAATCCTGCAGGCGCTTGTCGTCGGCGATGCCTCGAAACAGAGACATCGGGACATGCGTATGGGTGTTGATCAGCCCTGGAATCAGAATCGCGTCCGGCCGATGGAGGCGTTTAGCCCAGCGGAAACTGCGTTCGAGTTCAGCACGCGGCCCCACCTGGACGATCTTGCCGCCTTCGATGGCGACGGCGCCATTGGTGAGAACGCGGCGATCTTTGTCCATCGTGAGGACGGTGCCCGCGCTGAGGAGCCAGCGGGATGGAGAGGCACCAAAAGCCGCACCCGCCAGCGTCAGGCTAAGTGAGCGACGACTGATTGAACGGGTGAGGGAAGAGTTGGGCGAGAGAAAAGCGGCGTTCTTGTTCATTGGCTCCACACAGGATCACTTCGAATTCAGGATCGCAAAACTCGCCCATCACCTGGCGGCAAAGCCCACAAGGACTGGCAGGGCTGGTTGCGTCTGTCGCGATGACGATGCGGCGAAAGCGGCGATGACCGTCAGAAACGGCCTT
>JBBRBI010000131.1:0-12470 GCA_038206015.1 Bryobacterales bacterium | reverse complement strand
GGAAGATCTTCGGCAATTCGGAGATGCTTCGGGTGGCGCGCCGTCCGTGGGGATCGACCACCGGGACATGTCCGAGCGAGCGCGAGTGCGCCAGTATCGCCTGTGCGTCGTAGGCTGAGTCCACCAGCTCATAGAGGCAATGGAAAGGCTCGGAAGTGAGGGTCATCAACGGGATTGCCACTTTGGCATCGTGCACGTTGGCCCCAGTCAGGATGGCCGTGATCGGGATCTGGCCGTCGGCCGTATCCAGATGGAGTTTGTAGCCGCGCCAGTAATTCATGTGGCCTTTGCTGTTATGCTTGGCACCCATGGCGCAGGTGCGTGACAGTCCGTCCATCATCTGGGGAAAAGTCATTTTGCGTTGCTTGACAATGATGCCGAGATTCTTTGACTTTCGCTTGGGAAGGGGCTTTTTGTAGGCTTTTTTCCGCTTCTTATCCCGTTTCTGTCGTCTGGTTTGGGGGTAGCGTTCGCGGGCTTCAATCGCGGTTGAGTCGCGGGCGATATGGCCGACGATGTGATCCTGCTGCGTCATCCGGATCACGGCTTCGTGGATACGTTCGGGGAGTTTGCGGCGGGCGAAATCAGCAAAGGCTCGCGAGAAGTTGCTCTCGCTGGGGATCGCTTTGGCGTTGAGCCAACCGCAGATTTCGCGCAGTTGCGGGTCGACCTTCAGGCGGTCGATCAACTGGCGGGTCGTGGCTAGATTGTGGATCAACTTGGCCAAAAAGGCGGCGATCAACGCGCGGCGGTCTTCGCTGGGGCGACCGCGCCACTGCTTATGGACGAAGCGGTGCAACTGGGCCAGCGCGAGGACTTCGGTGAGCAGCTTGTTCTGTGGCGTGAGCGGGCCGGTCTGCTCTTCGAGCACCGGAAAAAGATCCAGTTGGCAGAGCTGTGAGAATTGCAAAAGAAAGGTGCGGGAGCTATTCTGCATGTGAGGCCACTTTGTTTTCTGAGTTTTTGTTTAGCGACTAAACCATAAAGCATCTCTGGCCTGATTTCCAAACTTTCCCACTTAGTCCAATACTGTCAGTCGCTTGCGCGTCGAGGATTTTTGCAAGTGCCTCTTGTCACCCCGGAGGTCCTGAAGACGGCTTGGTGGATGTCTTCTGATATCAAGCGAATGACATTGACCTTACGCCAGATCTCGAAGGGGATCTCGCCGTGTCGCTAACTCCAATTCTGAATAGAAGCTGGGCACATGGTGCAAGCAGAATTGCATGGATAGTAGCCTGCAGGACATAGAACGGGCGATAGGCGCTCTGGCACCGGATCAGCGAGAAGAACTGTCGTTGTGGCTTGATCGGCAGAACCCTCAGCCGATTGATGAAAAGTTGGAGGCCGATCTTCATGCCGGTCTCCTCGATGGTCTTATCGACCGCGCGTTGTCTGACCACAAAGCTGGCAGAACGCGATCACTCTAGCACCGATGATCCACCGGACAAACTCCGATTTCTGGAGTGAGTATGGAAAATTGCCCGCCGACATTCGTACCCGCGCTGGCAAACAATTTTCGCTCTTGAAGTGAGAGGGACGAAGGTGTCTGTCCCCCTCGGCGAACGAGATTATTTGGGCCACTGATTCACATAGATTTCTGGGGTGAACCCCTCCAGTGAGACGAAGAAATGCGGGGTTTGACGCTGCGTTACAAAGAGGAGCGTATGTACAAAGCCCCTGTGGATGCGCAGGTTGGCCAGATCTGGAATCGGGTACACTGTGAGCATGAAGGGCCGACGCATCGCGGCGATTTTTCTTTCCGCCGTTATTTTCTTTCTGCAAGGTGGGGATTGCCTGACTATGTTTGTAAAGAACAAACAGGCCCAAGCTTGCTGTAAGAAGGGTCATTGCAGCCGGAGCAATCCGGACCCTTGCTGCCAAATCAGCGCGAAAACGGACATCGCTAAAGATCAGGTCAAGGAAAAGACAGCTCTGCCCGCCTTGGCCGTAATGCCGTTCATCCCGGTCTTCGTGCAACCCGTGAGCGACATCTTCGCCGCCTGGGCCACGCAGCGAAGTGGTACTACGCCATCGCCGCCCGGCGAGCGCGGCAACTTTTCAGTTCCTCTCTTAGTCTGATCCTTCGTGTCCGGCGATCTCTTGCGCCGGAATAACGCCCTATTCCTATTTATTTGGTAGCCCTTGCGCGTTCGTGCGCTCTGGCAACGTTTTATTACGCCCCGGGAGGTAGAAGTGATCGACCGCATCATCGAATTCTCGCTCAGGAACCGCTTTCTTGTGATCGCTTTCTATTTGGGCATCGCCGGTTGGGGCTATTGGGCGCTCACGCAGAGTCCGGTGGACGCAATTCCAGACCTGAGCGATAACCAAGTGATCGTTTTCACCGATTGGACTGGCCGAAGTCCGCAGGAGGTGGAGGACCAGGTGACGTATCCGCTGACGGTCAGCCTCCAAGGGCTACCGGGCGTACGGGTGGTACGATCCAGCTCTGCGTTCGGCTTCTCGATGATTTTTGCAATCTTCGAAGACAATGTGGATCTCTACTTCGCTCGGACGCGCGTGCTGGAGCGGCTGAATTTGGTGAGCAAGCAGATGCCGCCTGGAGTGGTTCCGACGCTCGGCCCGGACGCAACCGGAGTGGGGCACGTGTTCTGGTACACGGTTGAAGGCGCCGGGCATGATCTCCGCGAACTTCGCGCCCTCCAGGATTGGTTCATCCGCTATCAGCTGAACTCTGTGCCAGGGGTGGCCGAAGTGGCGAGCGTCGGCGGCGAGGTGCAACAGTACCAGATCGATGTCGATCCGAATCGGCTGCGGACCTACGGGTTGCCACTAAGCCGGGTGGTAGATGCGGTAATGCGCAGTAACCAGAACGTCGGCGGCAATGTACTGGAGTCGAACGGGTCGTGGTCGATTGTGCGGGGGCTGGGGCTAATTCAATCGACCGGCGATATCGAGCGTATATCTATCGGCGCGAAAGCGGGTGTGCCTATCTATGTTCGCGACGTGGCGAAGGTGCACATCGGCAGCGCGTTCCGCGTCGCGTCATTGGTGAAGGGTGGCGAGGCAGTGGGCGGGGTGGTTGTGGCGCGGTCCGGGGTGAACCCGCGAGAGCTTATTGACCGCGTGAAGGCCAAGATCAAAGACCTGGAAGCGGGGCTTCCCAAGGGTGTCAAGATCGTTCCGTTCTATGACCGGTCAGAGTTGATCGATAACTCGATCGACACGTTGCGCCATGCGCTGATTGAAGAGATTCTGCTGGTGACGCTGGCGCACATCATCTTCCTGGCGCACTTTCGCAGCATTCTCATTGTCACGCTGCCGCTTCCGCTGGCCGTATTGAGCTCATTCCTGATTCTGCACTACCTCAACGTCACGTCAAACATCATGTCGCTGGCCGGCATCGCTATCGCCATCGGGGTGTTGGTGGATGCGGGCATTGTAGTCACGGAAAACGCTTTCCGGCATTTGGAACAAGCTTCAGTTGACGTTCGCGACCGACAGGCCGTTTGGCGGACGGTGTTGGCGTCGACGAAGTTAGTGGGTCGGCCCATCTTCTTCTCGATGGCGATCATTCTGCTTGCCTTCATTCCGGTGTTCGCTTTGAGCGGACAGGAGGGCAAACTCTTTCACCCATTGGCGTTTGCGAAAACTGCGGCCATGATCGGCGCGACCCTCATGGCGGTTTCGCTGGTGCCTGTACTCTGCACGCTGTTGTTGGGCGGCAAGATGCGCAGGGAAGAAGACAACCCCGTAATGCGCGCCTTGCAGCGGGTCTATCAACCCAGCCTGCGCTGGGCGCTCAAACATCGAGCATGGACGTTGATGTTGGCGTTGACACTGTTCGGTGGAGCGCTGATCCTGGCGACGCGTCTGGGTAGTGAATTCATGCCTCCGCTCAACGAAGGCGACTTGATGTTCATGCCGATTGCCGACCCGAGCATTTCGCTTGCCGAGAACACAAAGATCGCCATTCGCCAGGATGCCGTGATCGAGAAGTTTCCCGAAGTCGCGTGGGTCGTTGCCAAGGTGGCGCGCGCCGATACGGCCACCGATCCGGCGGCGCTGAACATGACCGAGACCATCGTGCACCTGAAGCCACGAGACCAATGGCGGGCGGGAATGACGATCGAGAAGTTGAAATCCGAGATGGATCGCGCAGTCTCCATACCGGGCGTCGCCAACATCTGGACGATGCCCATCATCAACCGGATCGACATGCTGAGCACGGGTATCCGCTCGGAACTGGGCGTGAAGGTTTTCGGGGCGGATCTCAAGACGCTGGAACAGAAGGCCCGCGAGATTGCCGAAGCTCTGCGTCAGATTCCGGGGGCGCGCGACGTGTATCCCGAGCAAGTAACGGGCGCGCTCTATACCGACATCGAGATTGATCGCGAAGCTGCCGCGCGATACGGAATCCCGGTGAGCAGTATTCAAGACGTCGTCGAGACGGCGATCGGCGAGAAGAACCTGACCACGACGATTGAGGGCCGAAGACGCTTCCCGGTGCGTGTGCGCTACGCTCCGGAATACCGGGCGGATCTTCATTCGCTCGGGGGGATTCTTGTCGAAGGGCAGGATGGTGCGCAGATTCCTTTGAGCCGCGTGGCCGCGATCCGCCCTTCCAGCGGTCCCGCGATGATCAATAGCGAAAATGGATTGCTGGTAGTCGCGGTGCTGCTCAATGTTCGTGGTCGCGATATCGGCGGATTTGTCGAGGAGGCCAAGCGCGTGATTCCGCAGCGCATTAGCCTACCGGCAGGTTACTACCTTGGTTGGAGCGGCCAGTATGAGAATCAGGAACACGCGCGCAAGCGGCTGGAACTTGTCTTCCCCATCGTACTGGGCGTGATCTACATCTTACTCTTCCTGACGTATCGGTCTTTCCTCGAAGCAGCCCACGTGCTGATGGCTGTTCCGTTCGCACTTACGGGAGGAGTCTATTTGCTCTACTTACTCAACTACAACTTCAGTGTCGCGGTGTGGGTTGGATTCATCGCGTTGTTTGGCACTGCTGTACAGACGGGCATGGTGATGGTGATCTATCTCGAAGAAGCAGTTGCGCGAAAACAGCGCGAGCGGGGGGCGGCCTTTGGCATCGACGACCTTCGCGCGGCCGTGATGGAAGGTGCGCTGCTGCGGCTGCGTCCGAAGGTGATGACCGTGTCCACGATTATCGCGGGGCTGCTTCCCATCATGTGGAGCCAACGCGTGGGCGCGGAAGTGATCAAGCCGCTCGCAACCCCGGTTTTAGGAGGCATGGTGAGTTCGCTCCTCCATGTGCTGATTGTTACGCCCGTAATCTTTCTGTGGCTGAGAGAACGGCAACTTCGCAAAGCCACAAACACAACTACAAACACAACCCAAGGAGAACTTTCATGAAGATACTGACCAGCTGCCTGTGCCTGTTGATTTTGAATGGGTGCAATAGCGCTCCCCCGACAACGGCGAAGGAGATTCAGACCGAGCGCACCAAGGATCTTGCCATCTCACTCATGAGTGAGAAGGGCGAGCTTGCCATGGGGCAGAACCGTTTCATCGTCGCATTCCGTTCTGCGTCCACAAATGAGCCGGTTGACGTTGGAACAGTCACAGTGGGCTCGGCCATGGCGATGCCGGGCATGGCACCGATGACTGCTCCGATTGAGTTGGAAGCTGCGGCCATCAAAGGCCAGTATGCTGCCAAGGGCGACTTTGCCATGAGCGGCGCATGGAAGTTTGAAGTCCGCTGGGATGGTCCGGCTGGAAAGGGATCGGCGTCGTTCAACACGAACGTGCGATGACGATGATTATGATGACGACGCGCATATTTCACATCGTCGCCGCGCTGGCGCTGGTTGTACCCGCGATGAGTCAACCTGTACTTGATCCCGCAGGCGGACAGACCGTTGAGGAACTGGTGCAGAGGGCGCTCAAGCAGAACGGCGGACTGCTGGCTGGACAGAGCCAAATTGCAGCGGCGCGCGGAGGTGTGACGCAAGCGCGGCTTAAGGCGAATCCGTCCATCCAGTTGAGCGATTCGCAGGAAGCTATTGGTTCGCAGAATAACTTCATGATCGGCGGGACAGTTCCGCTGGAACTCTATCATCGGCGTGAGCGCCGGACGGAGGTTGCCGAGGCGAGCGTCAAAATGTCGGAGTTGGAGCAAGCCGAACGCGAACGTCAAATGCGGGCTGAGGTGGAGTCGAAGTTCGGCGAAGTGTTGGCTGCCGCTCGCAACCTACAAGTTGCGAACGACTTACTGACGTTAAACCGGCGGGCGCTCGAGCTGACGCAATCCCGCGCGGATCAGGGTGCTGTTCCACCTCTTGACGCCAATATGCTGCGTGTCGAATTGAACCGGATCGATTCGCTGCGCGTGGATTTGGAATCGCGACTGGGAATCGCCCTGCTTGAGTTGAAGACACTTTCAGGAATGAAGCCGGACGAGGAGCTTCGCGTGAAGGGGTCAATTGATGCGGCGGTGAGCGTGGAGGATATTGCATTGCCGCAAGTAGTTGAGATGCGGCCAGATCTGCTGGCTGCACGAGCGTCCGAGCAAGTGGCTGCGGCGAAGCTGCGTCAGGCCGAAACCGAAGCGAAGCCTGATGCGAGTTTCTCAGTCAACTACCAACGTGCGGATTCGAGCTTCAATGTGAACGGGCTGAACGCAGCCGGGCAACTGCGGCCGGTGCAGGGAGTGTTCCACTATGTCGCGGCCGGGGTGTCCATCAATCTCCCCACGCGCAACAAGAATCAAGGCGGGATTGAAACGGCCATCGCGCAGAATCAGGAAGCGAGACGGAAGCGCGAATACGCCGAGCTGATTGCTGCTCGCGAGATTGCGTCTGCCATCCTGGCGCGAGACAAAGCACTGGAAAGTCTACGAATTTTTCGAGATGGCGTGCGTGGGCAGGCCAGCCAGAATCTGGACGTCGTGCGGCGGACCTACGAACTGGGCCGAACGCAGCTATTGGATGTAATTTCTGAGCAGAGGCGATTCATCGATATTGAAATGGGATATACAGAAGCGTTGAGTCGTTACTATCAGGCGCTCGTCCGCCTACGCACGGTGAGGGGAGGCCGGCAATGAGGATGAGAATGATTTTGCTGCTCGTTGGCGTTCTGGCAGTGTCGAGCGGAGCGGGGTGGTATTGGTTTCGTGCCGGTGCCCGTCCACCAGCCACCGGTTCTTCATCGAATACCAAGGCGCCAGTGGCGATGGCTCCTGACGTCGCGCCTGTAGAGGCAGCGCTGGGAATCGAGATCTCTATTTCGCCTTCGGAAGTGGATCGCCTCCATCTCAAATTTGCGAAGGTTAGCGAAGCGGCAATCGTCGTGGAAATTCGTGTTCCTGGCATAGTGCAACCGAACGCCTATAAGCAGGTGCATGTGACGCCATTGGTGGGTGGCGTCGTGACGCAGGTGGCGGTTGAGCTTGGCCAAGCAGTCAAGCAAGGCCAGCCCCTGGCGCAAATCTTCAGCCGCGAACTAGCTGAGGCGCAAACCAAGTACAGCGCAGACGGGGCAGAGTTTGAGGCCGAGCACAAGAAACTGATTCGCATGCAGGAACTCGTTCGATTGGGCGCGGCTAGCCTTCAAGAACTGGAGGAGATCGAAGCCAGCCACAAGGTTCACGCGGCACACGTCGAGGAATCGCGACAGCGCCTGCTCTTGCTTGGACTCACCGACAAGCAGGTGTCGGAGGTCGCGGCGGGCCATAGAGCCAGCACAAGCGTTGCAATTCCTTCTCCCCTTGACGGCATCGTGACCGCGCGCAACGTCAATCTCGGCCAAGTGGTGAGTGCGTCCCAGGACCTGCTGACCGTGACAGACCTCTCGTCGGTATGGGTTGAAGCAAATCTCCTGGAGGACAACTTCGCGGCTGTTCGCAACGGATCTCCCGCAACGATCACGACGCCTGCCTATCCAGGTCGTACTTACCGTGGCGCGGTCAGCTATATCGATCCTCAGGTTGATCCGCAGACCCGCACGGCGAAGGTCCGCATCGCGCTGGAGAATCCTGGATTCGCACTGCGTTTCGGCATGTACATGGACGTTATGTTCACGAACGCGGTCGGACGAGGCGTCGTAGCGCCGAAGCAGGCTCTTCAGTCGATTGGCGCTTCGAGCGTGGTCTTCATTCCGGTCGAGGGCCGGGCCGGAAAGTTCAGCCAGCGGACGGTGAAGACAGGCGAGGACACAGCCGCTGGCATAAGAGTTTTGGAGGGCCTGAAGGTCGGCGAGACTGTAGTAACCGAAGGGAGCTTCCTGCTCCGTGCCGAGGCGATCCGCCAGCACCCATAACGGGCTTGCCCGTCGACAGGAGAAGGAAGTGGCTGACGTCTGAGTAGTCGAGTTTGAAATGGCGAGCGAGGGACTGCAGACCGAGGACGGCGTGTTGGCATCGGTGAAGCGCACGCTTTATTTGGCGATGCGGTCGAGATTTGGGGTGCGGATGAGCTTGGGATCGGCACCATTGCAGTTGAGACAGCCGAAGCCGAAGTCGTAGGCGAGGATGACGACGATATTCGGCTTCTTTGCGGCGGCGGCATGCAGTGGGAGCGCGGTTGTTGTGGTTGCGGCGCTTCGCAGAAAGAGTCGTCGGTTCATAAGGAAGATTGCAGCTGTTGCGTTTAGACTGACGGGCGCGGGGGAAGGTGGCTGTCAATGTCGATTAACGTTTGATAGATTGTCAGCAACGAGTTTCGGCCTGGTTAATTTGCGGACTCGAAGGTATTACAGAAAAGGGGGCAGAAAGACATGCTGACACGAATCATTCGAGTTGCGGCGTTGGCCGCAATTTCGGCTTCGATCACACTCTATGGACAAGGACTGACGGGATCTGTATCGGGGTCGGTGGCGGACCAATCCGGCAGCGCCATACCGGGGGCGGAGATCATACTCAACAACCCGAACACGGGGCAGAACCGGACGGTTCGATCGGAGACGAGCGGGGACTTTGTCTTCACTCAATTATTGCCGTCGACTTACAAGCTGACGATTGCGGCCAAAGGCTTTAAGAAGTACGAGCAGACGGACATCGTGGTGAGCGCGACAGAGCGCGTGGCGATCAAGCGGATTGACCTACAACTGGGCGAAATCTCGCAGACGGTGCAGGTGACTGCGGAGACGGCGCGACTGCAGACGCAGTCTTCCGAGCGGAGCGGGCTGATCTCGATGGAGCAGACGCAGAATGTACCGTTGAAGGGCCGGGATTATTTGGGGTTGGTGAAGCTGTTGCCTGGGGTCATCGATACGGCGAACCGCAACGCACCGGGCTGGAATAATCTGGGCGGCATTACGATCAACGGCAATCGTCAAGGGACGATCAACCTTACGCTGGACGGGATATCGTCCTTGGACACAGGATCGATGGGCGGTCCTTATCTTGCGCCTTCGGTGGATGCGGTGGCCGAAGTGAAAGTGCTGTTGACCAATTATCAGGCGGAGTATGGGCGGTCCTCCGGGGGAACGATCAACACGGTGATCAAGTCGGGGACGCGCGAGTTTCATGGCGGAGCTTATTACTTCATTCGCAACGAAGCGTTGAATGCGAACGAGTTCTTTCGGAATCGCGACGGGTTGAGGCGACCGCAGTACCGGTTTAACTATCCCGGTTACTTTGTCGGTGGGCCGGTGCCGATGGGTAAGTTGAACAAGAACAAAGACAAGCTGTTTTTCTTCTGGAGCCAGGAGTTTTTGCCTCGCAAGTATCCGTCATCCTTGCAGCGACGGACTTTTCCGTCAGTGCTGCAGCGCAATGGCGACTTCTCGCAGACATTTGATACAAACAGGACCTTGATTCCCATTTGGGACCCGCTCAACAACCGGGTGCCGTTCCCTGGGAACATTGTGCCGAGCAACCGGATTGATCGCAATGGGCAATCGCTGTTGAACATTTTCCCGACGCCGAACGCGATGGATCCGACTTTTAACTTCAATGCGCTGATTCAGGCGCCAATTACGCAGCCGAGGCGCGATTCGATCCTGCGCATCGATTACAACCTTGGGCCGAAGACGCAGTTCTATTGGCGGGGCATTCAGGATTACGAAGCTTACAAGGGAGACTTTGACTTTGTGTTGGCTTCTTCGTCCTGGGCACAGCTTCCGATCAACTACCAGATCCGGTCGGTAGGTTCTGTGGCGACGTTGATTCATACGTTTTCACCGACGTTGGTGAACGAGTTTACGTTTGGAATCAATCGCGCCAAGCAGACCGTGGACCCGCTGACGCAAGCGGGCCTCGACCGGAACAATCGGGCAAAGGTGACGCCGAATCTGCCGCAGTTCTTTCCGTCGGCGAATCCCCGGAACCTGATTCCACAGGCGAACTTTGGCGGTGTGCCGAACGCGGGAGTACTGAACATCGAGCAGCGCTTCCCATTTTTTGGGACGAACAATATCTGGAACTGGTCGGATAATCTGTCGAAGGTTTGGAACCAGCACAACATCAAGGTTGGCGTGTATGTTGAGAGGACGACGCGCAACGCAGCCCGCGGTTCGGCATTTAATGGCACGTTTAACTTCAATCGGGACATAAACAACCCCTTCGATACGAACTTTGCTTACTCAAACGCGTTGCTGGGCAGCGTGCAAAGTTACACGGAAGCGAATAACAAACCGGACGGCCACGCGCGGTACTTCAACATCGAGTGGTTCGCGCAGGATACGTGGAAAGTGACTCGTCGGCTCACGATCGACGCGGGTGTAAGGTTCTACATCATCCAGCCTACTTCGAGCGCGGGAGACAAACTTGCGGCGTTCAACCTGGGAACCTATGACCGCACGAAGCAGCCAGCTTTAATTCAGCCGTTCCGGAACTCGTCTGGAGCGCGCGTGGGCCGGGACCCGGTGACGGGCGCGGAAGTGTCGCCGGCGTCGATCGGGCAGTTTGCCGACGGAGTGGCTCCGTTTCAGGGCATGACGGTCTATAACGAAATCATCCAGAACCGACCGCCGATTCAAGTGGCACCGCGATTGGGATTTGCGTATGACGTATTCGGGAACGGCAAGACGGCGGTGCGGGGAGGAGCTGGCATCTTCTACGACCGGTTCAACGATGACCAAGTGTTGATCCATCGGGAACTGCCGCCGAACACGGTCACAAGGACGGCGGTGAATACGACAATCGCTGACTTGCTGAGTAGTCCCTTCCGGATCAGCCCACCGGGAGTGACGTCGCTTCAGCGGGACTTCCGTCCGCCAACGGTGTATAACTGGAGCTTCGGCGTTCAGCAGAACGTGGGTTACGGAATGGTGTTGGACGTGGCCTATGTGGGCAACGTCGGCAGATTCCTGATGCAGCGCCGGAGCTTGAACGCGCTGCCGTATGGGACGCGGTTCCTACCGAGCAGCATCGACCCGACGACAGGCAGCCCGCTGCCGGACAACTTCCTGCGGCCGAATCCGGGCTATGCCGATATCCAATACATCGAGCTGGCGGGAACGTCGAATTATCACTCACTGCAGACGCAGATCAACAAGCGCTTCAGCAAGGGATTGCAGTTTGGGTTGGCGCATACGTGGTCCAAGGCGCTGACGATCGTGAACGGCAACGGCGACGCGGTGAATCCGTATCTGAATTACCGGATGCGGAATTACGGCAAGGCGAGCTTTGACCGCACCCACAACCTGATCATCAATTACATTTACGACATACCGAAGTTGTCGAAGTTGACGGGATCGAATGTAATTGTGAAGAGTGTTTTCGATAACTGGCAGTTGTCGGGACTTACTTCGTTTACGAGCGGCGCGCCATTAGGCATCGGTTACTCGCTGGTGAGCGGCGCTGACCTTGTGGGCGCATCGGGAGCGGGATTGGACAGCCGAGTGGTTGTGCTGAAGAATCCGATTCTGCCGAAGAGCGAAAGGACGGAGTTACGGCACTTCGACACGAGCGCGGTTGCGCCGCCGACGAAGGAGGGTTTCGGGATTGGCAACGCGCCGAAAGACCTGATTCGGGGACCCGGACTGGCAGTGTGGGATTTGACGGTGTTGAAGAATATTCCGATCGGCAAGAGCGAGCAACGGCGATTGCAATTGCGTTTTGAGTTCTACAATCTGTTGAATCATACGAATTTCGTGAATGTTGACACGACGGGGCGTTTTGACGCTGCGGGACGTCAGGTATCCGGGACTTTTGGACAGTACACGTCATCGCTGGACGGGCGAAGGATTGTACTTGGAGCTAAGTTCTACTTTTAGAAATTAGTTTTGCAAGATAAAGAGAGCCGGACGCGGGGCTAAGCCTTGGGTCCGGCTTTTTTTGTTGAGATGGGACGTCCACAAACAAGTCATCGCGTATTGCGTCTGGGCCGCCGAAGTGCCACCGCAGTGCGGCGAACTACGGAACGCTCCCCGCCTGATATGGAACACCAATACGTCGAGTGTATGCGTTCGAGCAACCCATCTTGACGGCTAATCTTGTTTCTGCCTAGCCGCCGCCCAAGCCCCCGGCGTCCGCCCCGCCAGTTCCCGCACCTTGACCTCCCCCAGCCCCGGCAGCAAGCCCGCCAAATACTCCCGCG
>JBBRBI010000130.1:0-12806 GCA_038206015.1 Bryobacterales bacterium | reverse complement strand
AATTCGTCCAGAGCTGGTACGGTGCCCTTCGCCAGTTCACACTCCGCTGGCCCGAACGAATCGAGCGAGCCACCACAACCTAATATCAAACCCTTCCTCAGAAGGCTGAATCGTGTTTACACAAAACTATTGACACCGCCTTAGTGCCAAAAGCGAAGTCCAACCACAAAACGGATCTGGCTTGGATCTCCTCCCTCCGCGCGCACGAGCGCAGCGGTTCCAAAGAAGCTTCGGTCGAATGACATCCCGATGTACGGCGAGAACTTGCGGCGTATGTCGTAACGCAGGCGCAATCCAGCTTCGATATTATTCAGGCCTGAACCCGTGGTGAATCTTTCCACTCGTTGCGCCGCAATGGTGGTTTCAAATCGCGGTTGGAGAATCAGCCGTTGCGTGATGGAATAGTCTCGCAAGATTGTGAAACGCCCAGAAACGTCGCCGTTCTGGCTGATGAACAGAGTAGGTTCGATTTCGTAGCGGTAGGGCACCAAGCCCTCAATGCCAATCACGGCATGGGCACGTGTAACTGCCCGTCCTTGATAGGTTTGCGTCTCAACTCTGGTGCCTACTTGGAAGTCGTAGTAACGCTTTACAAAACGTCCGTACAAGACTTGAAGATCGATGTCATAGTCGGCCTTGAGCGCGGTGTTCCTTTGGCCTTCGCTCTTGATCCAGAGCTTGTTGTAGTCGCCGCCGATCCAACTCTCCACATCCCAGCGGAAGTCGCCACCTTTTTTTGCAGCCTGATATTCAAATACGTCCGCAAGAATGAAGGTTGTCAATGCACGGTCTTTGACAGGGGATGGAAAGGTCTTTGGGGGCCAAGCTGGTTCTGGCATTGCGGAAGCGGGGAAGTTTTGTCCCCAGGCTGCACTCACCGTTGAGAACAAGATGAGAATTACCGACGCATTCGCCAGACGGGCGGACTTCATGCCTGCACCACCGGCGTGCGATCCGATACTTCGACGACGCGGAACATACCAGTATCCATATGCAGCAGCAAATGGCAATGGAAGGCCCAGTGGCCCTTAGTATCGGGCGTGATGGCGACCGACACCCGCTCGGCGGGTTTCACGATGACGGTATGTTTGCGCGGTAGGTGTTCGCCCGCGCCGTTCTCCAGGTACATCCAGAGCCCATGTAGGTGCAGAGTGTGCTCCATCATCGTGTCGTTGATGAAGGTCCACCGTAACCGCTCGCCATAGCGAAACTGGATCGGCTCCTTGGCCTGAGAATACTTCTTGCCGTCGAATGACCAGATGAAGCGCTCCATGTGGCCCGTCAGGTGCAGCTCGAGTTCGCGCTCTGGTTTGCGTTGGTCAGGGTATGGGGTAAGGCTCTTTAAGTCTGTGTAGACCAGCACCCGCCGTCCATCTTCGCCTAGTCCAATGCCAGGGTTGTCCAATCGGCTTCGTGTAATATCCGGGGTCGATTGGTTTCCGATTCCGTGATGATCCGGACCATGCGTAACTGGCTTGCTACCAGAAATTTCTGAACTGGGTTGACTCATCCCCGGCATGTTATTCATATCGTGCGCGACGGGCTTCACTGGACTTTCGGTTTTCATGCCGGGCATTTTCATCTCCGGCTCGGCGACCTTCTTTTCCGGTGCCGACATGCTGGCATGGTCGTGCCCCGCAGCTGGAGATTTCATGTCCATGCCCTTCATATCGTGACCCTTTGCAGAGGCACCCATGTCCATCCCGGCCATGTTCATGCCCATGTCTTCCATCGTGCGGATCGGGCGCGGGCGGCGTTTCGGGATCTCAGCGCTCATCCCTACGCGCGGCGCAAGCGTCCCGCGTGCATAACCGCTGCGGTCCAGCGTCTCGGCGAAGATCGTATAGGCCCGATCCTCCGTGGGTTCAACGATTACGTCGTAGGTTTCCGCCGGTCCCATCCGGAACTCATCAACCTCCACAGGCTGGATGTTCTGCCCGTCGGCCTGCACAACTGTCATTTTGAGTCCCGGAATCCGCACATCCTGAAAGGTCATCACGCCGACTTCAATGAAGCGGAGCCGAATGCGCTCGCCTGGACGAAACAACCCCGTCCAATTGGTCTCGGGCGACAGACCGTTCATCAAGAACGAGTAGGTGTTGCCCGTGACGTCCAACAAATCCGTAGGGTCCATCCGCATCTTGGCCCACATCAAGTAGTTGTCGTGCGTTGGGCCTAAACCCTTCTGCTTTGCGTCAGCCAGATACTCAATCATTGTTCGCTGCTGAAAGTTGTAGTAGCCTGATCGTTTCTTCAGGTTGCCAATCATGGATTCCATCGAGGAGAAGCTCCAGTCGGACAGCATCACAACGTAGTCCCGGTCATATTGGAAGGGCTCCGGTTCGATCGGGTCTAGGATCATAGGTCCGTAGACACCGCTTTGTTCTTGTCCGCCTGAGTGGCTGTGGTACCAGTAGGTCCCGCTTTGCTTCACCGGAAAGCTGTACGTGAAGGTGTCTCCTGGCGGGATGCCCACGAAACTGACGCCAGGTACGCCGTCCATTTCCGGCGGCAGCAAAATCCCATGCCAGTGAATCGAAGAATGCTCCTTCAGCCGATTCGTCACCCGCAAGGTGACGTCTTGCCCTTCCCGCAATCGAATCAAGGGGGCCGGAAGGGTACCGTTGACTGTCACCGCTTTTGCGCTTCTTCTTCCAATGTGGATCGGGGACTCGACAATGGTCAGGTCGATGACGCTTCCTGTCAATGCTGCTGGCCGTGCCGTTGCATCCGGCGTGGGAGTTTGGGCGAAAAGCGGAATCAGACGCTCGACTGCCATGAGGCATCCTGCGGATCTCATGATCTGACGCCTCGTTTGCGAATTCATTTTCATTGCGGAGTTCCTTTCGTACTGCGGTTGCGAAGTCGCCTCGCGGTTCAGTGGTGTTTGTAAAATCCTACGCCCACGATGTCGTTCCAACTCGTCGTGTTGTGGCACTCGAAACACTGGTCCACCCGCGCATTTTCTTTGTGAGCGAACTTCTGGGAAATCATCGAGAAATGTCCCATAAAATGGCTGGGCGGTGCCAAATGACACTGGACGCAGTCCTTCGATCTTGACGACGGGTGAATGTAGCCTTTGACGGCCCAGGTCTCGAAAGTGTGGCATTGCGCGCAATCCCCTCCAAACCGCTTGAAGTGAGGATCTTTTCGGTCATGGCAACCCGCGCAATTCAATGCCTCGCGCGCCGAATTGATTTCAAATTGATTGGGACGTTGTACGTTGAGCCAGGTCTTCAGGAAACTCAGCGTCGCCGCGCTATCGGCATCCGCGTGCGATGCCTGTTCCAGAGTACGCGCACCGACGCGAGCGAGCGCAACATGGTCCATTTTTGGCGGACGGATTCCGGACTGCAGATGTTCAATGTGGCAGGTCGAACATTCGCCGATGCTGGCATGGAAAGCGGTGGGCTGGCGGCCAAGCAGGCGCTCTGAGTTTGCGTGGCAGGCTGTGCACTTGGCGACCGCGACACCGTGATTCGGGTCGTGGCATGATGCGCAACGGTCGGCGAGGTATGTGTGTTTTGGCGATAACTGTCCGGGACTCACCGCACGCTGCACGGCAACCTGCACGCGAGGGAAATGGAGCACGGTGAGCGTCACCGCCGAAATTCCGGCAATGACGAGGGCACTGGAAAGGACGAGTTTCGTCATCGAAGCCACCTAAGGCCGAAGTAAATACTAGACGTGATGTGCGCCGCGAGTAGCGCGTACAGAGCGACGGAGAGAGTGACATGGACGGCCAGGGTACGGGAAAACCAGCGCTTCAGCAAGTCATCCGTTTGCACGGAATACTCGAGATCAGCCACGCCTTCGGCCAGTGTTGTGACACGACCCGCTGGGCTTTCCACGGTGGTGGCTAGACCCAGCGAGGCCATGCCGGCGGTTAGCAGCGGATTCCTGGGAAGATCCTTCGATGCACCGAGCGATCGATCCAAGGTGCCCCAGGCGTTGTCAAGATCGCCCCTCGCGGTCTGCAACAGGACAAGCTTGTCTTTGATATCGACATTGACGAAAGGGACGAGATATCGCAGAACAACGCCGCTAAGGATGGCGAGCAGCATTGCCGCAGTGAGAGCGATACCCAGCGGACTGTCGTACTTATGGCCGGTGTGAATGAGCGCGAGGAGCGCTCCAATAATTCCGATGTAGACATGTACCGACATCCACGTTTGTAACGAGACGTACTTACTCACGCGTTCCTTGACGAAGGGGATTCGCTTCACCACGGTATAAGTGAGCGGAACAAGCATCAGCACGGCACCGGAGATTCCGAAAATCGCACCCATTCCACTGCCCGCAAAGCGTGGGGAGACATGCAGAAGAAATCCAAGCCAGGCAAAGATCAGCAATGCAAAGATGCTGATGACGATCAGGCGTTCACGGTTCTTCATCGCTATGCCTCAACCGTGACTTCGGTGCGTGGCTTTGCCTGGCAGGCAAGAATCATGCCGCTCTTCTTGTCGTCGTCATCGAGCGCATCCTGCACTTCCATATCCACTTCACCCGCAGTCATTTTCACCTTGCAAACGCCGCAAGTCCCAACACGGCAGGAGAACTCAATTCCGATTCCAAGCTCTTCGGAGAGCTCAAGAATGGTTTGGTCGGTATGAATTTTCGCGTTCTTATTGTTCGTCGAAAATAGGACAACCGGCCCAGTCGCCGGTATCGTTGGTTTCGCGGAAGTTCCAGGAGCAATCGGAGGGGGCTTGACCGCACCGAACTGTTCCGTCTTCAAAAGATCTGGCGAAACTCCAATCTCGAGGAGAATCGCTTTGGTTTCCTCCATCATCGACGGCGGGCCGCAGATATGTACTCTTCTGGCGGCAAGGTTGGGAACCGACTGCAGGAGGAGTTCTTTGCTGAGGTGTCCGCGCGCGCCCTTCCAGTCGGGAGCGGGCTTCGACATCGTGATGACAAGATGGAGCTTCGGATTGCGAATCGCGAGCTCGCCGAGGGCCTTCTCAAAAATGAAATCCTCCGGCCTTCTGCACTGGTAGAAAAAGTAGATATCGCCCGGCCAGGCTCGCTCCGTCAGATAGCGGGCGGTGCACATAAACGGAGTGATGCCGACTCCGGCGGAAATGAGCACGATGCTATCGGACTCGGTTCCGGTAAAGGTGAATTTGCCAACGGGTCCCCCTGCTTCCATCTCGTCCCCCACATCGACGAGATCGAGAATGTGACGCGAGACTGCACCGCGTTCCTCGCGCTTGATGCTCAATTCGACATAATCACGCTGGTTTGGGGAAGACGAGATCGAATAGGAACGGTTCATTCTCGCACCGCCAATTCCGAAAGCCACGTTGAGGAATTGGCCGGGTAGAAATGTGAACGGCAGAGGACCCGCGACCGGAGAGCGGAGGCGGTAGGTCTTGACGACGGGAGTTTCGATCAAAATGCTCTCAACGCGGAGCTGGCCTCCCCATTTCGCTGCTAAGGGCGCAGGCGGGGTCGCGGGTGCAGGCGGATTGGCCGGTATTGCCCAAGTGCCAACTGGCGGTGTCGCTATCGTTGGGATCGCCTGTAGCGGCGCCCCACCGGACGGCGGGCGCGACCCACCCGGCCGTGGCAATGAGCCAGGTGGCGATGGCCCAGCGTCCGGGTCGAGACGTCCAAACAGCGCCGCAGCCCGGTGCATCTTGAAGTAGTACATCCCGAGCATTAACAGTGCGAAAAGGATGAGCAGCGCCATCGTGAAGAGGTGCATCAAGGTCAGACCGAAAGTGCCAGACGCCTGGTCGCGCGCAACGGGCGAGGCGAGGCTCATTTCCCGCTTGAACCAATCGAGAGCGAGATTGCGCGGTGCTTTCCCTTCCAGCAGAACCCGCCGGGCCGCGATGCCAGCTTCAAGCTCGTTGAGGGCCTCGTGCATCGTGCCAACCGCCAGCTGCTTGGCTGCTTCGTCTCCAGCTCGGGTAGCGACATCGAGCGCCTCAATACCCTTGGAGAGCCGCGCCATACCTTCGGTTGTCTGTTGGCTCGCCAGCGCGTCGAGCTCAGCCCGTTTTTCTGGGCTGAGCGCGGGGAGCGTCATCAACGACGGGTAGATTGGCGTCTGACCAGCTCCGCCTCCGCAGTCCCCGCCCACGCAGCCACTTGCGGGAGATTTCGGGGCCATCATCCCGCCCATCATTGCTCCCATGCCTCCGGCTGGGGCTGCCGCTCCGCCGCTTGGGTCGGCTGGCATCGGCATGCCAGCTGCTGGCGCCGGTGCTGCCGCTGGGGTTGCGCCACCGGGAGCGGGGTGATGCTGGGAGTGCTCGTCGGGGTTTTGGGCAACTGCAACCAAGGTGATCATCAGACCAAATGCAGCCAGCGCAATGGACATCGGATAACGATATGCCATCGTTACTGCTTTACGCCTCAACGACTTCAAGAACTCGGTTCATCGTCCCGAATTCGTTCGTCACGCAATTTGGGCACTGAAGTTCCGATGCATCGCAGCCGGGCTCACAACACCACTCGCCGTCGATAACGAATTTGTACTCGTATCTTCCGGGAGGCAGCCGGTGCCTAAAAACCCAGTGGCCGATTCCCTCTCGCGTCATCGGCGTGGATCTCGGATTCCAATCGTTGAACGTTCCGGCTAGAAAGATCTCCTGTGCCTTCTTCGATTCACACTCGAAAACCGACTGCTTCTCCCGTTTAAGGTTGAGATTGTTGCTTAAGTTCGACATGACTTCACCTTTATTCCTTGACCTAAAACACTACTTCTTTAACTGCTTGCCGATCAGGACAACCAGCAAGACGATCACCAGTACGGCCACTACCATCCAGAGCCACATTCCACCGCCCGAATCCATCCATCCCCAATTGCCCATGCCTCCCCCGCCGTGCATTCCTCCGCTGCCCATTCCTCCACCCCCCTGCTGGGCGAGCGCGATGGGTGGGGAAAGTGCTGCTACCAACGCGAATGCCGGAAGCACATAGGAATTCATTCTTCTTCGGCGTGGTTTTTGCCGACGGATCGTTGACGAAGTGGTTTTGTTAAACATAAATTTAAGTAATTGGAGTCCGGCTCGGAAGATTGCCGCTCTCCACCTTTCTCTCCTGATTCATTTCCATCGATAGGAAGAAGTTCAGTCCAGTTCGGATCACGGCAACGGCACCCAGCTTGCCGATCTGATCCCAACTTGGTGAGACAGCCGTGCCGAGGATATCGGCACCCAGTTCAAACTCTAATGCCAGCGCGAGATATCGCGCCAAAGTCAAGCGAATGTCCGTGAATTCCGTGACCTTCCGGGCAGCCAGCGTTCGGATCAACTGGGCGATTGCGATGCACACCCCGGTTGCCACGAGCGCGACGCCAACGGATTCGATGCCGAGCTTTAACCACTGGACAAACAGAATCAGCGTAGCTTCGATCAAATTCGTGGGAGCGTTCATAACCAACCCCCGCCGAAGCCGGCGTGGCGCAAGCCAGCGGAGATGTAGGGACAGTCCCGCATCAATCGCCACACAGATTCGGTGCGATAGTTTTCGATCATCAATACGATCGGACCTTGATTTATCCCGTAGTGCCACGGCGAAACCCACCAGCCGTAGGGATTCCCCGGCGTGCCTGGGTGGGTCGGGTTGAAAGAGGCCTTGAAGCCGTAGGAATTGAACTGAGTCAGCTTAGCCTGGTGAATACAATGATCCAGGGAGAAGCCCACGATCTCTGGCGCGAACGGGAGTGACGCCACCACTGCCCACGGCGCGAGAGTGCCGTCGTCAGGCCCATAAGGAACGCCGCGGCCCACGTAATCGAAAAATTGGCGCTCAATGCCGTCGATTTTGATGGTTTCTGGACCTGGGCCCTCGCTGGCGGTGATTCCCCAGCAGCACGCAGCATAGCCCGAAAATTTGAGGGGATTGTCGATCGCGTACTGTTGTTGGGCGTAAGTAGCACGGCGGCTGTTCTCGAAATAGTCGATGCCCTTCTCTCGCATGAAGCTGTCCTGAATGCCGCGAAAGTCAATCCAGACATGGGAGAGCTGGTGGGTAAATAGCGGTCCGGCGTAAAGATATTCTTGTCCGCAACATTTTTTCCATTTGTACGTGGAAGTCCAGGCGATGTAGCTGCTCTCCGGTATCGGATGCGTGGGTGAACCCAGGCCCAAAACATACAGCAGCATCGCCTCGTCATAGCCTTCCCAACGGTATTTTAGAAACCCGCTTTCGGGCTTCCATCCATGCGTCAGAGTTGAGCCTTCGTTCTGCGCCCACTGCCAATCGGCGCGCAGGTAGAGCGCATCGGCGAGGGTACGGATTTCAAGTTCGTCAGCCGTCTCCCCGTTGAAGTACATCCCCGTCGTCAGCGCCCCCGCCAGCAAGAAAGCGCTGTCAACCGTCGATAGTTCGCATTGCGAGGCGCGCCTCCCGGTTTTCATGTCGAGGAAGTGGTAGTAAAATCCCCGGTGGCCGGTGGAGTCAGGTTCGGGCCCTTGTGGGCTATTCCAGAAAAAGCGCAACGTTGCCAGGGTCCGCGCCACAGCATCGGAACGTGGCATAAATCCGCGCTCAACCGCTACCGGATAGGTCGCCAGCGCGAAGCCGGTGGCGGCAATGCTGGCGGGCCAATCGGCTTCGGTTTTATCGATCACCAACCCGTTGGCGGGATTCGTCTCGTACAGAAAGTAGTCGAACGTTTCACGCTGGAGTTTTTCCAGGTCGGCATCGAAGTTTCGCTGTCCGTTGCTCATGGTGATACTTAGTTGCCTCCCTTCTCGCGTCGCTCAAAGGGTTCTATAGGTGGTGAACGCTAACCGTGCCGCAGCAGCAGCCCGCGCTATCGACCACCGGCAGGCTCCTCACTTGATGTTCGTGGAGTTTCCGGCGCACGTCATCAACCGAATCGTCCTGATGGCAACACGCGGACGAGGGCTTCATGATCTCGGCAACGCTGACTTCGGAAGCCTTGCGATCATCCGCCGTGACGCCGCAACACACATCACGCTCCGTGACAACTCCGACAAACTTGCGAGTCTCGGTGTTCTCGACAACGGGCGCACAGCCGCACCCGGATTTACGCATGGCTTGCGCCGCGTGGACCGCCGTGTCTTTCGGCGTACAGCACGAAGACGGCTCGATTGGTTTCATCACATCACTACAGCAGCTCATTTTGTTCTCCTTGTTCTCATCAATATGTCCGCCTTCGTTCTCCCACCTGGCGGTGGCGATCGTGTCTATCTCGGCTCCGCCAGGCGTAGCGTTCTCAGCGGCAAGTGTTAGGCTCATTGCGTCAATTCATGGGACTGATCTTCGCTATCTTGGACGGGTCTGCGCTAGCCGAGCTCATTTGGACGCGCTTCAGCAAAAGTGCGTTGGCGACCACGATCAAGGTGGAGCCAGACATCGAAAGGGCCGCGAGTTCGGGACTCAGCAGCCACCCCGTGGATGGATAGAGCAGGCCAGCGGCGAGCGGGAAGGCGATGACGTTGTACCCCGCCGCCCACCATAGGTTCTCGCGCATTTTCAAACGTGTCGCACGGCTCAGGACGATCGTTCCGATCACGTCAAACGGATCGCTCTTCATCAAAACCACATCGGCCGCCTCCATCGCCACGTCGGTGCCAGCGCCGATAGCGATACCCACGTCTGCTTGGGCTAGGGCCGGTGCGTCGTTGATCCCATCGCCGACCATGCCGACGCGCAGGCCGCGCGCCTGCATCTCTTTCACCTTCTCCGCCTTTTGTCCTGGCTGGACTTCAGCAAACACAGTCTTGATTCCGAGTTCCTTGGCCACCAAGTTGGCGGTGCCCTGGTTGTCCCCCGTCAGCATCGCAACCTCGATGCCTAACGCCGCGAGCTTTTCAATCGCCTGCTTGGCATTCGGCCGGATCGCGTCAGCGATCACGATGAGGCCCCCTGCCGTACCGTCCACGGCCGAATAGACTACGGTGTTACCCTTCTCCTCCAGCGCCTTCGCCCGTTCATTTAGGGAATCGAGCGCGATCCGGTTGTCGTCCATTAGCTTGCGGTTACCAGCGAGCACCACTCGTCCTTCTACGGTCGCCCGCGCGCCTTGCCCCGGGATGGCTTCGAAATTGGAGACGGGGCTAAGCACGAGTCCGTCCGCCTTCGCTTTCTCGATCACGGCCTGCGCCAAAGGATGCTCGCTCGATTGTTCAAGAGAAGCGACGAGCCGAAGCAGGTCTTTGTCGGACACCGGCTTCGTATCGGCGACGATCTCTACAACTTGGGGCTGCCCCACGGTCAGCGTACCGGTCTTGTCAAAGATGATCGCTTGCAGGCGGCCCGCTTCTTCAAGGGCCGTGGCGTCTTTGAAAAGAACGCCGTTCTTCGCGCCCTTGCCACTGGCGACCATTATCGCCATCGGCGTAGCCAGTCCCAGCGCGTCCGGACAGGCGATCACAACAACTGTGATTGCCAGCATCATGGCGAAGACCAACGTTGCGCCCGCGACCCAATACCAGATCCCGAATGTGGCCAGGCCAATGACAATGGCCGAGATGGTTAATACCTGGGCGGCGATATCGGCAACCCGCTGCGAAGGCGCCTTGGAGTTCTGGGCCGACTGCACAAGCTTGACCACTTGAGCGAGCGCCGTTTCCGCGCCAACCTTGGTCGCTCGAAAGCGGAATGTACCGGTTTTGTTGATGGTTGCGCCGATTACTGTGTTGCCGACGACTTTCTTGACCGGCATACTTTCGCCAGTGATCATCGATTCGTCTACGTTCGATTCGCCCTCGGTGACCTCGCCATCCACCGGCAACTTATCGCCGGGACGAATCATCACAATGTCATTCAGCACGACCTCGGAAGTCGGCACCTCAACAGGTTGCCCATTGCGAACTACCGTCGCTTTGGGCGGGGCGAGTTTTAGCAAAGCCTGTACCGCTTTCGACGCTCCGGACCGCGCCCGCATCTCCAACCAGTGCCCTAGCAAGATGAAAACAAGGACCATCGCGATGGCTTCGTAGAAAACATCGGACTTAAAGAAGAAGGTCGCTCCAACGCTGAAGAAGTACCCTGCCAGCACGGATAGTGAAACGAGCACCGCCATGTTGGCGACCCCATTCTTGAGCGCACGCCAAGCGCCAACGTAGAAGACCGATCCGCCGTAGAAGACCGCCGGAGTAATCAGCACAAACATCAGAACTTCTTTCGATATACCGAAGGGCACAGGCAAGGTGATCCCCGTGAGCATCACGAACATCGGCGCGTAGAGATAGATGGGGATCGTCAGGAGAAGCGTCACGAAGAATCGGTTGCGCATCCCAAGAACCATTCCCTCCATCGACTCCCCGGTTCCATGCCCCATCCCCTCCGCCATTGCCGCCTTATCTTCGGGCATCTTCTCCGCATTGTGGCTGGCGTGATCTTCACCCATGGCATCCTTGGCGGGCGGCTGGTTACCGGGTGGTGGAACATTCGGCTTAGGGGGCGCGTGATCTTGATGGTTGGCGGATGGTGAGGACGGCTTCCCATTCCCATTGCTGACCTCGCATACGTGGGCGGGCAAGGCCGCACCTTGGCAGTGATAACCGCATTCGGCGACGAAAGTTTTGATGTCAGCCAATGCGACCTTCTTCTCGTCATATTGGATGGTCGCCGTTCCGCTCAGAAAGTTGGCTTCTACCTTCGTAACGCCGTCTCGTCGCTGAATTTGCTTTTCGACTCCAGCGTTGTCAAGAATAGACATCATCCCGTCGATTTCTACTGTAGTTTCTGTCATGGATGGATCATCAGTTTTTCTTAGAAGACTCGTTCTTTAGCAACTCTTTTGTTTCCACGAGTTGTTGCCGGTGCTCTTCACTCATCGCCGGATAGCTCAAATTAAGCGCCTTGAGCTTTTCGATGATCACGTCAGCGACAACTGTGCGGGTGAACCATTTGTTGTCTGCGGGGATGATGTACCAAGGTGCCTGCTCCGTGCTGGTGTGATTCAACGCTTCCTCGAACGCCATCATGTATTCACCCCAATGGGCCCGCTCCCTCGCGTCGGCAACCGATACTTTCCAGTTCTTCTCCGGCGTATTCACGCGCGCCAGCAATCGCCGTTTCTGCTCATCCTTCGAGAGATGGAGGAAGAACTTCAAGACAACGGTTCCGCTGCCGACGAGATGCTTCTCGAAATCATTGATCTCATCGAAGCGATGCTTCCAGATGTCCTTGCCCTCGGCTGTCGGCGGTAACTTTTGCCGCTCCAGTATCTCTGGGTGAACCCGAACGATGAGTACTTCTTCGTAGTACGAACGGTTGAAGATTCCGATGCTCCCGCGCTCCGGCAGCGCTTTCGCGCTACGCCAGAGAAAATCATGATCGAGTTCCTCAGCCGACGGCGACTTGAACGAATGCACCTGTGTGCCTTGGGGATTGACTCCCGACATCACGTGCCGGATCGTGCCGTCTTTGCCGGCGGTATCCATCGCCTGCAGAATCACCAATAGCGAGAAGGTGTTCTGCGCGTAGAGCACGTCCTGGTATTTCGCCAGCCGTTCGATGTCCTTCCTCAACTTCGCGGAAGCTTCGGTCTTGTTTTTGTAGTGGGCAGCGAAACCGGGGTCGTAATCCTTTAAAAGAATCTTCTTGGCTGGCGGGACTATAAAGTGGTCGTGATTCATGAGAGTTTTACTTAGAGACTGAGTGCCGCCCTAGACCGCCACGGTCAGCGCTTTTTCGACAGCAGCGCCTTCATCTGGCTGATCTCCGACTCCTGCCCCGACATAATGCCTTTGCACAATTCCTTGACCTCCGTTCCCTGAAGCGATGCCTGCCCGCACATCAGGATGGCCCCGGCATGGTGTGGAATCATTGACTTCAGAAATTGCTCATCGGAAATCGCCGTCTGTTGCCGG
>JBBRBI010000129.1:0-12957 GCA_038206015.1 Bryobacterales bacterium | reverse complement strand
GGGATATGTTCGTTGGCAAGGTAGGCGATGGGAGATCAGTCAGGCTCTGCGTCACGAACGGATCGGCATCGAGTTGCTTGGCGACCGCGCGCTGGTCTATTTTTGCAACAACCCGATGCGCGAGTTGCATCTAGCCACCGGGCAAACCTACTCGATCCCAACGGCGATTCGGATTCCGAATGGGGAGGTCCAACCAGAGGAATGATCGGAACCTAGTCGTCGGCCGTCCTTTGTCTTCTGGCAGGGCCGATGGGGGAGGCGGCGGCCGCCGCCTACCCCATCGGGCGGAAGCCGCAGTACCCAACCGGCGACCTCCGATCCGAATGTCTGCATAGCTCTAGTCTGTGGCGTAAAGTGTCAAGGATGTCTTGGCAACAACTGTCAAGGATGTCCTGGCAGTTGACACTGAAGTCCGTAACCACTTTAGCTGAGAGCAGGGCCGCTATTAAACTCGATAGAGTCTCGTAGGGGTATGTGGAAAGCTGTGGTGTGTGGGGGAACGGACACTGAAGTCCGTAACCACTTTGGCTGAGAGCGGGGCCGATATTAAACTCGATAGAGTCTTGTAGGGGTATGTGGAAAGCTGTGGTGTGTGGGGGAACTAAAGTGTCCGTAACCACTTTGGCTGAGAGCCTGGCCGAAATCAAACTCGATAGACTCTTGTAGGGGTATACAGAAAAGTGTTTGGAATCAATGACTTACGGGGACACGGACTAAAGTCCATAACCACTTTGGCGGTAGGCTGGTTAGCGTGTTTGAAGAAAGCTGTGACCGGCTAGAGGATGTCTATGGCTTGCCGGGGACACAGACTGAAGTGTCAAACGACAGACGGGACTACTTCATCTTTAGCGCTGCTGAGACTTCGGCAGCTGAGGACCTTCCGCCATGAGAGTTGCTGACTTTTGCGAAGAAGATCTTGCGATTGCCGTCGATCAGGAAGGTGGATGGGTAGGCCGTTTCTTTGGGTGCGTCCCAGCGTAGATCGTATTGCTTGGTAAATGCGTAGTCTGGATCTACCACCATCAGGAAGCCCTTGGGCAGATCTTTGTCTGCGGCGAATTCGTTGGCCTTTTCGGCCGGGCCGGGGTAGACCATTAGTACGGTTGCTCCAGCGAAATCGCTGGCGTGGCTGACGAACTCTTTGACTTGTCGATTGCACAGGGGGCATTGGTAGCCAGGGAAGCCGCGTAACACCAGGAGCACGACAGGGCCTTTGGCCGTTAAGTCAGACAGGCGCACCGGTGCGCCGGAGAGGGACATCAATTGAAAGTCTTTGGCTGTTTCGCCGACGGCGGGCTGCGCGGCAGATAGAATTTGGGTGACGCAGAGCGCCACGAAAAGAAGAGTTTGCTTCATGAACTACCCTTGCCGCACAGCGAGCAATAAGTTACTGCGATACACTCATCGTTTATGCTGGAAACACCTCGTCGCGACTTCCTCAAGGCGGCCATCATTGCCGCTCCTGCCATCATCAAGGCGCAAACTGTAACCAATGCCATCAAGGTTGGCCTCGTTGGAGCTGGAGGGCGGGGCACGGGCGCTGCTTCGCAAGCCCTGAAGGCCGATGATTATGCCGAGCTGTCGGCTGTGGCCGATGTCTCGATTACCCAGATTGACAACGCCATGGATCGCATCAAGCGCGTCAAGGGCAACGAGCTTAAGGTCAAGGTAGCCGATGGGAAGAAGTATCTTGGCTACGAGGCTTATCAGAGGGTGATCGATTCTGACATCGACGTTGTGTTGCTGGCTACGCCTCCGGGTTTTCGCCCCGGGCATTTGGCTTATGCCGTAGACAAGAAGAAGCACATCTTTACGGAGAAGCCGATGGCGGTGGATTCGACTGGTATCCGTAGCGTGATCGATAGCGTTCGCCGCTGCAAGGAGAATAACAAGTCGATGGTCGATGGCTTCATGTGGCGCTACTCGACCCACATCGCTGAGACGATGGCGCAGGTGCATGCCGGGATTATCGGCGATGTTCTTTCGTACTACGCGACTTATTACACCAGCCCGGTGAAGCCTATGCCGGCAGCATCGACGCGACCGGTTGGCATGAGTGATATCGAATGGCAAACCAAGAACTGGTACAACTTTGTGTGGACCTGTGGCGACGGTTTTGTTGAGCAGGCCGTGCACTCCATCGACAAGGTGGCGTGGTGCTTTAAGGATGTCCCGCCTGTTTCTGCTGTAGGACATGGTGGCCGCCAGATTCCGCAAGATGGTGGCAACATCTTTGATCATTTCGAAGTGAATTATCTTTACCCGAACGGCGCGCGAGCCTTTATTGCGCATCGGCAAATTCCGGGGATCTACAACGAGAATGCCGATTATATCCTTGGGACCAAGGGTAAAGTCACAATCGGTCGCAGCCCGTTTCCGAAGGTGGAAGATCATCAGGGCAATGTCTTGTGGGCCTTTAAGGGCGAGAAGAACGATGGCTATCAATATGAGCATGACCTGCTATTTGCGTCCATCCGCAAGGGCCAGCCACTGAACAAGGGTGACCGTATGGTTTCGTCGACGCTGTTGGCGATTATGGGACGCGAGGCGACTTACTCGGGTCAGGAGATTACCTGGGAGCAGATTCAGAATTCGAAACTGTCGACTTTTCCGAATCCATTCGATCTGAGTGCGAAGCTTCCTGAAACCGCTCCCCCCAAGCCAGGCATCTATAAATTTGTATGATCGTGTTGCCGATTCTGTTTTTGTTGAACACCGCACAAGCGGCACCGCTGGAAGATAATTTAGCTCTTACCCGAACGCTTCACGAGCAAATCGTGAAGCGTTCGGTGGAACGTAGTCCAGCGGCGATGAAGCCGTATAAGAATGTGATCCCAGGGACTGATGTCCCGTATGAGATGCTGCCGATTCCGGGTGGCAAGTTTAGGATGGGGACGCCTGCTTCAGAGCGTGGGCACCAAGCGGACGAGTCGCCAGAACACGACGTTACGCTGGAGCCCTTCTGGATGGCGAGCCGCGAAGTTACCTGGAACGAATATCGTCTATTCATGTTTGCGACTTTGTCGGGGGAGACGGCCGGGGCGGATAAGAACCTGGACGCAGTGAGCCGGCCGACGAAGCCCTATATGGAGATGTCGTTTGGCATGGGAACCGAGGGCTTTCCGGCGATTTCGATGACGCAGCATGCGGCCAATAAGTACGCTGAATGGTTGAGCGCGAAGACCGGGCACTTCTATCGGTTGCCGACGGAAGCCGAGTGGGAATATGCGTGCCGGGCCAATGCGCCGGCACCTACGCCACTTGAAGACTATGCGGTGATGAAGTCGAATTCGAAAGAGAAGTATGCCAAGGTTGGCTCAAAGAAGCCCAATGCCTGGGGCCTTTATGACATGCTGGGCAACGTGCGGGAATGGACGGCGGATCAGTATGATGCCAAGGCTTATGAGCATCCGCAGGCGTGGTTTAAGACGACGACATCGTATCCTCACTCGGTTCGTGGCGGAGGGTGGGACGATGAGCCGGAGAAGGTGCGATGTGGGGTGCGCGTGGCCTCTGACGCCAGTTGGAAGAAGCAGGACCCGAACCTGCCGAAGTCGATCTGGTATCACACCGAGGCGGTCTGGTTGGGCTTTCGATTGATTCGGCCGTTGAAGATTCCAAGCCCGGAAGAGATGCACGCATACTGGAACAATGGAGTGGCGGAAGACCAGTAGCTCGTTTCCCTGCATGGGAACGTTGATTCGCATCACGATCCACACGCGCAACGAACAGGACGCGAATCGCGCAATCGCTGCGGCCAAGGCGCGCTTTGAAGGTCTCGACGCGATTTTGAGTGACTACAAGCCGGACAGTGAACTCAATCGTCTCTGTCGGGCTCCCCATCTTACGAGTACTCGCGTGAGTGCGGATTTGTTCACCGTGCTCAGCTTTGCGCAGCGGCTGGCGTTGCGCTCGCATGGTGCCTTTGATGTGACGATTGGTGCCCGCACGCGGGGTCGAACGGGAATCGTAGGATTTCAGCACCTGGCGCTGGGGAACCAGACCGTGACGCTGTTGCAAGCGCAGATGCAACTGGACCTGGGTGGAATTGCCAAGGGCTATGCAGTGGATCGGGCATCGGAGGTGCTGCGCGAGTATGGGCAGCCGCGGCATTTGGTGGCAGCCTCGGGGGACATTCGGGTGTGGGATGCGCCGCCGGGAATGGCGGGATGGGCGATTGGGCTGGGGGACAGGGGGCAGTCGGCCGTGTTGAAGCGTTGCGCGGTTTCGACCAGTGGCAACACGTTTCAGCCCGGCCACATTCTTGATCCGAGAACGCTGGTTGCGATTGAGTCTCAGGAGACTTTGACGATTGTCGCTCGCGACGGAATGACTGCTGATGGGCTTGCTACGGCGTGTATGGTGTTGAAGCCAGCCGAGCGCGACGAAGTGCTACGGCAGTATCCGGGCGCGAGGCTTACTGCACATGCGGGCTAGATTCTGCGTAGCGAACTTGCTTGAGAGTAACCGATTTCGACTCCCCTTCACCAATCTTTACAGTAACGCCACGGTCGGTAAATTTGAGGAGAAAGTCGGGGTCGGAGGCCGTGGCCATATCCACTTCCTCAAAGCCGAAGACCTTGTACTCGCCGGGAGGAAGGTTGGCGAAGCTGAATTTTCCGCTGGAATCCACCTGCGCCATCGAGCTTTGTCCGCCTGTTGTGCCGAGCAGCGACAACTCACCAGCGGGGCCGATTTTGGCGATCAGAGCGCTGCCGGGGGCATCGTCCTGTTTCTGCTTTTCGACCATGCCATCGAGCTTTGCGACCTTGGTTGACAAGATCACTTCAATGGCACCGCCGCCGCCGTTGGAGAAATCGAGCACGGCATCTTTGAGGTCCTGACCGCCGACGTTGACGGCTTTCACATAGGCGGTTGCGCCGGGGGTGACCGAGAGTCGGTACTTTTCAGGAGAGAGGTCTGTGACGGTGAATGTGCCGTCGTCGGCAACGCTGATGGGCGGAACGAAGCCGAAGCCACCCATGTCGGCCGCTTGCATTTGCAGTCGAACGCTTTTTAGATTCACGGCGGTTTTGTCCCCGTCGACGGAGATCTTACCCTGCATCGAAACCATTGCCATCTGGCTGATGACGACACCTTCGACGTTGTCATTGCCTACACTGAGCTTGGTTGAACCGATGACCTTGGGTCGGCCTTGAGAGAAATCGCTGACGACGATCTTGTAGGGCCCAGGGATGACTCCGGTCAACTCGAAGGTGCCATCGGCGCGGACGCCGCCGCTGCCCATGCCAGGACCAAAGCCAGGACCCATCATGTCGTTCATGCCACCGTCAGGTCGCAGCTGGATCTGGTAGCCCGGGCCACCGCGTCCGCCACCGCGCCCGCCCGCCTGTGCGTTTTGCTGTTGCCCTTGCGGAGCCTGGACGCCGGCCACGCGGCCCTTGACGCGATAGACGCGAACCTTGCGCAAGGTCATCTGGACGCCGCTAAAATCCTGGCCTGCGGCGACATCGACTTTTTGAGCTTGATCCATCGACTCCACGCCTGGGTAGAAGAGCTTGGGATAGCCGTACTCTTCTTTGGATTGCTGAATCGGTGCACCGCCCATCCTCATATTCTGGATCTGCACATAGTAACGTCCAGGCGCAACGTTTGTGACGCGGAACTCGCCTTTGTCATTGGTCTGATTGCCGCCGGTGCCCATCATGCGACGTTGGTTGGCAAAGTATTGGGGTCGCAACAGCTGCACCGAGACGCCCTCGATCGGTTCGCCGTCTTCATCGAGAATCCTGCCGCTTACGACGCCCTGTGGGGTGATTCGCACGATCACGTCGGCGATCGTGGTGCCGCTGGATACTTTCAACTGGGAGCCGATCGAAGCCGCGCCGCGTCCGCCAAAATTTGTACGGATGAAGCCGGTCTTTTCGCCGGAGAGCCGGTAGTCGCCAGCGTTGACATTTTCAAAGACGAAGGCGCCGGCATTGTCGGTGCCTGCGCTGACGGCGCGCTGAGGGTTGGCACCGCCCTGGGGTTGCTGGCCGCCGCCCTGACCGCCTGCTGGTTGCAAAGTGACGGTAGCTTTACGAACGGGCTCGCCGGTGATCGCATTGAGAACCTTGCCTGAGATGCGTCCCAGCTTTACGTTGGGGTCGGCTTGTGCTCCAGCTTGCCCAGCGCCGGTCTGTTGCTGCTGTTGGCCAACTAAGGCCATGCTGAAAGCAAGGATTCCAATGAAGCGCATCGCCACTCTCCTAAACCATCTTTAAATCGTTCGAGCGACGGGCAAGCCGCTCGACTTCAATACATAATCGACGCCGTCGGGGTTGAGTCGGGTTGCGTCGTATTCAACCGTGACGCCACTGGCATCGGAATTCAGCTGAATGCCCATGACTCCATAGACGCTTGTCAGGTTGGAAAGTCTCTCATACTCGGCATCGCTGAACGGGTTCACGATTTTATATTGCAGTTCCACTCTAGTCATTACTTAAGTTTCGCTTTTTAACTTCCACAAAATCTGGCGAACCATACCAAGCCACATCACGGCATCGTTTTGCCGCAAGTGCATTCGCCGAGATAGCCGTCTCAGCTTCACAATGACATTCTCCGTGTGAATGTAGCCGGAGAGTTGTAAAGCTTCGTAAAGCCTTTCGACAAACTCGTCGAGCATACCGACGCCGGCGAGTTTTTCTTCGCTGGCGATGACGGTGACGGGATTGGCCTGGCGCACCAGTTCGTAGAGCGTAACGGCGACGGCCTGACCGAGATTCATGCTGCCTGCGCCTTCGAGGGTGGGGATGCGCACAAGCCAATGGCAATGGGCCATATCTTCATTGCCGAGGCCGAATTTTTCACTACCAAAGAGGATTGCGACAGGGCCATCGTGCTGCTTGAGTGCGATGGCGGCGTCTTCGAGGCGCTTGATCTCGAGCTTGACGTCGCGTCGAATATCGCTGGTTGTGCCGACGACGAGGGTGGCGTCGGCGACGGCATCGGCGAGGGTTGGGAAGTCGCGTGAATCTTTGAGGACCTGACCTGCGTGGGGGCCTCCGCGGGCTTCTTCAGCCGCAACACGGTAGGCCTCTACCAATCGCAAATCGCCGAAGCCGAAGTTTGCCATGGCCCGCCCGGCCGCGCCAATGTTCACCGGATTTCTTGGGCTAACCAGGACGACGCTTACAGCTTCCACAGTAGATACCCCATGCCGACCAGATAAGCGAGCGACGCCTTCCACTCTTCATTTTTCCAATAGACTCCGGGCTCAAATGCTTCCTTACTTGAGGCAGTGGGCAGCTTGGGCCAGAGCAGAGGGACGCGATCGGCGTAAGCGCGATAGTCGGGAAAGAGCTTCAAAAGATGTTGTTCCTCTTGCTCGATTACGGGCAAGTAGACGAGAGCAAAGACCGCAACGGTGACGGCGAAAACAGTCCAGCTTCGTGCTGCGATGGCTAGACCGAGAGCGGTTAGGAGGGTGCCGAGGTAGAGCGGATTGCGGGTCCAGGCGTAAGGGCCACCCGAGGCCAGATTCTGATTCTTCTTCAGATGCCCGGCAGCCCAGGCGCGCAGGCCCAAGCCTGGAATCGCGACGGCCAACCCGGCGAGCAGACTCTCGCGGGTTGTTGCTGCGAGGAGACCAAAACAGATCGCCAGTAGAAAACCACTGGGTACCCGCATGCGCATCACAAAGTCAGCGTAAGGTTTTGGGAACCAGTGCTTTCTCAAACTATTACCTCATTCAGCGCAGTCCAAACTTGATCGACGTCAAGTCGCAACATGCTCTTAGAGACTTCATTGTCGCGCTTGTAGCTTGTCGTGGCCCCGTCGACGCGCAGAACACGCATGGAGCCGCCGTAGGGGCCGTTGCGATCTGGATCTGTGGGGCCAAACAGCGCTACGCCGGGCTTTTGCAAGGTGGCTGCCAAATGCATGGGGCCACTGTCCAAGCCAACAATGGCGCGGGCGCGGCGTGTGGCATCGATCAAGCCTTCGATGCCGCTCTCATGCCGCCAGATGAAGTTGCTCTCCGGTAGAGTGGTGCCGGGCATGACGTTTAACACCAGCTTCAGGCCGCGTTCTGTGGTGAGCCTTTGTCCGAGATCGAGGTAGCGTTCGATGGGCCATTGCTTTGATTTCCAGCCGGCGAAAGGTGCGGCGAGTACGAAGTCGCCTGAGGGCAGTGTGCCTTGGGGGAAGCCGATTGGGCCGCTCCATTTTTCAGGATGATCCATTGCCGTTGCGCCGACGAGTTCCAGATTTCGATCCACGATATGGGCGTGATTTGGCGTTACGAGTTGGGTATAGAAGACGCCGGCCTGAGCTTCGCGCAGGGCCTCTGAGGCAAAGCCGAGGCGATCTTCAGCGCCACTCAGCCAGGCTGTAATCGCACTCTTTAGTAGGCCTTGAAAGTCAATGGCGAGGTCGGGACGCCAACGGCGCAGCCATTTCAGCGCAATCCAGACACTGGCAGCACTCCTTCGTTCGAGCGGTAAAAGGTGATCGACGATCCGTGTGCCCGCGAGGAGTGGCATCCAGCGCGGCTCAAGCACCCAAGTGATTTCAGCGTCTGGCCAACGCTGGCGGAGCCTTGTCACGGCAGGGACAGTATGCAGGATGTCGCCCATTGCACCGAAGCGCACTACGAGAATTTTGAGCAATGAGTTAGAGCGCCCCACTCTTGAGCAATACGTCCGCCTCAAGGGTGGCTCGCCATTTGGCTTCTGTGTCGCGCAAGTCAAGAACCGCGTCGCCCGGAAGGTCGCCTTCTGCAACATAGGCCACGGCGGCAAGGCCAGCGGCCAACTCCATTCTGCCGCGTGTATCGAGGTATGCGTCGTCGCGTTGGCTCAGGAGGGCGAGCACAGGCTTGCCTAGGTCTTGCAGCGCAACCGCCAGAGGGGCGAGGTAGGGATCGCAATCGATGCGAACGGCAACTAGGCCTTCCTCACGCAAGCGAATGGCAGCCTCCGCGAGGCTAATGATCTTTGTTCGTGTGTCCAATCTTCTATTTCAGCAAGTCCAGCGCGGTCTGCGCTACTTTGTCTGCCGAAATCCTCGTCATGCAGCGATGATCGATCGGACACTCACGGAGCTTGCAAGGAGAACATGCTACCGGTTCGCGCACGATTCTTGCCATTTCTCCGACTGGTCCGGTGCCAATCGGATCGGTGCTGCCAAACACGGTAACGCTGGGAGTGCCGACAGCGTAGGCCACATGCATTGCGCCGCTATCGTTGGTGAGCATCAGTTCACAGCCCGCGCAAAGCTCCATAAATTCGCGCAGTTCCGTGCGGCCAGCGTAGTTGTCGACGACGATGCCACGGGCGATCAGTTCCCGCTGGACGATTGCGACGATGTCGTGTTCGCTGGCGCTACCAAAGAGAGCGACATCGGCCCCGCGCTGCTGAGCCACGATTGCTGCGGCTTCGGCAAAGCGTTCGGGGTACCAGCGCTTGGCGCTTCCAAACGCAGCGCCTGGGCTGACGCCGATTACAGGGCGGCCAAAGTTCCTGGGGATCACGCCGTTCAGCCGGATGGGAGAGTTTGGATCATAGGCGTCGATCAGGCCAGAACGTGTCAGCAATTCCAGATAGTAAAAGCGCTCATGTCCGACGATGGCGGTGGCGATTGGATCGGTTAGAAGCCAACCACGTCCATCACGATTGAAGCCGATGCGCCTTGGGATGTCGGCCAACCGGGCGAAGGCTGCTGCCTCGAAGGCATTCTGCATAAGGATCGCGATATCGAAACGGCCGCGCAGGCTTTTGGCAAGCTTCCACTTTGCGTTGAGATTCCGTGGCCCACGCTCTTTGGGATAAACGATGGTCTCGTTGCAGAAGGCCTCGCCGCGATAGAGATCGCTGAGCCAAGCCGGGCCGAGGATCGCGATATGGGCGGCGGGGTGCGCCCTGCGCAGCGCCTGAAGCGCGGGCAGGCACATGATGGCATCGCCTAGCCAGTTGGTTGCCCGCACAAGAATACGCATAAAATCTATCTCAGCATGTTAAGTAGCGTACAGCTTGCGAATTTGGATCGTGACGGCTTTCTCATTCTCCCGGATCTCCTGAATGCGATGCAGATCAAGGCGTTGCGGGACCGCATTGAAGAGTTGTTTATTGCCGAAGGGGAAAACGCTGGCTTCGAGTTCAAGAAGGAGTCCGGTGCCCGCAGGCTAGCCAACTGCGTCGACAAGGGTGCAGTTTTTGAAGCGGCAATCCAGATCCCGGAAATCCTTGAGGCCACAGCCCACATCCTTGGGGCGGACTTGAAACTGTCCAGCCTGAACGTGCGGAGCACCAATCCCCATTCTGAAGCGGATCAGCAGTTGCATGTCGATATGAATGGCATCGCAGACGACAAAGGATTTTGGGTGGCCAATACGATCTTCATGATCGATGACTTTACGCTCGACAATGGGGCGACGCGGATAGTGCCCGGTTCTCACCTGTGGGGCCAGCGGCCTCAGGAGCAAATGCAGGACCCCTTTGCGGCGCATCCGCAGCAGGTGCTCGTTACTGGCACTGCGGGCACGGTGGTGGTCTGCAACGCACATACCTGGCATGGTGGGACGGCCAACCGCACGGGCACTCAACGCCGCGCGATGCATGGGTTTTATTGCCGTGCGGACAAGCCGCAGCAGCAGTATCAGAAACAGTTGTTGCGCCCTGAGACACAGGCTCGGCTGAGTCCTCAAATGCGCGCATTGCTTGCGCTGGATGACCAGCTCAACGATGAACTGTCGGCCCATGTCGAGGTGCGCTCGGGCTTTCTTAAATAGGGCGGCGGGCGATGCTCAGTCCTTCGATCAGCTTGCGGCGCGATAATTGAGGCATGGAACTCAATCCGGGTGGACGTCTGGCAGGCAAGCGCGGGAGCGCTGATTATTTCACTGGCGAAGTATGGATCGAGCCGCTGGCGCAGACGCCATCGCTTGAGGTGCAAATGTTGCGGGTGAGTTTTGCGCCGGGCGCGCGAACGGCCTGGCATACTCACCCGGCAGGACAGATTCTCTATGTCAGCTCAGGTCGAGGATTGGTACAGAAATTTGGCGACCCAGTGCTCGAAATGAACACAGGCGATAGCGTTTTGATCGCGGCAGGCGAGAAACACTGGCACGGTGCACGACCTGACTGCCCCATGCAACACATCGCTGTTCAGCCTACGGTCGGCGGCAGCAGCGCAGATTGGATGGAGCAGGTAAGCGACGCCGAATACGCTGGCTAGCCCAGCGTCACTAGCTGCGGCTCTGGCTGGGGCTCTGGTTCTTTTTCGTTTTCCATCGAAGGTAGTTGTTGGGTCAATTCCATCGAGCAGAACTTGGGTCCGCACATTGAGCAGAAGTGCGCAGACTTCGCGCCATCTGCGGGAAGCGTCTCATCGTGATAGGCCTTGGCCGTTTCAGGGTCGAGCGATAGATTGAATTGATCTTCCCAACGGAAGGTGTATCGGGCACGCGACAGTGCGTCATCGCGCAATTGAGCTGAAGGGTGGCCCTTGGCAAGATCTGCGGCATGAGCAGCAATCTTGTAGGCGATCACACCTTGTTTGACGTCTTCGCGATTGGGCAACCCGAGGTGCTCTTTGGGTGTCACGTAGCACAACATCGCGGTGCCGTACCAGCCAATCATTGCCGCTCCGATGGCTGAGGTGATGTGATCGTAACCGGGAGCGATGTCGGTGGTGAGCGGGCCGAGCGTGTAGAACGGCGCATCGTTGCAAAGCTCGCGCTGCTTCTCGACGTTGACCTTGATCTTATGCATCGGCACGTGGCCGGGGCCTTCGATCATGACCTGACAGTCGCGGGCAAGAGCCTTATGGGTCAGTTCGCCCAAGGTCTCGAGCTCAGCGAACTGGGCAGCGTCGTTGGCATCGGCGATTGAGCCCGGACGGAGGCCGTCGCCGAGGGAGAACGACACGTCGTACTTCCGCAGCAATTCGCAGATGTCTTCAAAGTTGGTGTAGAGGAAGTTTTCGAGGTGATGTGTTAGGCACCACTTGGCCATGATGGCGCCGCCGCGCGAGACGATGCCCGTGGTGCGGCCAGCAGTGAGCTGGATGTGTTTGAGGCGCACTCCGGCGTGGATCGTGAAGTAGTCGACACCTTGCTCGCACTGTTCGACCAGGGTCTCACGGTAGATGGCGTAGGTCAGATTCTCTGCGCGGCCGTTGACCTTCTCGAGGGCCTGATAGATTGGCACCGTTCCGATCGGTACCGGGCTGTGGCGCATGATCGCTTCGCGCGTCTCGTGAATCTGCTCACCGGTGGAAAGATCCATGACGGTGTCGGCACCCCAGCGGATGGACCACATCAGCTTTTCGACTTCTTCGTCGATGGAAGAGGTGACGATGGAATTGCCGATGTTGGAGTTGATCTTCGTCAGGAAATTGCGTCCGATGATCATCGGCTCAGACTCGGGATGCTTGATGTTGGCCGGGATGATCGCGCGACCTTCGGCGACTTCGGAGCGGACAAATTCTGCGGTGATCGAGTTGGGGCGGCCCAGCGATTCGCGGATTGCGATGTATTCCATCTCCGCCGTGATGATGCCGGCTCGCGCATAGGAAAGCTGCGTGACGCTACCGTTGATGGGCTTACGCGCATCGATCCAGGGCTGACGCAGGGCGGGCAGGGGACGGCTGGTGTCGTAATTCGGATCGGACCACGCGCCGGAAGTGTCGTACAGCTTCAGCGGCGACTCTTTGGCGGAGGGGTTAAGTGAGACTTCGCGCATCGCGACTTTGAGGCTGGGATGCACGAGCCCGGACAAATGGATCTTCTGTGAGTTGGGGTAGCTGAAGGTGCTAAGCGTGGTCGACATTTGGATTCTCCTAAAAATGCCAGACCCAGGGGAAGCGAGGATTGATTATGTGGCCGAAGCCGCCATTCCTACGCCGGTATGACCCGGATCAGGTTCTAAGGGACTCTCTGCCTGACGCGTTTTGGCGCGCAATTTCGAGTGTCTCAGCCCCATTCGGCAAACCGGGCGGGGCGCCCCTTGGCTG
>JBBRBI010000128.1:0-13263 GCA_038206015.1 Bryobacterales bacterium | reverse complement strand
AATTCGTCCAGAGCTGGTACGGTGCCCTTCGCCAGTTCACACTCCGCTGGCCCGAACGAATCGAGCGAGCCACCACAACCTAATATCAAACCCTTCCTCAGAAGGCTGAATCGTGTTTACACAAAACTATTGACACCGCCTCGCTCAACCCTCGGACTTAGCACTGACAAATGATCCAGCCGCCCAAAATCGCGGTCATGACTAACCGGCGTCACGCCGATTGCCATCGCGGTCGCCGCGATCCACAGATCGTTATCCTCAAGCGAAAGGCCCCATCGCTGTTGCGAGATTTTCAATTTGGTAACGTGCCGCCCTGCGCTTGGCGGAATCCCGACACACGGGAAAGCAACGAACATTTCTTGCACCCGGGCTTCTAGCCCCCTGCGGCGTCTCCCCTCATTCATTCTGCCAATTCCATACAAAATTTCACCAACTACAGTCGTGCAAGTCACCGCCCAGACCTCTTGTTCGGTCTAGTCCAATCCCTCAAGCTTTAGGGAGCTCCAGCCCCCCGCCACCGTCGCCCAAACACAACTGACAGGATTGGCTTTGGTTTGTTCGTTGGTCGTTGAGGGACGGGACAGGTTGAGAGGGGTTGATAATTGGCTTTGCTTTTTCCATTGCAAACTCCAGGAGAATCTTCCAACGGGACAGCTATAAGTGCGCGCCCGGTAAGACAGTAGCATGGCGGGAGGCGGAGTCTGGTGTGCCTGGGGCTGTAAGTGCTTTGTTTTGTAAGCGAAGAAAAAATATTTAGAGCGTTACTGACAAAGTTCACATCGGTGAGAGCGGCAGGGCAGGAATGCAGCTTGGCAATGATTGCTCAGTTCGCTAGAGTTTGGAAAAAGGAACCAACTGCTTATATGCCGACGCGAAACGTGAACCTCACCGATCAGATAGACCAGTTTGTAGACGACGGAATCGGGTCAGGACGGTTTGGGAACGCCAGCGAAATAGTACGCGAAGGGCTTCGCCTATTGCGGCAACGGGAATTGGAAGTTGAGACGAAGCTTGAGCGGCTACGCGGGCCGGCCAAGGCGGGCTTCGATTCCATTGATCGCGGCCACGGGATCGGATTCGAATCCATGGACGATCTCGCGACGTAGGTTCGTGAGATTGGAGCGCAAGTGGCGGCAAAAACGAAATAGAAGCTTGGCTGAGGCGGGGGGCTCTGGGACGCTAGTCCTCTCGCTTGAGGCGCAGATGGATCTGCCGGAGACTCTTCGCTGGAGCCTGATGAGGTTGGGCAAGGACGTGGCGAGGCCGGAGTGAGAGGTGATTGGGGCCAGCACTTGTCACAACCGGCTCAGCCGCGACGGCGCGCAGCGTCCGCTGGGAATAGTTAGAGACCCTCGCTACTTTGTTCGATACCGGCATTTGGCCGACGAACGAGCCATCGACATTGGCCGGACCCTTCACTATGGACGGGAGTTGGCGCGGCAAATTCCGGATTGGTAGCGCGGCGCGCGGGTTGGGTGAAGCTGGATTTGGGACCGCTGGCTGGCTATACTCAGGCCATGAGTGCCCTGCTTGAAGAAGCGCTGCGGAGACTGGAGTCTTCTCCCGTGGAGGTGCAGGAGGTGCTTGCTTCGCAGATCATCGAGAGCCTGGACGATGAAGCGGCTTGGACGGAGCGGTTTGCAAAGTTGTCGAAGCGAATGGTTGAGCTTTCGGAAGTGACTATCAGCGAACACCGGAATGGCGAGACTCGGTCGATCGATGAATTGATTGCGTGAAGTCATTTACTTCACGCAGTTTCCGCGAATGTTACGCGGAACTCCCCGACAGCGTCCAGGTGCAAGCGCGGCGTGCGTACCGGCTTTTCCGTGCGAATCCGTATCATCGAAGTCTGAACTTCAAGAAGGTTGACCCGTAACTTGGTATCTACTCCGCGCGTGTGGGGATCGGCTATCGGGTACTTGGACGCTTTGACGGCCCGGAGATCATTTGGTTCTGGATTGGGTCGCATGCCGCGTACGACCAGCTTGTTTAGGCTCGGGAGTGCGATTCGGGCTGTATTCGACTAACGGCTTTTTGGAGGCTGGGCTTGGCGGCGGTCAAGGGGCTGATCGATATCGGTCGAATTCTCTACGATGAGCGGGACCTGGCTCGGCATGTACCGGGCCGGTGCCGAGGCAATTTGGCGGACTGATAGTTCTGGCGGAGGCCGAGTTTACGCCGACGCGAAAACCTACCAGTTGGTGAAAGAGCCGTCGGGGCGCTTGATCATTGGTGTGAGCTCGTAGTGGTCCTTGTAATCGCCGATGAGTTGAAGCTTAGAGGCATCGAGTTCGACGCCGAGGCCGGGGCGCTCGTTGGGCCAGAGTTTGCCATTGCGTAAATCGTAGCTTTGGTTGAGATAGGGCCATGGGCGGGTGCCACCCATCACCATTTCCATAAGTGCGGGGCCAGAGAACGCGGCGCAGCAGTGGACCATGGCGGCCTCGCTGATTGGCCCGGTGAAGTGGGGGACCAGGCCGACGTAGTGGGTCTCGCAACTGGCGGCGATTTTCTGGAACTCGGTGATGCCGCCGACGTTGGGGATAGTGGCGCGGGCATAGTCGATCAGATGGTTTTCGATGAGCTCGTTCCATTCCCACTTGGGTCCGAATTGCTCGCCTACGGCGATGGGGACTTTTACCTGATGGCGGAGGGTTCGGTAGACGCCGGGGTTTTCGCTGCGGATGAGGTCTTCGACAAAGTAAGGCCTGAGGGGTTCGATACGGTTGGCGAGGGCGATGGCGTCGGGCATGTCGAGCTCGGTGTGGAAGTCGATGCACCAGGCACCGTCCTTGCCGACGCCTTCCCTGACCTGCTTACAGAGCTCGTAGACGCGGTTGACGTTTTCAAAGCGGTCGACAGTGGAGCCGCCACGGGAATCCGTTGAGATGCGATAGGCGCGGAAGCCGGCGTCGACGCAAGCCTTGGCGACTTCCTTGGGGGTGCCCTGTGCGGGGTAACCTGTTGAGTAACATTCGACATAGTCGCGGGATTGGCCGCCGAGTAACTGATAAACCGGCACGCCAAGGGCTTTGCCTTTGAGGTCCCAGAGGGCGACGTCGAGGGCACCGAGGGCGTGGACTTTTTCGCGACCGGCAGGATAGAAATAAGCGCGATACATCGACTGCCAGAGACGGTCTGTACGGAAGGGATCTTCGCCGATCAGCAGGCCGGCGCATTGCTCCATGGTGTCGCCGGAACCACCTTCGCCAATGCCCATGAGGCCATTGTCAGTTTCCACAACTACGACGTTGGTGCTTTGGTTAAAGAGGGGCTGGCGGGTGTTGGGACGGCCTGCGGCGTCAGTGGGCGTCTTGTAGTAGCGGATGCGGGTGATTTTGGTTTTGGGCAGGCCAGCGGCGTCGGCGCGGTCAGCGAGAGTGATGGCGCTGGCGGCGGCCGCGCAGGCTTGGAAAAAGGCTCGGCGTTTCATGTTTGGCTCAAGCATATCAAAGGACGTTAATCATTCGGCGAGGCCAATTCTGATAGGATCGAGCGATTATGCAACGACGCAAAATAATTCAAATCGCAGTTCTGATGGGCGTGCTCTCGATGACGATGATGGCAGCAGATGTGGCCGGGAAGTGGACGGCGGAAGTGCCTGGGCGGGATGGTGCCATGATGCAGCAGGCGATGGTGTTCGTCGTTGACGGGAAGAAGCTAACTGGCACCGTTGCCGGTGGACAGGGCGAGCCAGCCAAGATCGAAGAAGGCAAGATCGACGGTGATAGCGTGACCTTCACTGTAAATCGCGAGTTTAACGGGAACAAGATGACGTGGACTTACACGGGCAAGGTAAGTGCCAATGAGATCCAGTTCAAGCGTGAAGGCGGGCGTGCTCCGCAGGAATTTGTCGCCAAGCGCGACAAGTAGCATCTAAAATCAACTCGACTGCCGTTATACTCTGTGGATATGTCAGCAGAACCAAAGCCAGAACACATTTTTGGGATGATGATGGCCTATCAGCAGAGCGCAGCGCTGAAGGCGGCAGTCGAGATTGATTTATTCAGCGCGATTGGCGAGGGAAACCAGACGGCGGCGGCGTTGGCGAAGCGCTGTCAGGCTTCTGAACGCGGTGTTCGCATTTTGGCGGATTTCTTCTGTGTGTATGGGATGTTGATTAAGCTGGGTGGCAATTATGGGTTGACGCTGGACGCGGCGTTGTTTCTGGATCGCAAATCGCCAGCGTATATGGGTGGGATGACAGGATTTTTGGGGGCGAAGAATATCCGCTCGCAGTTTGACTCGCTTACGGAGGCGGTGCGTAAGGGCGGAGTGGCGGCGACGGCGGCGGGGTCGACCGAGGATGAGTACGAGGGCTGGGTGGACTTTGCCCAATCGATGGAAGCGATGATGGGGCCCGCAGCGCAGCAGATTGCGGCGATGGTGAATGGCGGGAAGAGCGAGCCGATCGAGGTGCTGGATGTGGCGGCATCGCACGGGATGTTCGGCTTTATGATCGCCAAGCAAAACGCGGCGGCGAAGATTACGGCAATCGATTGGGAAAACGTGTTGGCGGTGACGCGCGCGAATGCGGCGCGGTGGGGAGTGAGCGACCGGGTGACAACCATCGCCGGCGACGCTTTTGCGGTGGATCTGGCCGGGCCTTATGACGTGATCTTGTTGACGAACTTACTACATCATTTTGACCACGCAGCGAATGTGCGGTTGTTGAAAAGAATGAAGGCGGCGCTAAAGCCAGGCGGGCGGGTGATCACGCTGGAGGCGGTGCCGAATGAGGATCGAATTTCACCCCCGATGCCGGCGACTTTCTCGCTGGTGATGCTGGCGTCAACGCCGGCGGGGGACGCTTACACTTTTTCGGAATTTGAGCGGATGTTTGCCGAGGCGGGGTTTGCTTCGAGCCAGTTAGTTGCGCTGCAAATGTCTCCGCTGTCCGTTATTGTTAGCGTGTAAGTGCGGTCAAGCCATTGAGGCGGCATCCATGGCGGCAATTCGAACGACAACCTTTGAGGCCTGTTGATTGCGCCCTTCAACAAAGTGGTCGCTAATGGCAGTTACGATGATTGAAATCGTCTGCCCTCGCACATACAGCGTGACGCCCTTCTTGCTCTCCATGCTGGACCGGAGAATGGCAAGCATCGAGTCTGCACTGGGGTTGGATTGCGCTGCGGCGACGCTGGCAGCAAGGAAAAAGGGTATGGATCGGCGGGTCATAGTGGGGTGTCTACCGTACATGCGTCAGCGCGGGCTGAAAACGATCAGTGCTTTGAAAAATAGCTTCGATATACTCGCTCTAAATGAAATCATCGTTGCTGTTGTTGGTCCTGGCCCTGTCGGCGGGAGTTGTGGCGCCTGCACAGGAAATTGCCGGGCGATGGAGTTGCACGGCAGACACGGTTGACGCCAGTGGAGTGAAGAGGATGATTCCACAGACGATTGAGATTCGGGGCACGGAAAGCTCTATGACTGGGGTGCTGGTGAGCAGACGGGGCGGCACGGGGATTCCGTTGCGAGTGATTCAGGAGGCGACGAAGTTCACGCTGTTGGGGGACCTCGATTTTGAGGGCGGCGAGCATCTGCGCTGGTATCTGGAATTGAAGGAGGGGCGCTTGCAGGGCAAGGTGTGGGCACTGCATGATGCGCCGAAGAAATGGGGCGTCGATTGGACTGGGCCGGTGGATTTTGGCAGGGAGACGGCGGCGCCGGTAGACCGGGCCGGGATAGATCGATGGATGAAGGAATTGTCGAATTGGGGACGATGGGGGGCGACGGACCAGATGGGCGCGGTGAATCTGATTACACCGGAGACGCGGCGGGCGGCGGCGGCGCTGGTGAAGGAAGGCTTTTCAGTGTCACTCTCGCGCGATGCGGACACAGTAGCGGCGGCGGACAACAGCCGTCCGTTTGGGCACAAGATGATTGCTTCTGGCGTGGACCCCGACCCGATGTTTGCCATGGACAGTTATACGATCAGTTTTCACGGCGCCGCACTTACTCACATGGATGCGATGTCGCACATGGTGTACGCGGGGAAAACTTACAACGGCTACTCGCAGCGCGAAATCGATGGCGCTGGAGCGCATCAATTGGCAGTGGATGCGTATAAGATCGGACTCTTTGGGCGGGGGATCCTGATGGACATTCCGCGATTGAAGGGCGTCCCCTATCTGGAGTTGTCGACGCCGATCTATCCGGCGGATCTGGACGCCTGGGAAAAGCAGACGGGGCTTCGGGTGGGGCGAGGCGATATCGTTTTTGTGCGCACCGGGCGTTGGGCGCGGCGGGCGGCAGTGGGGCCCTGGGATACAGACAAGGCGGCGGCAGGGCTGCATGTGTCGTGTGCGCGCTGGTTCAAGGAGCGAGACATCGCGGTGCTGGGGAGCGATGTGCACGGGGAACTGATGCCATCGACGGTCGTGGGAGTTCCCTACCCTATCCATCAGCTGGTGTTGATCGCGATGGGTGTACCGATGTTTGATAACTGCGACCTCGAAGCGTTGAGCCAGGCTGCGGCGGCGCGCAAGCGGTGGGAGTTTCTGCTTACGGCTGCGCCGCTGGTTGTGCCGCTGGGGACAGGGTCGCCGCTAAACCCGATCGCGACATTTTGAAGAAACTTTGAATTTCGAGTAAACAAAGTGCGCGGTTGCGCGTATTGGATGTAATGCGTCACCCTCGATTTGCGTTTCGGACACTTGCCAAGACCCCGGTCGTCTCGATTGTGGCGATTCTATCGCTGGCACTCGGGATCGGCGCGAACACGGCGATCTTCTCGCTGTTTGAGCAGGTCCTGTTGCGCGCATTACCGGTCAAGGCACCGGGCGAATTAGTCAATCTGACGGCGAATGGTCCTCGGAGTGGCAGCAACTCCACCAACAATGCGGGCGGGAACCAATCGATTTTCAGCTACTCGATGTTTCGGGATCTGGAGCGACAGCAGACTGTCTTTACTGGGATTGCCGCGCATCGAAGCTTTGGAGCAAACCTGGCCTATCAGGGACAAACTGTAAGTGCGGCAGGGATGTTTGTTTCGGGGAGTTACTTTCCTACGCTGGGTGTCAAGCCGGCGGCCGGCAGGCTACTTGGACTGGACGATGACAAGACGCCGGGGGCACACCGATTGGTGGTGCTGGACCACGCTTACTGGCAGGAGAAGTTCAATCACGACCCCGGCGTGTTGAACAGGACGATGCTGGTGAATGGGACGCTGATGACGATTATCGGAGTGACGGCAGAGGGCTTCAAAGGGACGACGATGGGTGGGACCCCGCAGGTCTATGCGCCGATCAGCATGCGCGAAGAACTCACCCCAGGATGGAAGGGACTGGCGGAGCGGCGCAGCTATCGGGCCTATCTGTTTGCGCGGCTGAAGCCGGGCGTGAGCCAGGCGCAGGCGGAGGCGGCGATAAATGGACAGTTTTCTGGAATCATCCGCGAAGTGGATTTGCCTTTGCAGAAAGGCAGCAGCGAGAAATTCAAGAAGCAGTTTACGGAACAGAAAATGATGCTGGCGTCGGGCGAGCAAGGGCAAAGCAATCTCATGCGCACAGCCCAGACACCGCTGATGATGTTATTTGCGATTACAGGATTTGTGTTGTTGATTGCGTGCGCTAACATCGCTAACCTGCTGCTGGCGCGGTCTGCAAATCGTGCCAAGGAGTTTTCCATTCGGTTGTCGCTGGGAGCGACGCGAGGACAAGTTATCGGCCAGTTGCTGATCGAGGCCATGGTGTTGGCCGTGCTGGCGGGAATCGCCGGACTGTTTGTCGCCTATGGGACTGCGCAGGCGATCAGCAGCTTTTTTGATGGCGGTATGACGGACGTTGTCGACCTGGGCTTGAGACCGGTCACGATGGCATTTGCGATGGGCCTGTCGATCGTTGCAGGATTTCTGTTTGGACTGTTTCCAGCAGTTCATGCCACCAAGCAGGATCTAAGTGGCGCGATGAAGGATCAGGCTGGGAATGTGTCGGGCTCAACCAGCGCGGCGAGATTTCGGCGCGGGCTGGTGACGGCGCAGATTGCATTGTCGCTACTGTTATTGATCTCGGCGGGACTGTTCCTGCAGAGCCTTGTGAAGGTCATGAAGGTGGAAATGGGCATCCGAACGGAGAACCTGATCGTGTTTGGTCTTTCACCTGACTTGAACAAATATTCGCCAGTGCGGACGAAGGCACTGTTCCAGAGTTTGGAGAAAAGCGTTGAGGCGATTCCGGGCGTACAGGGAGTGTCGGTGTCACTCGTGCAACTGATCGCCGGAAACAATTATGGATCAAATGTTTCCGTCGACGGGTTTCAAGCGGGGCCTGATTCCGATACGCATTCGGTGTTTAACGAAGTGGGACCGGGCTTTTTCAAGATGATGCGGATTGCGATGGTGGGGGGCCGGGAATTTAGTGACAGCGACGGCGAGAGCAGGCCAAGGGTGGCGGTTGTGAATGAGGCATTTGTTCGCAAGTTCGGGAACGAGAAGAGCTTACTCGGGCGACGGATGCAGGTTGGGTCCGGCAAGACGAATGACATCGAGATCATCGGCATCGCGAAGGATGCGAAGTACAGCGATGTGAAGGAGCCGGCACCGGCGATGTTTTATACACCTTATCTCCAAGACAAAAAACTGGGTTCGGCAACAATCTATGTGGCAACTGCCACGCCCACGGATCAGATTCTGCCGCTGGTGCGGAAGGCAGTGGCCGGTCTTGATGCGAACTTGCCGGTGGAGAATTTAAAGACAATGTCGAGGCAAGTGGACGAGAACATCGGCGTTGACCGGATGATCTCGACACTGGCAGCAGCCTTTGCGGTATTGGCTACGCTGCTGGCGGCGGTTGGCTTGTACGGGGTGCTGGCGTTCACGGTCGCGCGGAGGACGCGAGAAATCGGAATTCGCCTGGCGGTGGGGGCGGATGCGAAGGACATTCGACGATTGGTGATGACCGAGGTGGGGTGGATGGTGGCGCTGGGTGTCCCGGTGGGGCTACTTGGCGCAATCGTGTTGGGCAAGTATGCCGAGAGTCTGTTGTACGAGGTGAAGAGCGGTGACCCTGTGGTGCTGGTGGGATCCGTTGTTTTGGTGGCTACGGTGTCGTTGGGGGCAGGATATGTGCCGACAAGGCGGGCGATGCGGATTGAGCCGGTGTCAGCACTGCGGTGGGATTGAACTACGGAGTTACAACTGGCGGCGAGAGAACTTCGATCTTAGGGCAACGGCGGCTAGAGCGGTGCCGAACAGGGTGAAGGTTGCGGGTTCTGGAACCTGCGGTACGCCAGCAGCGCTAAACCCGGAACTGCCAAAGTCGCTTCTGCCGCTGGAATTGTCGAAGGCTTCGCAGGAATTGGAGATCGTGTTGGAATCCATTGTCACTGCGCCGATCTGGGCGAAAGCGCGACCACAGAGAATCTTGGCACTTGTGTTGAGTGTGATGCTTTCCTTCGCGAGAATATTGCCAGCGAAGGTTGTACTTGTGCCAAGAGTTGCGGAACTCCCGACGACGAAGTATACACCACTGGTGGAGGTGCCGTTGATCACTTGTACGTTTGAGCTACTGGCGGTTGTCAGCGCCTTGTCAATTTGAAAGACGAATAAGCCGTTGCTGAGGTTTTGGAGGTTGAGGGTGAGGGTGCCGGTCAGTTGCGCTGCGGATGTATATCTGTAGACGCCGGGAGTAAGAATGAGGCCACCGAGATCTTGCCCGGTGAGATCGGATGTAATCGGAAGCGCAGCAAGAATATTGAAGGCATTCGTTTGATCGATTTGGGCTTGGGCGGATACTGCATCCGAGATATGGACCACGGATGCACCGACGAGTGAGACGGTTCCGGTACCAGTAATGGAGGTGCCGGGGTAGCTGCCAACGTCGCCCCTGATGGTGCTGGCGCCGGTGTTGGTAACGGTAGAGCCGGCGATTACGGCGAAGGATTGAGCAGTGCCTAGTATTGTGGAAGCCGATGCGATGGTGCCAAAGGCCTGGAGCAGAGCAAATAGAGTTACAACTTTGGAGTTGCTAACTCTTATTGGTTGGGGCATACCCTTGGAGTTGGGTGGCGGGAAAACGTTACAGGGCTACTAAACTCACCGCCCAACCGGGGTTAGCCTGTTGGGCAGTGAAGAGGATGCTTGTTGGCTATTATTCGCCGGGAGCGCGGTACTTCACCGGCATCGCGATGGCTTGATCCATTTCTTCGGCAGTGAGGAGCGGGGTGGTGCAGATGCTGACCAAACCGGATGAGCTGGCAGCCATAGACATTGCAGCGACAGCGATATTGTCGGGCGCGTCAATGATCATGATGACGTCATCGCTACCGAAGGCATAGTACATGCACTCGACCTTCCCTTTGAGCGACTTGATCGCGGACTGAACAGCGGCCTTGCGGCCCGTTCCTTTGTCTTTGGCGAGGCCGAGGAGACCGTCGGAGGAGTAGGTTCCTTGAATTAGATATTTCGGCATGGGTGTGTCCTTTTCACGCTGGGCAAGCTCAATCGATGTCCAGCGGCTCTGTAAGTGTAGTCACTGTGAAGTGCGAAAAGCAACTTTAGGCCAGGTCAGGATCGGCTATTTGCAGAGCTTGAAGATGCTTTCAGGCTTGATGGCCTTGTTGCGAGTGCAGCATTCTGAGTATAGGAAGCCTAAGAGTGCCTGGAGAGTCTGAGTGTTGGCGCGGTACCAGAGAAAAGTACCCTGGCGCTCTACGGTGACCAATTCTTCGTTCTTGAGCTTATCGAGGTGGTGAGACAGGGTTGAGGCTGGAATCTCCAACTCGTTCTGAATGTCGCCGACGATCAAGCCATCGGGGTGGGCAGCCAATAGCAGGCGCAGGATGCGGAGTCTTGAATCTGTTCCGATTGCGGCGAACATGTCGGCAAAGCGGGCGGACTCGACAACATCAATTTCTGGCGTGCTCATAGCTCAAACCTCTTACTATGATTCTAGAATAACTGAAACAGCATTCGTCACAGGGCTTACGCAGTGAACCAATGTGAGGATCACTAGCGGGCCAAGAAACCCAGGTGCATCTTCCTCGCCGCAGCCCGGATCTCTGAGCGAAATTCGAGCGTTACATTGCCGCCTACTGTGCGACCGAACAGAATCAGCGAGTTTTGATATGCGTGAACATTGTCATTAAAGCCCGGGGGCATGTAGGTTTTGGGGATGAAGCCGCCAGCAACGGTGCCAGCCCACAAGGAAAAAGCGGGACGCAGCTTTCCGTCGTCGGAATATCCGACAAAGGCAGAGCCGAGGGCGTGGCCAAGTCGCTTCCCGAAAGTCTTGTCGACCGAGGGATGATAGCGTGGGTCCTCACCGGTCAGAGATGCCACGGCAAAGACTGTGGCGTAAGTTGTAGAATTCATGGCCACGAAGTGGCCGTAATGCCGACCGAAACCGCCAGCGCCAGTGCGCCATTCCGACGGCATGCGGGCTGGAGGGTTCAGCATTGAGAAGGCCGCAGGGATCGCCAACGGCAAAAGCACTCCCGGGCTGACGGTCCGAAGGCCCAACCACCTGAGTTTGGTCTTCATCGTGGATGGCTCCAATGCTACTGCTTTGGCGGCGGCAGCAGCGGCGGCGGCGGCGGCAGCTTTTCCGACTTGCGGCGCTGGAGATGGTGCTGGAGTTTGGGCTGGAGTTTGCGCCAGTAGATTCAGAGAAAAAGAAAACGTCAGACTCACGAGAGTCAGTGAAAGCGAGATCGACTTCATAGAGATTACCCTAATGCTAGCGCATCCGCCGAGCATCGTTTTGGGAAGATGATATGATCCCCGGCAGAGACGCAGTTGTAGAAGCGTCGTTAGAAACCGATGCAAATCTCAGCACAGGCCAAGCGGCCGACAGCGATTATTTTCGACTCCGCGATGGGCCAACGACCCGACGATCCATTGGCACTGGCGCTGCTTTATGGCCTGGATGGAAAGAATGAAGCACGGGTAGCGGCAATCAGTGTCAGCAAGTCGAACTTGAAATCAGCGGCACTTACGGAGACAATCGGCAGATTCTATTCGGGCGCAGTGAGTGCGGCATTCCTGTCGGCAGGCCGGACGCTTCCGGTGGGCATGTCGATCTCGGGAATCCTGCCCGAGGACACGCCGATGTTGACGGTTTCTCTGTCGCGAAAGAATACCGACGGGAAATTGCTCTACGAACATGGCATCCACAGCCTGGTTGATACGGCCGACGCGGTGGCTGTTACGCGCAACGCGCTCACGGCTCAGGTGGACCAAAGTGTCGTGATAGTGCTTACAGGACCGGCGACGAATCTTGTGCAAATGTTGATGCTGCCCGGGGCTAAAGAGTTGGTCAAGGCCAAAGTGAGGCAGTTGGTAATCGCCGTAGACGCCAGTTGGAAGGCGGATGCGGCGGCGTCGCGCAAGCTGTTTGAAGAATGGCCCACAGCGATAGTCGCAGTTGGTGAAGAAGCCGAACAGGGGCTGTTGTTTCCAGCGGCGAGCCTCGAGAAAGACTTTGCCTGGGCACCAGCGCATCCGGTTGTCGATGCGTATCGAGCATTTCGTCCAGAGCCCTTCGATGGGCCGACGGCGGCCCTGGCTGCGGCGCTCTATGCGGCGAGGCCAGACCCGAAGCTATTCCATCTGTCCACACCGGGCAACATGAGCGTGGCGAGCGACGGCACGGTTCATTTTTCAGAAGCGGCGGACGGCAAAGTCAGCCGATTGATTCTGGATCCGACCCAAAAGAGCGCGCTGCTTCAAACCTATATCGAGCTTGCGAGTGCCAAGCCAGTGGTGCGAGCACCGCGCATACCGCGAGCCGTTGCAGCGGCAGCAGCAGCAAAGGCCGCTGAAGAGGAAGCCGCGAAGAAACTTTTGGTTAAACCCTAGCTATCCTAGGTAGTTTGACTAGACAAAGTATTTTGCTGCTCGCCTGCACGATGTTGGCGCAGGATCCGACGAAAGCCCCCGCGAAGGCACCGATCCAAGAGACTAAAGACACCGTTGTGGTGACAGGGGCGTATGAACCCATTCCACTGGAGGAGTCTGAGCGGGCTGTCCGGGTGATCCCAGCACGTGAACTGGTGCCGCTTAGCGCCTCAGTCGCCGACTTTCTGCACCTGGATTCTTCGCTCGACTTGAGGGGCCGCGCACCCAGCGCGGTTGCCGGGGGACTTTCCATTCGCGGCGGCAGTTTTGGGCAGACGCTGGTTCTGTGGAACGGCATGCGGCTGAACAGCGTGCAGACATCGAACCTGAGCATGGATCTGCCGATCCCACTGATGGCGATTTCGCAGGTGGAGGTATTGAAAGGGTCGGGGTCAACCCTTTATGGGTCTGAGGCGACGGCAGGTGTC
>JBBRBI010000127.1:0-13290 GCA_038206015.1 Bryobacterales bacterium | reverse complement strand
GCCGCCCGATAAACGGCTCCCATCCCGCCCCGCCCAATTTCTTCCTCAATCTGATAAGCCCCAAATCGCCGCCCAATCATCACGACAGGCGCAAGTTGGGCCCACAATCCCCCATCCTGCTCAAAAAAAGCGGAAGGCCCCTCATGCGCGATCAAAAGGCTCCGCAGCTGCCCGTATACAAGCGGCGACTTGAACTGCACCTCGCGCAGAAATCGCGCGCGCTCAATCGGAGGCAACTCAATTGCCTCCTCAAACAAAGCCCGCAAATCTGGTTTCGCCGCCACGCTCTCTATCTTATGAGGCTATCAACCGTGCTGCATCGCCGCGAGGCCACCATATCCGGGTCATGGGAGGAAACAATCGATGTAGCATCACAACTGATAGCCCCTCATGCCCATCACCCGAGAACACCTCCACGAACTCATCGCGGGCCTGCCCGATCATGAAATTGCAACCGCACAAAGATTCCTGGTGTTCCTATCTCAAGAAACTGTGGCCGTCGAATTTGAGCGGTCGATCAAGCGCGGCCTGCACCAGGCGAACACTCGTCAAACAGTCATTTGTCGGGACTACGGAGAGATGGTCGAAAAAATCCTCGGCAACTAGACTTCATTGCCATGCGATCCCGCGCTCACACTTGAAGCTCGATGCCACCTCCACCCCACCGTTCCGAAATCTTCCCCAGCCTCCAGCTATCCTGAATTCATGCTCCCCGAAGACCGCCCCCACCCTGGCGAAGTCACGCAGCTCCTCAGCGACTGGCGAGGTGGCGACGCCGAAGCCGGTCCGCAAATCATCTCGCTCCTCTATCGCGAGCTCGAACGCATGGCCGGCTCCTACCTCCGCAACGAGCGCAGCGGTCACACCCTCGAGCCCGCTGGCATGGTCAGCGAACTCTACCTCCGCATGATGAAGGGTGCCGTCGTCCCCTATCAGGACCGCGCCCACTTCTTCGCCGTCGCCGCCCGCCAGCTCCGCCGCATCCTCGTCGACTACGCCCGCAAGCGAAAGGGCCGTGGCGACGAGCGCTTCTTCGTCACCCTCAGCGGCCTCGAAGGCTCCCCCGCCAACATGAAAGACGACGACCTCGAAGCCCTCGAACAAGCCATGGACGAGCTCGAAAAACTCGACGAACGCGCTCACAAAGTGGTCGAGCTCCGTTTTTTCGCTGGTCTCAAGGAAGATGAAGTTGCCGAACTCCTCGGCCTCTCCCGCACCACCATGAAGCGCGACTGGGCCTTCGCCCGCGCCTTTCTAATCTCAAAGATGGGACCATCTAATTAATGAAGTCCCTTTCGATCGCGATCCTTCTCGCCGCGACCCTCGTCGCCCAGGAACGCCCCCGCGACAAGATGCCCGTCTACCGCGCCAAGAGCACTACAGGCGAGGCGCTAGACAACACCGCGCTCCAAGGCAAGCCCGTTCTCATTCAGCTCTGGGCCACCTGGTGCGGCTACTGCCGCAAGGATCAACCCATCGTTGAGAAGCTCTCTAAGGAGTTCGCCGAAAAGGGCCTCGTCATCGTTGCGGTCAACGTCGGCGAAACCCGCGACAAGGTCAACGCTTACTTGAAAGAAAATCCGCGACCCGGCGTCAAAATGGTCTTCGGTCCCGACAGCAATCTGGCCGATTTGATCCAGCCTCAGGGCTTCCCTTTTTACGTCCTTCTCGATAAAGAAGGTCGCATCGCCGGTGCCCAGGCTGGCTCTGGCGGAGAACCCACACTCCGCAACCTCCTCACCAAAGTCGGTCTCGAAAATAACTAGCGGCGCTGCATGACACCTCCGCCGAAAAGCCTCGCCGTCATCGGAGGCGGCATCATTGGCCTGGCCACCGCTCACCAGGCCCAACTCCGCTGGCCCGACACCAAGGTCTCCGTCATCGAGAAGGAACCCCAGGTCGGTCAACACCAAAGTGGTCACAACAGCGGCGTCCTCCACGCCGGTCTCTACTATAAGCCTGGCTCCCTCAAAGCCCAGCTCGCCGTCAACGGCATCCGCCGAATGATTCAATTCTGCGAGCAGAATAACGTTGCCCACGAAGTCTGCGGCAAACTCGTCGTCGCCGTCACTCAAGATGAAATCCCCCGCCTCAAAGATCTCCTTGATCGCGGCACAGCCAACGGCCTCCAAGGCCTCCGCTGGCTCAGTCAGGCTGAGATCAAAGACCGCGAACCCAACGTCGCCGGCCTTGCCGCCGTTGAAGTCCCGGAAGAAGGTATCGTCGATTACCCGGCCGTCTGCCGCGCGATGCAAGCCAACATCAACAGCAAAGGCGGCGAAGTCAAAACCAACACCGCCCTCCTCGCGCTCAAGAAATCCAACAACCGCTGGCACTGCGAAACCTCAACCGGCACCGTTGAGACGGACTATCTCATCAACTGCGCCGGCCTCCACTGCGACCGCATCATGGCCCTCACCGGCGAAACTCCCACGACGCGCATCATCCCCTTCCGTGGCGAATATTTCAAGCTCCGCGCACAAGCCGAAACCCTCGTACGCCACCTCGTCTACCCTGTCCCCGATCCCAAGTTCCCATTCCTCGGCGTCCACTTCACTCGCATGATCGTCGGCGGCGTCGAGTGCGGCCCCAATGCCGTTCTCGCGCTCAAACGCGAAGGCTACACCTGGAGCGATTTCTCCGTCGGCGACACCTGGGACGCCCTCAGCTTCCCCGGTCTTTGGCGCTTCCTCGCCAAGTACCCTGCCATGAGCTGGTATGAAGTCAAACGCAGCCTGTCACGCAAAGAATTCACCCGCAGCCTCCAACGCCTCGTCCCTGCCCTCGAAGAAAATGACCTCCTCCCCGGCGGCGCAGGCGTCCGCGCCCAGGCCATGTCCCCCGACGGCACTCTCCTCCAGGACTTCGCCATTGAACTCCGTCAAGGCGCTCTCCACTTACTCAACGCCCCCAGCCCCGGCGCCACCGCCAGCCTCGCCATTGCCGATCACTTACTCGACCGCATCAGCGCCGGATAAGAACAAACTTCTCAATCGACACACGCGACGCGATGTGCTCTTGCGACCAGGATCGGGTCAGCCGCACGATCAATCCATCGAAGCTGTCGATCAGCGCGGTTAGCGGCACTCCAAACTCCGGCGCGCTCTTCCCCGTCGCCAGCACCGTCCGCCCCAGGCTCACCGGCGCTACGCCCGCTTGCCCGCTCACCAGCAGTAACTCAACCCAAATTGTCTTCGGCAGCGGCTCGCCGTTCTCCAGCGCCACCTTGATTCCCGTCAAGCGCCGCAGCGGCACCCTCATCGTCAGCGACTGCCGCGCCTCCACCACAATCGCGCGCTTATCGTCAGATCGAAAATGAAAATCAAGCGGCGTCCCTAGCTCTATCTGCGAGTTGCGGGGCGGCTCTTTGCCCGGCGGTTGAAACAATAGATAGACACCGTTGAACGGAATCTCCATCGGCGCCTCAAACGCATCGCTCAAACCGGCTTTCGGATACAGCGCGGCAGGTGGCATCATCACCGCCTTCTTCCTCACCTTCGGCCAAATGATGATCCCCGGATGCCACTCCCCCGGCTGAACGTTTCCATCCGCGTTCGGCACCGTCCCAGCTTTGGCCGTCGCGACACCTTGGTCGCCATCCCCCTGCGACGGAAACTTAGGCAGCATCACCAGCACCGTCACCAAACAAGCCAATGTCGCCGACAAAACTCCCCTCCAACGACCTTCCACTCTCGGCCCGCTGCGCGCCATACAAACCAGCGTCGCCACGCCCACTCCAAACAACAACACCGCCAAGGTGGTCATGCCCGCCACAAGCAAAACAACAACGCCCTGCAGCGCCACGGCCACTCCCAGTGATCGCCAAAACTTCTCATCTACAGCCTCATCGTCCGCCATAACCAACCGCGCTGCGCTCACAAACAAAAACAATCCCGCCCCCAGCGCCATCCACGATCCCTCGCGCGCCAGCAGAATCGTCGGCACAATCCACAGCGCTGGCAACGCCAATCGCCGCGCCTTCGCAAATGAAGATCGCGCCGTCGCATCTAACGGGATCAACCCCATTTGAAACGCCGTCGCCACCGCCAGCACCACCGCCGCCCCCGCCAATGCAAGCGACGACGCAAGCGATGCAGCCACCCTGTGCGCCGCGCTCGTCTGCACAAACGCCGCCATCAGCCAAGTTCCGAAGAACGCAACGCCCAGGTCCATCCACACCCGCGCCATCACTGCGCTCCCCGCCCCGCCACGCCATTTGCCGCAACATCGTTCAGCAACTTCGCCCCAAGCGGGTTCGCGTCAAAGTGTGTAACCCGTGTCGATCTGAAAACGTTCCTGGCACCTTGAGTTCCACCCTGGCTTCTGTCAGTAGACACCAAACGCCTCCCAAAAGTGCCCACTTCGATTCCTGCTCCCATCTCGCAGGTCAAATACCTGCTCGGTGCCTGTTCCCACCGCGCTCTCGCTCCCCCTATGGTCAAAGATGATGCGCTGGCGCAGCGCATCAACGCCCTTGTAGAGACCTTCCTCACCTCCGACGATGACGCGAAACAATTGCAGGTCCTGGCCCACGCCAAGGCCGTCTTCCAACGAGAAGGCATTCCCTCCGAAGCCAAGGTTGGCGATGCAGCCACACCCACGGCTGCGCGTTAGTCAATATGCTCGGGCAAACTCTGGACTTTCAAAACATATTCAGTACGAAACTGCGAGAAGCCCACGCACGCCGCGATCTGCCCTCAGACGCCCTGATCTTCGCCGAGGCCCGGTTCCGGCAAGCCACCACCGAGCAGCGCATCTCGGGCTACCCTCCCACTCACCCTGCCTTACGAGACGAAATTCTAAAGCTCCTTGAGTCAGATCAGGCCGTCCCCACCAAAACTGGCTTTGACGTAAAGAAGATGTAGAGTATGGATCGCGAAACTGCATCGCCGCTCCAGGCGATCTTCGACCAACATGGCGTGCCAACCTGTGACATAGTTTGCGTCGAATCGGCCAAAGACTTCGTTGTTCTGGTGCAACACCAAAGTGCGAAATTCCGCCAAGCCGTGCTTCCCACACTGAAGCTCAACGTCGATGCAGGGTAAGCCAACGCAGGCACCTATCGCCATGGTCTGCGTCGAACCCAACGCAATCAGGGCAAAAAACAGCTGACCCTTTCTGAATCCCCAATCCAGGACGATGCGACCGTCAACATCAGGCGAGCTGAGTTCGGTCTGTTCAAAGTAGCGCTGGACGCCCGGTTGGTAAAGCTTCTCTCCCAGACATGTGCGGATGAGCTTCTCATCATTTTGCGCACAAACGCAAAAAAGTCGGCACCGTCCATTACAGACGGTGCCGACTTGACCCATGTTCGTGAGTGACTTTACTCTACGAAGACTGTCACTTCACTTACCGTCTGCGTCGTGCCGATAGTAAGCACAATTGCATTCGGACCGCTCTTCGTACCGACCGGAAGCTTCACATTGATCTGCGCAACTCCCGGAACGAGCGACGGAGCGTTACCCGCGTATTGAACAACTGTTGCTTGCCCGTTGATGGTCACCGAGACCGGATTTACGAGGTTCGCAATGGTGCTCACGATTTGTCCGTCAACTCCTATCGGCGACGTCAAACCGGCTCCTGTCAGGTAGAAGGAAACAACCGTCTCCCTCCGCGCCGGGTTGGCCGCCGTATTGACCGTGTTGTCCTGATTCAGGATCGCCCCCGCACCTCTGCCCGAGGCATCGGTCGTGAACAGGGCGGGTTTCACCGCCTTGACGGGCACCTGGAAGACTGCCGATACCGAACCGAGGTACTCGACAGTCACCAGCACGTTGGCTTTACTCGCGACGCCAACCGGAACGATGGCCGCCACTTGGTTGGCTGAAGTGTAAATGATCGAAGCCGCGACCCCGTCGAACAGAACTCGCGTTCCACCGAGGGTGGTCGGCACGCTATTGTTTACAACCGAGAACGATAGCAGATTTGCAGGACCGAGGTTCGATCCAAACAACACCACAATCTCGCCCGGCGCTACACCATTACCGGCGTAGTTGGCCGCGTCGACAATGGCCGCCACATTCGGCGAACCGAAGGCGGCTATGCCCAACACAAAGTCAGCCGCATTCGAGTTGCCTGCGGCGTCGGTGGCACGTACCGTGAAATTAAAGGTCCCCGTCCCTGTGGGAGTTCCTATAAGTGCACCGGAATTGCTCAGCGTCAGACCGGGAGGCAAACTGCCCCCGCTGATGACGTAAGTGTAGGGTCCTGTTCCGCCCGATACCGAGATGGTCTGGCTATAAGCCTGACCAATTGTTCCGGACAGCAAGCTTGTAGACCCGAAGTTCACCACCGGAGCCGACACAACCACGGTGTAAGTCGCCACTGCGTTCGCATTGGAGCCATCGGTTGCCCGGATGGTGAACGTGAACGATCCAGCGGTGGTGGGCGTTCCAGAAATCACACCAGCGGCGCTCAGGATCAGCCCAGTCGGCAACGTGCCCGACTGGACCACATAGCTACTCGTTCCCGTGCCGCCAGCAGTCGCAAGCGTCTGGGTGAAGGGTTGATTCACCCGAACCGTATTGAGTGTTGCCGTCGAAATGCGGAAACCCGCTCCCGATACGACAAATCCATAATTGGCTTGCACCACCGCCCCAAGCGCGTCTTGGCCGCGCAGAGTAAGGTTAAACGTGCCTTCCTGGCTCGGTACGCCCGAAATGACGCCAGCCGGAGAGACGGTCAAACCTGCTGGGAGAGTGGTAAGTACCGTGTAAGTGTAGGGGCCCGTTCCGCCAGTGGCGGTAGGGGTGAACGTAAACAGCTGACCAACAGTTGCAGTTGGAATCGTGTTGAATGAGAACTGCAACGTGGACTGCGTCACGTTGAACGCAAGCGTCACTGTGTTGGTTGCGCCCAAGGCGTCAACCACGCGGAAGGTGATCGGCGAGTTCGATGCCGTTTGTGCCAGGCCGCTAATTTCACCGTTCGTGTTCAAAGTCAGGCCGGACGGCAGGGTGCCGTTGGAGACCGAGAACATGTAAGGCCCAACTCCGCCCGCAGCCTGCAAGTTAAACCGGAACTGCTGGCCGATGTAAGCGATAGGCAAAAATGCATTCGTGAATGCCAAACCGGTGGAACCAATTCCAACCGCGAACGACTTCTGATAGAACGCGCCGCTGCTATCGACAACCCGGATCACCACCGGAAAGTTGCCCGATACGGTCGGTGTGCCAGACAGCACGCCGGACGACGATAAGGTCACTCCAGTGGGAAGCACGCCGGATACCAGCGCAAACGAATAGCCGGTCCCGGTGCCGCCGCTGGCGGTCAAGGTCGACGAATAAGCGATTCCCAATTGCCCCGTCGATACGTTATCAGCAGCGATGTTCAGCGTAGATGACGTGACGTTGAGGGTCAAGGTAACTTGCGACGTTGCTCCGACCGCATCCTGCAAGCGAACAGAGAAAGTCGAGCTTCCGTCTGTCAGCGCAGTACCTGAGATCTGCCCATTGCTGGACAGGATCAGCCCTGCGGGCAGGTTGCCTCCAATGAGGCTGAATAAGTAAGGCTGTTGGCCGCCATTGGCTAGGATGGATGCGTTGTAGGGCTGACCGTTGCGCGCCGTGGCCAGCGCACTGGTCGAGATCTGCAACGATCCGGAGCCGCTCACCGTGAACGTGAAGTTAGCCGTTGCCGTGTTCCCGCTTTGGTCGCTAATGCGTACAGTAACCGGATAAGCCCCAGTCGCCGTAGCTAGACCTGAAACAGTGCCGTTAGAGTTCAGAGTCAGGCCAGGGGGCAGGCTGCCGCTCGCCAAAGTGAAGTTATATGGAGCGTTTCCACCTCCACCAATGATGTAGGCAAGGTAGTCAATGCCCTGCTGCACAGCTGGAACCTGTAACGTTACAATGTTTAGATTTGAGCTGCTGATGGTGATCGATTGGCTGTAAGATACAGCCGTGTTCGTCGCATCCACCACTTGGATGTTGAACGGAAAGTTGCCAGCAACAGTTGGCGTACCGCTGATTACACCGGCAGAACTCAAAACGATCCCCAAAGGCAGCGCTCCTGAAGTTACGGTGTAGGTGTACGGTCCCGCCCCGCCGCTGGAAGCCAGCGCGGTGCTGTAGGCCCGGCCAATCTGCCCGCTGGGCAAAGTTGCAGGCGACACCATAAAGCTCAACGACGAATTCGTGTTCAGTGTGTAAGTGGCCTGCGATACTGCCCCGTTGCCGTCCATTACGCGGACAGTGAACGTAGCCGGCCCTTGCGTAGTCGGAGTCCCGGACAGCAATCCGTTAGAGCTCAAAGCGAGCCCAGCCGGCAGCGTTCCGTTGATTACCGAGTAGTTGTAGGGCAGCGATCCACCGCTCGAAAACAGATTCATTGAATAACTCTGCGCGACTCGCGCCGACGGCAGCGATATCGTCGTAATGTTCAGGCCAGTGGATCCGACGAAGAGGTTAATCGTCGACTGCGATGTATTGGAATTTGCGTCCGTTACCTTGATCGTTACTTGATAAATTCCAGAAGTCGTTGGAATGCCAGAAATGTTTCCGTTGCTCGCAAGGCTAATGCCAGCTGGCAAGGTGCCCGAGACGAGTGAGAAGCTAAACGGAGCGACGCCATTCAACGGGATTAGCGTTGAAGTGTAAGCTTGTCCTACTGTCGCAGTCGGAAGGCCGCTCTGTTGAATCGAAAGATTCGACGCCTGAATCTTCACCGTCAGCGGCACTTGTGCCGTTGCGCCCAAAGAATCCACTGCTCGAATCACAAAGTTGTAAGTACCCGCCGTCGTCGCCATTCCAGTCAGTGCGCCGTTGGATCCCAGCGTAACGCCTGCGGGAAGGGTGCCGCTCAAGAGGCTGTAAACGAACGGCCCTGTGCCACCGCTGACGGTCAGCGGGTAAGAGTAGCTCTGATTGACAAAGCCGTCGTTCGCCATCGTCGATGTAAATCCGAAATTACTCGAGTTGACGTTCAGAATCAAGTCCAACTGTGCAGTCTGCCCCGCCGCGTCCGTTGCTCGAACTGTCACCGGGAAGATCCCGGAAGTTGCTGGCGTTCCCGACAGGCCACCGTTATTGTTAAGCGTCAAACCGGCCGGCAACGTTCCGCTGAGCAGCGAGAAAATGTATGGTGCCGTGCCACCTTGAACGATCAGTGATCCCGCATAGGGCTGGCTCAAAATTCCTGTTGGAAGTGACGAGATCAGGATGCGCGGACCGGTGCCCGTTATCGTGATCGAGAAGCTTGCCTGTGCGGCAGCACCCATGCTGTCCGTTGCCCGGATGAAGAAATTCGATGTGCCGCTCGCCGAGGGCACACCAGAGATTAGTCCCGAAGAGGAAATCGTCAGCCCCAATGGCAGCGCCCCCGAGAGGAGCCCGTATGAGTACGGTGGCGTGCCGCCAACCGCATTGATCGACTGACTGTACGGAACGTTCGAGAAGCCGCCCGCCAGCGACGACGTGGAAATACTGAAGGTGTTCGCGTTAATTTGCAGCGAAAACATCGATTGAAACGAATTGCCATTCGCGTCCGTCAGGCGCACCACAATTGGGTAGACGCCTGGCACTGTGGGAGTTCCACTCAAGCGTCCTGCCGATGTCAGCGTAAGGCCACTCGGCAAGCTTCCCCCGCCAAATAGGATGTCCCAGGAGTAAGGAGCCACGCCACCCTGGCCAGCGAAGCTAAAGTCATACACGCTCCCGGCGTTTCCGTTGGGAGGCGTCGACGAGTAACTCAGTCCACTTGGACTATTAACTCGCAGGCTCGCATTTACCGTTGTAAGTACTGAGGAGGCTTCCGCAATCTGGATCGGCAACGTATACGTGCCAGCGCGCGTCGGAGTTCCCGAAAGCGTGCCATTCGATGTCAGCACCAACCCCTCAGGTAGGGACGATCCAGACAAACTGTAGGTGTAAGGGGAGAGCCCACCCTGAGCGCTCAATACTGTGTTGTAGGAGACACCCGCAGTAGCCTGCGGTAGCGTCGGATTAACGAGAGTAGCTGCTGCAGACGCGCTCACGGCGCAAATGGTTGCAAGCAACACCAGACTCATTAGGGAGCGTGCAGCGCTAACGCGCGCACGAGGGAATGGAAGGTTAAAATTCAGTTCTTTCATCTCGCACTCAAGACAGTTCAGCGTAAAAAATGTTTCAAGCACTGCCCATCTCATGCTAGCCTTATCAATAATGATTTCCCGTTTGCTTTTACTGATCTCGATTAGCACCGCTCTCCTCCCCGCCCAATCCATCAGCGGTGGCACCATCCTCGGCACCCTCAAAGACCCCAGCGGCGCAGGCATCCCCAATGCCACCATCACTGCGATCAACCTCGTCACAACCTTTAAAACAGCCACAAAAACGGATGCAACCGGAGCGTTCCGCTTGCCAAACCTCCCGCCCAACGTCTACCATCTCGAGATCAAAAAAGATGGCTTCGCCGCGATCACCCGCGACATCACAGTGCGCAACCAAGTCCCGCAAAACCTCGATTTCCAGATGACAATCAGCTCGCAGCAAACCGATCTCGAAGTCCACGGCTTCGGCGACGACGTTCTCGAAAACATCCCCGTGGCCCACACCGACGCCGACAGCGCCACCCTCGCCCGTCTGCCCATCCACTCTCCCGGCGCAGGCCTGAGCGACGCAATCACCTACTCTGCCCCCGGTGTCGTTGCCGATTCTGACGGCTTCTTCCACCCCTTGGGCGACCACGCCCAGGTCGGCTTCAGCATCGATGGCCAACCCATCACCGATCAGCAGTCCAAGCGCTTCTCAACGCAACTCCCGGTCAACGCCGTCCAATCGATGGAACTCATCACCGGCTCGCCCAACGCAGAGTTCGGCGACAAAACCAGCCTCGTCGTCAACACCGTCACCAAGTCAGGCCTCGGTGTCGCTCGCCCCACGGGCCAGCTCTGGCTCGGCTACGGCAGCTTCGGCTCGCCCAGCATCGAGTCTTCGGTCGCGGTCGGCGGCAAGACTTGGGGCAATTTTCTCGTCGCCAATGCAGAGCGCTCCGGTCGCTTCCTCGACACTCCAGAGTTCCGTCCCACCCACGCCATCGGCAACAGCGAGACTTTCTTCGATCGCATCGATCTCCAACCCACCTCCAAGGACAGCTTTCATCTGAACCTCATGTATGCCCGCAATTGGTTCCAGATCCCCACCTCTTTCGATGCCCCCGATTCCGATCGGCGCCAACTCACCCGCACCGTCAATGTCGCCCCCAGCTACCAACGCGTAATCAACTCGACAACGCTGTTCAGCGCCAATGCTTTCTTCCGCCGCGACGCCGTCGACTTCTATCCTTCCCGCAACCCCGCCTACGATCTCCCATCTTCCGTTTCCCAGTCCCGCACCCTCGCCAATAGCGGCTTCCGCACAGACCTCGCCCACGTCAAAGGCCGCATCGACTTCAAGACCGGCATCCAGTACACCCACACAGCCCTCCATGAAATCTTCTCGATCACCCTGCCCACACCCTTCGCCTTCAACCAAAAGGGCAACATCAACCAATTCGCCTGGTACGCCCAGAGCGCCTTTACTCTCGGCAACTTTGTATTGAACACCGGCCTCCGCATCGACTATTACGCCGGCCTGGTTACTAAGACAGCGCTCCAACCCCGCGCCGGCTTATCTTACAAGGTCAAGAAAACCGGCACCATTCTCCGGGCTTCTTACGCCCGATCCATGGAGACCCCCTATAACGAAAACTTACTCCTCTCCGGCGCAACCGATCCCGGCAGCCGCAATCAGTACAACGCAGGCTTCCAACAAACCCTCGGCAGATACTTCATCCTCGACGCTGACTATTTCTGGAAGTTCACCCGCAACGCCTACGACTTCTCCGTCCTCGGTAACACACCCATAACCTTCCCCATCGTTTGGCGCAAAAGTAACATCGACGGGCTCAGCGTGCGTCTGTCATCGCGTGAATGGCATGGCCTGCAAGCCTTCACGACGCTCGGCTCCACCCGCGCCCGCTTCTTTCCCACCTCCGCTGGCGGCATCAGCTTCCAGCCGCCCCCTGAAGCCAACGGAGTCTTCCGCATCGACCACGACCAGAAATTCCAACAGACATCGCACCTCCGCTACCAGCACAAGCACGGCCCCTGGTTCGCCTTCACTTGGCGCTATGACTCAGGCCTCGTCACAGGTGCGGTCAGCGGTTGCGATGATGCCCTCGACTTAAGCGACAACGACAAGCGTTCCATCGGCTTCACTGGCAACGCTACTAAGTGCAGCAGTACGCTGATCAATATCCCCCAGCCGGGCACAGAGAATCCCGATCACAACCCCGGTCGCATGAACCCCCGCCATCTGTTCAACATAGGCGTCGGACACGACAACCTGCTACACGCAGAACGCCACAAACTCAGCTTGAGGCTAAACGTCGTAAACCTGGCGGACACAGTGGCGCTCTACAACTTCCGCTCGACCTTCGGCGGAACCCACTACGTCACCCCGCGCGCCTTCAACGCCGCCATCGGCTACTCTTTCTGAGTTCCCCTCTCGCCGCCCCCAGCGCGGCAACGCCAGGCGCATTGGTGTAGGCTGGACCTCACTTCAGTCCGTGTCTCCACAACAAAGGCAAAAGCCACAAGAACAAAGACAAAAGCCACAAGTGGTTACGGGCTTCAGCCCGTTTTTCCGACTCCCTGATGCGTATCCCCGACTCACCTAAGCCCGCCCCCCGCTGCTTTGTTCAGCATCATATGTCGCGCGCACTAACTCTACTCCTGTTACTCGCCGCACTCCTGCCCGCCCCCGCCATCGTCATCCATGCTCATACTTCTCGATGAGAACATGCCCCACCGCCTGAGGCTGATGCTCCCTGGCCACGACGCGCGCACGACCGCGTATCAAGGCTGGTCGGGCCTCACAAACGGATTACTGTTACGGGCTGCCGATGAGGCTGGTTTCCAAGCCATGATCACAGCCGATCAGGGTATCCGCTACCGGCGACCTCCGATCCGAATGGCTGCATAGCTCTAGTCTGTGGCGTAAAGTGTCAAGGATGTCTTGGCAACAAGTGTCAAGGATGTCCTGGCAGTTGACACTTCAGCCCGTATCCCCGACTCCCTGACTCACCTAAGCCCCGCCCCCTCTGCTATGCTCAGCATCATATGTCGTGCGCGCTTACTCTACTCCTGTTACTCGCCGCAACTCTCCCCGCCCAGCCCACCCGCTCCCGCGATCTTGAGGTCGTCCCGGTCCAACGCCGCATGGCCCTGCTCATCGGCAACTCCAACTACGCCGTCGGCCGTCTCAAAAACCCCGTCAACGACGTCAACGCGATGGCCTCCACCCTTCGCCGTCTCGGCTTCGAAGTCACCAG
>JBBRBI010000126.1:0-13302 GCA_038206015.1 Bryobacterales bacterium | reverse complement strand
TTTGAGTCACGCGTTCCAGGGCATTCGCATAGCCCCGATCGGCCTCGGTTGGAGATTCCAGGCAGGCATTGATCCGGCCGTTATCATCCACCATTCCAACCGCGATCTTGGTCCCGCCAATATCGATCGCACCAACCATTCGTCTCCGTCCGAGTGCCGTTACTTCCACTCCATAACCGCCGCTTCATACGGACCCATGTCCATCCTCCAACCGGACTCGTCGAGCTGCAGCCGCTCTAATCCCTCCACAGTCACTCGACTCAGCGAGTGGATCGGAACCGTGGTGAGCACGGTTACCTTATGTGACTGGGCGCTGTGATTCACCACGACCACATAGCCCCGGTGGTCCGCATTCAGCGCGGAAACTTCCACGGAAGGTTGATCGGTACGGAACTGCGGTTTCACACCCGTCCACTCGCGGAACGCTTCGTAAATGCGGTGAGTGTTCTCGGGTTTCTCGAAAACCGACGGTACACTTGCCAGATATGCTTCGATCGGATAGGCACAAAGCAGAGTCTTACCTGAGCCCAGTGTGTTCGCTACCAGTGCGGGACGCCCGTCCTGGTCGAGAGCGATCACCTTGCCGCCTTTCACCTCCAGCAGCGAACCCCAGTACCGCGGATTTGCTGCGGGCACGACGTAATGGAAGGTATCCCCAGGCTTAAGGTCGCCGAATGGCGCGACGATCTTTAAAGCGACCTCCGAGACCGTTACCGTATCGACCAGTCGCGCACCAAACAACTGCGCCATGTCCGGGATGGCAGCGTCAGCTGCTACCGAGGCGTAGAGGAACCCACCGCCCTCCACATACTTCCTGGCCTTTTCGTAGAAGTCCGAGTGGACGTGAACCAGAAACTTGTCGCCCGTGCTGGTGAGAGGAGAGGGCATAAAAAGCATAGGATGCGTTTCCCAGTTGCTATACTCGCGCGGGAAATCGGACTTCAGGCCTGCACGATGCGCCAGAATGAACGACGTAAGAGCAGAACCCATCAGCCACTCATTGTCACCACTCACACTAGGCTGTGGCTGCCCCGGCATGGCGTCGCCATCCTGCTGCGAGGTGTAGGGCGTGACTTCCGGACCCGTCAAGCCGAAGCGGGAAAAGTCACCATGCGGTTTCGCCCATTCATCCGGAATCACAATGCCTATGTCAGCGGGCGCAGGCGTGATGCCGGTCATGTCCAACTGTCCCGTTACATGCGAGAACTTTTTGAACTCCTGGGCCAGCGGCTTATCCTGACGGTCCCATGTCGTCATTCCCCAGCCAGTTTCTTGAGGAGTTCGAAGGTATGGCACCTTGTGGAACTGTTCGGGAGCGGCATCGGTGTAGCACCACAGATCGACACCGATACTTCCAGCTCCCAGACCGGAGTACATCATGACTCGGTCATAGGCAGCGATTCTCTCAGGTGAGTATTGCGCGGAAGAAGCACCCATCTCGTGGATCATCACGGGCCGGCCGGCACTGCTGGACAACGCGATCTCGAAGGCCGCACCGTACGTTCCGCGTTCCGATAACAAGGGGTCCGGAAAGAGGTCTGGCGCATACAGCGTGAACGGGTGAACGCTGAGAAAATCGACCTCATTCACAATGTCGTCCGCCCGAAAAGGTCCATGATTGATTTCTTCTCCTGCCGTTCCAATGACGATGGGATGGAGCGTGTCAAAGCGACGAATGCCCCCCACGATGAGCCGGGTCCAGTTGATCGCCATGGCATCCGTGGTCTGCCCGCCGACAATCCAAAAGGGAGGTTCATCCGTTAGGTCCCAAGCGATGATCGCGCTCTCCCTGGCATATCTTCGTCCGAACTCGGTGGCGAGATTGGTTTCCAACCGCAACATTTCAGGATCCGCATGGGGATGGCGCCCGTGCCTCCAGGGAACATCCCAGTAGGCTTCCCCTACTTCACCACCAATGAATAAGCTGGGGTGCAGGTAGATCTGATACTTGTGCGCCAGCGACACCAGGTAGTCGAGTTGCTGGAAGGCCACCGGATTGTAGTCACCCGGGCGCGGCTCAAACCATGCCCACAACATGTCGAAGCGAACGATGCTGTACCCGAGCTCATGCATCTTGGCAAAGTCCGCTTCAATGTCTCTAGGGTCCCATTGCGCCGCCCACTGCATCGCTGCTTTTGCGGGAACCCAATGAGCGCCGACCGGCAAGAAGCGCCGGCCCTTGCGCACGAAATACTGGCCGTCTAGATGGACTTCGGGTAGACGCAAATCACCGGATTGGTCTGCCCGTTCGGCAAGCGGTGCATGCATCTTTGCTGCAAACGCATCGGCCGACAGCAAAGCGATGACGCACAAACATGAGATCGCTACTTCCGTTAATCGTACTAGCGCATTGCGCTGCATTTAGGGTTTCCTGTTCCGTTGCTTCGGCACCGTATTGGAAGCCAAAGAGTTCAAAGGGTATTCGGTTCCCAGTCTGCTAGCTTCGCATCGCTACTGGCATTGCGTGTTAGCTCCCGTTACGTCATCGCGAGCTTTGGAGAGCTCACACGCAACTGCCTGTGCACTCGGAACAGACACAGCAAACGTCGTCACGAGGATTGCACAGACGAAGTTCTTCATAATCTCTCCTTCTGAAGAGGAGTGCAGACACGATGACGGTATCAGATGACGATTGTTTCTCGGACGCCGATGTCGTCTCTAGAATGTAAGTTTCAACGCTAACTGAACCTGCCGCGGATCGTGCACTGTGCTCGAAATCGATCCTGCCCCAGGTGTGTCCACCTGAAAGTTGGGGTCCCCAAACTGAGGCGTATTGAATAGGTTGAAGAACTCTGCCCTGAACTGCAAGATTTTCGACTCGCTGAATTTGAAATCTTTGAAGACGGAGAAATCGACGTTGTATTGCGCCGGTCCACGCAGGATGCCACGCCTTGCATTGCCGAACTGCGTCGCGAAAGTTTGCCCCGGCGCCAGCGGGGGCAGCGCGAATGCCGCTGGATTGAACCAACACTGAATGGACTGCCGATTCGACGGGCACCCGGCACTCGTGGCGTTTGAGAAGTTGTACGGATTGCCAACGATGTCAGGTCGCGGCCCCTCCCGAACCTGTATTTGTGGGATCGCTGGACAGATAGGGCGTGAACGAACGACCCGAATACAGAGCAATGATGCCATTCAGTTGCCAGCCTTCGGCAAACCAGCGTAGCGGACCGCCCCCGGTGAAGAAACGTTGCCCAGGTCCGAATGGCAATTCGTAAGACCAGGCGGATGTGAACTGATGACGATAGTCGGGTTCCGTATCGCCGCGCTCCGCCTTTAGGTCGTGAGTATTCTGCGGTTCAAGAGCGGTGCCCGCGCTTTCGTTCTCCGAGGATTGGCCGATGGTGTGCTGCCAAGTGTAACTGTTGAGTATGCTCCAATTGGCAGAGAAACGCTTTTCGAAGCTCGCCTGCAGACCGTGCGTGATCGAGCTCAGATCGTGACCTTCGGTGCGGATGGCGGCAATATCCGGCACGGTGTTGAAATAAGGCCGGCCAAAGTTTGTGGGAAGCCCATTTGCGTCCAATTGAAAGTTTGAGTCTAAGGGCTGTATCGGCTGGTTCAGATTTCTCAGATATGCCAGCTTCACGCCGTGCGTCCCCACATAAGCAATTTGCAACACCATGTCTTTCGCCAACTGACGCTGCACGTTCAAGTTCCATTCCTCGATGTAAGTCGTTCGATTGTTGAAGAAAGCCGCGCTGGCCCTCCCGCTCGGGTGGCTCAAGCTCGGAAATGGCAGTGAGGCGGGAAAGCCCGAGGAAAGCTGTATCGCGGGGGTTGTAGAGGAGTTGGGAACGAGAATGAACTGGCTTCCGAACAACCCGGTGGGATTGAACGCGAGCTCCGTGTCGTTCTGGTTGGCCTGCAGGTCGTAGAAAATTCCATACCCCCCGCGCAGCACTGTCTTGTTGTCGTTCCATGGCGTGTATGCGAATCCGATACGAGGCGCGAAATTGTTGAGGTCGGTGACTACATTTCCTGACCGGCTGACACCCGGCATTCCGGGAGCCACAAACTCTCCGGTTGAGAAGTCGAAGTTCGCCAGCCTATCGCGCTGCTCCACCATGGGCGTGTAGATGTCGTAGCGCAGGCCCAGGTTCAGTGTGAGCCTCGAGGAGATGCGGAAGTCATCCATAAAATAGGTTCCGAACTCCCACCAGCGCATGCCGAAGGGTCCCTTTTGGCCGTCACGGAACGCGTCGAATGCGTAGCCAATCATCAGGTCTGCCACGGAATCGCCGGTAAACTGCCCGGTGAATGTCAGATCTCTGCGTGGATTCTGGGTCTGGAAAAAACCGTGCTGTCGGCGGCGGAGATCAGCTCCCATCTTGAAGGTATGCCGTCCACGAACGTACGTGAACGAATCGAGGAGCTGATAGTTGTTTTCGCGGAGATCCTCTGGGAAGAAATCCTGGTTGCCGAGGGAGCTTGTTCTGGAAATGCTAAAGTTGGGCAGTCCGCCCGTCGCTGGGTTGTTCGGGTCATTGATTCCGGGAATTCCCAACTGCTGAGCAATGGGTTGACCGGAGAAAAACGGAGTGGCTTTGACGGCATAGCGCATGTAGCCGATTTTCAGCTCATTGATCTTGCTCGCGGAAAAGGTGTGCACATCGCTGAGTCCGGCGGCAATCGATCTGTTGTTGATACTTCCGGAGAAGGTGCCTCCTCCGGCCTGACCTGGAAATGGGTCTGGACGAGTGGCATCGACATTGCCGAAGCTAAAAAACGCGAAGAAGCTATCGCGGGAGGTCATCTGGTGATCGACGCGGATGTCGAGTGAATCCTGATTGTTTTTGAGAACCGGATTCAGCAAGTAGTTGTTGCTCGGAGGCTGGCCTGGTGTGATCGGAACAGTTCTGTTCGGAAACGGGAATAGGTTCGTGACATTGACCCCTGCCGCATCCGTGCACGCGCCTCCTGTGGGGCTCGGGCAGGGAGGAATCTGGTTCCCCGGGAAAGGGTTGCCGGTCACGGGATCGATGATCGGCGTTGACAGATCGGAGAAGTCCCCGGTGTGCTCTTGCTTTGAAGGCACCGTCGAGATGTCCGTCAGGGATTGGCGAATCCGGGTTCCCTGGTAGTCAACGAAGAAAAATGTCTTGTCCTTGATCACTGGACCACCGAACGTACCTCCAAACTGGTTCTGCTTGAAGGGTGCAATCGGGAATGTCGGATCGTCGAAGTAATTTTTGGCATCCAGGACGGAGTTGCGCAGGAACTCGAATGCACCACCGTGCAACTGGTTCGTGCCTGACTTGAGAACGATGTTCACCACAGCGCCGCCCTTACCGATGTCGGCGCCAAAATTGTTCGTTTGGACTTTAAACTCCTCGATGGCGTCGACCTGCGGCTGAATCACCTCGAAACCAATTTGCTGTTCGTTGTTATCGAATCCGTTCAACAGGAAATTGTTATTCGTAGCCATGAGGCCATTGGCTTGGAGCGCGCCATTGCCGCGCTCGTTTTCAGGAATCCCTCCCTGCTGCACGATACCGGCTGGGCCCTGATTGACCCCAGCGCTGAGATATGCCAATTGTAGGAAGTTCCTTCCGTTCAGAGGAAGCTCGTGGACCCGCTGCGCCTCCACCACCTGCCCCAGCGACGAGGTCTCAGACTCGATCAGCGGTTCCGCTGCCGTCACCGTTACCACTTCGTGGAACGACCCCACGGTCAGGGTAATATCCACCCGAACCACTTGGTTCAGATCAAGTTTGAACGGCGCCTGTACAGCTTTCTTGAAGCCTTCCAGTTCGACACTTACTGTGTAGGTTCCGGGCTTCAACTCGGTCACAACGTACGCCCCGCCGTTGCCTGTGCTGGCCTGCAGAAATATGTTCGTCTCGGGATTGGTTACGGTTACAGTGGCACCAGACACTGCTGCTCCTGTGCCGTCGCGGACGGTGCCCACCACCTTGCCAGATTCCACCTGGCCTTCTAACAAAAAACTCCCAGGTGCTAGGAAGAACAGAAATACTCCGATCGCACAAAACAGACGTGTCGAGCATTGCTGATGCGCAACTCTGGGCTTCATAAGACGATCCTCCAAATCGATATCCCTAGTGCGCTACCATATAAACTGATTATGCATATACGGTGTCAAGATAAATCTTCAAAGTGATTTTATAAAATGAGCTGCTAAAAAGCTAAATTCCTTATATTTTCATTTATTATCAATGTGATATAGATTGATCACCGAAGAGACAAAACAAAGCCCTCTAGAACGTGATTGCGACGACATAGAACCATTGTATGTTAGGTAATAGTGAACATGGAGGTACCGCCGTGGCCGGCTCAATCGAAGAGCACCAATCAGCAAAGGTTCGCGACCTGAGTCTGGTGCTCGACCAAAACAGCTTCGTGCCTTATTACGAGCAAATCGTCGATCAAGTAAGAACTCTGATCAAGAAAAACAAATTGAGAGAAGGACAGACATTCTGCTCGGAAGGAGACATTGCACGTGCTCTTGCGATCAGCAAGATGCCAGTACGCCAAGCATTCCAGAAACTCCGCTCGGAGGGCTTGCTGGTCATTGCCAAAGGCAAGAAGCCGGTTATTGGCTCCGGTCGCGTTCCCTGGAATTTCCAGCAGTTGCGCGGCTTCAGTGAAGAGATGCGTCGGAGGGGGCTCGTCCCTTCGGCTCGGTTGCTGAATATGAGCGTCCAAGATCCCGAACTGGAGGTCGCGCAAGCTCTCAAACTCACTCCGGGAGAGCGGGTGTATTGTGCCCAGCGGTTGCGCTTCGTGAACGGAGAACCAGTTGCGATGGTGATCAGTTATCTCCCAGCCAGAATCTTTGCCGGAATTGAGAAGCACGACCTCGAGAATCAGTCTCTCTATGACATCTTCGAGAACGCTTATAAGCGCAAGCTACAACGCGCTGAAGAAGTCATCGGAGCCGTGATCGCGGGGGAGGACGACGCACGTATACTTCAGGCCCAGCTTGGCAGCCCCTTACTCCTCATCAAGGAAACAACCTACGACGCGATGGGCGTCGCCATCGAGTACAGTGTTTCGCTGCTGCGCGGAGATCGTTACACCGCATCCGTGATCTCACTCCGCAGAAGCTGATCTGACTCGCGAAATTGAGCCTTGCGAGCGCTTCGTTTGCCTGTTGATGCTGTAGGCTGCAAAACCAACTTGGACTCGCACAACCTGCGTTCCAGGTATGGAATGTGTAGAGGCATCGCTGTACGTGGATTTCTGTCGGGCTAGTTGTCAACTCTGGGAAGCACGAGTATGTAGTTGATCATTCAGCCATTTAGCGCTGCTCCGACGGAATCCACTCGCGGCCCTCCTCGAGGTCCCGAAGGATTTTTCTTGACACCATCTATGCATATGGGCTTTAGGTTGGTCTCGCACGACGCAGTCTGTCCACTAGATACCTAACTTGTTGGTAGCAGGTTCACTTTACAACGGTGTAGAACGCCAACCTACATTAAGTCCCGCAAGGGCAGGCAATGCAAGGCAATAGCTGAACGCAACAGATGTTTTAGGGAGTCAATCCTGAGATATTTCTTTCATTTATAAAGGAGAGAAGAGATGCGCACCGACAACGTTCGACGACACCAAAAGCTAAGCTCGACGGCTCGATCAAGAATTATAGGGGTCGTAGCATTTATTTTGATGCTAGGCGCATCTTCCGCTATAGCCTCTGCGCAAACGGTGCTGTTGCACTTCTACGATGCCAACGGCCAACAGCTGTCCGGTAATGAGGCCTTGAAGATTATGGATGGCAACGGGGCGGGCTTCCGCTGTGACGCCATTGTCGACCCCGTTTCTTTGAAGGAACTTGTTGCTCTGCCCCTTTCACCGGCAACTAACGGCCTGAAGTTCACAGTGATTTCCGGCACGCCGGCTGCATTGGAAGTGGACTGGCAGACGGCCGCGCGAGGTTACTCTACGCTGATCCTTGACAACTCGGGGTCGGGGTTTACCTCTGGCGCGACGGTGAACTTCACCTATCAGGGTGCGAAGGACGTGAAACGTCGACTGGATCTGGGCCTCGGAGACCGTCCCAGTTACGTTCGTTCTGCGAACTTCCAGAACGCTTACAACAATGCATCGAATGACATCGCCATTGCCGACGCCACCTCCATCGATTCGGTCAAGGGCCAGTATGGGCAGCTTGCGCTGGATCAACTGGCCGTGGCGAACGATCTCATGCTATCCGAATATGGGATTCAGTTTGCACAATCACATGCGGCACAATCACCGCCATGGCTGGGTCTGACGGTGACCGGGATCACGAACTACGCATCCGATTTCCGACTCGCGAGCAATATTACGCAGCCTTACGGATGGATGCGTATCGTCTTCTCCAAAGATCAGTCACCCTCCTACTACTTGGCCGCCGTGCAGGACGCGAAATCGCGAGGTCTAAGGGTGATGGGACAGCCAATAGACTCTTCCTGTGCGAGCAAGTACGATGCGGCGGGCTACTACAATCGGATCGCTCAATATGTGGACTATTTCGCAGCGCATGGCAATCTGATCGACGCTTGGGAAGTCGGAAACGAGGTCAACGGCGAGTGGCTTGGGAGTGGCGTTGGGGCCAAGGTGGCCGATGCCGCCAGCTATGCGCGGCAGAACTCCAGTGCTCAAGTTGTGGTGACTTTGTACTGGCAGATTGGCACCGGTCCAGGTCCGAACAACTCCACGTTCAACTGGGCGTACAAGTATCTGACTCCGAGTGTGCTACAGAATGTCGACGTGGTGCTGCTCTCCACGTACCCTGATGGTGGCGGTCAGATGGGCTTGGCCTTCGACGAGGTTTTCCAGACGATGCACGCTGCTTTCCCGACCCAGAAGATTGGGATCGGTGAGCTTGGATATGCGTATGACGGGGGTGACCCTTGCGGAACGACAACTGGTCCAGGAGAGGTCCAGGCGGCCTACGGCAACTGGTACTGCGATCGCAATAACGCGCACGCCGGCCGGCCGTGCGTGGCTCACCAGTTCTATAGCGCCGTGCTAGGTTACGATTACAGCATCGGCGGGGTCTTCTGGTGGTATTACTCGCAGGAATTTCCCAAAGAACCGAGCCTAGTCACCGCCGTGTCTAGCGTTCGAGATGGCATCCGTACTACTACGCCCGTGTACCAGGTGAATTCTGGCGGGAGTGCAGCCGCGCCCTACGCTGCCGATGAATTCTTCACCGGCGGCGGTCTGGACTCCACATCGGACACGATTGACGTGAGTGCGGTCACAAATCCAGCGCCCTTGGCCGTATACCAGACCGAACGCTGGGGACCGATGACCTACACATTCCCGAACCTGACGCCGGGGGCGAGCTACGTCGTTCGTTTGCACTTCTCCGAATTCTCCTGGAGTTCAGCGGGGCAGCGGTCGTTTAATGTTTCGATCCAGGGCGTCCGGATATTGACGCAATTTGACATCGTTTACTCAGCAGGTGCGATGGACAAGGCGATCATGGAGGAGTTGATTGCTACAGCAGACAGCGGCGGCAATGTCACCGTCCACTATGACTACGGGACGAACGGCAATGACAACAATCCGAAATCCAGTGGCTTGGAACTCTTGACCGTAAACTGAGGCTGAATGAGACGAGTTGCACAACATTCAAAGTACGGGGAGGGCATTCCAGGTAGGGCTATGGGTTGTAACCATTATGTAATTTTCTCTGTGAAGGGTGAGATTCGTCTTCGAAATTATCGCGCCGCTGGGGCCCGTCAGATCGGAAACCAAAAGGTTGACGTTCTTAGCAATCGACTAGCGCGATTCGTGGTTGGTACAAACCTCTGTCGCCGAGGCAAGACCACGGCGTTTCTGGACAACTTCCGTGTGGCCAACGACACGCCCAGAATCGGTTCGATAACGCAAGGCGCCGACCTTTGTTCCCTTCGCTCCGCGTGTCTCCAACAGTGGTGCAAAAGGGTGAGCGGAATCGTGTCCGCGATTCTGGCAAGCTTATACACGCAGACTGCAGATGATGCGGGAACCTGCGTGGGAAACGGCGCAGTTCGGTTCGGAAGAAAGCAAATGGGATGGACGATGCAGTTTTGCCGGGGACTCAGACTGGAAATCCGAGCTTCGGTCCCAAATGGCGCTCGTATTTTTGTTCTTCTTCGAAATGCGAGAGGCGAGGCTTGAGAAGATCACTGCGGGTTATGATTCCTATCAACTTGCCTGGATCGTCGATGGAAACCACGGGGAGACGTCCGACTCCGCGAGTGGCCATCCGTTCTGCTGCCTCGCGGCACGTTTCTTCCTCAAACGCAATGATGGGTTCGGTTCTGATCAGATCGCTCGCTGTGTGCGTCTTGTCAGCTCCCAGAATGGAATCGCCAAGAAGATCGGAAATCGTCAACACGCCAATGAGTTCTCCCTTCTCGTTGAGAACTGGATAGCCGCGGTGCTTGTTGCTCGACGCAAAATAGTGCTCTAGAAGTTCGCTTGCAGGTGTCGCGGATGGAATCGTAACAACAGATCGACTCATTGCCTCCGAAATGCGGAACCTTTCCAAGGGATCCACCCCGTATTCTCGAAAAATATCGTATCCCCTGCGTGCCACCTTTTCGGTGAGAATGGATCGTTTCATTACCAAAACAGTGAATGCATAGGCGCAAATGGAGGCGATCAGAAGCGACGGTAGCGCATCAGTATCATGCGTGAGTTCCAGCGCAAATATCACGGCGGTGAAAGGCGCGCGCATCATCCCGCCTAAAACCGCTGCCATGCTCACGAGTGGCCAAAGCGAGTGGCTGCCAGCGGGAAGAAGGTGCGATTCCAACGCCCCCAGCGAACATCCCATAATAAGTAGAGGGGCCAAAACCCCACCGGAGGTTCCCGAGGCAAGCGAGACCGTCCAGATAATACATTTCACCGCGACCAAGGCCAAAACAAAGGACGCCACGAGATTTCCCTGTAGAAGATCGCCGATCACGTCGTAGCCAACACCCAGTGCGCGAGGCTGAAAGTATCCTCCAACTCCGACAACTAATCCCCCGATGGCAGGGCGCCACATCCAGTGCACTGGAATGTGCTCGAACAGATCTTCGAGTTTGTAGAGCGAGGTGCTCAGCAACCACGAGAATGCGCCGGCTGCCAAGCCGACTCCAGCAGCCGCGATGAGACTGGGCCACTCAACGGCAGCATGGGCTGGAATTGGGAAAAGTGGCCCTGCACCGAGTAAGTGAGAACGAAGCGCCGCGGCCATAGCGCTGGCAAGCGCTACAGGCACCAAACTGCGCGGCTTCCATTCAAAAAGGAGAAGCTCAACCGCGAGCAAGACCGCTGCAATCGGGGACGCAAAGGTGGCCGACATTCCCGCAGCAGCACCCGCAACGAGCAGCGTCTTTCTTTCCGCCGCTGTTAAATGAAATCCCTGCGCGATGATGTATCCAAACGCGCCGCCCGTCATGATGATGGGACCTTCGGCTCCGAATGGTCCACCCGAACCAATGGAAATTGCTGAAGACAAGGGCTTGAGAATAGCCACTTTCGGCGACATGATGCTTTTGCCAAAAAGAATCGCTTCCAGAGCTTCTGGAATTCCATGGCCGCGAATTCTTTCCGAGCCGTACCGCGCCATCAGTCCAATGATGATCCCTCCCAGGACAGGCACCAGGATCATGAGGAGTCCCAATGGGCTGCCCGAAGGTGATCGAGGTATTAACGACAGTTGGTGAAAATAGAAGAGATTCGTGAAAAAGCGGATCATCGCAAGCAATAAAACAGCTACGAATGCGCATACCGCGCCAATAAATACCGAGATGGTTGCAATCAGGATCAGTCTTTGGTTAGCGGCAAAATCTCCGCGGACTTTCATTTTCGGATTTCTTCTTTCTCGCTCTCAAAGAAGAGCTCAGGCGATTCTTCGGAAAGACCTGCGTTCATGACAACGAGTTTGAGGAGAGCCTCGAGTTTCACTCGCTGTCCCTGTGGTAGTTTGTCGATGGCTAAGATCAACCGCTCTTGGGTTGTCGGCGGAGTTTTCTTCAGGAATTCTCGGCCTTTAGCGCTCAAACCGAGATCCAATCTTCTTGCATCTGCCTTCGAGGGTGTCCGAAGGACGAGACCACGTTCGACGAGCCGGCTCACGACGACTGAAACCGAGCTCTGATGGGTCAGAGTGCGCCTGGCCAGTTCATTCAGAGAGAGACGAGCGGATCCAGCGAGTCTTTGAAGAACAAAAAGCTGAGCCCCGCTAATCCCCAGAGTGCTCTCTGCATTTTTGGACGAAACGCGCAAACCTCGAACAATGCGCCGGATCGACTCCAGAATCGACTGGCTAGCAGACTCGGGCAAAGATGCGGGAGAGTCTTTCGTGGTAGGAACGCCTCCTGAAAACATATGGTACCCCATATAATTACAGGGAACGAGGAAAAAGAAAGGCCTTCGACTCGGAGTGTGCGGGACGCATGAAGGTCTGGTTCGATTCGACCGGCTTTCGGATGATTCGCGTTCACATTCCCCGCTAGTTGCTAGCGCCCCATCTTCTGTGCGCGCACTGTCTTGCAATGCACACCGTCAATCAACTATTCGAAGATTTCGGAAGCCAGCACAAAGAGTGGTCGGCCTGGTCACATCAGCGGATCGTGCCCGGATCACGGGCTATACGGAAGCCATTCCGGGCCAGAAGTCCTCTTATAGGAAGTGCGGTTCCGTCGAAATGCCAAACTGTCCAGACTTCCTCGAACGCCGTTTCTGGACCACAAACCACTCGTCCGGTAACCCGACTAATCAGGAGTTATGGTCCTGCTAGAGTTGAAATCGGAAATTCCAAATGCGTGCAATCGCCGCCAAGGGACTCCAGTCTCCAAAACCTGGATCACCTAGAACTAAGAGTCGTTTGCTCGCAGAAACGTCGCCCGGAAACACAAAGCCAGGTAGCGTCGACATCGCAATGTTATGGACTCGGCCAATTCCCGACTCAAGCATTCCTCCGCACCACACTGGAATGCCGCGCAGGCGGCAAACATCGTGTACGCGCTTGGCCTCGGAGTGGCCGCCAACGCGCCCCAGTTTCACGTTGATGACCTTGCAGGCTCCGAGTTCGATGGCGGCGACTGCATGCCTCGCATTCTGGATGCATTCATCCAAGCAGATCGGCGTTCGCAGTTGCGACTGTGACCTGACCGATCTTTTGGTACCAAGTGGAGTGTTAGTGTAACGCCTTGTTGAAGGGACCAGTATTTCTGTACCAAGCTCAGAGTTAGTCTTCGGCGGTTTAGGTTTCAATCAGATCACGGCTAGCCGCGATCTGATTGGCGAACTCGCTTGGTGTCCTCTCTCCGAGTGATCTGTGAGGACGACTCTCATTGTATTCCTGCCGCCAAG
>JBBRBI010000125.1:0-13563 GCA_038206015.1 Bryobacterales bacterium | reverse complement strand
GTTACGGATTCGAGCGTCGGGTTGATGACGATCCAGCCGAGTACGGCGTCATGATTATCAGTGCCGTCGAGTAAGTGGGAGGTGCCGGCAAAACTTTGGCCGTTGACAAGCATACGGTAGGAACCCTGGGGGTTCTCGGCTGAGGCGGCGGTCAGCGAGGTGGGAAATGCGACGACTCCCGGCGTCATCAATTGGAAGTTCGTAAACCTGCGGCCTAATACGGGTAACTCTGTAACTACCTTCGTGGTGTAAGTAGATGAGACGTCGCTGCGCTCTGTCTTTAGAATGCCAGCCTCGGAGGTGACTTCGACGGTTTGGGAAATTTCGCCGACTTCCAGCACGACGGAAATGCGGACTTCGGTATCCACGGACACCTGAATTTTGTCTTGCGAGGATGCTTTGAAACCACCCGACTCGACACGGACGCGGTAGGTCCCCGCAATTAGGAAGCGTTGCGTGTAATTGCCCGATTCGTTTGTCGTTGTCGTCTGGGTGACGTTGCGTCCGATATCGGTAATCGTTACCTTCGCATTAGGAACGGCGGCTCCGGATGTGTCGGTTACTGTACCGACGATAGTTCCATAAACAGCCTGGCTCCAGCCGGGCACTACGGCAAGAAAAACAGACAAAAACATCAATGCAGCAGACTGAGCGCGCATATCCATTACCCCTTTAGGTTCAGACTCTTGGGGGTATCCCAAGTGTGCACAACTTTATTCCACTGCGATTCCAAAGTCAACGGTCGTCGCAAATTTGCCATTTCAGGCGACTGCGGCTTTGCAGATGATGATTCCGGCTCGCTGAAACTTAGGCACACTGCCTCCCATTTCTTAGCGACAAAAAACCAACTGGCGCAAATCCTTAGTCATCGAAGACTCCTCCGACCGCCGAACTCAAGCGCCAGCAGTCGGCTTGATGGAAAAGTGCTTGCCCTACTTCTTTCTCGACAAGTAACAAACCAAAGTCACTCAGAGTCCCCCTGGGAGCCGCAGCTAAACCCCCGCTGGCACAGTCGCGTTTTTGGCGATCTGTCGAAGTACGTAGGGCAAAATCCCGCCGTTGCGGAAGTAAATGGCCTCAACCGGAGTATCGATGCGAACCTTCACCGTGAAGGTCTTGACCGTGCCGTCAGCCGAGGTGGCCGTAACTTCAGCCTTCTGGAGCCCGCCAACTGCCGCTGAAACGCCAGCGATAGCGAAGCTCTCGTATCCGGTCAGCCCCAAAGACTTGCGGTCAGCACCCGGCATAAACTCGCAAGGCAACACGCCCATGCCCACCAGGTTGGACCGATGAATGCGCTCATAGCTCTCAGCAATGACTGCCTTCACCCCCAGTAGCAGCGTACCCTTGGCCGCCCAGTCGCGTGAGGATCCCGAGCCATATTCCTTGCCCGCGATCACCACCAGAGACTTGCCAGCTGCCTTATACGCCATCGCCGCGTCGTAGATGCTGAGCTGCTCGCCGGTAAGTAAATACTTGGTAAACCCGCCTTCAACTCCATCCAGCATTTCATTGCGCAACCGTGCGTTGGCGAAGGTCCCGCGTGTCATGACTTCGTCATTGCCGCGGCGCGCTCCGTAGCCGTTAAAGTCTACCGGCGCAACACCCAGACTCATCAGATACTTGCCTGCAGGGACATCCTTCTTGAATGAGCCAGCGGGAGAAATGTGGTCGGTTGTGATCGAGTCGCCCAGCACGCACAACGCGTTCATGTCGCTTAAATCCTCAAGCGGCGCATCTGGATCCCGCATCGTCTCAAAATACGGCGGATGCTTGATGTAGGTCGACTTCGGGTCCCAGGCGAATAAGTCGCCAGTCGGCGTCTTCATGCTCTTCCACTGCTCGTTGCCTTCAAAGACGCTAGCGTATTCGCGCTCAAACTGGTCCGATGTTACAAACTGCGACACTGCCGCATTTACTTCTTCCTGCGTCGGCCAGATGTCCTTCAAATATACATCCTCGCCGTCCTTGCCCTTGCCCAGCGGTTCCGTCGTCAAATCGAGATCGACGCGCCCGGCAATTGCGTAAGCCACCACCAACGGCGGCGAAGCGAGATAGTTGGCGCGCACCTGGGCGTTCACCCGGCCTTCAAAATTACGATTACCACTCAGCACTGCCGCCACCACCATGTTGTTGTCGGCTACGGCATGGCTCACGGCTTCCGGCAATGGTCCGCTGTTGCCGATGCAAGTCGTGCAGCCATAGCCGACCAGGTTGAACTTCAACGCATCCAGATATGGCATCAGGCCGCTGTCCTTCAAATACTCAGTAACTACTTTCGATCCCGGTGCCAGCGAAGTCTTCACCCAGGGCTTGGACATCAGACCCTTCTCGACCGCCTTCTTGGCCAACAACCCCGCGCCAATCATCACGCTGGGGTTGGACGTATTGGTGCAACTTGTAATGGCGGCGATCACCACCGCGCCATCGTGAATTTCGGACGGAACGCCGTTCATCGTCACGGTCGCCGTCTTTGCCTCGCCTGTCGCACCGGACAGGAAGCTCGACTTGACACCCGACAACGAGATCCGATCCTGCGGGCGCTTGGGGCCCGCGAGCGATGGCTCGACGCTGGCCAGATCCAGCTCTGCGGTCGCATTGAATTCAGGTTCCGGCGTACCCGCCTCAAGAAACAGACCCTGCTCCTTGTAATAGGCTTCGGCCAGTTCCACCAGATGCTTTGGACGATTGGAAAGCCGCATGTAGTCGAGGCTCTTGTTGTCGATCGGGAAGAAGCCAATCGTCGCGCCATACTCAGGCGCCATGTTGGCGATCGTGGCACGATCGGCCAGACTCAGAGCGGCCATGCCCGGCCCGTAGAACTCGACGAACTTACCGACTACGCCCTTCTTGCGAAGCAACTGCGTAACCATCAAAACAAGGTCAGTTGCGGTTGCGCCCGCAGCTAGTTTACCGTGCAGTTTGAAGCCCACCACCTCCGGCAACAGCATCGACATCGGCTGGCCCAGCATGCAGGCCTCGGCCTCAATGCCGCCAACGCCCCAACCGACAACGCCCAGGCCGTTGATCATCGTCGTGTGTGAGTCTGTACCGACGAGCGTGTCCGGGTAAGCTTGCTTCTTCTCTTCGTTGATAAAGACCACGGGGGCAAGATACTCGAGATTCACCTGATGAACAATGCCAGTGCCGGGGGGCACGGCGCGGAAATTGCGAAAGGCCGTTTGCGCCCAACGCAGCAGGGCATAGCGCTCGCTGTTGCGCTGGAACTCAAGCAGCACGTTGAGGTCAAAGGAATCTTTCGTCCCATAGTTATCCACCTGCACGGAGTGATCGATTACCAGATCGACCGGGATCAGTGGATTGGCCAGCGTCGGGTCAGCGCCCATCTTCAGCAGTGCATCGCGCATCGCCGCAAGGTCCACAACGCACGGTACTCCGGTGAAATCCTGGAGCAGCACTCGCGAGGGGCGATAGTTAATCTCCTGGGCCGGGGCCTTCAGGTCCCATTTGGCAACATATTCGATGTCGCTCTTCTTGACTGTCAAGTCGTCTTCAAAGCGCAGTAGATTCTCGATTAGGATCCGCACCGACACCGGGATGCGCTTCATGTCAAAGCCAGCGCGCGCAAGCGCATTCAGCCGATAAATCTCGTAGTCACGACCGCCAACCGACAGGGAAGAAGCGGCGCCAAAGGAATTCCGATTGCTCATAAGGGGACAACTCCAGTGTATCGCGGGGTGCATCCTGCTATCCTCAGACTGTCAATGATGCAGGCCCAGGATTCCGCCAATCCGTTTCATGATCCGCTCCGTTTCGAAAGGCGAATTCCACCCTGTTCGGTGTTGATCTTCGGGGCGAACGGCGATCTCACCATGCGCAAGCTGCTGCCTGCGCTCTACCGGCTGGCCTACGAACGCAAACTTCCCTCTGGCTTTTCCATCGTCGGCAACTCGCGCACGCCGATGACGCATGAGCAATTTCGCGAAAAAATGCGGGTCAGCGTCGAGAAGTTCATCGAGAACTCTCCCTTCGATGCCGCGTTGTGGGAAGACTTTGCGCGCGGCATCTTCTATATTTCGGGCGATATCTCCGACCCGGCCTGCTACGCCGCCATGAAGGTGCAGTTGGACGAGATCGAGAAAGACCGTGGCACCGGTGGCAATGTGTTGTTTTACTTGTCCACCCAGCCAAGTTTTTACGCCAGTGTCGTTGAGCAACTTGGCGCGGCGGGCCTGGCGAAACACGACGGCGGCGGCTGGCGTCGCGTCGTCATCGAGAAGCCCTTCGGCCGCGACCTCGCCAGCGCTCAGGAACTCAATCACCGCATTACGGCCGTGTTCAGTGAACGGGACATCTATCGCATCGACCACTACCTCGGTAAGGAGACCGTACAGAATGTACTGGCTTTCCGCTTTGGCAACACGATCTTCGAACCACTCTGGAACCGCCGCTACATCAGCCACGTGCAAGTCACTGCCGCCGAGAGCATTGGCGTCGAGGGCCGCGGCGCCTACTATCAGGAAGCTGGCGCGCTTCGCGACATGATTCAGAATCACCTTCTGCAGGTGATGGCAACTGTGACGATGGAGGTGCCTTCGCACTTTGACAGCGACACTGTGCGCGATGAACGCGCCAAGCTCTTGCGCTCGATCAGAATTTTGAAACCGGAAGAAGTGGACCTCAATGCCGTTAAGGGTCAGTACGGCCCGGCCCGCGTTGGAAACGAGGACGTACTTGGTTTCCGTCAGGAAAAGGACGTCAAGCCGGACGCCCAAACCGATACCTTTGCCGCCGTCACATTTTTCGTCGATAACTGGCGTTGGGCCGGCGTGCCCTTCTATGTGCGAACCGGCAAGCGTCTGCCCAAGCGTGTTACCGATATCGCGATCCGCTTTCAGCCTGCGCCGCTCTCATTGTTCAACACCGGGGCAACCGTCCCGGCACCCAACTTGTTGATCTTGCGTATCCAGCCCGATGAGGGCATCTCGTTACGCTTCCAATCCAAGGACCCGGCCGGTGGTGGCATGGTGCTGCGCCCGGTATCGATGGACTTCAACTATGGTTCGAGCTTCGGGACGCGCACCCCTTCAGCCTACGAGACGCTGCTGTTGGACGCCCTCGGCGGCGACAGTACGCTCTACACCCGACAAGACATGGTGGAGGCAAGCTGGCGCGCGGTTGAGCCCATCCTCAACCATTGGAACAATACCAGCTACGATTTCCCCAATTACGACGCAGGCACCTGGGGACCCAAGGCAGCAGATGAAATGCTGGAGCGCCGCGGTCATGTATGGAGGGTTCCATGATCGTCAGGCCAGAGGCCTTACTGAAGGACCTCAGCGCCCTATGGACCCAGTTGGGCAAAGAGGAAACCGAAGGCTCTGACCGGTCTGCCGGTGTCTTGCGTGCCGTCACAATGACCTTCCTTCTGGGCATCGATGAAGGCGACGAAAGTGCCGGAGAGGCGCTTGGGCAGCTCATGCACGAGCACCCCAGCCGCGCCATCGTGCTGAAGCTCTCCAAGGATGATTCGCTCGAACTGGATGTCCGCGCCTTCGCCCAATGCTGGATGCCCTTCGGACGCCGCCAGCAAATTTGCTGCGAACAGATTGAGTTGAGTGCGGGTGCCAATCACTTTACCGACACCCTGTCGCTGTTGCGCGGATTGATCGCACCCGATCTTCCTATCGTCTTCTGGTGTCGCAGCTCCAGGCTCTTCGAGCATCCCGCTTTCGCCGGTATTGCCGCTTTCGCTGACAAAGTGATCGTCGATTCCCGCACGCATCCCGATCCGCTCAAGACGGTGAAATTTCTCAACGCAGAGATCAAGTCCGGTCACCTCTATGGCGACCTCACCTGGACCCGGTTGACGCGCTGGCGCGAAACCGTCGCCACCGTGTTTGAACGAATGGACTGCCGCTCTTTCATGGGCGACATGAATCGGGCAGAGGTCCAATACACACACATGCCAGAGCCGATTGCAGTCGGCTACTTGAGCGCCTGGCTGCGCGCCACTTTGAATGATCGAGTTGCAGTCAAATCTCTTTGCGTCCCCGCAGACGTTTCCTGGCAGATCCAAACATTGCGATTTGCCACGCCTCAGTCAGAAGTCAGCATTGATCGAACTGACAAAGGTATAGTCGAAGCCCACATCCAGAACTTCACGACACGAAGTGTCTTTGAGGTGCTGGACGAAGCACGTCTGGTTCGTGAAGAATTAGCAATCCTTGGCCAAGATCCGATTTTTGCCAAGGTTGTTGAGTTTGCAAGTAATCCCTAACCCATGCCGTATCAATTAAACACGTTCCTGAACGCCGAAGCAGCGGCCAAAGCCTGCGCCGCCCGAATTGCCGAGATCATGTTGGACGCGGTTGCTGCACGTGGTGTAGCGCGCTGTGCCCTGTCGGGCGGATCCTCTCCCCGGATGATGTTTGGCGAACTGGCCAAACACAAGTTGGATTGGGACAAGATTTTCCTCTATTGGGTGGATGAGCGCGTGGTTCCACCAGACCATCCGGATTCCAATTACAAAATGGCGATGGAGACTCTGATTATTCCTGCCGGAATCCCGATCGTGCAACTGAGCCGCATCGCAGGCGAACGCTACCCCGAGGAAGCTGCTGCGCACTACGTCTCTGAGTTGCGCCACGAGTTTAAGCTGAAGGAAGGCCAGTTGCCGGTCTTTGATTTGATCCATCGCGGCATGGGTGCGGATTCCCACACGGCTAGCCTGTTTCCAGGCGACCCGCTCATCAAAGACGACTACGACATCGCCTCCAATACCTATGTCGAAAAGTTCAAGTCACACCGTGTTACGCTGCTGCCGGGCGTTCTGAAGAAGGCGCTACATACTGTCATATTGGCACCAGGCGCGGACAAGGCGGAGGCATTGTTTCACGTCCTCGAAGGCAAGCCCGACGTGATGCATTACCCTTGCCAGATCGCCGCCAAGCCACCGTTTCCAACCGAGTGGTTTGTAGACGAGGCCTCGGCCAGGCTGCTCACCAAGAAATCCTGAGAACATCCCGCCTTCGCTGCCACTAATCAGGCATTGGCAGAATCGATCTATCTATTGCTGGCCTGTTGGATGATCGTGAGTGGTATCGACGATCTCTGGCTCGATTTTTGCTATCTCGCGGGTCGCCTTTCCAAGAGACCCAACTCCACAGCCGTCCCTCCGCCAGGCGATCCTGCCGCTCTCGAAGAAGCATTGATCGCGCTTTGGATTCCCGCCTGGCGCGAGGATGCGGTCATCGCGCAGATGATCGCGCACAACGTCTCCTCCATCCGCTATTCCCGCTATCACGTCTTTGCTGGCACTTACCCGAACGATGAAGCGACGCTCGACGTATTGCGCTCGCTCGAAAGCCAATATCCCAACCTGCACATCAGCCTCACTCCCCACGATGGCCCAACATCGAAGGCCGACAACCTGAATTGGATCTATCAGAACCTCTGCGTTGTGGAGGAGCGTCTAGGCGAGAAGTTCGACATCGTTGTCATCCACGATTCCGAAGACCTCATCCACCCCGAGGAGTTCCGCTGGCTCAATCATTACTGTCGCGACTTCGACTTTGTTCAGATTCCTGTCCTGGCACTTCCCACTCCCTGGTACGAGTTCACGCACGGTATTTACTGCGATGAGTTTGCCGAGTCGCAACAGAAGGACCTCCCCACGCGCAATCGAATGGGCGGCTTCTCGCCCTCTTGCGGCGTCGGCACCGGCTATTGCCGTTCAGCCCTTGCCAAGCTCGCCGAAGCCGAATCCAATCGCCTCTTTGAACCCGACAGTCTGACTGAGGACTACCTCAACGGCCTGCGGATGCACAGGCTGGGGATGAAGCAGATTTACTTGCCGGTTGCCTGGGTCAAAGGCCAACCGGTGGCGACGCGCGAGTACTTTCCTCGCCGCTTTCATACTGCCGTCCGCCAGCGCACGCGCTGGGTTACCGGCATTGCGCTTCAGACATGGCAGAAGGTGGGTTGGAGCGATGACTGGCATGAGAACTACTGGCTCTGGCGCGACCGCAAGGGGCTGCTGGGGAACCCGCTGAGCCTGGTCACAAATGTCCTGGTTGTCCTTGGCATTTACGGCATCCTGCCGCCGCTCACGGGTAAGCTTCTGATCGCTTCCGCCGCCGGTCTGTTGCTGCAATTGGTGCGCATGGGCTGGCGGATTTACTTTACCCAGCGCGTTTACGGCATGCCCTATGCGCTGTTGGTCCCCTTACGAATTCCTTGGTCAAACTTAGTGAATACTCTTGCTACAATTTCCGCTCTGGCTCGATATGCGAACGCGCGCTGGCGTGGCGAACCATTGGTCTGGCTGAAGACCGAACATGCCTACCCGAACCGCCAGGCGCTCAACCACTATGCTCGGGACCTGGGCGAGGTGCTCACCGACCTGAAGTTCATTGGCGTTGCCGAGCTGGCCGATGCCGTCAGTCGCAAGCCTGGCGAACAGCGACTGGGCGAGTTCCTGATCGCCGAAAGCCTGCTGACCTGGGATCGTCTCTATCAGGCGCTCTCCATCTTGTCATCGTTCCCGACTGCAACGATCCCGCTGGGCGACATCGAGATGGCCGTGGCACGCAGCCTGCCGCGCAGCTTGATGTGTGAGGCCAACCTGCAGCCGGTGAGGCTGGGGGAGCAGTCGATGATCATCGCCACCTCCGAGATCCCGCCCGATGAATTGCTGCCGCTGGTGAGGCGCTTTACGCGGCGCGATCCGGTCTTTGTGCTGGTTACGCCGTCGAATCTGGACGAGCTGCGCGCCTACGTTGACTCACCCGTCGCAGCGTAAACCCCAACGGAATCAGGCAGCCGACAAAGGCGAGGGCGAGGCCTGGACGGAAGCCTTCCGGGCTGTAGCTCCACTCAACTGTGTGGCCGCCCTTGGGGACCTTTACGGCGCGCAAGGCATGAAACACGGTGAGTTTGTCGGCGGCCTTGCCGTCGACGGTGACGCTCCAGCCAGGGTCGTCAGAATCGGCCAGGATCAGCAGCGAATTGCAATTGGCATGGGCGCGCAGAATCACCTTGCCGGGGTCATGGCGCAGCACGGCAGCCTCACCGGCAGCGCAGGTTTCGAGGCCGATAATTGGCGTCTGTGTCAGCGAGACCTGCTTCAGATCGAGGGTCTCAGTGTGCAGCAGTAAATCAAGTTCCTGGAGGTTGCGATAGGTCATCGTCGTGTTCGATAGCCAGGTGCGAGGGAAGGGGGACGTGGGATATGCCCATACAGCGATACCGTGTTCATTGAGGAAGAGTTGCTTTGAGCCTTCGACGCGGGGCGTGGGACCGACGTGGTAGCCGATGCCGACCAGCGGCAAGGTGCGCGGATGGAACCAGTCGACCTCAAGCGTGTTGATCGACAGGCTGGCGAGGTAGCCGCCCATGACATCGACGCCCTGCCAATCGCCGAAGTTGTACGGGATGGCCTTGTCGTCCAGGGTGACGCGCAGCGGCTGAGGCAGAGTTTGCAGGAATTCGCGGACATCGGCGTGGCGCGCCATGGCGGGAAGCCGATTGGTGACTTCTTTGTCCAAGCGGTTGCCCATGTTGTAGTAAGTCATGTTGGCGCTCTCGATCAGCAGGGCGCAGAGAAGGAGCGCTTTAAGATGCGGCCCGGCCACGCCGCGATAGGCAAAGCCCAATAGCAGGCTGACGAACGCCACTGCGAGCCAGCGCTCTTCGAGCTGCGACTGATTGGCGGGAAGGAGTTTGCCGAGTGTGAACAGCACGAATATGCCGCCGCCGAAGCCCCAGTGGAGGCGCGCAAGGCGAGGCCGCTGGTCCATGCCAATGGCCGCCAGGACCGCAAAAGATAGGGTGAAGATCGCCCCCGCCATCGATGGGCTGCGCGCCTTCTCGATCATCGGCAGCAGGCTGTAGAGCAGCGGCTCGAGGCCGCCATTACGCCCGAGCGCGTAGAACAGGGCGGCGATGCCGAGGCCGGTGAAGAGCTTCACTTCACGGCGCGCCCAATCGGAACGGATCGCCCAGATGGCCAGCGCCAGCGCCGTCGCGCCAAGGTAGAAGCTGGTGTGGCGTTCTGTGCCGGGCAACAGAATTGAGAACAGCGAGGTAGCGACGTTCGAGTATTGCTCGTGGACATAGTAAGCTACCTTGTCTTGCCAGCCCACCGCCGCTTCCATGCCCACCCAGCGGCGGGCGAGCTTGCCGTAGGCCAGGCCGGGGAGCAACTGCGGCGCGGCGACCAGCCCCGCGACGATGAAGGTCAAGATCGCTCCGTAAATGCGGAGAGAGATCGCCGCTGCGGCAACGCTCAGGCTGACGAAGATCGGCAATTGGTGGTGTCCGCTGAGCCAGCAAAGGCCGAGAAAGAAGCCGGCCCAAGCCACTTGGTCTTTGAGCAGGAAGCGGAACACAAGCGGGGCCCAGATGACGCCGCAGAGCATCTGCGGCCAGTCGTTGGAGCCCAGAAAGCCGAGCAGGGCGAAGCACAGACCGCCGAAGACAGCAGACAGGCGGCTGACGTTGAGACTTCTGGCCAACCAATAGAGGTTGAGCGCGGCAATGTAATGGATGAGGAAGAACCACCAGTGGAGGACGCCTTCGCGCAGCCAACCTCGGCGCAGGGGCGCGGCGAAGAGCAACCAGTTGAGCGGATTCATGACTCCGGGTTGGGCCTGGCCGAGCAGATTCTGGCCACCCCACTCATAGGGGCTCCAGAGCGGGAAGCGTCCGGCGTGCCACTCGAGGGCCTGAAACTGAAGCCAGGGGAGCACCTGATTGACCAGGTCTTCGCCATTGAGCCAGGTGTATTGATCGGTGAGCATGATGCGCCAGAAGGCGAGGATCATGAGCGCTGCGAGCAGCAAGGGGCCGCCGCAGCGGTTCGCTAGAACCAGCAGTGGTTGAAAAGCACCAACTAAAGGGCGGAGTCGGGTGTGCATTTCGATCGTAAAGGCTAGTATCTCCAATGAGTTAGGAGTTTGGCAAAGGAAGTGTATGTAAAGAGTCAGAAAGGAAGTACGCTATGCGCCGCTTCATATACACTTTGGGAACATTGGCTGGGTTGGTCCTGCCGGTTTTAGCGCAGGACGACGACGCCGCGCGCGGTGTTGCGCGGGTGAGTGTAGTTGCCGGGGAAGTCTCTGTGCGGAGAGGGGATAGCGGCGACAGCGTGGCCGCGACGATCAACGCGCCCCTGGTGGCGCAAGATCGGCTGGTGACGGGTCCGGGAGCGCGGGCAGAGCTGCAGTTCGACCGTGCGAATATGATTCGGATCGGGGCTAACACTGAAGTACGTCTGGCCGAGATGCAAAACCAGCGTTATCAGTTGAACATTCCCGTGGGTCTGGCGACCTTTCGGGTGTGGCAGAATTCGTCGGCTGAGGTGGACATCAATACGCCTACGGTCAGCGTTCGCCCGCTGCGTAAGGGCGAGTATCGCGTGCAGGTGCTGGAGGACGGTTCGACCGAGGTTACGGTGCGGGAAGGCGAAGTGGATGTCTACACGCCACAGGGTTCGCGCAAGCTGGGGGCTGGCAAGAGCTTGACGGTTCGCAGTGGCGGCAACGGGGCGGAGGCCGGTTTTCAGATTTCACGCGCAATGGGTTTGGATAGTTGGGACCAATGGAACCAGTCGCGCGATCGGGAATTGCAGTCTTCGCGCAGCCAGCAATATATGCCGGAAGGCGTTTACGGCGGCGAGCAACTGGATACAGCGGGTGAGTGGGTGAATAGTGCCCCCTACGGCAATGTTTGGCGACCGCATGTTGCATCTGACTGGGCCCCTTATCGCAATGGGCGCTGGGCCTGGATCGATTGGTATGGCTGGAGCTGGGTGAGTTATGACACTTGGGGTTGGGCTCCTTACCACTACGGCCGTTGGTTCAACAATGCGGGCAGCTGGTGCTGGTGGCCGGGCGCGTATGGATCGCACCACTACTGGTCGCCTGCGCTGGTGAGCTTTGTCGGCTTTGGCGGGGGAGGGGGAATTGGCTTCGGTTATGGCAATATCGGTTGGGTTCCTTTGGCTCCTTATGAGACCTACAACCGTTGGTGGGGCCGTGGATACTATGGCGGACACAACGGCAACAACGTAACGATTATCAACAACACGAACATCACGAATATCTACCGCAATGCCCGCGTCAATGGCGGTGTCAGCTATGTTGAGGCGAACAACTTCAATCGCGGCGTGGCGTATCAGGGCGGCAACGGCGGCTACCATGTTGCCCGGACGAGTGACCTTGAAAACGCCGGTGCTGTGCGCGGCGGATTGGGAATTGCTCCTGGACGGGAGAGCCTGGGCTTCTCAAGGCAGGAAGGCGTGCGTGGCACCGGGGCAGCACTAGCGACTCGCGACGATCAGCGTTTTACGGCGCGGCGCGAAGTGGCACCGGTGGAACGAATGTCGTTTGACCAGCAGCGGCAAGGTATCGAGCAGGGTGTTCGAGGCGCCAATGCGGGTAGACAGTCTGGCGATGGCTTCGTTCGTAACGATGCGGGCGTAAGCCGTGGCGGTGCCGAGGGCGTTCGCGGCGTGGCTCAGGATCGAGGTTCTCAGGATCGAGGTTCTCAGGATAATGGTGGCTTCGTTCGTCGCGAGTCCGGCGGAGGGGCGAACCCGACGGGATCTGACGGCGCACGTGGTGGCGGATGGCAACGTTTTGGAGATACCGGCGTGAGCCGCAGCGGCAGCGAGGGGGTTCGCGGCAGCGGCAGCAATGGTGGCACTCAGGATAACGGTGGCTTCGTTCGTCGCGAACGGGGCGCAGAGATCCAGAACTCGAATGGCGGCAGTTTCGACAGCGGGGCGCGCGGTCGGGGTGTCGGCGCAGTGGATGTCAGTCCGCGGATCGTTGAACAGGGCCCGGGCGCGAGCCGTGGTTCGATGACCCAGCGCGAAAGTGGTGGACAACGGCAGAGCCAGGGATCGGCTGATCCGTTTGGCGGTGGCGGGCAGCGCACGACAGGTGAAGCAGTCCGTGGCAATAGTTCTGGCGGCGGCTCTAGCTCTGGTTGGAGCGGCTTTGGTGGAGTGCGTGGCGGTGGCGGTGGTGGCGGAGCTTACAGTAGCCCGCCCGTTCAGCAATCCGCTCCTCGCATGAGTGCACCGAGCGCACCGAGTGGCGGAGGCGGTGGTTCTCGTGATGGCGGGGGTGTGGGTGGTTCCCGTGGTGGTGGTGGTAGCGCGCCTCCCTCTGGCGGCGGTGGCGGTTCGCGCGGCGGTGGAGGCAATAGCGGTGGAGGCAATAGCGGTGGAGGCAATAGTGGTGCCTCTAGCTCTGGCAACCATGGCGGTGGCCGCGGTCGCTAATTGATATCGATCTTCCAATTGGAAACTGGCAAGCAGACGAGCCTGTTTCCGTCCTCAATACCCGCCGGGAGACCTCACTCTCTCCGGCGGGATTTTTTTGGCTTTGAATTTTGACCGGGTATCGACAGGTCCTGTCACTCCACGCACACGCCCGTGCAACGAGGGTGGACCGTGCCGGTCCCCGGGAATCGGGATTTTGGAAAGGACCCAGGCCGCCAAACCCAGGCAAAACAAAATCCCGCGAGCTTGAAGAAATCAGAGGCCGCCTGACTAGCGCCAGATCCTGTCAGACAAGTCCCACAACTTGTCTG
>JBBRBI010000124.1:0-13877 GCA_038206015.1 Bryobacterales bacterium | reverse complement strand
TTCACCCCCCCCATCCTCCTCCCCCCCCCTCTCCCCCCCCCCCCCCCCCCCCCCCCCCCACCCCTGCGGGCAAAAACTCTTTGTTTCCCGCCCCCAGCTCCTCCCGGGCCCCCCGCCTCACTCACCCCCCCCGCGAAACGCAAAGTTTTCTGCCACGAAGGCTTGCGATAGGTAGGGGGCGTAGCTGCTGATCAGGCGTGCTTCGAAGTAGGCCTTGAGTACAGGCAGCGGCGTCGCTTGCACGATCGTGTCATAGGCGCTCAGGAAGCTCGGTTGGCTGACATTGATCACCTCGACCTTGCCGGACATGCCGGCCGCCGTCAGATAGGCCGACCAGTTCTGGCCGGGCGCCAGCGCGTCCAGTTGTGTGAGCGTCAACTTGTTGTAGGCCTTGACCGGATCGCGGTTCTCGACCGCGCTCCATTGGGCCTTGGCGATTGCCGTTTCCAGTGCCAGGATCTGGAGGGCTTCGGCGGCGGCGTCGGCGTGGCCGGCCAGCGTGAGTAATTTCTCGAGATGCAACTGGTACTTCGCGCGCGTATCGGCCGTTTTCGCATCGTCGAGCTTAAGATAGTAGTCGCGATTGGGCATGCCCAGACCGGACTGACTCAGATCGACAATGTACTTGGTCGACTCCTTGTTATCCTGATGAATCGTCATGCGGTACGGCGTGGTGACGCCGATCTGCTCGAAGTGGGCGATCAGCGCGGCAAGCGCTTGCTTGTCCGTGATGGCGGCAATGCCGGCCAGCTCATTTTTTAAAGGCGCCAAGCCGAGTGCGTCACGTGCTTTCTCGTTGATGAAGCTGGCGTAGAAGTCGCCCACTTTTTGTGTGTCCGAACCGGCCGTCGCATGCTTGCTGTGTTCGGCCTCTTCGATGATCATGCGCAGTTGCTGCTGAACGTTTTCCTGCGCGATACTAAAGGCGCCCCACTCGGAACGGTCGGCCGGAATCTCTACCGTATTTAGCCATGTTCCTTGCGAATAGCGGAAGAAATCATCTTGCGCGCGCACTGCACTGTCGATCGAGGCGGCATCGACGCCGGACGGCAGCGCCGTCTGTTTGGCCGTTGGCGTCGCGACAGGAGCCGGCGTGTCGGCGGCATAGGCCATCGAGGCGATCAGGCTGGCGATGAGTGTACTGCACAGGGTTCGTTGCATTGATATTCTCCGTGATAGTGCATGCTGTGGACGTGTTCATTTGGCCAATCGTTCTGGGATGGGATTGGGCGAGCAGACTATCGCATATCATCTGCGTGCCAGGCAAGAGCGAGCACGCAGCAACCGGACTCGGCCTGGTGATGTGGGCGGATCTGCAATGGCGGGGGGGGGCGCGCAGCGGGCCTGAGCGGGCAGCGCGCGGCCCGTCATTTGGGGCAGCTAGCGCGCCGGCACGCGATGGCGAACAAGCGGGCAGGCAAGGGCACATGGTCGGGGTGAGAGGATTCGAACCTCCGGCCTCTGCGTCCCGAACGAGCCAACAGCATCAAAAGACCCGCTCCGTTGACGGGGATACCTATTATAAATCAAGTAGTTGCGATTAGCTGCGCTCTATTTCGCGTAGCTGCGCGAAAGGGGCGCTGCCACTAATTTGCCACTAATTTTCCACGTGCTGAGGTTCCTTGGATGGCTTGAATTGGCCATCTAGGCCATCATGGCGTCCAGTTTTGCCTGGTCGCGAGCGCGCAGCTTTTCAAGGTCGGTCTTGGGAGGCTTGACAGCCACTTTGGGCTTACGGGCATGTTCCCCGTTCATGGGAAGTGCGCCGCTTGGAGGAACCATCTCATCCGTCGCGTCGTCGGTGGTCAGGCGTCGCTCGAGCCAAGAATAGAATACTTGGGGGTGCCAATAGACTCGGTTGCCCAGCTTCTTTGGAAAGGGAAGGGTGCCTTCGTTCACCCAGTTTTCGACTGTGCGCAAGGACAAACCTAGTACTTCGGCAACGTCATCTTTGGTCATCGGTTTGAATGCATTTGTCATGGTGGAACTCCATAGATTGAGGTCCATCGTGTAACTATCTATTTTATCCACGTGCTTCCGAATGCCTGCAGGTGCGCGAAACGGCATGCAAGTAAGCGAAATAGCGGCTCCTATGCTATCGACGCACTTGTGTCGACTGTCGGTGTGTCGAGCATCAATCAGGCGCACCTTAGCCAGTGGTCAGTCCAAGCCCCCGAGGGCCTGCAAAGGTATCTTTGCCGTGCAGGTGGATGGCCGGCGCAAGGTATCGGCCCAGTGTCGGCCCGCGCGCAGCGTTTCAAGAACGACCTGGCCTATCCGGTCTTCTTCCTCTGCTCGCTGCAATTCGTTGTCGGTCCCCATCACTGTTGCTCCCCTTGGGTACATATCAAGGCTGCTCAATTCGACCCACCTTAGCGAGTATTCAAGTTGTCCGTGAAGACATCTGCCGACCGCGCCGGCATTGCGCCTTGGCCAACCGGGGCGTTGCCAATATCCGCTAGCAATTCATCGACAAGAGAGGGCTGCGCCGACGGTTGTGGCTCTTCCGCCGGGATTCGCTTGGTTCGTTCGTATGCCGTTTCACCGACCTGCATTACCTCCTCTTTTCATCGACGGGGACCGTCTGTGTGTCCTCCCTGGACCGTTTGGTGACGCCTAGTGCGGTCGACCGATACTCCAGGGGACATTCGTTGGCACGGGTTTTGGCTTGATATCTGTCAGCTCATTGACGTTTGATTCAAACGACGTGCCGCAAGCTCAGCGCTCGCCAGCTCGACACCGCTTGACAGCACGCGTAGTCCGTCCTGGACCTTCAGGTGAGAGTAATTCTTCAGAACGGTCTCGAGCTTGTCGTGGAGTAGGGTTGCTACAGTTAAATAGTCTCCGGGGTTTCGGCGTAGATGGTCCGTTGCGATTGCGTGGCGGAACGAATGCGGTCCGAATCCTGGGCACCCGTCGATGTAGGTTGACGTAAGAGTTCGCAATCGCGTATAAAATGCTTCTGCTTTTGGCGCGACGTCGGCGACCATGCCGGCCGCACGGAGGTGAATATTCTCCTTTCGCGGCCCCTTTGTCGTGGCTAGCAGTAAGCGGTCAGACTCATCGGCACCATAGAGATACGGACGGGACTCGTTTAAGTATCTGTCAATCCACCCTCCCAATTTTTGGTCAACCTCAACGTTATATGGCCCGTTGGCCGCGCCTTTCTCGTTTTTGAAATCCTCGGGCGCGAACTGAATACGGAATCGGCCCGCTCCGATACGGATGAGATTGCCTGTTCCGTCCGCGCGAAAGGTCATCCCTGCGATTTGTCCGATGCGAAGCGGATTCGTTAGCAATAGACGGCAAAGGACGACGTCTCTGAGCCATGCGCGATAGTCGCGTTGATGGGCGGGGGCGGGCATGTTGCGCTCAACGGACTCGACAAAGTCGACAAGCTTCCGAAGTGGGAACTCATCATTGAGAACAACGGCGAGCCGTTCGGACGGGTCACGTGAGCGTCGAATTCCGTGTAGGTCGGCCGCTCGTTCTCGAAACTCCCGAAGTTCACGCCGCGTCTTTGTGCAGAACGATTGCCAGGCCTCTGCGTCGCCGTCGGATTGGGCGCCCAACATGCGCCGAAGCGTCAGTGGCGGCAGCGTGTCCGCAATGGCTTCGTTTAACCATAAGAACCCTGAGTGTGGGCGCAAGTAACTTTCGATGACCTGAATGAACACGTTTATCCCATTGTGGAATCTCCCGTCGGACCTGCGCATCGCCCACTTCGCATACTGAAGCACATAGTCCTTTTGGCAAAGCCACGCAAGCGTTGTCGCTTCTTCGGCGGGAATGCGCGGGGAGCCTGCGTTCTCTAGGCTCAACCAGCCAAGAAATGAAGAAATCATACCCCAGTTGACAGACGCTGTTGCGCAAACACGGCCGTCGACGATGGAACTTGGATGCACGCGCTGACTAACTCTGTCAATGGGCTTTGTGCGCCAAGTGTTACGGGCACGCGCGCCCTCACGTAGGGAATCTGTCTTGAAACGTATTAAATCCTCCCATTGCGATGCGATGCGGCCCTGAAATCTAGGCGTGTAGTTGGAGGTTGCCGCTGTTTGTTGTCGGCGCGTTTTCGTAAATGACGTCGACGTATTTAGCTTGCCTAGTCCCCGGGCATACCACGCCCGACGGGCTTGAGGGACGCGGCTAATTAGCGTGCCTTTCGGAAGCTTAAAAAGTTCCTCGAGCCGCAACACGTTTTCGACGGTACTTCCGCCTGGCAATCCCTCGCTTAACATCCATCGCCTTACTGCGGGCGCCGAAAGGCCAATTGCACGAGCAACTGCAGCTATGCTCATGGACGACGAGGCAATGCAAAATTGGAGAGCCTCACCGAACGTATCGGGGAGTACATCGTGGCGTAGCACAGCCTCAGCGATTCGTCTCCAGCGGAGAATCTGCTCCTGACGGTCGCGCTGCGTTCGTACGGCCAGCGTGGCGGCGATGTCGTCGCTGAACATCAAAAAGTGGCGGTCAAAGTCAACGCCAAAATCGTCGTTGATGGCTTTGCTATCGGCGAAACCAAGCGTGCGTATCCAAAGGCGTAGCGCCGACGCAATATTCTTTACCTGCTGTGAACCCATGCCCTGCTTGGCTAGAAGGTCGCAACCATGTGCAAGAAGTCGTCCATAGGTGAGAGCCGATGGCATCGGCACATCCGGTTTTTTCATACTCACGTCGAGGGGGGAGTTGGCATTGCATTGAACGATTTTCGGGATTTGCATAAACAGTCAGTGTAGGTTGGGCCATAACGGCATCGTTATCACCGGCGTAACGGGAAAAATACATAACGCCTGTGCCGGTAGAATTTATTCATCCAAGCATCATGCGAACTTGGTTCACGAAGACCAGTACCATTGCCGTTACTTGGTTCTTGATGCCGGAGGTCATACGTTGTGGTACGGGCTCGATGGAAGCTAAAAGGTATAGGTAACGGTTTTCAATTTGCACGATAGGCAATTGCGGGTAAGTATCACTCCGAGAGCGTGGTGTGGAGATGCTCGAAGTCGCCGGGCATGGCTTCAAGTGCCTTTCGCATCGTGGCGTCTTGGGACCAACGGACACTCACGGCGGCAAGCCTGAATTCCGGGAGAATTCCAAGGGCATTTGAATTTGTAAGGGGGGCCGGGATTGTGTTACGGTAGTTGGAGTGGTCATATTGAGCGGACCTCGTGCGGGTCGCCGCAGCCTTCAACATGCCGTTGTTCGACATGGCTGGCAAGCCAGGCTTCGACGTCAACCCGGCGCCAGCGAAGCAATCGCGTGCCCGGGATACGTAGGCGCGGTGGTACGGCGAGATAGTTGCGGGACATGTCCTTTTTGATGGTTTCCGGGCTGCGGCCGAGCAGGCTGGCTAAGTCGTTCAGGTCGAGTAGTTCGGTTGTCATAATTTCCTTGTCGTTGGGTTGGGCGGTGTTGTTCATGCCACGGTCACGATTCAAGGAATGAGCTAGTTCGTGCCGGTAAGTGCTACCAGGTGACAAACGGTGTAGGCATGTGTTTTAAATTCCGTAAAACACTAAGCAAGAATTTTCTCGAGACGCTGGAATATATAAACTGCAGGCGTTTTACGTTACAACGGAGGAGGGGGCTCAACACACCGCGGCCGTTGAATTTGCCAAGCGAGCACCAAGGGCAACCACTGGCGTCGACTAGAGGTGGGGTGGGGCGGGCAAACTCCGTCTAAGTCTGGTCGCGCTTCGCCACGCAGTTTGCGTGTGGCTGGTGCCGCGGAGCGATTCGCCAGGCAGATACGGACCCCTCTGGGGGCCGTTCTGCCTCCGGTCAGCAGTCCTATCAAAATATAGAACTTTAGTGTTTTAGATTTCAGAAGTACTTGTTCTTGAAATCGTCAGAACTCCGCGCGCGCGACCCCGAGATTCGGGTAGCAGCGCTAAAGGCGGCGTGCGCTGGCGCGCACCTCCAGGAAAAACGGGAAGTACTGTCTGGATATTGGGAGACTCCAGTTGCTCTTCCAACCGTTTAGCCCGAGCGCTTCAAGAGGTTTGTCCGGCGGCACATCGCGCTCTGGTAGAACTCTCGCGGGGCACTTGCCAATGGACGCTGGACCTGGCTGGCCGAATGAGACACGACTGAACCTCGTTCTTGACGGCTTCGATGCAGGTATCGGTTGCCCACGGCCTAAGCGCCGATTCGTAGGGAGGGGCGTGGTGGCGTTGAGCTGGCCACAGGCGGCGCGTCACGACCCGCTACGGTAACTTGTTCTTTCGTTAATTTGTTCGTGCCGGCAGTCCTAATTCGGCTATCCTATCGAATCCCAGACTCCTCAGCCGGTAACCGCAGGCGTTTATCCAGGGGCCTAGACTGGATTTCTTCACTTGTGCACCGGTTCGGCCAAATCAATATGAACCCGCCAATGATTCCTACGGATGCCAGCCTTCATGTGAAACAGCCACCGAATGGCGACCTGCCTCCACTCGTGAAGGCTCTCTTCGGGGCCAGTAGCCTTGACGAAGTTTACGTTGTTATGCAGTCCAAAATGGAGGTAAAGTCCGAGTGCTTGCGCGTATCAGTGCTGATGTGTGACCCAAAACAACTGATTGGTTTCCTTTGGGGCCAGCTACTAATGTGGCAGTTGGGACGGGGCGAAAAAGCAGATGCGACAGATGACCCGGCGGGCTTGGATGTCCTAATGTTTGCCTTGGAGTATGTCCACGCCGTTCTAAGTAGCCACGCGAGGTCCGAGCACGGCGCGTCTGCGGCAACGGAGGATTTGAACGCAGTATTGGCCCTTGCAAATGAGCTTAGGCAGCACTCTTTGGTGTATTGCCTGGTGGCAGCACAGCGCATGCCAGAGGAGATTTTTGGACCCGAGACCGGGGCCGTAGCAATGCAGGCGTTGACCGGTTGGGTCACCATTCGAGGTCACCGCCACCAAGCACTTGAGGCCGAGTTTTTTGAATTTGTCCTTGAGCCGCACGACGGAGCACTTCAAATAGCATACGGTGTAGGAGCCAAGGCAATAGCCACTGGCATACAAGCAGCAGTCGATGCGACGCGCTATGGGCATATGCGGGCTACCGAGGTGCTGGAGAGGGAGGTCGACGCTGCGCATAACCTTGCTTCGACGGAGGGAATTGAACTCAGCGAAGCAGTTCAGCGAATCCATGGCGGCAAATCGGAACGCAGTCAGGCTACGCAAGATGCAATCTCAGGCTTGTTCCTTGGAGGCATTTGTAATTTGTCGAAATCTAGCGGCCTGCCTGCTGAGCTGCTCGCAGACCTAGCTTACTCCCCCGGAGAGGAGACTGAATTCTTCGCGGCGGGGCCATTGCGTGGCACACCTCTACGTCGAATGCCTGGTCGGGTAAAACCATTGGTTACCCTTGACGATGGTCACTACGCCTGCGATGCCAATTTCATGCGCGACAGCGCCTACCGGGCTTTGCAATGGGGGCTGTTCAAGCGGGTCCCCGCTTACAGGCAAAAATGGACTGACAATCAAACTGCTCTATCAGAAGGCGCATTTACTCGAATTTTTGACAAACAGCTCGCGGGGGCTGAAGTATTAACCAGCGTCTACTACCCCGACCCGGACACAGGCGCGTGGGTTGAGAACGACGTGTTGATTCTTATGAATGATGTTCTTCTACAGTTGGAGGTAAAGGCAGGCGTAATGCCCATGCACTCCCCTGATGTTTTCTTCGAGCGGCACGTTCGCACCATTCAAGAACTGGTCGTCAAAGCACACCACCAGTGTGAACGTTTCCTGCGATACGCTGCATCAAACGAAGAAGTGCCCCTCTACCAGCTGGTCGACGGCTCGCATCAGGAAGTTCGGCGTTTGCGACTTGCCAACTACCGGGTTGTGATTCCCGTAGGCCTCACGGTAGAGGCATTCACTCCGTTTTCGTCGATGTCCAAGCGTCTGCCCGACGTTCAACCGATTTTGGGCAAATACCCCTTTATCTCGATGTCGATTGACGACCTGTTCGTCCTTTCGCGTTTCCTTCCAACGACAGGTGAGTTAATGCACTACCTGTCAGTCCGACAAGGTGTTGCCGGTGTGCCAGATGCATTCGTGTTTGACGAGATGGACCACCTTGGCTCTTATGTGCAGAAAAACCGGACTGATATGTTCTATGCGGAGAAGCTCGCGGAGGGTGCCAATTGGTTGACCGAGGCAGACGCCTGTGCACCCATTGACGACTACTTCGCTAACCCGGACTGGGCAGAGGTAACGCCGCCGCGACAGGATTTTCCGGGCGTCTTGCAAGATTTCCTCGCGGCCAACGATTCGATGCGCGGCCCTCGTTTTTTGGAAGCGGATGCAGCCGTACGTGATATGGGCGGCGATGGCCGCAAAGACATGGCCAGGTACATCGACCAATTACTCCCCACCATTCAAGAGCACCCCTACCGCTGGTTTATGCTTCTGTCGGAGGAGCCGTTATTGGTGTGGATGCAGCGCGCGAACTACGTGGACGTGGCAGAGATGCACAGAATCAAAGCTGAGGCGGTAGCCCTCGTCGCGAAGGCCCCGCAGTGTAAAGTTCTGATGATGTACATCTCCTCGGACGGTACATTCACTGGCGGCTCGGCCAGATACATTTCTGCACCTAACGAGACCGACAATCATTACGCTGAGCGACTCGCGGACGCGCAACGAATGGGGGGCCGTTGGATTCCATTAACTCATGAGGGGGCACGGCGACTAAATTCGTGACGAAACGCCAGCAGCCGTGATGGGCGTGGCAAATCTCGTCGAATCGCGGCTACAGCGCAGTACTCGAAATATTCGCTCTTCCTTTTGAAGAAGATGAGCGTTTGGTGTATCGTGTTCCCTTGGCAATAAGAGTGGCGTCGTGTTTAACCTTGCGGCGCCCTTAACTAAGGGATTGAAGCGATGACTGAGGGCGCACCACTCGTCCTTGACCTGCTCAACTACATTGAGCAAGTCGAGAAACTCAAGGCCAAACCGGCCTTTTCCGTGCCCACAGAGTATTTCTGCGCGTACCAGCACGAACTCGCGGGTCTGCCTGAGCTTCAATTCAATTTGCAGGTCGATGGTGACGATGTTTGGCTGCGAATCCCAAGACTGCAAGAAATCGGTGCACCGGATGCCGGCGAAACTTTAAAGGCTTGGGTAACCTTACCCAAGAGCCCCGAGAAGTCCCCCGAGCTGCGCCAACACATTGAAATATTTGACGGCAAAGTAGCCGTGGCGCGCGAAGAGCTCAAGGACCGCAGTGACATCAAGGACCTATTTGACTGGTACGTCGAAAACCAATGGAATCCCTGGGCATCGGCCGAACGACCTCGGCGTAAGACAATTGCCCGATACCGTCAGCTCTTCTCTTTGCAGCAAACCATTGTTTCGGAAGGTGCCGAAACTCCTATCGAGCTCGCATGGGGAATCGGCAATGCGGCCTGGAAAAAAGACGGCTACCCCTCAGCGGTTAGACACCCGCTGCTCGTGCAGCCTTGCGAGGTCACGCTCAACGAGAAAACGTTCGACCTGGAAGTGCGGCCGCGAGACGTAGAGCCTCGCATTGAGCTTGACTGCTATGCCGAGATGGAGCTGCCCGGTGTTCGCCAGCTGGAAGCTTTCTGGCGCAGTTTTGTATCGACGGGCGCGCAGCGCGTGAATCCATTCGAAGCGTCATCCTATGATGGCGTGCTCAAGGCGGCGGTTGGGCACCTGGACCCAACCGGCAGCTACCAGGAGAGAATCGAGGACGTGTCTCCTCCGACACCGACGAATACCTTGTCCGTCACGAACACGTGGGTACTCTATGGCCGAAAACGTTCGGGCGACATCTTCCTGGAAGACATTCGTCGCCTTAAAAAGAGTGTCGAGGACGCATCGTCGTTGCCGTCGGTCATTCGTAGCTTTGTCGAGCACGGCGATTCGACGGTGCAGGTGCGCACGGAAAAACCCTTTCGCGGTCTCTCATCTAGCGACAGCGTTGAAGGTGCGCTTGAACTGTACTTTCCGATGCCATACAACGACGAACAAGTCTCCATCGTGCGCAAGCTTGAGACTAACGACGGTGTCGTCGTACAGGGGCCTCCGGGCACCGGCAAGACTCACACGATAGCGAACGTCATCTGCCACTACCTCGCCCAAGGCAAGCGTGTTCTCGTGACCGCCAAGGGCGAATCCGCGCTCGCGGTTCTGCAGGAGAAGCTTCCGGAGAGAATTCGGCCACTTAGCGTAGCGCTGCTCTCAGACGAGCGGGACGGAATGAAGCAGTTTGAGCATTCCATTCAGACCATTGCGTCCAGCGTAGCTGCCCTCAATCCCACGCGCGTCGAATCGCAAATCTCTATCCTTGAGCTCGACCTTGGTCGCCTCCACGCCAAGATTTCAAACGTGGACCAGACGGCCGCCGCGTATGCTGCGAAGCATATGCGAAATTACACGTTCCAAGGCCGAGATACCTCGCCAGAAGAAATGGCGAAACTCGTCATGACGCAGGCAGCAGAGCATGAATGGTTTGACGATGAACCTCCGGCTCCAAAGGACCATATCCTCCCATTTACGGATATTGACGTAGACGCACTTCGCCAGGCACGCATGCATCTCGGTGAAGACCTGGCCTATTGGAACAGCACCTTACCCGTTCCAGGCGCATTTCCGGCTTGGACGGACTTGCTCAGCCTCCATCGAGACATAATCCGTTCCCGCGCTATCGAGGCCAGCGTTACTCAAGGGGGACTGTTCGCCCTTGTAGATTCTCGGTTGGAGACTTTTGAGAAGGCGCAGGCACTGCTCGTGTTTCTGACTGAGCGAGCCGCACTCAAGAAAGGTTTAGCGGAGCAAGGACATGCTAGCATTTTGGCTCTGAAGGAGCGCTTTGCGGACATGCTCGCTTCCGACCTGGTGCTACAAGCCCTACTCGAGACCTGCTCAGCCATTCAGACACTCGAAAGTGAGCGCAAAGAATTCGTCCCCCAGGCAATCGTGATACCCGCAGATGTAGAGCTCAATGCTGACTTTCAATCGGCTCTGGACCGCCTCGTCGATGGCAAGAGCGCCTTTGGTCTTCCATTCGGCAAAGGCGAAGCGCGAAAGGCCGTTGCCGCTGTCACGATGCTTGGCTCGGCCCCATCGACCAAAGACGAGTGGGAGCAAGTAGCAAGCGTCATCTCGTGGCGGGCGCATGTTCGCAAAACACTCGCGCGTTGGAATTCGCTCGCCCAAGAATTCGGCTTGGAAGTGCTTGGCCCGGAACTGGATGCTTCGTTTAAGGCAATGGTCCAGCTCCAGCACCCGATTGAAGATATTCGTAGACTGACTTTCGAGTTCGATGCGCACCTGCATGCTCGCCTGGAAGATGTCTTCGGGAAGAAGGTCGCTGATGACATGTGGGACGAAGGGGAGCAGTACCTTGAAGCAGTTTTGGGCAGCATTCAGGCTCACATTGACAAGGGACGCCTCGGCTATGCCCTGAAGCAGGTGATAGACCTTAGACGCGCATTGGATAGCCATTCAGGCGGATTGGTTGAGGAGCTGCACGACTTCTTCAGTACCTCGCTCGGCCGTGGCACGGCAGACGAATCGGTGCTTCAAACGACGTGGCTCGCCCTCCAGGCCGAATTGTCGCGTTTGCAGGCATTGCGCCCATCCCTGGACGTCGTGGCACAAGTAAGCCAAATCATTCACAGCGCCGGTGCGATTCTCTGGGCCGACCGTCTCCGCGGCATTCCGGCAGGTGCAAGCCATGACCCACAAATTCCAACCACTTGGCGCGATGCTTGGAACTGGCGCCAAGCGGTGATATTCCTGAACCGCATTGACGGCCATACGAAGCTGCAAGAGCTGTTCGAGGAGCGCCGTACACTGACCCTCTCGCTCGCGCGGACCTACCAAGAGCTCGTCGCAGAGAAGACTTGGCTTGGGGTCTTCAATAATTCACCGACAAGCGTTAGGCAGGCCCTACAAGCCTACCTTAACGCCATTCAGGCGATGGGCGCCGGAACCGGAGTGCGCGCAGTCCGTCACAGGAAAAATGCTCGTGATGCGATGTTGCGGGCATATCAGGCCGTGCCATGCTGGGTACTGCCTCAGTGGCGAATTTCCGAAACGATTCCACCCGAGGTTGGCCTTTTCGACCTGGTTGTCATTGACGAAGCGTCGCAGTCGGACATTTGGGCGCTGCCGGCACTCCTGCGAGGTAGGAAGGTGCTGGTCGTTGGTGACCATAAGCAAGTGTCGCCTTCGGCGGTTGGCACTGCCGAGGAGAAAATCAAAGACCTGGCTTCACGCTTCTTGGGTAGACAGCCGCATGGCTCTGAGATGACCCCAGACAAGTCTATTTATGACTTGGCGCGCGTGGTATTCGCCGGAAACTCGGTGATGCTCAAGGAGCACTTCCGCTGCGTTCCCGCCATCATCGAATTTTCCAATCGGGAGTTCTACGAAGGCGATATCAAACCGCTCCGCGTGCCAAAGGCAACCGAACGACTCGACCCACCGCTCATCGACGTCTATGTGCGAGGGGGCTTCCGGAAGGGCGATACGAACCCAGCTGAAGCCAAGGCCATTGTTGACGAGCTCGAGGCCATTTTGGCTGACGAGACTTTGGCCGGCCGCAGCATCGGAATTGTGACGCTCTTGGGCACCGCGCAGGCAGCACACATCAATGAACTGGTCAGTCAGCGTATCTCGCCGTCGGACGTCGTCGTGCGAAAAATCGCGGTAGGCCCGCCTCCGGTGTTCCAAGGCCGCGAGCGGGACATCATGCTTGTATCCATGGTACTTGGTCCTGGCGATAGGGCCGCAGCAAATCGTGCCGATATGCACCAGCGATTCAATGTCGCGATGTCCCGCGCACGCGACCGGATGTACCTGTTCCGCTCGATGGGCGAAACTGAATTCAAAGAGGACTCTCTGAACGCAAGAGTGCTCCGACACTTCAAGCAGCCCTTCACCCAAGATGTGCGTAAGGTGCAAGTATTGCGTGAACGCTGCGAGTCGGGCTTCGAGCTTGAAATGTTCGATGAACTGACGAAGCGCGGTTTCCGGGTCGAGCCGCAAGTCCCATGTGGAGGCTACCGCATCGACTTCGTGGTGGAGGGGGCGGAGGGCCGACGCCTGGCCGTTGAATGCGATGGCGACCGTTTCCACGGTCCTGGCCAGTGGCAGGACGATATGGCCCGTCAGCGGGTCCTTGAACGTGCTGGGTGGACGTTCTGGCGGTGTTTCGCATCCAGTTTCGTTCGGCGCCGGTCAGAGGTCGTCGGTGACCTGCTGGCCACCCTTGCCCGGTTGGGAATTGAGCCCCTGGGCTCGGAGTCCGTTGATAACACCGTATGGGTCCACACCAAACAGGTCGACCCCTATGGTGTGGAAGATTCTATTGAGGAGCTTCTGTAAGTTATGGCCACCCGCCCACTCATGCAAATCGGTATTGGTGCGCTCGAGGCGATGTTTGGTGAATCGCCCGCGGACACCAAGGTCCTACGTAGTCTTCAGGACGAACTTAAGCATCGGCAAGTTCCACGGGCGATAGCCCTACTTCAGAAGGTTGAAAAAGCCCTCAAATCTGGCAACGCTCCTGAAGCGAATGCAGAGCTCGAGACGATGTCGCCAGCGCGGGGTAAGCGTCAAACCAGCACCGTCTTGACTGGTGCTGATGTCGTCTAGTTGGCGCCGGAATCGGATAGGGTGCGTAGCGCTGGAAGATTCCAGGGCAGGAGTTCATCGACGCGATTGACCGGATGGTCGGCGATTGTTGCAAGCACATGGCGCAGCCATGCCTCGGGATTGTTGGCGCTGATCGAATATTGACCCACCCTGCTGATTGAAATTTGACCCAGGGGCGGGCGCTGCGTTTGATGCTGGCAGCTGTGGATAAGTATACCAAATAGCAAGGGGAATTGGCGCTGGGCGTAGGCCGTGGCCAATC
>JBBRBI010000123.1:0-14197 GCA_038206015.1 Bryobacterales bacterium | reverse complement strand
CCGCCGTCCGGCCTGCTTCCATCTGCCTTACAGCCCCGTGTATCTGCTCATCACTAAATCGGCTCTTCTTCATCTCCTAAGCCCTGCCTTTCCTGTTTTTCTCAGTTTAGGCTGGTTCAGTTTTTGGGTCGCAGGTCACTTGGAACCTGGCTGCGCGCCGGGCACCCGAGGCTGGCCGCCTCGTTGACATCGGATCTTCGAAGCTTCAACTCTACTGCACTGGGCAAGGCAGCCCTACCGTCATTCTGGAATCGGGCTTAGGCGCCTTCTAGAATAATGGCGCCACGTGCACTGGCGGTCTCATCGTTAACTGGAGTTTGCAGCTATAGTTGCGCAGCATACGGCGGCAGCTGCACAGGTCAGTTTCCCCGAACGGCTGATCCAACCGCCGAAGAATCACATTTACTTCTGGGGCAAGCTGGAGAGCCTGCTCCGTATGTCTTGGTCGGCCATTCTTACTGAGGCTATGTCGTTCGGTTCTTTCATGGACGCTACCCCCCCAGGTTGCCGCAATGGTCCTCGTCGATGCGACTCAAGAGGATCAATATGCGCTGCTTCCACCAGCCTGGAAGGCTTTGAGCGCAAATCTGGTGGAGCACTGTGGTGCCCAGGCTCGATGGGCTCCTCTCGAAGTCAGCCTGGGAATCAAACGGCTTACGTTGACCTCAGCGGGTGTGGCGATTCCGAATCTCCTTCTTCAGGTTAAGTACTTTCGGGCGCGGGCCAGCGAAGTCGAAAACATTCAGATCAGCGCCGAGCAGGCACGCAAGGCTGGCACCGACTTCCAACGCATCTGGGTGCGAGAACTTCAGCCGCGTCTCGCCCTGCTCTCGGCCCGCAGTAAACGGATCGTTCTTCCAGATAGCGGCCACGACCTTCCAACGGACCGCCCAAATGTAATCATCGACGCGATTCGAGACGTATCGGGGATTACTCGACTGCCTTGAACTGAGTAACATCCGCTGCTTCAGAAGCGTCGGATCCATTTCAAAGAATATCCTTGGGACTCCAAGATGGTTGCGTCATGCAGCGCTGCTTGTTCGACTCTTAGTTCGCGATCATGCAGGATATTAATGTCGCTCGAGAAACGTGGCGCATCGCCATTCAGAGGAGTACTACCAGCTACCTAAGTTTCTGAGTCGCGATGGGAGACGAGTAAAGTTAGGATCTCGCTTTGAATGTTATTCAGCGGCATGGCAGTCCTGCTCGATCTGTTCCGCCAATAGACGGGCTTTGAGGTCGCCTTCAATCCGGAGATTGCGAACGATGGCGAGGGCGTCGGCGGAGGATGGGTTTCTCACAGCGCGCCTGCTCCATATTCCTAAAAGACGCGTTTGTAAAAGGCGATATAGGCGGGCTGCGCAAGTCATTCGACCACCGTCCTTTGGGTAACCGTTTCGGGACTCGCTTGTGTCAGGGCTCTCACACGCTACTCTGGACTCATGAGCCTTTGGCTGCTGGCGTTCGCTTTGCAGTATGACCCGAACTTGAGCCCCAAGTTCGCAGAGGCGCTGCGTTTGGTGCAGGCGAAGAAGTATTCCGAGGCAGTTGGAGTGTTGAAGCCGCTCACGGTGGAACGGCCTGCGGTGGGTGAATACTGGAGCCTGCTGGGGGTTGCCTACGCCGCTGATGGCGATTTGGAAATGGCCGTCCCGAACTTGAAGAAGGCCTGTGAGGCGGTGCCGCGACCGACGCGGGCTTGCTTCCAATATGGGCGCGTGCTGCATCTGACGAATCGCTTTGATGAAGCGTTGAAGGCGTACGAAATGACGCCCAAGGGGGCTGAGGACTCAAACCTTTACTCAGCCAAGGCGCAGAGCTATGAAGCTCTTGGAAAGGTGAAAGACGCTGATCGTGCTTTTCGGCTGGCACTCTCAGAGAGTGCGCTCCATCAGGGGGTGTCGTCTCAAGTACAACTGCGGTATGGCTTGTTTTTATATCGGCAGGGAAGCATGGAGGCGGCGCTTTGGCAGTTTGAACAGGCGATTCGAAAGCAGCCATTGTGGGGCGCTGCGTGGCGGGAAAAGGGGCGGGCGCTCTTGCAGTTGGACCGGGAGCGGGAGGCGGCCGAGGCGCTGGAACAGGCCATCGCGCATGGTGAGCGGAATCGGGAGAACCTACTGTTATTGAGCCGTTTGTATTTTAGGCTTGGGGATGCCACCAAAGCCGAAGAATTCAAGCTCGATGCTGCGAGGCCCTGATCGTGAAACAATCTCAAGATGCGGGTCTTTCATTTGTTTATCGGGATTGCTGCGGTGCTTTGTGCGCAAGAGGTTACGGGGACGATTGCAGGTGTAGTCGTTGATGCTGCCGGGGCTGCGATCCCTGGGGCAACGGTTACGATGACAAACTCTTCGCGCAACCAGCTTGCCGCAAAAGTGACCACTGGCAGCGATGGACAATTTGTGGGTACGCTGCTGTCGATTGGTACTTACGCCGTCGGAGTTGAGGGGAGGGGCTTCAAGAAACTGACGCAAAAGGGAATTGAGCTACATGTCAGTGACCGGCTCAGTCTGCGCTTTGAATTGCAGGTGGGAGATACATCTGAGCAGATCACCGTTGAGGCGGATGCACTGAGCGTGCCGACGCAGTCGGCAGCGGCAGAGAGTCTGATCTCTGGCGCTGAGATTCGTGAGTTGTCGCTAAACAATCGCAACTACATTCAGCTCATTTCGTTGCTGCCTGGGGTTACGAATAACTCGGCCACAGATGAGGTGTACGTGGGGACGACGAACCCGCTGGGGTCGACGAATGTGATTCCTTATTCGTTGAACGGGGGGCGGACGTCGGCGAGCAACTATCTGATTGACGGAGCTGACAATGTGGACCGGGGATCGAATTTGACGCTGCTGAATTACCCGAGCGTGGACGCGATCGGGGAGTTCAAGGTCCTGCGCGGGACTTATTCGGCGGAATATGGGCGCGCGGCGGCGGGTCAGGTAAACGTGATGACGCGGAGCGGAACGAGTAAAATTCATGGCTCGGTGTATGAGTTTTTTCGCAACGACAAGCTGGCGGCGAATGACTTTTTCTCGAACTCGCGGCGGATCGCACGCAAGCCGCTGCGGTACAACAATTTTGGCTATTCAGTGGGCGGGCCAATCTATAAGAACAAGACATTCTTCTTCTTTTCGCAGGAGATGCGACGTGTGATCACTTACTCGACCTTCAACTCAATTGCGCCGGACGACAACCTGAAGAAAGGGATTTTCTCGCAGCCAGTTTGCACCGAATCGACGGGTAACACCTGCACAGCGACGGCGACGCAGATTGCGAACATCAATCCGGTGGCGAAGCAATACATCGATCAGATCTGGTCGAAGATTCCGGGCGGGGACCCGACAAACGGCTATAACTTGTTTTCGCCGCAAAAGAGTTTGTACAACACGCGGCAGGAATTGGTGCGCATCGACCACAGGTTTAGCGACAAGTTGAACGTATTTGTGCGGTTCATCAACGATTCGATTCCGACGCAGGAGCCCGGCGGATTGTTTACTGGAAGCGCATTGCCGGGTGTGTCGACAACGAGCACAAATTCGCCTGGGCGGAATTGGACGGCGCGTTACTTCTGGACCATCAGCCCGTCGTTGATTAACGACGGTGGCTTCTCTTACTCTTATGGGGCGATCATCAGCCAGCCGATCGGGTTGATCAGCAGCGACGTGAGCAAGATCTCGATACCATTGCCGTTTAGAAGCACGTTGGATCGGGTGCCAGGATTGAACATCAGCGGGTTGTCGTCGCTTACGGGCTTTGGGCCGTATGACGACTTTAACCGCAACTACAACTGGTATGACAACGTGACGAAGTTGGTGGGCAATCATGAGTTAAAGTTTGGCGCGAGCTTGAATTTCTACTCGAAGAAGGAGAATGCGGCGGGGAACAACGCAGGGACTTTTTCGACGACAAATACGCCGCGGCCGACGGGGACGACGAGCTTGCAGCAGGGCTGGGCGAACTTTTTGCTTGGGAACGTATCGACATTTACACAGGCCTCGCTCGACGTTACTCCTTATATCCGGCAGCGGCAGTTTGAGTTTTTTGTACAGGATAACTACCGGTGGAAGCCGAACTTTACAATCAATATTGGAGCTCGGTATTCGAACTTCCGACAGCCTTACGATTCCAACAAGTTGTTGACAAACTTTGACCCGTCGGCTTATGACCCAGCGAAGGCGGTGCAGATTAACGGAACGTCGGGTAATTTAATCCCGAACACCGGCGATGTGCAGAACGGCATCATTGTGAACGGACAGAACTCGAAGTATGGAGACAAGATTGCGCCCGATGGGAATGGCGTGGTTGCACCGCGCATTGGTTTTAGCTGGGACCCGACGAAGAGGGGCTTGATGGCGGTACGCGCCGGTTACGGGATTGCTTATGATTCGACAACGGTGGGGATTTTTGAGCAGAATGTATTTGGCAATCCGCCGTTTGTGAACAGCATCACGTTGTCGAATACACGGCTGGAGAATCCAACGGCGGGGGTTGTGAGTATCTCGGCGGCACCGAAGACCTTGCGGGGGACGTCGAACGAATCGCAGATTCCTTACTCGCAGCAGTGGAGTGTTGATATCTATAGGCAGATCTCGAAGCGGCTAGTGTTGAGCGCAGGATATTACGGATCGAAGGCGACTCACTTACTGGGAGTTGTGGATATCAACATGATTCCGCTGGGCGCGGCGGTGGCGGCGGGGATCACGGATGCCAACACGCCGTTGACTTCGGTGACGACTCTGCGGATCAACGCGATCCGTCCGTATAAGGGTTACAACGCGATCAATACGGCGCAGACCTGGTTTAACTCGAATTACCATTCGTTGCAGGTGAGCGCGCAGCAGAGGTTCTCGGGGAGTTCGTCGATCCGGCTTTCTTACACTTATGGCAAGACATTGACGGATGCGACGAGCGACCGGTCAAACGCGCCGCAGAACTTCTATAACCGGGCCGCCGAGTATGCGCGGGCGAGTTTTGACCGCACGCAAGTGGCCAATATCAGTTACATTTACTATCTACCGTTCATGAAGGGACAGAAAGGCGTAGTGGCGGCGATTGTTAAGGGCTGGCAGGTGTCGGGGATTGTGGCGATTCAGAGTGGCTTGCAACTGAGGGTTACGTCGGGGCTGGGGCTGGATTGGGGTGGGGTGGGTATCCTTGGAACGAGCGCGGCTACTCCTCGGCCGGACTTGATATCGAGCGCGAACAACAACGCGCCGCACACGATCGCGAAGTGGTTCAATACGGAGGCTTTTGCGGCGGTGCCGGCGGGGGAGGTGAGGACGGGGAACGCGGCGGCGACGACCGTGGCCGGGCCGGGGGCGTGGCGGCTGGATAGCTCGCTGTTCCGCAATGTGAGGCTAACGGAGAAGGTTGGGGTGCAGATGAGGTTTGAGGCCTTCAACGCGCTCAACCATACGAACTATCTGGGGATTTCGACAGCGTTGGGGTCGACGACGTTTGGGCAGGTCACGAGCGCGCGAGAGCCAAGGCGAATCCAGTTGGGGGCCAAGATCGTGTTTTAGGGGTGGAATTCCTCATTCCTCGCCCGTTCCATCGACAACGCTTGGTAGCGTGGATTAAATTCGAATCTGATCGAAGCCCTGCTCAGGCCAAGATCGCAGACCGGCGAGAGTCGCACTCTTCAAGAGCTTTGACGCTCCCATATTGGGGCTGCTGCAGATCAACGTGATCGATTCGTCTACGGACTAAAGAAAGCGATTTGCCGCGTCGGGGCATCTTGAAGCAGATAGTATCTGAACTGACGAATGATGTCGTCCTTGGCCCTCGGCCGCATGATGTGGGTCATGCATTTGGTTTACGGTGTTGGCGCTTCTTTGCGAGATCCGCTGCCTCAGTTTTGAGCTCTTTCCAGAACTCACGGGTGAGGGCTATGTCTTGGCCGCCCGTCGTCAAGCCTTCTACGAGCAGGGTCTTCAGTCGTTCATCCTCCTCGTTTTGCTGAGCTTGGCGGAGTAGTGAACGGAAGTATTCGCTGACATTCCCGTATCCCTTGGTCGCCAACTGCTCATTGATGAAGGTCTTCAAAGATTCCGGCAACGATAAAGTCACTGTTGTCATGAGGAGGCTCCTATTTTCCGGCTTTCCTCACTCTGATCGGCTTAAGAATAGACCTCAATAGATAAGCAGATGATTTGGGCGCGCCGTGAAATTGGGAGTGTCTCGTTTAGTCGCCGGGAGTGTAGGGTGTGGGTTCGAAATCGCTTGTTCCTCTTTGGCGAGGCGTGCGGCGACCGGGCCACTCGAGGCGCATGTCTTTGGAGATCTCTTCCAGCATTTCAAGGGTGCAGACTTTGGTCTCGGCGGCGAAAGCGGCCAAGAGCATGTTGTCGCAGACCGCATTGATGAGGCGAGGGATGCCCTGCGTGCGTAAGTGGAGTTCGATCAGGAGTGGATCAGGGAAAATCGTCTGATTTTCAAGGCCGGCGTGCTTCAGCCGAGAGTCGATGTACTCGGTAGATTCCTTGAGCGTGAGCGGTTGGAGGCTGCAACGGAGGACGATGCGCTGCTTCAACTGGCGCAGATTGGGGGCGTCGAGTTTGCGATCCAGTTCTGGCTGTCCGCTGAGAATGATTTGCAGGAGCTTACCGATGCGTGGGTTCTCGAGATTGCCGAGGAGGCGGATTTCTTCGAGCACGTCCCATTCGAGATTGTGCGCTTCGTCCACAATGAGGACGCTGGTGCGACCGTCGTTGGCTTGTTGGATGAGAAGTTGATTGAGGGCGAACAGGACTTCGGTTTTGGAGTTGCGCTTGCAGCGCAAATCGAGATCGTAGGCAATCATCTCGAAGAACTGGTCAGAGGTGATGCGTGAATTGAAAACGAAGGCAAACTCAACGCCAGCTTGCTCCAGATAATCGCGCAGGCATTCGAGCATCGTTGTTTTACCAGTGCCGACTTCGCCCGTCAGGACGATGAAGCCCTTACGGGACTGGACGCCGTAAATCAAATTTGCCAGAGCCTCTTCGTGCTGCGGACTGCGGTAGAGGAAGGATGGGTCTGGACTTAAGTTGAAAGGGTTTTCTTTGAAGCCGAAGTAGCCGTTATACATTTAGGAAGCAATCCATTCTAGGTGAATCCAGCCAGGCAAGGCGGCTGGGGTGTTTTCAAGGTAAACCACGCGGCGAGTCTTGGGGAAGGGGAGGCCGGTGGCCAGGGCGGATGCGTAGAACGGCATGCGCTTTAGAACGTCGCGATAAGCGTTGTCGGTGGTGTCCCCGAGAGCGGCCTTGGTGGAGAATCCACCGCCCCAGCCGATCTGGAGCAAGCAGCCGCGCCGGGAGCCTTGGATTGCCTCCAGGCGGCTTTCCAGTTCTGTGAGAATCTGACCCAAGACAGGGAGACCGCTGCGCTCAGCGTATTGTTTCTGGAGGGCCAACTGGTGGGTTGCCCAGAGATTGGCTGCCGTTGAAACTGACTGATGGGATAGAGCGTTGCGAGTAAGACCCTTGTCTTTCCAGGGGCCTTCAAAGAGGGTGCCGGGTACGGCCATCTCAGCGAAGGTGGGGGCTGGTTTCCAATCGACGCTGAAGCCGTCGCCTTTCTTGACTAACTTGGCGGTGCGGGTGAGATAGATACGGAAGCTCTCGGCAGGAATCGGCTGGGAGTCACTTACAGCGATAGAGCGCAGGCGGTCCTGTCCGCGCTGGCCCATGGCGACACACTCTTCTGCCTGAGCGGCGTAGCGAAAGCCGCGTTCTTCGCGGAACTGTCTCTGCCAGATCTCAAAGAGCTTGGGCCCCTGTTCGCTCCATTGCTTGTGAACGAGAGCGGTGCGCAGGGCTCCACGGATGGCGCTGCCGGGCAGATAGTGGCCCTGTGCGCCTTTGAGAAAGGTTGGGATGAAGAGATCGCGAGCGAAGGCGCGGTCCCAGATGGGGGAGTATGCGGGGCTCTCGAAAGGAATGCGGCGCAGAGCAGCGCTTTGGGCGAGGCCGCCCCAGTTTTGGAAGTCGAACTTCTCTGCCTTGCGAAGCTGGGTGAGGTAGTTCTCAAAGACCGGACGCTTAGCCATGAGCGCAAAGATCTTTTCCTGATTGAGGACGTTGACATGATCTTTCCAGACCATGTAATCGATTGGGGAGAGGGCTTGTCCATCGCCGACCAGGGTGGGCGTGAGGATGGTGGCGCGGTATCGCATTAGTTGTCCTCCTCGACATAGCGGGGCTCTTCGACGATGTTGGCTTGCTCGACGATATTGGCCTCTTCGACAATGGTTGGTTCGGTCCAGTAGATGTCGGCGAGGACGGGCTCTGGCTCTGGCTCGCGACGGCGGGGGACTTCGATCCTGGGAGGCGGCAGGGGCAACTGGAAGCTGGGCGATCTCCAGGGGATTGGCACCTGAACGGCGAAGCCAGCGCGCCAGACGGGGTGGGCGAAGCCATCGGGGGCGACATCGACAGCAGCGCCGACAGGCTTGGATGCGGCGACCAGAACGCCACCTTCCCGAATCATATTCAGGCTTTTCTTTTCGGTACCCCAACCAGCAATCGATTCGACGCGACCGTTGCGGCGCTTCAATTCATAGAAGCCGCTCTTCCAGTCAATCGTGTCGGTGGCCGCAGGGACGAAGGAACTCAAGAGCCAGTAGGCGGCATTGGCTTCGATTGTGTCGGGAGCATTGTCGAGGATGAGCTTGGGCCAGGCACCGTGCTGGAATTCCGGGGCTTCCGAGCGTCCCCAACCACGGGCTCGTTCTCCGCCAAAGCCGGTATCGGCGAGGAGGCGGAAGGCGGCCTTGACAGGGGCTTCCCATCGGAGGCGGGCGGCATCGTCGGCGAAGACCGCCGCGAGCCACAGGCCGACGCCTTGATTGAATTCGATGCAGCCTGTCAGGTAAGCTTCGCCGCTGGTGCCGGTGAGGCGGTCGACCGGGTTAGTGGATCGTGTACGTTCGCGATAGGGCGTCTGCGAGCCGGCGGGCAGGAGGCATCCGCTGATGCCGTCCACTTCCCAGCGATCTTCGCGGAAGCTTTGACCGGCCAGCAGTTCGTCGATGACGCTGAGCGGGATCAACTTTGCGGCCTGCCAATTCATCTTGGCGGTGGCTTGAGCCGGGGGCCAAATGGTGACTGGCGCAGGCGCGTAAAGCTGTTTCCCAAAGTAGGGAAACATTGAAGTGAGGCAGACGGCAGGCACCGCAGCAGTGGCCGTTGCGGCCAACCAGGCATCGAGCTCGCCGAGTTGGGCAAAGGCCTGGGTCACAGCGCTGAAGACGCGATCAGACGGAAAGGTGGCTGCGAGTTCGTCGTGGCGACCACTGTCGCCAGCAATGCGCCAGGGGCCAGTGGGCCGCAGACGGATGAGGAGCGCGGACATCGCGCTTAGGCCTCAAGCTTCTGCGCGATGTCCGGGGTTTGGGTGCGCAGGGCGGCGAGATCGGCCGCGACGGCCGCTTCTGTTTCCGCTCCGCCTTTATAAAAACCTACATTGCGCCAGGTCAATTTCAAATTTGCAAAACGAACCCTTCCGCTGCCACGGCTGCCGCCGCCGCCGAGGGTATCGTCTTCGAGCAGGCTGAGGCCCTGGATGAGGGTTGCGACCAGTTCTTTGTCTTCGGCGCAGAGAATGTCGACTACCAGGCGCATCTTGAAGGAGGCACCGGCGGGGACGCGCTCGAGTGTGCGGGACTGGCTCTGAGCCGTGATGCGATCGATAGCCGATTCGCTCTTGACCTCGGTCAATTCGTCATCGAGACTCTCGCGCATCGGGGCAGTGATGCTGTCCAGATTGAGCGCAGCATCATAGACGGTGAGACGGGCAGGCGTGATGCTTGCCTGGCCGAGGGCATCGCCTTCGACGCGTTCGACACGTCCGGGGACGCGACCGAAGAGGAGGCAAATTTCGTCGTTGGCCAAGTCGCTGGAATGGATGCGAACTTCTTGACCCTTGCGTCGGGACAGATAGACCAATTGCTTGGGTGTGGCCAGGCCGAGGGCTGTTTCAAGGAGTGAACGCAGGCGGCCACGGAGGCTGGAGCCGGGGACATAGGGACGGCCGAAGGCGTCTTTGACGACGGGGTTATCAGCGCCACCAATTTCGAGGGTGCCTTTGCCAGCGCCAATGTGCAAGCCAGTCTCGCAGATCAGATCGCCTTCTATCAAGAGCTTGCCCTGGAAGCTCAGTTCGGTTTGTGCAGTGTGTGAACTCATGTTGGTCAGCGTTCCCTTATTCGTTGTAGGCCACGATGGCTTCAAATAGATCGCGGAAGCGCTCATAGCCGCGCTGATCATTCTTGCGTGTGACTTGTAGCAGCAGCCGTTCGAGCACGTCGAGACTGCGGAGGCCATGGCGGGCGATCGTGTAGGCGAGGCGCGCGCGGAGCATGACAAATTCGTGCTGGCGTTCGGTTTCGACAGTTCGGCAGGCGCGACGGACGGCGTTGTAAAAACGGCGAAGTTGCGACTTGGTGCCGGAATCCATGTCGCGCAAACGGGCTACGACGGCGTGAGCCTGGTTGTCGAGATAGAGGCTGTCGGCGATCAGCTTTTCGAGGTCGATGTCGGGGGAGAAGTCATTGAAGCGAGGGCCGCGATCAAGGCCGCCACCGCCGCTGGGCCGTGGGCTGCGGTCGTTGCCGCCACCACGATCAACGCCGCCGCCACGTTCAGGTCCGCGATTACCGCCTTCTGGCCGGGGGCCTCTCGGACCACGATCACCACCACCGCCGCCGGGTGGGCGAGTGCCTTGCCCAAGCTGCGGGCGGCGCTCCCCGAGTACTGGTGGCTTTTGCTCCGTCTTCGGCTTATCCGACTTCGGCTGCTCCGTCACTGGTTTATCCGTCACTGGCTTTTCAGAGACTGGAGTCTCTAGCTTGACGGTCTCTTCTGTCTTGACTGCTTCTTCCGACATACAGTAATTCCTCGCGTTAAGCGTTGATCGAGATACGGGTTAGTTCCAGTCCTACGCGCCCAGAGGGCCGCAGTCTGGTTTGACCGGCGTTCTTGCCGATGAACTCAGCAAGAAGACGGTTGCGCGTGCGTTCAAATTCACGCGATTCACTTTCGGTTTCGAGCGCGAGGCTCAATCGCCGGTACAAGCGCCAGGGCCGCTCAAAGCGACCGGTCTTGCGTCGCAAACTCTGATAACCGCTCTCGCGAAAGAAGGCAGACAGCTCAGAGACAAATTGCGGTGACGCGCCATAGTTGCGGATCATCCGGAGGCAAAGCTCACGGATTTCCAGAGCATCGGGTACTTGCTTCCAATCGAGGATGCGCCCGAAGAGGTAGATCGAATCGCGGGAGGCGGCCTGGGCCAATTTGAGCGAAGCACCGGCCTCGGCAACTGCGGCGGCTTGCTCACCGGCGGCCAGGGCAGCCGAGATGCTTTTGCCTTCAACCCCGGCAGTGTCGCCGAGATTGACTTCAGTCATGGTTTGGAAGAGGCGGTGTATTTCCTGCGCTACTTTGAGCAGGGCGTCGATGTCGCCGTAAACGGTAAAGCCCTCGAGGCCAGAATCGGTGATCGCGATCTTGCCGGTGCAATCGGGCAATCGGAGCAGCAGGGTTTGCAACTCACCAGCGAAGAAATTTTTGTAGAGGTGGCTGAGCCGAAGGTGCTCCTCGACAGTATTGGCGCGGCGGAGGCGAATCTCGAGGGTATCGACGGCGATCTTCATCGCGGCACCCTTGCGGCGGCGGAGATTGCTGAGGTCGAGGTGGGCGACCCAAGGCAGCGAGTCGTGATCGTAGCCCAGTTTGTAGGTGAATTTTGACTGTCCGAAGACGAAGTGAGCGGGCGTGGCATCGTCGACGCCGATGCTTTCGGCCGTGGGCGCGGCGGCGGCAAGTTCGGCGAAGTAATCGGAACCTGAGGCACCGAGTGCTGGGTCAAAAGCGGCAAAGGATTGTGCGTTGGCCTTGGTGCCCATGCCGCGCTGCATTTCTTCAAAGAGGCGCTTACGTACGATGGGCCATTCGCCAAGGTTCTCGGTGATGGCGAAATTGAGCTCGACTTCGGCGGCGCTGAGATCGCTAATCTGCTGGGCGGCAAGGCTGAGGAAGGCCTCGGTTTTCGATTGGAATTCCTGAGGAACCAGGAGGAGGAAGCCGGAACTGCTGGAAGCGCCGATGAGCATCTTGGACAGCCCGAGATGATCGAGAAGTGCCCTGGGGGTGACTTCGCCGACGAGGCTCAGGTAGAGGTGACGACCGAGAAGTTCAGCGGGGTTCCGGCCCTCGAGAGGACGCAGAAACTCGCCTTTGGACGCAATTTTCCCTTCAACAAAAATCTGGATCGACATGGTTTTGATGGTCCGGTGGAGCTTCCGCTTTCGAACCCTCAGCGTAGCATAGGGTGTAGCTTCTCTCATGCGCGGCCTCTTTGAAATTGCGTCCCGACGATTCCGTTCCCGGCGGATGCAGCGCTTCGTGCGGGATTTCGCGATCACTCCTGAAACGAGGGTGCTGGATATTGGCGGGACGGCCTACAACTGGACTCTGCTAGCGGAGCGCCCGCGCCTGACCTTGTTGAACATGCCGCGAGCCAGCGAAGTAAAGGAAGAAGGCGTGGATTGGGTGGCCGCCGATGGCTGCGCGTTGCCGTTTGGCGATGCAAGCTTCGATGTCGTATTCAGCAATTCAGTGATTGAGCATCTGGGGTCGCCAGAGCGCCAGCGGCGGTTTGCGACGGAGGTTGCGCGGGTAGGGAAGAAGTATTACGTACAGACGCCAAACCGCTGGTTTCCGGTGGAGACGCACTTGTTGACGCCGTTCATTCACTATTTCCCGAAGAGGTGGCAAGCCCCGCTGGTGCGGCGGTGGACGGTCTGGGGCATGCTGACGGGCACTTCCGGGGTGCGCCGGGACTTCTATATCGAACATTACCTGGCGGACATCCACTTGCTGGATGGCAGAGGGGTGAAGGCGATGTTTCCTGCGGCGACGCTGGTGCGCGAACGGTTTCTGGGATTTACAAAATCGCTGATCGCTGAATTCCGTGGTTAACAGATAAGATTTGAGGCATGACCCGCCGAGACTTTTTTGCCGCAACTGCAGCCTGCGCGATGTCCGCCGCCGAAGCCCGCCCTAACCTTGTGGTGATCTATACCGATGACCAGGGCATTGGCGACCTGGGCTGTTATGGCCACCCCGAGGTGAAGACCCCGAACATCGACCGGTTGGCCGCGCGTGGTGTGCGCTTCACGAATTGGTATTCGAACTCGCCGGTATGTTCTCCGTCGCGAGCGAGCCTGTTAACGGGCAAGTATCCAGAAAATCACGGCATCCTTGACGTGCTGACATCAACTGCGCAATTCAACACGCCGGGGCTGCGCGAGGGCGAAAGGACGCTGGCCGGGGAATTGCATAAGGCGGGCTATCGCACGGGCCATATTGGCAAGTGGCATATCGGCAGCGCGCCGCAATCTCGACCGTTGCAGGTCGGCTTTGATGAGTTCTTTGGGTTCTACTCAGGGTGGACCGATTATTACTCACATCGTTATTACACGCTGGGCAAGGGGCAGAGCGAGATATTGCATGACTTATGGCGGAACGAGGAGGAGGTGTGGGCGGACAGCGAGTATCAGACAGAAGTGCTGGGGCGCGAGGCCGTGGCCTTTGTTAGTCGGCAGAAGAAGGATCAGCCGTTTTATCTGAACCTGTGGTTTGGGGCACCGCACTATCCGATGACTGCGCCGGAGAAGTATCTGAGTCGCTTTCCTAAGACGATGGATCGGGACCGCCGGATGTATCTGGCGATGGTGGCGGCGGTGGACGATCAGGTGGGGGCTCTCATGGCGGCACTGGAGCGCAAGGGGATGTTGGAGAACACTGTCGTGTTTTTTCAGAGCGACAACGGCGCGACGCAGGAATCGCGCGCCGATCATGCAGGACGGCCGTATCGCGGGGGGAGCAATGCGCCGTTTCGCGGGTGGAAGCAGGGGCTGTTTGAGGGGGGAGTTCGGATGCCAGCACTAATGAGTTGGCCCGGCAAGATAAGTCCGGGGGTTGTTGACGGCATTGGGATGGCGATGGATGTGATGCCGACTTTCCTGGGGATGGCGGGGGTGACGGTACCGCCGGGAGTGGACGGGCGGGATCAGCGAGCGATGATCTTGGGCGGGGGCAAGAGCGCGCACGAGACGGTGCATTGGCAGTATGTCGGCAGTCGGGCGGTGCGGCGCGGGCAGTGGAAGTTGATCGAGCATCCGCCCAAGTATCCGGGAGATCCGCTGGGGGAG
>JBBRBI010000122.1:0-14608 GCA_038206015.1 Bryobacterales bacterium | reverse complement strand
ATTCGTCCAGAGCTGGTACGGTGCCCTTCGCCAGTTCACACTCCGCTGGCCCGAACGAATCGAGCGAGCCACCACAACCTAATATCAAACCCTTCCTCAGAAGGCTGAATCGTGTTTACACAAAACTATTGACACCGCCGGGTTGCTCGAACGCATACGTTCAACCGCGCAACATACTCTTCCTCAAACATCCGCACATATTCGCCCGCCTTCTCTCCCGTCTCGTCATAAGAGCGATACTTCGCCACCGTGTCGATGAAGAACAACGTCAACACCTTCAGCCCCTGCTCAAACAACTGCTGCTCTTTCTCAAAATGCGCGAAAATCGCCTCGCGAATCTGAATCCGCCGCAGCGCCCCCTCCGTCACATCCCCTGTCGCCTCACCCACCTGCATCGTCACGCCGTTTGTAAAGCTCACCTCATCCAGGTTCGCGTCGATATTTGCCACCACATAGCCGCGATACTGCTCCAGCTCGCCGGACAATTCAAACAGCTTGTCGTTCTTCCCCAAGCGTCGCAACACGCGTTTAATCCCCTGATTCTGCCGGATCTCCAACTCCACCCGCGCCTCGGGCGCCTTCCCCGCCGCAATCTCAATCGACTGCACAAACAGATACGCCGTCGTCCCGGTCAACCCTTTCATCGCGATTCCCCGCACAGCAATCTTCTTCACTAGCTTCTGGTTATAAGCGTCAATCGCATCTAGGCGAAACACCTTGTTGTGTTCGGTCTTATGCGTCGCCGAGTAACGCAACACCAGCAACGGCCGGAACTCCTTCAAAGATTCGAGCGTCTTCGCCCCCTCCATCTTTTGCGGTTCATCGAGAATCAAGATCGGCCGGTTAGCGGCGATCACATCGATCGGCTTCCGCGATTGAAATTCGTCCAACTCCTCATAGATGCGCCGCGCGTCCTGCCCCCGCGCGTTAAACGCTTGTACGTTGATCACCATCACGTTGATCCCAGCGTCGGAGGAAAAACTCTCCAGCTTTGGGAGGTCCTTCGAGCTGTAAATAAACGCCCTCGCCCGCTTGCCGTATTGCTGCAAAAAGTGTTCCGCCATCACCTCAAACGATTTCGCCACGCCCTCGCGAATCGCGATGCTCGGCACCACCACAATGAACTTGCTCCAGCCATAGCGCTGATGCAACTCGAACATCGTCTTGATGTAGCAGTAGGTCTTGCCCGTGCCCGTCTCCATCTCGATGTCCAGATTCAGATCGCAAACCGGAGTCCGCTTCAGCGCGCTCGAGATCGGCAAATGCTGGCCTTGCTGCACACGTTGCAAGTTTTGCAACACCTCCGCCATCGGGATCGCCAGGTCGCTGTTCTTAAACCCCTCTTGCTCCAACTCCGCCAGCAACTGCCCGGACTTCTCCATCGCCCTTCCTGGATCCACACGATACCGCGATCCCCCACTCGGCGGCTGCCCTTGGAAACAATCCACGACCGCAGCAACCGCCGCCTCCTGAAAAGCCTGTTTCTTAAATTTAAGCTTCATGGCAATTAGCCCTAGAGCGACCGGACGTCCGTCGTCGGCGACAGCAACTGAAAGATCTGCTCGACGTTGATCTTCACGCTGTCGCTGGTGAAACTGCTATCGCGGAAGACGGCCCGCAATGGTGCTCGTTTGGCGATGGTCTTCACCAAGTCCTCGCTGATTTCCGCATCGAAGCAGGCAGCCAAGGCGTTTGTATCTACAAAGAACACCGTCTTGCCGTCAAGCGTCTCCCGCGAGATCGGCAACGCCAAGTCCAGCCCCCAATCTACAAGCACTTGAAATAGAAGGTCTTCCGGGCTTCGATCCGCCTTGATGTTCTCCACTTGGCCAAGGAGCTCGCCCTGCTTGGATTCGTCCGGTGTGTAGTAAACGTCGTTCATGTTTGAGCTGTCGATTTTGAGGACGCGAAAGCCGGTGTCTAGATTCTGTGCAGTAAGATGTCCCTCAGCCTGAATTTTCGTGCCAGCGCGACGTATTCGTTCTTTCGTCAAATCTGCCACGGTCTCATGAGTTCTTTCCAGGGTTAACTCAGGGATCTGCATTAGAATGAACCGACGATTTCCGGCATCTAGTGCGTTCGCTTGGAGAACTGCATGAGCGGTGGTTCCACTGCCGGCAAAAAAGTCTAAGACTATATCGTTGTCACCCGGTAGCGTAGTCAACTCCAGCACGCGCGCGAGCAGTCTTACGGGCTTGGGAGTGTCGAATACCGACGCGGAGTCGGCAAACTCCATCAGCTCGACCAACGTCTTTTTCGCCTCTTGGGTATGCCCCACCTCGTGGTACGTCCAAAGTGTCTGTGGCACCCGCCCATCTTTTACTTCCGATCGATAAATTTTCGGTGCCGGGATGTTGTTTCCGTCGGCCCCCCACCAGACTCGACCTTCCGCGTCTAGTTTGGCTAACTTTTCTGCGGAGATGGCCCAGTAGCGACCCCGCGGCGGACCTTCAACGACTCGGCCTCCTGGGCACTGGATCGAATACGTTCCCTTGCTGTAGTAGTTACGTGCCGAGAGATTATTGGGTTTCCAGGTACCTCTCGGATCATTGTCTGGATTTCGGTAGTCTGCATTCTGCTCCTCGGTCCTTGGCAGGAGATTTGGTCGCCAAACCTCAGCGTTTCGGGCATATACAACCAAGTAGTCATGATCCTCGGAGAAGTGACGCGCGCTACTTTTAGGGGCATAGACTTTCTGCCAAATGATGGTGGCGACAAAATTACTGGCCCCAAACACTTCGTCGCATGTCCGGCGAAGATTAGCAATTTCGTGGTCATCAATAGAAACGAATATCGCACCATCTTCCCGCAGCAAATTCCGTGCTAGCTTGAGCCTCGGAAGTATCATGCTCATCCAGTCAGAATGGAACCGTCCGCTGGATTCAGGATTCGCAACCATCCTATTTCCCGAATCGTCCGTCTGATTCGATCTATCAAGGTAAGACTCTACACTCTCGGAGTAATCATCATCATAGATGAAGTCATTCCCTGTGTTGTATGGTGGATCAATATAGATAACTTTGAGTTTATTCAAGTAGGTTTCTTGAAGGAGCTTGAGACCGTCTAAGTTATCGCCCTCGAGAAACAAATTGCTCGTCGTATCGAAATCTACGCTTTCTTCCCGGCAGGGCCGCAGAGTTTTCGCAATCGGCGCATTCGCCGCAAGGATCGCTTCCCGCTTCCCCGGCCAATCCAGGTGATACCGCTCCTGTGGCCCTTCCACCACATGACCCGACAATTCTTGCCGCAATTGGTCGAAGTCCACCGCCCGCGTCAACTTCCCCTCGGCATCTCGCGCCTCGGTGACGCAATTCGGAAACAGCTCTGCCAGCTTAACCAGATTCTCGGCCACCAGATCCGGTGTGTGTAGTTTTAGTTTTTCCATGAGCAATACCAATCAGCTACGAACTCTCTATTGTTGCTGAAGCGCTTTCAGCGCTCCCCTGCATTCCCGAAACGCCGCGTTCCACTCCACTTTGCGGTTGAACTGGATCTCCCGCTCCATCCGCGCCTCCCACTGTCGGCACTCGCGCGCCTTTGCCTGGATCAGGCCCGCCCGCTCCACCAGTTCCCCGAGTGTCTCTCCAGCTCGCGGCCGCAAACCCAGCGGCCCGCGCTCGATATGCGCCAGCAAGATCCGCTCATACAGGCCCGCCAGATCCAGCGCAACCGGCAGAGCTTCCCGCAACCGTGTCGCTTCCTGCCAAGGAGTCTCAAAGTACATGGCAACCACCCTCGCTCCTGCAGCCGCCTCGCTCGTCCGCTTATAGGCCGCCGCAAACTTCACCTGTTCCCCATCCACAATCTCAAAGAACAAGCGCGATGGGATCGCCTGATCCATCGCCCGCAATACGTCCTCACCCAATTCCCCCGCCTTCGTCACAACCTCAAATACCTGAATTTCTTCCACCCCGCCCGCCGCCGCCAAGTTCACCGTACTCGCCGCCAATTTGTACTTCCAAACAATCTCCGCCACCTGCGTCACAAATCGCTCTCGCGTCGCCCTGCTCACCTTCCCATTCGCGTAAATCTTACTCTTGGGCACGGCGCGATTCACCGCCGCTTGTTTTGGGTACTCAAACACCGGCCGCCTCAACCACCAGAAAAGCCACTAACTCGAAATCATCCAAGCCTGCGATTTTGTCTTCTAACGCGGTCGTCTTCAGCCCGCCAAACAGGCTGTTCACATCACTCTCCAGCTTCAGCTCCACAATCGATCCAATCGCGCGCTTCAGTAAATCGGAGTAGTGCCCCATCTCACGCCCGTCCTGCGTCTTCCGGTTAAACGGTTGATAGGCAAGCGGGTCTGGCACGTTCCGCCCCTTGGCCGCCGCGCGAACCAAATCCAGCATCCGCTTCACTTCCGTATGCGTCGCCACCACCTCGCCCCCGTCGCTCACATAAACCAAATAGTAAGGATGCAGCCGATTCGTCTGGTTGACATTCACTCCGCTATGCCGATTCCGCAGCGCAAAGATCGCTCCCGGCGGCAACCCCGCAGCCTCGTTCGCCACCACTACCGCGTGCATCCCGCTCGGCACCCCCGCCAGGTCGCCACTTTCCTTCACATACTGCAACAAGTCCATCCGGAAATCGTTCAGCCCCAAGTCCGTGATCGATACCCCAGTCTTCAGATCCTCCAGTTCGATCGTTTCCTCCTGCAAACGCCGAAGCTGTTCTTTGCGGTAAGACAAATCGTTAGCATTGGCATCCAACGGATTGTCGTCACCCGTTGCCGTCACATCCGCAATCACCATCCTGCTCTCCACCCGCTCCCGCAGCTTGATGTACTCATCGAGCGTGATGTCCGGCCAGTAGTTCACCAACTGTATCCGTGCATTCGTCGAACCAATTCGATCCACCCGTCCAAAGCGCTGAATAATCCTCACTGGGTTCCAGTGAATGTCGTAATTAATCACGTAGTCGCAGTCCTGCAAGTTCTGCCCCTCGGAGATACAATCCGTTCCGATCATCAAGTCGATCTCGTTCGGCTCCTTCGGCAATACAATGGCCTTCTCCTTTGATCTGGGTGAAAACAACGTCAGCAGCGATTGAAAATCATATCCCCGCTTCACCGTCGATTTCGGATCGCTCGACCCCGTAACCCGCGCGGAATGGATTCCCTGCGTCGCCAATAGTTCCACCGCCAGTTGCTCATACAGATAATTCGCGGTATCGGCAAAGGCCGTAAATAACAAAACCTTCCGGTTGCCAGGGTTGATCGGCGCGGCAATCTTACCCAGGATCTGCGCCTTCAAGTGCTGTAGCTTTGCATCGTCCGTGGGCCCAACCTTGCGCATCTCGGTGAGCAGCGCGTTCACGATCGCCAGATCCTCCTTCAGGTCCCGCTCCCACGACGGCAGGTCCATATCGGCTAGTGAGATCCGCACGGCCTTCCCAATCTGGTCCCCCGGATCGTCTCCGCCAGTCTCATCGTCTAGATCTTCATCTTCATCTGGCTCCGCACCCTCATACAAAGGAGCTTGATCGCTAAAGCCGGGATCAACTCCGGTCCGCTGAAATTGCGCAATCTTGTCAAGCGTCGTCTTGTGTAGGCCTTCCAAGCGTTCCAGCGTTAGCCGAAACGCCTGAACTGAACTCTCCAATCGCTTCAACAAATTCACCGTCATCAGCGCTTTAAGGCTCGTCTCCCGGTCGCTCTGGCGAAGCATCCCGAGCCCACCCCGCACCTCCGTGTCATAAAGCGACTCGTACTTCGCCCTCCGGCTCGGCAGGATATAGCCAACCGGCGCGTACACCCCCAGCTTCAACAACGACAACCGATCGAAGATCGCGTTAAAGCCCATTACGTCGGTCCGCAGCGTCAGCGGGCAATGGAACGACAACGGCGGCAGACGTTCCGGGAACGCGCCCATCTCCGCCACATCGTAAAAAGTCTGGATATGCCGCCGCGAACGGGCAATCGTCACCGAATCCAACAGTTGAAGAAAATCCAAATCCAAACTGGCCAAAATCGCGCGCGGCGTTCTCTCTTCCAGCGGCAGCTTCGCCCAGGCGTTGAAGCAGCCCTGCGCCCGCCGAAAGATTTGCTCGATCGTCGCCTGCGTCGGCAACTTGCCTTGCAGCGTGTCGGGTTGCCCTTCGTAAGCCAGCGCCAACTGGTTCTTCAAATCGCCAAAGCGATTGTTCACCGGCGTCGCAGAAAGCATCAGTACCTTCGTCTTGACACCCGCTTGAATTACTCGCTTCATCAGGCGCTGATAGCGCGTTTCTTTGTCCTTGTAGATGTCGTTGTTCCGGAAGTTGTGGCTTTCATCAATCACCACCAAGTCGTAGTTGCCCCAATTCACGCGGTTCAGCGCCATCCCAAACGATTCGCCCCGCGTCCGCGACAGATCCGTATGGCACAGTACGTCGTAGTTCAGCCTGTCTTGCGCAAACCGGTTCGTAGTCAGGTTCCGGTTGAAGTTGAGCCAGTTGTCTGCCAATTTCTTCGGGCAGAGTACCAGCACCGAGCGGTTCCGCAGCTCGTAATACTTGATCACCGCCAGCGCCGTAAACGTCTTCCCCAGGCCGACGCTATCGGCCAGAATACAGCCGTTAAACGTTTCCAGCTTGTTGATGATCCCCGTCGCGGCATCCCGTTGAAACGGGAACAACTTCTGCCAAATCAGGCTCTCCGCATATCCGGTGCGGTCATTGGGCAAAACATCGTCCGATAAGTTCTCCAGAAACTCATGAAAGATGTTGTACAGCATTAGAAAGTAAATCCGCTCCGGAGAATTCTCCCGGTACACCTCTGCGATATGCTCGCAGAGCGCTGCGGTTACGTCCTCAACCTTCTCGCTGTCCTGCCAGATCTGATCGAACACACTCAGATAAGTAGTCGTGAAGGGCGCACCAAACTTATTCACCAGATTCGACACGGCGTTGCCCGGCTGGTACCCAAGATCGACGGCGGAGAATCCCTGCAACGGCGCATAAACTGTCGGCCCGTCTACACCGTCCAGGCAAGCAAACTGTTGCATCGGCGCCTTGCTCCGATTGGACCGGAAGCTCGCCTTCCGCTGCATCCAGGCCGCGCACTCCTTGGCAATCGCCTTCTGTGTCAGCTTGTTCTTTAACCGGATTTCAAATTCACTGCCATAGAAATCGCGCTCCCGCTCAAGGCGCGGAATATGGAACTCACGATGCTCCTTACGCAACTGATCGGAAACCTCGCCAGGAACAAACGTGGGCGCGGTAAACAGAAATTGAAGCGAATCAATCTGTTCCAGCTCCGCTCGCAGCGCCTCATAGGCATAGATCGAAAACGTAGACGCGGCAATCCTCAGCCGCGCCCCCGGCCCGATTGCTGCCTTCAAATCATCGCCCAGTAGGCGATTGATGTTATCGATGATCTCCATGGTTCATTCGCCGCGATGTCGGTAATCGATTAGGATATCAGGGCCGCTTCCGGGTTCGTAGGCTGCTAAAATACCAAGTTACTTGATCCAACTAGTCACCATTGATGCGCCCGTCATGGGCGAACTGGGCAAAGTTTTCAGCACCGCTCCAGAGATCGCCGTCGGCGAGGACGGCAAAACTTACTTCATCAAAGGCAGGAACTCGGGCACCGCATTCGCCGAAGTGGTCGGCTGTAAGCTCGCAGCGCTCGCTGGCCTAACAGTTCCCCCCGCGCACGTCGGAATCTACGGCGATGACAGATATGCAGCGGTGGAGGCCGTCCCAACTTCCCAACGCTCGATCGAGCCATGGCTGAGCCAAATGCAACGAATTCGCAACCGCTCGCAGTTATATGAAGTCGTGGCGGTCGACACTTGGTTGGTCAACGACGACCGCAATATGGGCAATTTGGTCGGCGGCGGAGTCCGCGACGGGACGATCGACGTCTATATGATCGATTTCGAAAAATCTCGCACGCTTGGCGAAAGCCCTTTCATGAGTGCGGGTGCCATTGACCCAAGCCGCCTTTGGCCAACAGCCCAACTCGGTCACTTCCTTCGTCCGTCCAGACCCGCCGCGGGTCCCTTTGAAATCGTTAACCGGATCATGACGCTGTCGCATCGACAAATACAGGAGATCGTACTGCCAGTCGCCCAAGAACTTCCCATCGTCACCTGGCACGATGCCAGCGTGGACCTCCTGCACCGCCGGGCTCAGAATTTGGATACGCTTGTGAGGACAGTATGGCATTCGACATAAAAACGCCCCCTGGCAAGTATTGGTTGCTCTATTACCAGCCCCTGCCTGAAGCCGGAGAACGCATCGTTGCCGCTCTCGCCTTCACCGGCGTCGGCTCGCGCCCACGCGTCGAATTCGACGCGCAGTTCGTCAAAGTCCGCAAGGTGTTTCCAGACACTGATCCCCAGGCCCTCGCCTTCTACTTTGAAGGCTTGGCCGAAAAGCTCGCTGCGGGGGAACCATTCGAATCAGCGATCAATGCGCTGGGCCCCCAGATCCTCGCTTCCAAGGATCGTAGTGTCGCCAATCCACTCACCGGCCAGATCCTCAAGCTTTTGACGAATCGCTACTTGATGCCTGCAAAGGGTTCCGAGGCGCGAGAAAAGAAATCGAACGCCGTCGCCAAAGAAATCGAAACCTTCGTGCGCAAAAGCCTTCCTCCGGAACTCAGCCTCCATACGAATGTCGCCGCCCGGGACATCCTGGGGCATTCGGTCACCGGCACTCGAAAAATCGCCCTTGCCACCAACTCAAATGGAACATGGACGCTCATCGACGGCGTCGACATGAATCACGCCACGCCGCGAGAAGTTACCGATCGCGTAAACGACATTACCAAGACTTACTGGAACTACAGCCGCGAGGCCCTCAAGTCGAACGTCGCGATTCGTCGCGTGGGAATTGTCCTGAATGGAAACTCTCATCTCCATGAGAAGACCCAGGAAGCTCATGATTACGCGCTTCACCGTTTTGCGGTCGATTCAGACTTGGCGATCGACGCAGCTTCTCCCGGTAGCGTTCAGCAGTTGCTCGGGATCCTGGCACCACACTTGAAGCGCTAGGACCATCTATCGGTCTCCAGCCTTTGACGTCGGCCTCTGTCTATGGCTCGTGCCTAAGAAGTTTGGACGATACTTGGGATAGAGGCTGATGATGTCCGAAGAGGAACGACGTTTGTATAAAAATCTCGACGAGTTGGTGAAAATCGAACTCTCCCCAAGTGAGAACCATCTCCTGGCGGTCTTAGCCAGCATGGATTCCGTACCCCCAACGATCCATTCCCGTATCCGCGCCGCGCTCGAAAATATTAACGCTCAACAAGTCACCAAAGATGCCGCTGGCATTTTTATGGGGCAGCCAAGCGAAGACGCCTCCGAAGCGGCTCACGACGTCTATACTTACGTCAATCTTTGGGCTGGCAAAGAAGATGAAGTCCACTCCGAACGCGAGCCGATTCCGGCCTAACCCATCCCTGCCTGTAGGCATCGTCTGAGGACGGTAAATTGGGGTCGGCAGAATTTCGGTTGATGGTGATCGGGTCGTGTTGGCTCGGCCCCGCTGCGGCGGCTTAAATGGCCGCTTGACGGCTTTCCGATATGATTCCAATGGAGGGAACAAATGACTGACCGGCAACAAAAGGGCGTACTGACGCCAGAAGCTATTGAACGCTTGCGGGAGGTGGCAAAGGTCGTCGACACTTGGCCCGCATGGATGAAAGGCTCGCCCCGCAACGAGCGCACCACCCCCCAACCACAAACCAGCCGCTCTGCCTCCGAAACGGCTTCCAGCAGCTCCGCAAACACCAAAGCATAGCCCTTCGGGACATCCAAAGGCGCTTTCGAAGACCTAGACTTTTATTGACTGCGGTGGATTGCAACCCACCTCATCCCGACCTGCTGATGAAAAACGCTCGTGCCACCCTCGCGCCATAGTTTAGTCTCCCAATTGCAATTGCAACTGTTCTCGTGACCACCATCGAATCAGCACTATCCTCTGAGCAGTACCACGTCCAACCGGCGCGGACAAAGTTGTATACACGCTACTTGTATGGACGATGAAGAACTGAACCGCAGGGTAGGTCTGCCGTCGACGATCTCCCGGAGTGCCTTGCCGACCGGTTGGAAATGCGAAGACATCTGTGTTCCCCCAGGTGCTCGTATCTCAGCTGATTAGCCAATTGTTCGAGGATTTCTACAGGCATCACCCGCAGGCATGCTACCGTGTAATTATCTGCTTTAAGCATGATCGAGGTGCCCATGATCGATTTGAGAGAAGTTCGCTCCGTCACGGAGTTCCAGCGCAACATCAAAGTCTACGTCGGACATCTCAAAGAAAGCAAGATTCCGCTGGTGCTAACCGTCAACGGACGTGCTGAGTTGGTAGTACAAGATGCCGAGAGTTATCAGTTAATGCTCGAACGCCTCGAACGCGCCGAGACCTTGGCCTCTATCCGCAGAGGAATGGAACAATCAGAACGCGGCGAGGGCACGCCACTTGCTGAGGCCGAGAAAAAGCTACGGAAAAAGCATGGCTTTTCACGTTGAGATTCAGCCACAAGCTTATGATGACCTCGACCGAATAGCCGAGCACATCAACGACAGCAGTAGTTTTGCCACCGCCGAGAAGTGGTTCAACGGCATCATGGATCAGATAGACACCCTGAAACAGATGCCCGAACGCTGTCAGATCGCCCCTGAATCTGAGGATTTTGGGCAGCCCGTTCGAGTGCTCCTCTTTGGTCGCAAGAACCGGACTTATCAAGTCTTTTTTGGGGTAGAGCAGACATCTCCGGGTCAAGGTGTTGTTTCCGTTTATCACGTCCGCCATTGGGCACGAAAACCCTTGACCCATGAGGAGTTCGAAGAATTGAAGAACGATCCCGAGAATCGCCAAACGGGCGACGACTAAAGGAAATTAAGCCCGGACGCCACCAGCACTTGCGGCTGCATCCCACGACCCCTACTCAAACCCGCATTACCAACCGCATCCGATCTTTTCTCGCTCAACCTCAGCACGGGCTATCCAGTAGAGCGCAAGCTGAATGGCCGAATACGTGAGCGGAGCCGCGCCACCGCCAAACCCCGGCTCCAGATGCAGCTCAACTCATACTTGCAACGGGAACTTCTTGTATTCCGGGAGCTTTCCGATATAATTCCGGTGGAGGGAACAAATGGCTGACCAAGAACACAAAGGCGTACTGACACCCGAAACTTTCGAGCGCATGCGGGAAATGACGAAGGTCGTCGAAACTTGGCCCGCCTGGATGAAGGGCTCCCCCCGCAACGAGCGCACCGCCCCGCAACCCGAATCCATCCGCGCTCCGTCCGAAACTGAGTCCAACCGCTTCACAAACCTAAAAGACTAGCTATCGGCTGGCTTCTGGCTCGATCTTGAGCGCATCCCATCCCGTCGTCGATTCCAAAATTGACGCTGTGCTTGCGGAACAACACATAATGGCAAGTGCGGCCCGCCCAGAATGGCATTTTTGCTGATGTCCGGCCCCTAAGCCAGATCTCGCGGATCGTCAAGAGCATTGAGGAATCGAGCGGAGAAATCCTGCTCTTCGTCAAGCCGGAGGATGCCGAGCAGGCCATCAGAATCATCGACGAGCTAACTACAAATGTCAACAACCACTGAAGACCGCGTTGCCGTCATCGCAACGCTCGCAAACAAGGTCGGCCCCAGGCAACTGGGCCGCACGTCGCTGATGAAACTCCTCTACTTCTTGGAAGAAGTCAAAGGCGTTCCACTTGGCTACAACTTCACTCTCTACTCCTATGGCCCGTACGATTCGCAAGTACTTTCAGACCTCGGTGCGGCGGAGCGCCGCCAAGCCGTCGTCGCGACAGTCGTCACTCATCGAGGCGGTTACGGCTACCAGATTTCGCCCGGCGCGGTCGCACCGGAATACATCGCTCAAGCGGACGCCTTCCTCACCCAATACGGCGCCGAGATCGATTGGGTGGCGGAGAACTTCGGCAACGACACCCCTGCCGATCTGGAACTCCTGAGCACGATCGTTTACGCTCATCGTGAGCCGCAAGTCGATCAAACAGAGCACGTGCTGGTCGCCGCCGTCCACGGCGTCAAGCCAAAGTTCGCGCCCGCCTTCATCGCAGAATCGGTCCACCGCCTCAAGAACCTGCAAATCATCGAAATCACACCCTAGCCCGAGCCTCGCCGCTTCGGCAAGCAATCCCAAGGTGCCAACACATGCCATCCCGCAGCGTTCCGCAGCCAAACTGCTGGGGCAGCGATCCAGTCGCGCGCGACGCCGATGAGAATCAGATTGTTAAGCGGCGTTATGTTGGACCTGTTGGGCCTTTCATCATCCTTGCAGTAGACGTTGAAAAGTCTCTCGATCACGCATATCAGCCGTGGCCCCCCTTCGCCCAACACCTGCGGCATCACCCGCTCACACTGACGAGGCCGATACCGCCGTCGCAACAGATCCGGGATACCTGTCCGCGCTCACCCCGCCCCAGACTACCCCCAAGCATGTATCCTTAGGTCATGAGCGCCGAGAGACTCCAGAGAATCACTGTCGAACCCGGTAAATGTGGCGGTCGCCCGTGTATCCGTGGCCATCGCTTCCGCGTAACGGATCTTCTCGGGCTTCTCGCAAACGGCGCAACTTTTGACGAAATTCTCGGCGATTACCCCTTCCTCGAACGCGAAGACATCTTCGCCTCTATCGAGTATGCTGCTCACCAGACCGACCACTCGGTCCTCTTGGCTTCCTGAGCACGGGTGATACCGCCATGAGGTTCTTGGTTGATAACCAACTGCCCTTCGCGCTAGCTCGATTTCTCGCGCCTCGCTGTGACCAGGCGCACCATGTCTCTGACATCGGTTTAGCCCAAGCAACAGACGCCCAGGTCTGGCACTATGCCTCAGTCAACAGTGCGATCTTAATCAGCAAGGATGAGGATTTTCTCCACTATGCCAGCCTGCCGCGCGCAACTGCTCGCCTGCTCTGGGTCCGGCTAGGAAACTGCCGCACGCAAATCCTGATTGAGACAATCAACCGCCAGTGGCCCGAAATTAATTCGGCCTTCTCGGCGGGCGACCAGGTACTCGAGATCCGCTAGCCGCCTTACGCGGGGTTGTACCATTGGCGTCGCCAAACAAAAGCGCCCCAAGCATCATTAATCCTGTCAATCTTGGCTATTCTCCTAACCTGCCGATCAATACCTGGCCCAAACCATGTTCGCAGGGCTCCCCTGGATGAAGGGCTCGCCATCCAACGAGCGCTCCAGCCGACAGCCGGAAAACACCCGCGCCTCGCTGGAAGACAAGCCCAACAGCGACATAAACTGCAAAGACTAAAAATGGAAAAGGACGAACCTACGCTGTGCTAGCCCGTCAGTTCCAATTTCTTCCAGACCAACTCTCGGCTTGAGATCCATCCCAAGCCCCCAGCTCAAAGCCGCAGCACTAACCGCATCCGATCCTCCACCTGCGCCAAAATCCCCTCCCCAACTTTGCCCCAACTCCGCTCCATTCTCAATTTGGAAATGGATCGCACCGCCTCACACATCGCAAAACTGACATCGGTCAACCCACCTTCCGATGCCTCAATCCGGACGTGAAACGCCAATTGGCGATCGGTGCGCGTCAGCGGAACCACCACCACCAAATTCGCGCGGCTCTCATTAAACCGGTTATCGGAAATCACCAGGCACGGTCGAGCCCCGCCCTGCTCGTGCCCTACCACCGGATCCAGCCGTGCATACCAAATCTCCCCCCGACCCGGCGCTTGCTCCGTTTCCGCCATCAATCGCGATCCAAACCGTCACCCAGCGTGCCGCTCCATAGTTCCAATTCCGAAACATGCTCTTTCCAAGCCTTTGGGTCGTTTTGCAGGCGAATGTAACTTTCCTCGGCCTCCCGAAAAAATTGGTCCCGGCGATACTGCTCCACCGCCTCGTCCAACACAGCTTGCATCGGCTTTCCCGCCCGTTTAGCCAACTCCCGTAAGCTCTCCTTGGACCGGGCACTAATCCGGATATTTGGGTTCTCTGAAACGGCTCGCATGACTAGATAATACTTCGACGCCACAAACATTGCTACAAAAGTGCATACAAGGGCACCCGTACATTGAGCTAACGACGGCATTTCTCGCCGCAACCAAATCCCGTTCACAGCGTTTTTCAGATTTCTTTTACCCAAAAAACCCCATAAAAACACGAAAACACTTACGGCCCGCCCCAAACACCGATTTCTTGCCTGCTAATTTCAAACCATGGAAAACCCAACAACCGATACCGAAACACCCCCGCCCATCTCCGCCGCCCGCCTGGCCGCCAATCGCGCCAACGCTCGCCGCTCCACCGGTCCACGCACTCCCCAGGGCAAAGCCCGCTCTGCCTCCAACTCCTTCAAGCACGGCCTCTACAGCCTCACCAATTTCGAGGAATTCTGTTACGACAACAACCTCTGCCTCGCCGTCGTCGACAACTACCTTGCAGAATTCGAACCCATCACCCCAGTCGAGTGCTCCCTCGTCCACCAGCTCATCCAGTTCCAGATCCGCTTCCTGCTCATGGAAAAGCTCCTCAACACCGCCATGTCCGGCCAGGATCTCGACTTCATCAAAAGCCCTCCCGCAGCCCTCCCCATCATGCTCCGCGAGCTCGACCGCCTCCCCGTCAAAATGCAAAAGTGCATCAAGGCCATCCGT